>NZ_LJPW01000068.1 GCF_001400735.1 Pseudomonas caricapapayae
CGAAGGCATCGATGCCTTCGGTCGCGATTCGGGCCTTGCGATCATCCCGGCACCGCGTTTGCTGCCGCGTGTCATCAAGGTGCCGGAAGAGGTCTGCGGGCCTGGCGACAACTTCGTGTTTCTGTCGTCGATGATCCATGCCCACGCCGACGATCTGTTTCAGGGCATGAAGGTCAAGGGCTGCTATCAGTTCCGCCTGACTCGAAACGCCGATCTGGCGCTGGACTCGGAAGACGTGGAAGACCTGGCGCGTGCCCTGCGTGGCGAATTGTTCTCGCGTCGTTACGGCGATGCGGTGCGTCTGGAAGTGGCCGATACCTGCCCCAAACACCTGTCGGACTACCTGCTCAAGCAGTTCAACCTGAACGAGTCCGAGCTGTATCAGGTCAATGGGCCGGTCAACCTGACGCGCCTGTTCAGCATTACCGGCCTGGACAGCCATCCGGAATTGCAATACCCGCCGTTCACGCCAGCCATTCCCAAGCTGCTGCAGAACAGCGAAAACGTTTTCAGCGTGGTCAGCAAGCAGGACATCCTGTTGCTGCACCCTTTCGAGTCGTTTACGCCGGTGGTCGACCTGCTCCGTCAGGCTGCAAAGGACCCGCATGTTCTGGCCGTGCGCCAGACGCTGTACCGCAGCGGTGCGAACTCGGAAATTGTCGACGCGCTGGTCGATGCTGCGCGCAACGGCAAGGAAGTCACTGCGGTGATCGAATTGCGTGCCCGTTTTGACGAAGAGTCCAACCTGCAACTGGCCAGCCGTCTTCAGGCCGCGGGTGCGGTAGTGATCTACGGTGTGGTCGGCTTCAAGACCCACGCCAAGATGATGTTGATTCTGCGTCGCGAAGCGGGTGAAATCGTCCGTTACGCGCACCTCGGGACCGGTAACTATCATGCCGGCAATGCGCGTCTGTATACCGACTACAGCCTGCTGACCTCCGATGACGCATTGTGCGAAGACGTCGGCAAGCTGTTCAGTCAGTTGATCGGCATGGGCAAGACGTTGCGCATGAAGAAGCTGCTGCATGCGCCGTTCACGCTCAAGAAGGGCATGCTCGACATGATTGCCCGCGAAACGCAATTCGCACTCGATGGCAAGCCTGCGCACATCATCGCCAAGTTCAACTCGCTGACCGATCCGAAGATCATCCGTGCGTTGTACAAGGCCAGCCAGTCCGGCGTGCGTATCGATCTGGTGGTGCGCGGCATGTGCTGCCTGCGTCCGGGAATTGCGGGGGTCTCGCACAATATCCACGTGCGCTCGATCATCGGCCGCTTCCTGGAGCACACACGGGTGTTCTACTTCCTCAATGGCGGCGACGAGCAGATGTTCCTGTCGAGTGCCGACTGGATGGAGCGCAACCTCGACAAGCGCGTCGAGACCTGCTTCCCGGTAGAGGGCAAAAAGTTGATTCTGCGTGTGAAGAAGGAGCTGGAAAGCTACCTGACCGACAACACCCACAGCTGGCTGCTGCAGTCTGACGGGCGTTACGTGCGCAGTATGCCGACTGGCAACCAGAACGCTCGAAGCGCTCAGGCGACCCTGCTGGAGCGCCTGAGCAACCCGGTCCTCAGCGTACGCTGAAGACGATGCCGACTCGGGTCAGCCACTCCGCTTCCAGCGCGAAGTCGGCCTGAGTCAGCTGGTTGTTTTCCAGCCAGCCTTTCGGGAACTCAGCGTCCAGGTTCGGACCGTCGGCACGCAGCACTACGCGCGGCATCTCCTGGGTGCCGCGGATGTGGTGGAACAGAATCGCAAAGCGCAACAACACGCACAGGCGAATCAGCTTGATGCCTTCAGCGCCAAAATCGGCGAACTTGTCCTTGGGAATATTGCGGCGATGACCGCGCACCAACAGTGCGAGCATTTGCTGGTCTTCGCGTGAGAAACCGGCAAGGTCAGAATGCTCGATCAGGTACGCGCCGTGCTTGTGATAGTGATAGTGGGCGATGTCCAGGCCGATCTCATGCACCTTGGCCGCCCAACTGAGCAGTTCGGCATAGCTTTCATGCTGCAGCTCCCAGCTATCGGCCACCTGCTCCAGCGCATGCAGCGCCTTGGCTTCGACGCGTGCAGCCTGTTCCAGATCGACGTGGTAACGCTCCATCAGCGAGCTGAGCGTGCGCTCGCGCACGTCTTCGTGATGGTGGCGGCCCATCAGGTCGTAGAGCACGCCTTCACGCAGCGCGCCTTCGCAATGATCCATGCGCTTGAGTTCAAGGGCATCGAAGATGGCTTCCAGAATCGCCAGGCCTGCGGGGAAAATGGCGCGACGGTCAGGCTTGATGCCGTCGAAGTCGATCTTTTCGACATCGCCCAGCTTGAACAGCTTGCGCTTGAGCCAGGCCAGCCCTTCGGCATTGACCTCGCCGGCGCCATAACCATTGGCCTTCAGTGCCAGGCCGATAGCGCGGATGGTACCTGAAGAGCCAATCGCTTCATCCCACTTCAGGCGATGCAGTGCATGCTCGATGCTCATTATTTCCAGGCGGGCAGCGGTGTAGGCCTGCGCGTAACGGGCCGGTGTCACCTTGCCGTCGCGGAAGTAGCGCTGAGTAAAACTCACGCAGCCCATCTGCAGGCTTTCACGCAGCAGCGGCTCGAAGCGCTGACCGATAATGAATTCGGTACTGCCGCCGCCGATGTCGGCCACCAGGCGCTTGCCTGGGGTGTCGGCCAGCGTGTGAGAGACGCCCAGATAAATGAGGCGCGCCTCTTCCCGGCCAGAGATGACTTCCACCGGATGGCCGAGAATTTCTTCTGCGCGGTGAATGAAGTCGTTGCGGTTGCGGGCCTCGCGCAGGGCATTGGTGCCGACGATGCGCACGGCACCCAGCGGCAGACCATTGATCAACTGGGCAAAGCGTTTCAGGCAGTCGAGACCGCGCTGCATGGATTCTTCGGTCAACTGGCGCTCTTCATCGATGCCAGCGGCCAACTGCACCTTCTCGCCCAGGCGCTCAAGAATGCGAATTTCGCCCTGATTGGCTTTTGCCACAACCATATGAAAGCTGTTGGAGCCCAGGTCGATGGCGGCGATCAGTGAAAAATTCTTGGGTGTTGAGTGCGGCATGGTCAGGAAATCCGGTTCGATAACCGGACCATCGTGCCACGATCCATGCTTGCCGCCAACGCGAAGCTGTTCAGGCACCGGAAATACCCGGTATTACTCTTGTGACGTGGCGCATGGCTATCAGGTCGACGTCATAGCTCTTTCACTGCCGTGCCGATGCTTTGCGTTCCCGCGTTGGAGTGCTCGGCGTTATACACAGTCCGGAGAATTGAGCTTACAGGCTTCTGGCCGAAGGACGTGGGAGCGAACTTGTTCGCGAAGACGGTGTTTCAGGCGATACATATTCGCGAAATGTACCGGCCCCTTCGCGGACAAGTCCGCTCCCACAAAAGCGAAGCGTCGCCCGGTCCTCTCCCACAGGGGCGTCCAACACTGCGTTCCAACACTGGAGGAACGATGACCCAACTATCGTGCGACGCTCCGCGTCGCATGCAGTTCAGGACGCTTTGCGTCCGGTCTTGTCACGCGTGTTCTACGGTGCCAATGAAGTTCGCCAGTTCCGGGGTTTTCGGGTTGGCGAACAGTACTTTCGGGTCGCCGACTTCATGCACCTTGCCCTGATGCATGAACACCAGCTTGTCGCCCACTTCACGAGCGAAGCGCATTTCGTGGGTGACCATGATCAGGGTCATGCCGTCGGCTGCCAGCTGGCGCACAACGCTGAGCACTTCATTGACCAGCTCCGGGTCCAGCGCCGAAGTGATTTCGTCGCAGAGCAAAACCTTGGGTGACATGGCCAGTGCGCGAGCAATCGCCACGCGTTGCTGCTGGCCACCGGACAGGCGATCCGGGAAGGCATCGAACTTCTCGCCCAGCCCCACGCGCTCGAGCATCTTTTTTGCCAGCCTTGCGGCTTCGGCCTTGGGGACCTTCTGTACGATCTGCGGCGCGAGCATCACGTTCTCGCCCACGCTCAGGTGCGGGAACAGGTTGAACTGCTGAAACACCATGCCGACCTTCTGCCGCAGGGTGCGCAGGTCGGCGCGTGCGGCATCGAGATACTCGCCGTCGACTTCGATCACGCCATCGTTGATCGACTCCAGACCGTTGAGCGTGCGCAGCAGGGTGCTCTTGCCCGAGCCGCTGCGACCAATGATCGCCACTACCTGACCTTCCTCGACCGACAGGTCGATGCCCTTCAGGACGTGATGATCGCCATAGTATTTATGCAGGGCGGAAATTCTAAGCAGAGGCATGCAGTCTCCTTTCCAAATGGCGCGCGCACAGCGACAAGGGGTAGCACAGGATGAAGTAGCCCAGAGCAACGAAGCCATAGACCATGAAAGGTTCGAACGTGGCATTGGCCAGCATGCTGCCGGTCTTGGTCAGTTCGGTAAAGCCGATGATCGAGGTCACAGCGGTGCCTTTGACCACCTGTACGGAAAAGCCGACCGTTGGCGCAACCGCGATACGCAGGGCCTGAGGCAATATTACGTAGCGCATCTGCTCAAACGGGGTCATCGCCAGGCTGGCCGACGCTTCCCACTGGCCCTTGGAAATCGATTCCACGCAGCCGCGCCAGATTTCGGCAAGGTAGGCGCTGGTAAACAGCGTCAAGGCCAGTGCCGCCGCAGCCCAGGGCGAGATGTTCATGCCCATCAGAGCGACACCGAAGAACACCAGAAACAGCTGCATCAGCAATGGCGTACCTTGAAACAGCTCTATATAGAGTTTGGCGGTCACACGCGGGCCGGATTTTTCCGAGGTGCGCATGCCCATCACCAGCAAACCGATCAGGCCACCGCCGATGAAGGCCACCAATGACAAGGCTACGGTCCATTGCAGGCCGATCAGCAGATTGCGCAGGATGTCCCAGAGGGTGAAATCCATCAGCTGCTCCTCGATATGTAGCGACGCCCGATCCAGGCCAGCAGTTGCCGGATCAGCAGGGCCATGGCCAGGTAGATCAGCGTCGTCACGATGTAGGTTTCAAACGAGCGGAAGTTGCGTGACTGGATGAAGTTGGCAAAGAAGCTCAACTCCTCGGTAGCAATCTGCGAGCAAACCGCCGAGCCCAGCATGACGATGATGATCTGGCTGCTCAGTGCCGGCCAGACCTTGCTCAGCGCCGGAATCAGGACGACGTAGCGAAACGCTTCATAACGATTCATCGCCAGGGCTGCCGACGCTTCGAGCTGCCCCTTGGGGATCGCCTGAATGCCCGCTCGCACGATTTCGGTCGAGTACGCACCCAGGTTGATGACCATCGCCAGCACCGCCGCCTGCCATTCCGAGATCTGCACGCCCAGCGACGGCAGCCCGAAAAAAATGAAGAACAGCTGGACCAGAAACGGCGTGTTACGGATCAGCTCGACATAGATCGCGAAGATCGTTGCAAAGGGCTGGATCTTCCAGGCCCTTACAACAGCACCGACAATACCGAGGCTGACGCCCAGCAGGGTGCCAATGGCAGTCAGTTCCAGCGTGAACAAAGCCCCGCGCATCAGCAGATCGATGCTTTGCAGGACCGGTGTAAAGTCGAAGTGATAAGCCATTGGTGAATCCTGTGACCGGAAAGCGGTGATCAGAGATCGGCGGGCAGCGGTTGCTTCAGCCAGGTCTGGGACGCTTTTTCCAGCGATCCGTCAGCCTTGGCGGCGTTCAGGATTTCGTCCACCTTGCCCAGCAGCTCCGGCTGGCCTTTGTTCACGCCGACATAGACTGGAGAGTCCTTGAGCTTCACTTTCAGCGCCGGAATGCGCTTGGGGTTGCGCTCGCTGATGGCGACCATCACCACGTTACCGCTGGCGATCAGGTCAGTCTGCCCGGCCAGATAGGCGGCGATGGTGGAGTTGTTGTCTTCGAAGCGCTTGATGGTTGCGCCTTCCGGTGCAACTTTCGACAGCTCGATGTCCTCGATGGCACCACGGGTGACACTGATGGTCTTGCCCTTCAGGTCGGCGATGTCCTTGACCGGAGAATCAGGCGGACCGAATACCGCGAGGTAGAACGGAGCATAAGCGCGGGAGAAGTCGATGACTTTTTCGCGATCCGGGTTCTTGCCCAGGCTGGAGATCACCAGGTCAACCTTGCCGGTGGTCAGGAACGGGATGCGGTTGGTGCTGTTGACCGGCGTCAGTTCCAGCTTGACCTTCAGCCTGTCGGCCAGCAGTTGTGCGGTGTCGATGTCCAGCCCGCGAGGTTTCATGTCCGGGCCGACCGAGCCGAATGGCGGGAAGTCCTGCGGAACGGCAACCTTCAGGGTGCCGCGCGCTACAACGTCGTCCAGGCCGTTGGCGTGGGCGGGTGTCTGGCTCAGCATCAGACTGGCAAACAATGCAGTAAGCAGGGCGCTGTAACGCTTGGTCATATGAAGTCTCCGGGCGAAACGTAGGATGTTGGCCTGTCTCCAGTGCACAGCGCATGCCATCCGGCTGTCACGTGCCATAACTCAAGGTTTGCAGGACGTTTATGGTCTTACTGGTCTGACCAGTCAAAGGGCGGCGCGCCCTGCTTTGGCGCGCTTTGAAGCCCCGTCGCCCCAGTGCTGGGCGTCGCTTGCCGAATCTTCGGTATGGGGATAAAAGGGATTTTTACTGGACTGACTGGCCTGAACAGTGATGCCGAACACTTCACTCGCCGTACCCGAATCAGCCCTCAGGGCCATTCGCAAGTTGATTGCCGAGCAAGGTTACAAGCCTGGAGAAAGCCTGCCGTCGCAGCGTGATCTGGCCGTCCTGCTGGGCGTCAGTCGGGCGTCTTTGCGTGAGGCTTTGTCATCGCTCAGCGCACTTGGGGTGGTTAGCGTTCAGCCGGGCAAAGGCGTATTTGTGCAGTCTGTTTCTGAACCAGAACAGCGCACGAACGGTTTTTCCTGGCCTTTTGAGGCTCAGGTTTCACCGGCCGACACTTTCCAGCTGCGATATGCCCTGGAAGGCTTCGCGGCTGGCCTGGCAGCCGTCACCCTCACCGCTGACGAACGGGATGTGCTTGAAGACAATGTCGAAGCGATGCGTCTGGAGTTGCGTGCCGGCGACTTCGAGGCTGCGGCCCGGCTGGATTTCGAATTTCACCGGCACATCCTGATCGCCAGTGGCAATCAGGCCATGCTGGGAATCGTGACCGCAGGTGCCGATATCTTCCTCGAGAGCCAGAAAATGCCGTTCATACGTGCAGCAAGGGTCATGGAAACCTGGCAGGAGCACCGCAAGATCCTCCGTGCGCTGGCACGGCATGCGTCGGGGCCTGCGCAAAAGGCTATGCAGGACCACATCCGTGGTGCAGCGCTTCGTACCGGTATCGTGTTCGTTTCGCCTTCCGGTTGAGCGCGTGCCATAACTCCAGTCATGCATCATCATAGCCAGACTCAATGAACCTTCGCTTCCTGAATGACTTGCAGCCCGCTATGATGGGCGTCGTTTTAGCCTATGACCTCGGAGACTTCCATGAGCAACGACCTGATCAAACACGTCACCGACGCCACATTTGAAGCCGAAGTTCTCAAGGCTGATGGTGCCGTGCTGGTTGACTACTGGGCTGAGTGGTGTGGCCCCTGCAAGATGATTGCCCCGGTACTGGATGAAATCGCTACCGCTTACCAAGGCAAGCTGACTGTTGCAAAACTTAACATCGATGAAAATCAGGACACCCCTGCCAAGCATGGCGTGCGCGGTATCCCTACGCTGATGCTGTTCAAGAACGGCAATGTTGAAGCGACCAAAGTCGGCGCTCTGTCGAAGTCGCAGCTGGCCGCGTTTCTCGACGCCAATATCTGAGGCGTTTCAAAGCCCCGCAAATAGCGGGGTTTTTTTCGGGGGGCGTACTAGACGCCTGGAAAAACAGGTGGTACATTCGGCCCCGCAACGGCTTCTCCGTTGCCCCCTGCTAGCCGTCGCCGACGCTCTCCTTTCGATTTAGTACGCGATCCTGTCGCCTTCTCTGCGGCGCGGCCTCATTAAGCCAAAAGCTTAATTTCCCCCTCCATACATGATTACGTCATTCCCCATATGAACCTGACTGAACTCAAGCAAAAGCCGATTACCGAATTGCTCGAAATGGCCGAACAGGCTGGCATAGAAAATATGGCCCGTTCGCGCAAGCAGGACGTCATTTTTTCCCTGCTTAAACGGCACGCCAAAAGTGGCGAGGAAATATCCGGTGATGGCGTGCTGGAGATTCTCCAGGACGGCTTCGGTTTCCTGCGCTCTGCAGACGCTTCCTACCTGGCCGGCCCGGATGACATCTATGTCTCCCCCAGCCAGATCCGCCGTTTCAACCTGCGTACCGGCGACACCATCGTTGGCAAGATCCGTCCACCGAAGGAAGGCGAGCGTTATTTCGCTCTGCTCAAGGTCGACACGATCAACTACGACCGTCCGGAAAACGCCAAGAACAAGATTCTGTTCGAAAACCTGACGCCGCTGTTCCCGACGATTCGCATGAAGATGGAGGCCGGTAACGGTTCCACCGAAGACCTGACCGGTCGTGTGATCGATCTGTGTGCACCGATCGGTAAAGGTCAGCGTGGTCTGATCGTTGCGCCGCCAAAGGCGGGCAAGACCATCATGCTGCAGAACATCGCGTCGAACATCACTCGCAACAATCCGGAAGTGCATCTGATCGTTCTGCTGATCGATGAGCGTCCGGAAGAAGTAACCGAAATGCAGCGTACCGTGCGCGGCGAAGTGGTTGCCTCGACGTTCGACGAACCGCCAACCCGTCACGTACAGGTTGCCGAGATGGTGATCGAGAAGGCCAAGCGGCTGGTCGAGCACAAGAAAGACGTGGTCATCCTGCTCGACTCCATCACCCGTCTGGCGCGTGCCTACAACACTGTCATCCCGAGCTCCGGCAAAGTGCTGACCGGTGGTGTCGATGCCCATGCACTCGAGAAGCCGAAGCGTTTCTTCGGTGCCGCGCGGAACATCGAAGAAGGCGGCTCGCTGACCATCATCGCCACCGCACTGGTTGAAACCGGTTCGAAGATGGATGAAGTCATCTACGAAGAATTCAAGGGTACTGGCAACATGGAGCTGCCTCTGGATCGCAAGATCGCAGAGAAGCGTGTGTTCCCGGCCATCAACATCAACCGTTCCGGCACACGCCGCGAAGAGCTGTTGACCGCTGATGACGAGCTGCAGCGCATGTGGATTCTGCGCAAGCTGCTGCACCCGATGGACGAAGTCGCGGCTATCGAGTTCCTGATCGACAAGCTCAAGCAGACCAAGACCAACGACGAGTTCTTCCTGTCCATGAAGCGCAAGTAACTGGCAGGCTGAAACAAAAAATGGTGCCCTTCGGGGCGCCATTTTTTTTGCCTGCGCATCGCCGATTAGCTGCCTTGGCGGGCTGGAGCAGGTACGATGTGCGTCTATTGGATAAATGGCCGGGTTAATGAAATTCAAAGATCTTAGGGATTTCGTGCAGCAGCTTGAGCAGCGCGGAGAGTTGAAACGCATCCAGATGCCGATCTCGCCTGTGCTGGAAATGACTGAAATCTGCGACCGTACCCTGCGTGCCAAGGGGCCGGCCCTGCTGTTCGAAAAACCGGTCGGCTTTGATATCCCGGTATTGGGCAACCTGTTCGGCACACCCGAGCGCGTGGCCATGGGCATGGGCGCGGAAGCTGTCAGTGAGCTGCGCGAGATCGGTAAGCTGCTGGCCTTCCTGAAAGAGCCCGAGCCGCCCAAGGGCTTGAAAGATGCCTGGTCCAAGCTGCCCATCTTCCGCAAAGTCATCGCCATGGCCCCCAAGGTGGTCAAGGATGCGCCGTGCCAGGAGATCGTCATTGAAGGTGACGATGTCGACCTTGGCATGCTGCCCGTGCAGACCTGCTGGCCGGGCGATGTCGCACCGCTGATCACCTGGGGTCTGACCGTTACCAAAGGTCCGAATAAAGAGCGCCAGAACCTTGGTATCTATCGTCAGCAGGTGATTGGCCGTAACAAGATCATCATGCGCTGGCTCAGTCATCGCGGCGGTGCGCTGGACTTTCGCGAATGGTGTGCAAAGCATCCCGGCGAGCCTTATCCGGTTGCCGTGGCGCTGGGTGCCGACCCCGCGACTATCCTCGGTGCCGTGACGCCGGTACCGGACAGCCTGTCCGAATATGCTTTCGCCGGGTTGCTGCGTGGGTCGCGTACCGAGCTGATCAAGTGCCGTGGCAGCAACCTGCAGGTGCCAGCCAGCGCCGAGATTGTGCTTGAGGGCGTGATTCATCCGGGCGAGATGGCCGATGAAGGCCCCTACGGCGACCATACCGGCTACTACAACGAAGTCGACAGCTTCCCGGTGTTGACCGTCGAGCGCATCACGCACCGTATCAAGCCGATCTACCACAGTACCTACACCGGGCGTCCACCGGACGAGCCCGCCATCCTGGGCGTTGCGCTGAACGAAGTGTTCGTGCCGATTCTGCAAAAGCAGTTCCCGGAAATCGTCGACTTCTATCTGCCGCCCGAAGGCTGTTCGTACCGCATGGCGGTCGTGACCATCAAGAAACAATACCCCGGTCACGCCAAGCGCGTGATGCTGGGGGTCTGGTCGTTTCTGCGGCAGTTCATGTACACCAAGTTCGTGATCGTCACCGACGACGACATCAATGCGCGTGACTGGAACGACGTGATCTGGGCTATCACCACACGCATGGACCCCAAGCGCGACACGGTCATGATCGACAACACGCCCATCGATTACCTCGATTTCGCCTCTCCGGTGTCCGGATTGGGATCGAAAATGGGTCTGGATGCCACTAACAAATGGCCAGGCGAGACCACGCGTGAGTGGGGCAGGGCGATCGTCAAGGACGAAGCCACCACACGCCGGGTGGACGAGATCTGGAATCAGTTGGGAATAGATTGATGCGCGTAACCTTGCAGCCATCCGGTGCGGTGCTGGAAACCCTGCCGGGCGAGCGGATTCTCGATGCCGCACAGCGCCTGGGGTACGAATGCCCGCAGAGCTGTCGCAACGGCAATTGTCATGTCTGCGCGGCATTGCTGGTCGAGGGGCGTGTAAAACAGGCAGGTCAGACGCTTGATCACGGCGAGATTCATACGTGTGTAGCAGAGCCGTTGGAAGATTGCATCGTGCTTTGGGATGGTGTGCTGGCCAAAGGTGAATTGCCGGTTCGCAGTTTTGCCTGTCAGTTGAGCGAGTGCGTCGAGGTCGGTGGTGATGTCTGGCGGGTGGGCTTGCGTGCTCCGGCAGGCAAGCCGCCGCGCTATCACGCCGGGCAGTACCTGATGATCGAACGGGAGAACGGCGAGAAGTCGGCGTTCTCTATTGCATCGGCACCGCACAGCGGTCGTGAGCTTGAGCTGCATGTGCTGGTACGCGAGGACAGTGCGCGCAGTCTGATCGAGCAGTTGCAGCGCAATCGCATGGCGCGGGTCGAGCTGCCGTTCGGTGATACCCACCTTGCCGAGCTGCCGGACGGGCCACTGGTTCTGATCGCTGCCGGTACTGGCATGGCGCAGATGAACAGCTTGATCGAACACTGTCGTTCCACAGGCTTCAGCCACCCTGTTCATCTGTACTGGGGCGTCCGTCGCCCGGAAGATTTTTATCAGGTCAGCCACTGGGACGAGTGGGCGACACTGCCGAATCTGTTCCTGCACAAGGTCGTCAGCGATCTATGTGGCTGGGAAGGGCGCTGTGGTTTGCTGCACGAGGCGGTATGCGAGGACATTGCGGATCTGTCGGCGGTTCATGTGTACGCCAGCGGCTCGCCTGCGATGATCTACGGAACACTGGACGCGCTTGTCAGCGCCGGGATGGATGCTCATCAGATGCGCGCAGACGTGTTCGCCTACGCGCCGCGTCCATAATGCCGGACTGACGGCGACCTGACTGGAGTGTAAATTGCTTTACCTGCTTATCGCTGATGACGATGTCAGCCGTTCGCCAGGCAATTTTTTGTAAAGACAGGCCTCTGGTCTGTGGCAACAACCGAACCACGACACCCTGATGCCGCTCATCCGCGAGCGAGTCAGCGGGGCTCGGTAAAGACTGACAGTCAGACTGTCAGGGAGGCAAATGGAGAATCCAATCAACGAGTTGGCCGCTGCGGTGCATGACGGCCTTGGCCTGACGTACCCGCCCGTTATCGATCTGGGTCCGCAGCTTACCCGCGAGCAACTGCTCGCATCCATGAACGCCACCATGCGCCTTCATAAAGGCGGTCCGGTCTGGCTGTTCGCTTATGGATCACTGATCTGGCGTCCTGAGTGCACCGCCGTAGAGAGCCAGCGCGGTCGAGTGCACGGTTATCACCGCGGGCTTTACCTGTGGTCGCACGAACATCGCGGTACGCCGGAAGTGCCGGGCCTGGTGTTCGGGCTGGATCGCGGCGGCTCATGTACCGGCTTCGCCTACCGGTTGCCTGATGAGTGTCTGGAGAAGTCGCTACTCGCATTGTGGGAGCGCGAAATGCCCTATCCCTCGTATCGTCCGCACTGGCTCAACTGCCGTCTTGAAGACGGCAGGAAAGTACAGGCGCTGGGCTTCGTGCTGGAGCGGCATTTGCCCAGCTATGCGGGCAACCTGCCGGACAGCGTGCTGAGTCAGGTGCTGGCCAGCGCCAGTGGACGCTATGGAACCACCCGCGATTACGTGGAACAGACCGCCAGGGCCCTGCGCAGCCACGCCATGCCAGACCTGAATCTGGAGGCGCGGCTCAAGCGCTGCAAGTCGGAGACTGCCTGATCAGCCCTTGCTGTCGCGGGACGTGCTGGCGACCTGTTTGTGCCGTAGCGTCGGTGCAAGGAACGCCATCGCCAGAATGCACGCGCCGATCAACAGCACGAAGCCGCCATCCCAGCCGAAGTGGTCAACCGTGTAGCCCATCGCCGCGCTGGCCGCGACCGACCCGCCCAGATAGCCGAACAGCCCGGTAAAGCCCGCTGCCGTGCCCGCTGCCTTCTTCGGAGCCAGTTCCAGCGCCTGCAGGCCGATCAGCATGACCGGGCCGTAGATCAGAAAGCCGATGGACACCAGCGCAATCATGTCGACGGTCGGGTTGCCTTCAGGATTCAGCCAGTACACCAGCGTGGCGATGGTCACCAGGAACATGAACACCATGCCGGTCAGGCCGCGATTGCCCTTGAATATCTTGTCCGACATCCAGCCGCACATCAGCGTGCCCGGAATGCCTGCCCACTCATACAGAAAATAGGCCCATGAGGTCTTGTCGACCGTGAAGTGCTTGGCTTCTTTCAGATAAGTCGGTGCCCAGTCCAGTACGCCATAGCGCAGCAGATAAACGAATACGTTGGCCATCGCGATGTACCACAGGAATTTATTGCGCAGCACGTACTTGACGAAGATCTCTCGTGCACTGAATTCCTCTTCGTGGCTGGCATCGTAGCCTTCCGGGTAATCGTTCTTGTAGTGCTCGATAGGCGGCAGGCCGACCGATTGCGGGGTGTCACGCATGGTCGCGAAGGCAAACACCGCGACCAGCAACGCAACCGCCGCCGGCACGTAGAACGCCGCATGCCAGTCGTTGGTCCAGCCCATGCCGAGCAGGAACAGCGGGCCGATCAGGCCGCCGCCGACGTTGTGCGCCACGTTCCAAACCGACACCACGCCGCCGCGCTCTTTCTGCGACCACCAATGGACCATCGTGCGCCCGCTTGGCGGCCAGCCCATGCCCTGCGCCCAGCCATTGATGAACAGCAGGACGAACATGATCGTGACGCTGGACGTCGCCCAGGGCGCGAAGCCGAAGATGAACATGATCCCGGCAGAAACCAGCAGGCCGAACGGCAGGAAGTAACGCGGGTTGGAGCGGTCCGAAACGATCCCCATCAGGAATTTCGACAAGCCATAGGCAATCGCAATGGCCGACATCGCAACGCCCAGTTGGCCACGCGTATAGCCTTCGTCGATCAGATACGGCATCGCCAGCGAGAAATTCTTGCGCAGCAGGTAGTAACCGGCATAGCCGATAAAGATGCCTGCGAAGATTTGCCAGCGCAGACGCCGATAAGTGCTGTCGACCTTTTCTTCTGGAAGGGGTGCCTGATGCCTGGCGGGGCGGAAAAACCCGAACATGGAGAAGCTCCTGATTATTGTTTTTTTGCGAATGCGAATATTACATTTTCATTACAGAAAAAAGCAGTGCCTCCGGGCTGATTTTTTGTAGGAGATACGGACGTTTTTCTGTTCTTTTATGAACATTTGCCGAACGTTTGTATGTGTTTCAAACGTTTGGGATTGCTCCTACAGGTCTATCGGAAGTCGTGTGCTTACTGGTCTGCCGGGAGCCTTTTACCATCGTCGTCATCGCGCCAACGGGGCGCACCCAGACGATGAGCCCATACAACAATGAGAATTTCCGCCTTCATGATTGCCGTCGCACTGGCCCCGCCCATTGGCGCGACGGAGTCATTTCTGGTGCCGGTGTACACGCCCACACCAGTGTTTCCTCCGGATCTGGTCAAGACTCGCTATGCAGGCAAGGTCCGGGCACAGCTGTGGATAAAGTCCGACGGGCAGGTCCGCGAAGTCAGAGCCGTCGAGAGCGGCCATCCGCAGCTCGCCGCAGCAGCGGAGCAAGCACTGCGTCAATGGCGCTATAAACCCTGGATAGGCACCGTCGGCGCGCCACCGCTGGCCACAATCACCGTCCCGGTGATTTTCGGCTCCCACGGCTATCGGCGCTTCAACACCGAAGTCAACGTCGGCCTCGGCAACATCCGTTGCGGCTACCTCAACGAAGAAGTGAAATCCGCCCGCCAGGACTACCCCAAAGAGCCGCTGAGCAAAGTCGACGTGTTCTGGTACACCGGGCAGGCGCTGTTCGGCAGCCATGTTGCCCACCTGCGTAGCGAGCCCCAACGCCAGGTCTTGCTTGGGCAGCTGGGTGCCGCAATACCGATGATAGTCAGCAATTGCCGAAGCAATCCCGATCGTCTGTACGGCGACTATCTGCCGACGCCGATCAAGGCGTTGATGGTCGGGTTGGCCGAGCAAGTGGAGGGCCGGGAATGAGCCGTGTGCTGGGGTGCATGATGCTTACAGGGTTGCTTTGGACGGGGGTAGCACAGGCGTTGCCGTCGTATCCGGTGCCGTTGTATATGCTTGAGCCGGGCTATCCGACATCAATGCTTCGTTCCTCCGCAAAAAGGAGTATCAGCGTCAGGGTTTTCATTCAGGCCGATGGAGGCGTGCGCTTCCTCGAAGTGCTCGGGGCACCCGATCCGAGGTTCATCAGCCTGACCCGAAGTGCTGTTGAACAGTGGGTCTTCGAACCTTGGGAGCCGCCGGCCTCTCACCCCGAGGGCGAAGCCGTTACGGTCACGTTCAATTTCACGGGGCGGCCACATACCAACCCGCCGCTGGCATCCAATGTCGAGCTGAAGCAGGTGTGGTGCTGGCAGTTGAATACGGAAATGGTCGAGGGGCGCAGATGGCGCAAGGATGTCAAGCCGGATGCGCTAATGCGGACAGAATTGTACTTGTCGAGCAGTCCGGTCATAGAGCAGTTTCTCACCTTGGACGAGCGTGAGGCTCTGGTTCTTGAGCTGCTAGAGGCGACACCGGGCATCGTCGCTCAATGCCAAAAAAATCCGATGCGCAGGTATGTCGATTATTTGCCGGAGAATGTGAGGAAGGCGCTGTAAGGATTGGGCGCGTCAGCGAAGTGCCGGGGCCAAAGCGCTAATGCGTTGGCCCCGGCATTGTGGGTGAGCGATTAGTGAGTAGCGCCTATATGTTGAATCATTTTAAGCTGGTTCAGTCCGAACGCGCCGTGAGCGCTGATCGTATTCGAGAAGTCGGTGATCGCGATTTCGATAGTGTCCCTCAGCACCTTGATTGCATTATCGATTTCTCGCGACGCTTCAGGTCCAAACGTTACCTCGACCGCATGGCGGGATTCGACCTCTCTAGCGCGAGCTTCCTCGGCGTTACGTAAGGCCAAAGCGTGCTCGGCTTCTTCGACCTGACGCTGTGCAAGCTGGAACGCGGCCTCTATGGCTCGCTGCTGCGCAGCCTGTTCTTCCGCGAGTCGGCGAGCTGCCTCTTCCGCCTCGGCTCTCACGCGCGCGGCTTCTTCGGCTTGGCGGTGTGCGGCTTCTTGGGCCATGCGCTCGTTATACTCGCGTTCCTGCTCTATTAGCCGGGCATGCAGCGATTCGAGATTGCCTTTGAGTTCGTTTAGAAAGCGGATGCTTTCCATATGAAAGCGGGCGTTCCCCGTCATAGAGTAAAAATCAGTGGGTACTCCGCCTGGCATAGCCCGCATCTGCGCGTTTAACTCAAGAGACGATTTGTCCCAGGGATCAGTACCCCACAAAAAATACGAATTGTCGATGTGGTCCTGTCGCAAGGGAGCGCGTTTGCTAGCAACCAGATGATTGATGGCGAGTATGTGTTTATCGGTTATATCGATGTAACGTATTCCGCTCCAGTCGCCGACGTGAGCCGCAAGCTCGGCTTGCAGAAAGCCAGGTAATTGCTGCAGGTGATGATGTAGTTCTTCCATGGATGATTTCCTTTTTTATAGTGTTTGAGCTATTAGTGTATGGGGTGCTTAATCTTTGAAGCCCGGCTTGCCATTTGTTGCTCGCCACTCTTTTATTTCTTTCATAACCCCTGCGGCACTATCCTCTCTGCCTTCGGGTGGATAGCACAATAAATCTGATTTTTCTGGATGTTCAGTCACTTCTGCAATGTGGTCGATAAGGCTAATAACGTATTCTTCAGCATTTTCTTTGGTGGCGCTTATGCCGTTAAAAAGTTCGTTCAGGATTTCCATAAACTCAGCTTCGGTATAGTCGCTCAATTGAGATTTTAGTTTCATTGGTTTTTCCTGTGAGCTTGAATGTGGTCTTTCGGCGTCATGATTACCAAATTGTCCAAGTCGTAAACTGCTCCGCCTTCGCTAATCCAGTGCTTGTGATGGATTTCATATTTCAAACGTTTACCCACCCTATCTGCTGCCCTGACAAGAGGTGCACGTTTATCTGATACCTCAATACGGCTTAATTCTCCAAGATGTCGGCTCAACGCCGGGTCTTTGGATACCTCTAGCCAGATCGCTTCCCTCAGTTTGTCAAAACTTGTAAATGGCCGTCCTCTCAGCTTTTCCGCAATACTGGAAGGAATCGGCGCTGGTTGGCTTGCCGTCGGCCCTCTCAGCCAGGTAGCTGTCACCGCCTCACCATGCCCACTCGCAACCCCCGGAATCGACCTCGGGTCCTTGAACAGCAGGTAGCTATTCGGCAGCCCTGAATCAATCGGCGATATGAGAATGTAATCATCAGGATCATCTCGATCAATCGCCGGGTAAGCTTCAAGCTCGGGTACAAAAGGTGTCACCACGTTGCCTGGATCTACCGGCAAAGCGGGTGGTCCTGCGGGTGAGCTTGTCGAGCTGTCCGCCGGTCGTGCTATTGGCGTCCATATCAGTGCCGGTGTCGATTCCCCGTCACGGATAAACTCGTAGGAATTGTTCTGTGCGTTATAGGTGAACGTTCTTACGCGAACCTTGGTACCAACTTTCACACCGTCCGTAGCTACCCAGCGTGTAGCGCCGCTTGTGCCAGCTTCATCGGATGTCAGTCGATGAGGCACATCCAGCGTGCCGTTGACGCTGGCAAGGTAGTGCAGATCGATATGCGGCGGCAGGTTGAGCTGCGACAGAGGTGTGGCGATAACGGCGGGCGGCAGTTCTGCGTCGCCCAACGGTTGTGGATACATCGCCAGCAACGTAACCAGATTGCTGCCCAGTGTTCTGGTCGCAATCCTGATGAGTTGATCCTTCGCGATGTTGGTCGCAACGGTTCTGATGCCTGGTGCTGCGGTTGTGGTTGACGCGGGGGCAATAACCGACCACAACTTGTCGATGTCAGCGGCCTGTCGTGCTTCCTGACTCGCCGGTTTATTGGCCAGCGACAGTTCAGCATGGCGCATGGAAAGCGCTGCTGATTGTTCGTTGAGCAGCGTGACCGATTCGGCAAGAAGCTTTGCTTCGTAGGTCTGAGATAACGCCTGTATCCACGCTTCATGGGCCTGCTGCACACGTGGAGGATCACCCTGGCTGTAGTACACCAGATAGTTCAGGTGGTCTTTTTGTGTAGCATGGTCAAGCTCTTGACCGGTGAGACTCAGAGCCTGAGCGCGACGCTCTTCCAGTAACGGTTGTTTGATTGCAAGTAAATAGTTAACCCTGATTTTTTTCTGAAGTATCAGCTCAAGAGCCTGTTCGTCGCGTGGGGGATCAGCATTTAGATCATGACCTGACGCTATTTCTTTTTGAAGATCATTTGGCAGCGATGCAAAAGCCAGTAAGTAGTTTTGTGCCAATCCAGATTGTAACGAGGGATAGGACGCTGTCAGCGTTTCAAGAGCCTGTCGATGTGCCTGATCTTTTTCGGCCTGTGCGCGCACCTGCGCTTCAACGCGCTCTCGCTCGGCGGCTTCCGCCATTGCCCGAGCATGCGCCTCAGCTTCTAGTCTTGCGAGATGAGCCGCGTGTTCTGCCGCTTGCCGCTGGGCCAACGCATGCGCCTCTGCCTCTTGTTGCCTTAATAGACGTCTCAGCTGTTTATTAGTGATACCTCTTCGGCGACCGCGGCCTGGGCCTAGGCCGGTAGTGCTGGGTCCATTGCCGCTACCCACGACTCCAATGTTCCAACCGGAATTGCTGCCGTTGCTTTCCGCACCGATATGAAAGTTTTTTGATAAATCCGAATCCGGGCGCATTGGAATACCCCGGTCTACCAGGATGTTTTTTTCCGGAGGGTCATCGTTACTGTTATTTTCGCTCATACAATTTCCTTTTTTTGTATGGCGATAGGCTAACAAAGGCTTTTTTCTGAAAAGCCATAATTATGTATGGATGATGTGCCGACTTCCTGATTTATAGTGTTTAGTAAGTTCGCAAATTTACTGCCTGCACTAAAGTCACTGTGATTATTTGAAGATGCTGCCTTAGTGGTTTATATATTTTCGCGCTTACCTTCTAATAAAGAAGGCTATGCGAGCAGTGTGAGGATTTCTTCTCGGTGCGTACAAAGCTTCAGTCACGGACAGCGTGAGCGCCGCGTACTTGTGGGAGTGAGCTTGCTCACGAAGAGGTCGGTGGCGCCGGTGAAGATCTCGCGGATATCTCCCGTTTCTCACGTGCCAGTAACAATGCCTTTTGTAAGGCTCCGCGTCGCAATTCGCACCATGACTCACATTCAGGATTGGACGCGAAGTCTTCAGAAAAGCATGAGCGGGCATGGCAACGAAAATGCTTGTTGCCCTGTAAGTACGCTTTCTCGAGCAAGCGAAGCGTCGCCCGGCTCATCTCCCACATCTCAGGGAATCTCGCGTGCTTTTGCGTGAGCTTCAGGTCTTGCCAACCAACACCACCACCTTCCCCACAGCCCTGCGTCCCCCCAACAAATCAATCGCCTCCCCAGCCCTTTCCAGCGGATAAACCGTCGACACCAGTGGCTTCAATTTCCCTTCTTCAAACCACGCAAACAGCTGCTTGAAGTTCGCCGCATTGTCCTGCGGTTGTCGCTGGGCAAACGAGCCCCAGAACACGCCGACCACCGAAGCGCCCTTGAGCAGGGTCAGATTGACGGGCAGTTCGGGGATGCGGCCGCTGGCGAAGCCGACGACCAGTAGGCGACCGTTCCAGGCGATGCTGCGGATGGCCAGGTCGAAGAGGTCGCCGCCGACCGGGTCGTAAATCACGTCGGCGCCGTTGCCGTTGGTGAGGCGTTTGACTTCGTCCTTGAGGCTGGTTTCGCTGTAGTTGATCAGCTCGTCTGCACCTGCGTTTCTGGCCACTTCGAGTTTTTCTGCGCTGCTGGCGGCGGCGATGACGCGGGCACCGAGGGCTTTGCCGATTTCCACGGCGGCCAGGCCGACGCCGCCGGATGCGCCCAGCACCAGCAGGGTTTCGCCGGGTTGCAGGTGGCCGCGTTGTTTAAGGGCGTGCATCGAGGTCCCGTAGGTCATGCTGAATGCGGCGGCAGTGGTGAAGTCCATGCCCTGCGGAATTGGAAGTACGTTGTAGTGGGGAACGGCGACCTGCTCGGCAAAACTGCCCCAGCCGGTGAGTGCCATGACACGGTCGCCGGCTTTCAGGTGGCTGACGTTTTCACCGACGGCCGCTATCACGCCTGCGGCCTCGCCACCCGGTGAGAACGGGAAGGGCGGCTTGAACTGGTACTTGCCCTCGATGATCAACGTGTCGGGAAAGTTGACCCCGGCGGCGTGCACGTCGAGAAGGATTTCGTTCTTTTTGATCGCGGGGCCGGGGACGTCTTCGAGCGCCAGTGTGCTGGCAGGACCGAAGGCTTTGCATAACAGGGCTTTCATCGGGCTATTCCTTTTTCGGTAATGGCCGATAAAGTCAGTTAAGCGGGTTCCCGGGTCAACAAGCATGGCCCTGCCTGATAAGCACACATAAGCTGTAAGCTACGTGGCAAACCGGATTAAGGAGTGGACTGTGAAAGCGTGGATTCTGATGTTGCTGGCCTTGTCATTGCCCGTTATGGCACAGGAAGAAGCCAAGGAAGAAGGGGGAGCGCCCAAGGCGGCATATGTTTCGCTGACGCCTCCGTTCGTGGGTAATTACGCGCTGGATGGCGGCCCTAAGCTGCGCGTCTACAAGGCTGACATTGCCTTGCGTGTAACGGGTGCCGATGCCGAGGCTGCCGTGAAGCGTAATGACGCATTGATCCGTAATCAACTGGTGTCGCTGTTCACTCAGCAGTCGGTGGATTCCATGAGCAGCGCCGAAGCCAAGGAAAACATTCGTCAGGAAGCACTCAAGCAGGTTCAGCGCGTGATGAACGATGAAGAAGGCAAGCCGATTGTCGAAGACTTGCTGTTCAATAACTTCATCGTTCAATAACGCCCTTCAGCGCAGTGCCAGGATCGCCGCCCATTGTTCGGCGGTGACCGGCATGACCGAGAGCCGGCTGCCTTTCTGTACCAAAGGCAGTTGCTCCAGCTGGCTTTGTTGCTTCAGATAACCCAGCCCTAGCACGTGTTTGAAGATATCCACATATTCGACGTCAATGGCACTCCACGGGTTTTTATCCGCAGTCGCCCTGGCGTCGTGATAGTGGCTCTCGGGGTCCAGCGCAGTAGGGTCTGGATAAGCGGCCTTGGCAATTTTGCCAATACCGGCGATTCCTGGCTCCGGACAACTGGAGTGGTAGAAAAAGAATTCGTCGCCCTCGGTCATGGACCTCAGAAAATTACGCGCCTGATAATTGCGGACCCCGTCCCAGCGAGCGTTGCCCAGTCGTTGCAGGTTGCTGATCGAGAATTCATCAGGCTCGGACTTCATCAGCCAATAGGCCATTGTTCTCACTCCAGAGACAAAAAGTTCACAGTATTACCGACAGTTTGATGACAAACCGACAATCGGCTTGCGCCACTATTTGCGTACCGGTTCACGTTACCGCAAAATGCCGCCCTTTAAAGCTCCACGCTGTTGCACGGCCTCTACAAGAACCGATGCTGACATCGTATTGATTTGCCTAAGGAGGGCAGTCAATGAAACGCAAGCCTGATTTACTCTGGATTCTGGTTATTCTGTTTGGCTTGGGTGTCGTGACAACCGGTTATGCGCAGAGCCTGTGGACCAGCAAGGATGACGCTCCAGTCGAAATCACTCAACAACAGCAAAAAGTCCCCGGCAGGCATTAAGCCCTGTTCCTGCTCTGATCGTTGATTGCCCTGCCGGCTGAACGATCAGAGCGTCTGTGTCATGTACCAGCCCTTGTTGGACACCGTGCCCTGTAGCGGAACATCCCAACTGGCCTGCGCCAGTCGATCCACTTTCTGACACTCGTGAGCCAGACCCAGCAATACCGGTTTGCGCCAGGTCTTTCTGCGCGCCAGATACGCCAGGCTGCGGTCGTAGAAACCTCCGCCCATGCCCAGGCGACCGCCTTCGTCATCGAAACCTACCAAGGGCATCAGGATCAGGTCGAGTGCCCAGACAGGGCGTTGCTTTGCCCTGACGATGCGCGGCTCGGGGATACGGAAACGGTTGGGGATGAATGTCTCGCCGGGGCGTACGCGCTGAAAAACCATGCGGGTGCGTGGCCAGGCATTGAGCACCGGCAGATAGGTGGCCTTGCCGCGCCGTTGTGCCTCATGCAGCAACAATCGTGGGTCGATCTCGCCATCCATCGGCAGGTACAACGAAACATGTCGGGCACGCCGAAAAAGAGGGTGCTGCGCCAGTTGCCGGTAAACGTCCCGTGCAGCTGCACGTTGCTGGCTGCGACTCAGCGCCCTGCGCGCGGAGCGTAGCTGGCGGCGCAGTTGCGGACGAGTGAGCGATTGGGCGCTGATCATGAGCGGAAGGTCATGCAGGCTGATCCGGAAAGGAGGTTGAAGCCAGAGCAGGATCGTCGTTGCCAGACAGCTGGGCTGGCAACGAACTGAATATGGACTCCCCGACGAACCGCTGTCGGTTTAGCCCTTGAACCCGAAAGTTCAAGGTGGAGATTGCAGGAGGTTTTAAGGCTTTCCGTCGAGCGGACATGCACACCAACCCCAACGTGCAACCCCCGTGGTTGTGCGTATCGGCTCAGGGACATGACCGACTGGCAAGCACTCCAGGGAGCAGCGCGAGTATACAGAAATGCCCCGTAATAATCAGCCCCGAGTTGAATCCGGTGTGCCGGGCGTGTCTGTGGCAAGCACCAGATCGACCTTGTCGAGCAGATCCCGGACCTGTTCGCGGGTCGAGCTGCTGGTCTGTACATCAGGCAGATGCTCTTTGTGCAGCAGATCGTGAGTAATGTTCAGGGCAGCCATTACGGCAATGCGGTCTGCGCCGATGACTTTGCCGCTGCTACGGATTTCACGCATCTTGCCGTCCAGGTAACGGGCGGCACTGACCAGGTTGGTGCGCTCTTCCTGAGGGCAGATGATGGAGTATTCCTTGTCGAGGATCTGAACGGTAACGCTGTTGCCATTGCTCATGAGTCTTGCTCCAGGGCTTTAAGGCGCGAAATCATTGACTCGACCTTCTGCCGGGCGATTTCGTTTTTTTCAATGAGTTGAGCGCGTTCCTCGCGCCAGGTTTTTTCCTGAGCTAATAAGAGTGCGTTTTGGCCTTTAAGTTGCTCGGCATACTTCAGGAGCAGCTCCACACGTTTCATCAGCGCTTGCAGGTCGGTGTCTTCCATTGTTTTCCACTGAATACTTTCTGATGAATGGCAGGGGGAGCGATGCTTGTGCTCAAGCTCGAACCGCCGTCCGGGTGATCTTGTCGCGCGGATAGTCTAGGATACAAGGCCTTCATTCTAGACATTGCGCCGTTTGGCGACTAGCTACCCATGCCCATTCAGAATTCTCCGTACAAAGCGTTCGCCACTCTGCTCAACAGTGGCGGTCACCAGGTATCCCCCGCCGAGCTGCATGGCTTGCTGCTGGGGCGCAGTTGCGCAGGTGCCGGTTTCGATAACGAAGGCTGGTTCGCCGATGCTTCGGTGCTGCTGGAAACCGAGCCGCAGGACAATATCCGTGCGGCGCTTGTCGGCCTGCAAGAGATGGTCAAGGGCGAACTCACCGGTGACGACATGACTGTCGTGCTGTTGCTGCCGGGTGACGACGAGCCGCTGACCGAGCGCGCTGGTGCGTTGGGCCAATGGTGCCAGGGATTTCTGGCGGGTTTTGGTCTGGCCATTGGCGACAAGGCGCTCGGCACCGAGGCCAAGGCTGTGCTTGAGGATCTGGCGGCAATTGCCCAGGTTCAGGACGCGCTGGAAGAATCCGAAGATGGCGAGACCGACTACATGGAAGTCATGGAGTACATGCGCGTAGCCCCATTGTTGCTGTTTACCGAATTCAACGAACCGTCTGCGCCGCAGCCCAAGCCTTCTCTGCACTGATTGCCCATCACTGCGACACCGGTCCGTGCTGGCAACAGCACTGGCCGGTGGCCTCCATCAGGACGCCTGCTGCCCATGATTCAGATCCCGAAGTCCGAGTACGCTCGCCGCCGCAAGGCCCTGATGGCTCAGATGGAGCCTGACAGCATCGCTATCCTGCCAGCCGCTGCGGTTGCCATTCGTAACCGCGATGTCGAGCACATCTACCGGCAGGACAGCGACTTTCAATACCTGAGCGGCTTTCCCGAACCGGAAGCCGTGGTGGTGCTGATCCCCGGGCGTGAATATGGCGAGTACGTATTGTTCTGTCGTGAGCGCAATCCCGAACGCGAGTTGTGGGAAGGCCTGCGCGCCGGACAGGAAGGTGCGATCCGGGATTTTGGTGCAGACGATGCATTCCCGATCAACGACATCGATGAAATCCTGCCGGGCTTGATCGAAGGCCGTGACCGGGTCTATTCGGCGATGGGCAGCAATCCCGAGTTCGATCGGCACCTGATGGACTGGATCAACGTGATTCGCTCCAAGGCACACCTCGGTGCCCAGCCGCCCAAGGAGTTCGTCGCGCTGGACCATCTGTTGCACGATATGCGTCTCTACAAGTCGGCGGCAGAAATCAAAGTCATGCGCGGTGCGGCAGACATCTCTGCGCGTGCTCACGTACGAGCCATGCAGGCCTGCCGTGCGGGTCTGCATGAGTTCAGCCTGGAGGCCGAGCTTGATTATGAATTCCGCAAAGGCGGCTCGAAGATGCCGGCCTATGGTTCCATCGTGGCCTCGGGGCGCAACGGTTGCATCCTGCATTACCAGCAGAACGATGCCGTGCTCAGGGACGGTGACCTGGTACTGATCGACGCAGGCTGCGAAATCGACTGTTATGCCAGCGACATCACCCGCACCTTTCCGGTGAACGGCAGGTTTTCACCCGAGCAAAAAGCCATCTATGAGCTGGTGCTCAAGGCACAGCATGCAGCCTTCGAGGCCATCGGTCCCGACAAGCACTGGAACCAGGCGCACGAGGCAACGGTCAAGGTGATTACCGCCGGGCTGGTTGAGCTGGGCCTGCTGCGAGGCGATGTCGATCAGTTGATCGAGAGCGAGGCCTACAAGATGTTTTACATGCACCGTGCCGGGCACTGGCTGGGCATGGATGTTCACGACGTCGGCGAATACAAGGTCGGTGGCGAGTGGCGCGTACTGGAGGTCGGCATGACGCTGACTGTTGAACCCGGGATTTACATATCCCCCGACAATCTGGACGTCGCGAAGAAATGGCGAGGTATTGGTGTGCGCATCGAGGACGACGTGGTTGTAACCCGGCAGGGCTGTGAAATCCTCTCCGGCGGCGTGCCCAAGACCGTCGCCGAGATCGAGGCGCTGATGGCGGCTGCACAGGCACAGGTCGCATGAGCCGCTTCAATATCGCTATCGTCGGTGGCGGACTGGTGGGTGCAAGCCTCGCACTTTCGCTGCAGGCCGGGGCCAAGGCACGCGGCTGGAAGATCGTGCTGATCGAGCCATTCGCGCCGGGTGAAGCCTGGCAACCCAGCTACGACGCGCGCTCCTCTGCGCTGTCGTTCGGCACGCGGCGGATCTATGAGCGTCTTGGCCTCTGGCAGCAGATAACCCGACGCGCCGAGCCGATCCTGCAAATTCAGGTTTCGGACCGTGGCCGTTTTGGCGCTACCCGCCTGTCTGCAATCGAAGAGGGCGTTCCGGCGCTCGGTTATGTCGTCGAAAACGCATGGCTCGGTCAGGCTCTGTGGGCGGGGCTGGATCGTGATGTCGTCAGTTGGCGAGTGCCCGCCGAGGTCAGGCACATGCAGCCGCTGGCCAATGGTTATCGCCTGAGCCTGAGTGATGAAACCGAACTGGACTGTGATCTGGCCGTGCTCGCCGACGGCGGTCGCTCCAGCCTGCGCGAGCAGCTGGGTATCGGCGTGCGCCAGCGGCCCTACGACCAGAGTGCGCTGATTGCCAACATCACACCGAGCGAAGCGCACTGCGGACAGGCGTTCGAACGTTTCACCGATGACGGGCCGATGGCGTTATTGCCATTGCCTGAAAACCGCTGTGCGCTGGTCTGGACGCGGCCCGGCAACGACACGCAGCGTCTTGCCGAGCTGGATGACCGCCGTTTTCTTGAAGAACTGCAGGGCGTGTTTGGCTATCGTCTGGGCACGCTGCGTCAGGTCGGTGCGCGACATGTCTACCCGTTGGCGCTGGTCGAGGCTGAGGAGCAGGTACGCTCTAATCTGGTGATTCTGGGTAACGCGGCGCACAGCCTGCATCCGATCGCCGGTCAGGGTTTCAATCTGTCGCTGCGCGACGCCGATGCACTGGCCGAGACGCTGCTCGACAGCGACGCCCCGCTCGGTGATCTGCCTACCCTGCAGCGCTACCGGGAGCGCCAGCGCCAGGATCAACAATTGACGGTGGGGTTCTCCGACAAGGTTACGCGCCTGTTCGGCAGCACTCAGTCGGCAGTTGCCACCGGACGTAATCTCGGCTTGCTGGGCCTGGACCTGTTGCCAGCCGCCAAACGCTGGTTTGCCCGTCAGGCCATGGGTCTGGGGACTCGATCCGATGTGTGAATTACAGACTTTAAACACAGGGCTTCGGCCGCAAGCGAGAACGGTTTGACCATGGAAACGCGCGCAGATGTGCTGATTGTCGGAGCTGGAATGGTCGGTAGCGCCCTGGCCCTGGCGTTGCAGGGCAGCGGTCTCGATGTGCTGGTGGTCGACGGTGGGCCGATGAGCGTCAAGCCCTTTGATCAACAGTCCACCTTCGAGCCGCGGGTCAGCGCCTTGTCGGCGGCCAGCCAGCGGATTCTTGATCGGCTGGGCGTATGGGACGGCATTGCGGCGCGACGCATCAGCCCGTATGCGCACATGCAGGTCTGGGATGGCAGCGGCACCGGGCAGATTCACTTCTCGGCCTCCAGTGTGCACGCTGATGTGCTGGGTCATATCATCGAGAATCGTGTAGTGCAGGATGCGTTGCTCGACCGCCTGCATGACAGCGACATCGGTTTACTGGCCAATGCGCGGCTTGAGCAGATGCGTCACTCCGGCGATGACTGGCTGCTGACCCTTGCGGATGGTCGCCAGTTGCGTGCGCCTCTGGTGGTCGCTGCCGATGGTGCCAATTCGGCGGTGCGCCGCCTGACCGAAACGCCGACGCGTGAATGGGATTACCTGCATCACGCCATCGTTACCAGCGTGAAGACCGCCGACTCTCACAAGCAAACCGCCTGGCAGCGGTTTACCGATGACGGCCCGCTGGCTTTTCTGCCGCTGGAGAGGGAAGGCGAGCACTGGTGCTCCATCGTCTGGTCGGTCACACCTGCCGAAGCCGAGCGCCTGATGGCGCTGGACGACGATCTGTTCTGCGGCGAGCTGGAGCAGGCATTCGAGGGGCGGTTGGGTCAGGTGCTGTCTGCCGATGCGCGCGTATGCGTGCCACTGCGTCAGCGTCACGCCAAGCGTTACGTTGCCAGGGGCCTGGCCCTGATTGGCGACGCGGCGCACACCATTCACCCGCTGGCCGGGCAAGGCGTGAACCTGGGCTTTCTCGACGCCGCCGTGCTGGCAGAAGTCCTGACCCATGCTGCCGTGCGCGGCGAACGCTGGTCTGACATGCGTGTGCTGGGTCGCTACGAGCGTCGTCGCATGCCGCACAACCTGGCGCTGATGGCTGCAATGGAAGGTTTCGAACGGCTGTTCCAGGCTAACCCGCTGCCACTGCGCTGGTTGCGTAATACCGGCTTGAAAATGGTCAACCGAATGCCCGAAGCCAAGGCGCTCTTCGTGCGCGAGGCGTTGGGGCTGTCGGGGGATCTACCTGAACTGGCGCGGATCGAAGCACGCTAGGATCGGACGCAGAGCGTCCAGAACTGCATACCCACGCGGAGCATGGGTACGATGGTGTTCTTGAGCGCACTGACACGATGGTGTCCTTGTAAACACTGATCGTTCCTCACACTCCAGCGTGAGAATGCCTTTCGTGACGCTTCGCGTCACAATTCTGCCACGCCACACATTCGTGATCGGACGCAGGCCCGCGTGGAGCATGGGCATCAGGGTGCGCCCCCCCTCAGCGCTCAGCGCACCACGCCGCTGCGATACTGACCAGGGGTCAGTCCGGTCCAGCGTTTGAAGGCACGGCTCAGGCTGTTGGTGTCGGTAAAGCCCAGCAGGTAAGCGATTTCGCTCAGCGAGCTTTGCGGGTCGTTCATGTGCAACAACGCCAGGTTCTGGCGGCATTGATTGAGCAGCAGGTCGTAGCAGCAGCCCTCGTCGGCCAGATGACGTTGCAGGCTGCGCGTGCTCAGGTGCAGGGCTTCGGCGATGTTTCTGGCGGTCGGTTCACCGTCCGGCAGAAGAGTCTCGATGGCAGAGCGCACGCGCTGCTCCCAGATCAGCGAAGGCAGCGGATCGCCACTGGGTTCCTGCCCGTTCACTTGTACCGGGCCGTCATCAAGGTGGCTGTCGAACTGATCGCCAGCAAACTCCAGCAAGTTCTCCGGTGCCGCGAACACCAGCGGTGCGCGGAACAGGTCCTGCCAGGGTTGCGGATTGTCGGGCGCGGGACGCTGTAGATGCACAGCCAGCGGCGCGTAGCCCCTGCCTAAGCGGTTGCGACAGGTGCGCACGTAGATGGCGGCAAATGCATCGAGCAACTCATGGGCCGGCAACTGACACGATTTCGGCGTGCCGAAGCGGAATTCATAGCGCTCGCCAACCGTTCTGAAATCAAGTTCCAGAGAGTCCTCAGCCATTGAGCGGTAACGTACGATGCGCTCGAAAACTTCACGCAGTGAGCCGCTGGCCACCAGTGTGTAGCCCAGCGCGTGGAACGCCGTCGGGCTGACAAAACGCGATACACGCAAGCCCAGAGCCGGTTCGAGGCTGGCCTGCACTGCTTGTTGCCAAAGTGCGGCAGTGACGTCCGGCGGAAACTGCGCACCGGGATCACCCAGCATGCTCAGGTCCAGGCCCGCGCTCTGGCACAGCGCGTCGCTGTTTACGCCCAGTGCATCGAGCTGCTTGCGAAGCGCAGGGGTCCAGCTGGCGAGACTGCTTGGCTCAGGCATGCGGACGCCTCTCCCTGACATGTGGGTAATTCAGCGCCGGGCCAGTGCCGACAGCAGTTCAAATGGCAAATCCCTTGCCTGACGCCGCTAGCAAGAATGAAAGCAATTGTGACAGTTGTGCAAGTGTTTAGGCGCGTTTCTTGCTGACGGACTGCGATCCCCATGCGCGGTCCCCATCAGGCACCCCTGAACAGACCAAAACGGACATGGTCACGCACCGACTGCATAGTCGTCGTATAACAAAAAAAGACCGTCCTCCGAGTAAACCTCCGCTAGCGCTTGGCAAGCGGGGATCGGCATTTCTGCCATTTGACACCGGCACGGCAAATGACTATAAATGCGCCATGTTGTACGACAACATAAGTCTTTTAAAAAATTACAACCATAAAAATAATTCAAAGAGTAACGATTCCATGACCAGTCTGGTTTTTCAGGCATCAGCACAGCCTCGATCATCTCGTAAATCGCTTTTTTCACGCGATTGTCGACGAAATGTATCGAACATCGTTTTAGAGAAGACCGTAATCTGAAGTTACATAAAATCAGCCGCCTCACGGTCGTGGCCGCGGGACGCTCATCGCCAATCTAAAAATAACCAGGGTGAAGAGATGAAGATAAAAGGCATTCGGTGGTGGATGGTGGGGCTGGTAACAGCCGGCCTGGTCGTCAATTACCTTGCACGCAACACGTTGTCCGTGGCAGCGCCGACGCTGATGAGCGAGCTAAGCATTTCTACCGAGCAGTACGCGCACATCGTCGTCGCCTGGCAGTTGTGCTACGCCATCATGCAACCGGTGGCGGGCTACGTCATTGATGCCATCGGCACCAAGATGGGGTTTGCGATTTTTGCCGTTGCCTGGTCTGCCGCCTGCGCTGCCGCAGCGTTCGCAACGGGCTGGCAGAGTCTGGCAATCTTCCGTGGCATGCTCGGGCTGACCGAAGCGGCGGGCCTGCCCGCAGGTGTCAAGGCCACGACCGAGTGGTTTCCGGCCAAGGAGCGCTCGGTCGCCATCGGCTGGTTCAACATCGGTTCGTCGTTTGGCGCATTGCTTGCGCCCCCGCTGGTGGTCTGGGCCATTCTGCAAAGCGGCTGGGAACTGGCGTTTCTGATTGTCGGCGGTCTGGGTATTGTATGGAGCGGTCTGTGGCTGCTGTTGTACAAACACCCTCGCGATCAGAAGCGTTTGAGCGACACCGAGCGCGACTACATCCTCAGTGGTCAGGAATCGCGCCTCAAGGATGCACCGGCCCAGAGGGGCAGTTGGAAGCGGCTGTTCAAGAACCGTAATTTCTACGCGATTGCGTCAGCGCGTATTCTTTCCGAACCTGCCTGGCAGACCTTCAATGCATGGATTCCGTTGTACCTGATGACCGAGCGTCACATGAACATCAAGGAAGTCGCGATGTTCGCCTGGCTGCCGTTTCTGGCGGCTGACATCGGTTGCGTGCTGGGCGGCTATCTGAGCCCGCTGTTTCACAAGTACTGCAAGGTTTCGCTGTTCACGTCACGCAAGATGGTCATGCTGTTCGGCTGTTCATGCATGATCGGTCCGGCCTGTATCGGGCTGGTCGAAAGTCCTTATACCGCTATCGCGTTGCTGTGTATCGGCGGTTTCGCGCATCAGACCCTGTCGGGCGCGCTGTATTCGATCACCTCGGATTCATTCGGTAAAAACGAGGTGGCCACCGCTACCGGCATGGGCGGAATGTTCGGCTTTTTTGGTGCGGCAGCGTTCACCATGGTATTCGGCGTGCTGGTCACCAAGATCGGCTACAGCCCGCTGTTCGTGGTGCTGGCGATTTTCGATATCGTTGCCGCGATCATAGTATGGAACGTTGCCCGCGAAGTCCCGCAGAACGACGAACCCGTGGCGCTGGGCGTCGGCGAGCAGGGCGTTGGTACTGTTGCCGCAACGTGAGGTCGTCGTAATCCTGTAACGAAGCCTGGGTATTCTTTGCCCTGAAAGTGATTTTTTATTAGAGGCCGTTCCTCGAAGGCAGGGGGCGGCTTCTTTTTTTGTCTGACGGCTGATATTCGTTTTGGGAATTAATAAATAGCTTCTTATTCCTTAGCGAATATAACTTCCATCCCTATACTCGTCTCATGAACGCATACATGCAGGAGGCGAATCCATGCATAACGAGTCGATCCGGTATCTGATCGTGCCAGGCTGGCAAGGGTCTCCTGATGATCATTGGCAGACCCACTGGCAGAACAGCCTGCCCAACAGCACACGTGTGGAACAGGCCGACTGGCTGAAACCACGACGTGAGGACTGGGTGGGAGAGTTGCAGCGCACGATTGCAGCGCACAGCACGCCGGTGATCCTGATCGCTCACAGCCTGGGTTGTGTGACCGTCGCACATTGGGCTCAACTCGCACCGCTGGAGACGCTGCGTCAGGTGCAAGGCGCGCTGCTGGTAGCACCTGCCGACGTCGAACGTCCCAATTGCCCGCCTGCATTGCGTAACTTTGCGCCGATCCCTGCTGACCTGTTGCCGTTTCCGACACAGATTGTCAGCTCTGACAACGACCCGGCGGTCAGCTCCCAGCGTGCCATGGAAATGGCGCGTCATTGGGGCGCAGAGGTCGGGTTTCTGAGTCAGGCCGGGCATATCAACGTCAAATCCGGCCATCAGCGATGGGAGCAAGGTTTCGCCTATCTGTACCGGCTGCAAAACCGTTTGGAGCAGCACGCGCGTCGCCGCGCATGAACGGCAGTTTTTTATCGGACTCGCCGGGTCCTGTCTTTTAAACGCTTGAGCCGTCGCAAGGGCTCAGGCGGGAGTGTGTCATGAGCCTTCACGAAAATTTCGGTCAGCCGCTGCTGACCTTTCCCGATGCAGAAAAAAGCCCGCTGAGCATTCGCGCCAAGGCGCTGGTGTTCATCGATCCGCGCTCGCGCAGGCTGCGCGAAGAAATGGAACAGTTGGCACCCCGTTCGCTACCGGTGCTGATCCGCGGCGAATCCGGGACCGGCAAGGAGTTGCTGGCGCGGCACATCCATCGTGGCAGTGATCGCTCGGGTTTGTTCGTTTCAGTGAACTGCGGTGCGATCAGTCCGACGTATGCCGACGCCGAATTGTTCGGCTATGCCGCCGGAGCCCACAGTGGAAAGGTCAGCAGCCGCGCAGGCTGGTTCGGTTCGGCCAATGGCGGCACCTTGTACCTGGACGAAATCGGCGACCTGCCGCTGCCGATTCAGGTCAAGCTGCTCGCTGCCCTGGAAAATCACGAGGTCACGCGAGTGGGCGCGCACCAGCCGAGCCCGGTCGATGTGCGGCTGGTAGCCGCCACCAGCATTGATCTGGCGCAGGCCGTTGCCGCCGGGAAATTCCACGAACGGCTTTATCACTACCTGAGCGAGGGCCGCCTTGATCTGCCGGCGTTGCGCGAACAGCCGGGCAACATTCTGCCGCTGGCCGAATATTTTGTCGGGATCTACAGCCAGCGCCTCAGCCTGCCTGTGCAACTGATCAGCGAAGACGCACAACGCACGCTGGAGGCCCACAGCTGGCCCGGCAACACCCGAGAGCTGGAGAACGTCATTCACTTTGCATTGCTGGTCAGCAACGGTGACGAAATCCGGGCTGAGGATATCAATCTGCCGGATATTGCTGCGCCGTTTACCCTGATCGAGCGTCAGGCGCATCTGCTGCTCGAAAAGGGTGATCGTCAGCAGCTCTCTGCGCTCCGGCAACTGCTGGAAACAGTCACCTCCGAGCTGGAAAAAAGCACGGTTTGAGGCGCGCCAGACCGGTTGTCATCAGGCACAATGGATCGTGATGCAAAAAAGCATAAGCACTCGACTAAAAAGTATTTTATCGGAATATAAAACACCGGTAATGTCAGCATGATGTCGCAGGGTTCGGATCGCTGCGGCAAACCATTGAATATCAGCGGTCATTTATGGATGACGCTCTTGGATTTCGTTAAGGACATTGCATGAAAAAGACGTTTTTGCTGACCGCTCTGGCGGCTGTGTTCTCGATTGGCCTGGCACACGCAGGTGAAAAGCTGGTCGTAGGCGCAACGCCGGTGCCGCATGCGGAAATCCTGAAGCTGATCCAGCCAACGTTGGCCAAGGAAGGTGTAGACCTGGAAATCAAGGTGTTCACTGACTACGTTCAGCCGAACGTCCAGTTGAGCGAAAAGCGCCTGGACGCCAACTATTTTCAGACCAAGCCTTATCTGGATGGCTTCAACAAGGGCAAAGGCACCAGCCTGGTGACCGGTGTTGGCGTACACGTCGAACCGTTCGGCGGCTACTCCAGCAAATACAAGAAGCTGGCTGACCTGCCTGAAGGCGCAACCATCGCCATTCCAAACGAAGGCAGCAACGCAGGCCGTGCACTGCTGCTGTTGCAAAAAGGTGGCCTGATCACTCTGAAAGATCCGACCAACGCGCTGTCCACGCCGAAAGACATCGCGACCAACCCGAAGAAATTCAAGTTCCGCGAACTGGAATCGGCTGTACTGCCACGCGCCTTGAGCCAGGTTGACCTTGCCCTGATCAACACCAACTACGCGCTGGAAGCCAAGCTCAATCCGAAGAAGGATGCGCTGATCATCGAAGGTGCGGATTCGCCGTACGTGAACTTCCTCGTTACCCGCGAAGACAACGCCCACACCGATGCCATCGAGAAACTCTCGAAGGCGCTGACCAGTCAGGAAGTGAAAGACTTCATCAACAAGAAGTACGACGGCGCGGTACTGCCTGCGTTCTGACCCACTGACTCTCGTTCCCCCAACGATCGTGCGACGCTCCGCGTCGCATGTCGTTCTGGACGCTCCGTGTCCGATCTTGAATGTGCGGCGCGACGCAGATTTGTGACGCTGAGCGTCACCCAGGGCATTCCCACGCTGCAGCGTGAGGAACGCCAGGTGCCTGGCTGAAGATCAGCGCTGAGGCATCGACTCAGTCGCCCCACAATTCCCCGCCATAAACTCTCCCGAAAACGCTTTCTCGACAAAACGTGTCGAGTCCGGCAGAGAGCCATTCACCGCTCCCGAGTGATCCAGTTGCGGGTAGTAATGCCACTCAACGCGGTCGCCTGCCTTGCACGCATCCTTGACCAGCGCGATCTGGCTGCGAACAGGTGAAATGACATCCTTGCCGCCCGTGCCTATAAAAACCGGAATGTCCGTCTTTAGCGTCGGGTAGTCCGAGTGGCGATTGACCTGATCAAGCGCTGGATCGGGTGAGCGTTTGAAACTGTTGTTGAAGGTCAGTCCATCCGCGACGACCTTGCGCTCAATGGTTTGCAGGCATTCACGCTGACTGGTTGCGAACGCGGGCTTCGACCGATCGCTCAGATAATCGGTAGGCACAAACGACGGATCGATCAGCGCTGCGGTGCTCAGTCGCAACAGGTTATAGGCCAGCGATGGTGAGACCTGATCGCGGAAGGGGTCCGGTGCCGGATGTTTCTCGCGCGATTGAGCCATCGGATACGGCGTCCCGGTCGCAACCACGCCGACAATATTCAACTCCGGTGCGTAAGTCTTCTTGTAGACAGCCGTCGCAAACGCCGCACGACCGCCCTGCGACTGACCAAACACGACAACCCGCAAGGACAAATTGAAATCCGCCCTCTGAACCGCGCGAATACTGTCGAGCACACCATAAGCCAACGGGCTGCTCAGCCCGAATGGATGCAGCCCCGGCGTCCCCAATCCCTCATAGTCGGTCGCCACAATCGCATAGCCCCGCCCGAGCCATTCATTCAGGTAGCGCGTATCGCGATCACTGCGCCGGGCAAATGAAGGCGCGCAGACATCCGCGCTACCAACCGTGCCATGCGCCCACGCCATCAGCGGCCATCCGCCCTTTGGCGGCGTGCCCTCAGGAATGAACAATGCACCCGACACCGCAATGAGCCCATTGCTGCGGCCGTCAGTCGAGGTATACAGAATACGAATGTTCAGCGCGGCGTTTTTCAGACCTTGCTGTGGCGTGAGCGGCTCAGAACGCAGCAGCTCCCCGGGCCTGGACGGCAGGTCGCCTGTCCAAGTGTAAAAGCCCGGCACGCCGCCGTCTCCGGGCACTGCTTCTGAGGTGGCTTGAGGCGTACCACTGCAGCCGGTCAGCAGTGCGAACAGCAGGGCAGCTGACGACCACACCAATGAGTGCATCATCACTTCTCCAAAGCCTTTAACGTGTGAGCTTCGATTTAAGCCGATCAGAGCGCTGACGTCACCCATGAACTCAGCCCGTTCCTTCGGCCCGATCCGGCGAAGGGGCATGAGGGCTAAACGTCAGGAAAACCCCAGTCCTGGAGCGGTGAGAGCTGGGACAGAAATTCCAGATGTTCGAGAGTTTTTACTTTCTGTAAGTTTTTCAACTTTATAGAGCCACCAAGGGCTATAGCAGGTACGAATCCATACATCTCATCACTATCAAGCTCTCCCAGTGCCTCTAAGGCTGGCTCAAACAAATCCGCAACGTTGATGATCTCGGGCTTCATTGATAAGAAAAAAACTTTAACTCCAAGGTCGGATTTGCTTCCCGTAAATGCGGAATTTCGGATTGAGTATCTTGACATATAGCTAGTGATCGAAAGGCTATAGCAACTTTCCTCTCCCCAAACATAAAGCTCTCCAAACGCACTGCGGGCGATGACATAATAATTGTCATGTTGAGGGAGTTCTGTACTTGAAATCCACTGATCCAAAATGGCTTGATAGTCTTGAGGATTGACAACCCACAAAATTCCATTGCCAAAACCCGACCAGCCGTATTCCTCCCAGTAGTGAATTAACTGGTCGGGGAGTTTGCCTTTATATCTGGCAATACTTGATTTTGGAACTTCTTGACGCTTGGTTGGGGGGGCAAATTTTTTGAGAAAAAGGTCATAATACTCGTCCATAGTTATCTTCCTATTTACATCTTTCAAGTTTGGCATTGATTTTTGTAATATTTTGAATAGCAGCGGGTACTTGGCTAGCCGCCTTATCTAAGCTCCCGATACGGCTTTGCCATTGTGGACCAATGCTAGCGTTAATGCGCCGATCGCCTAAGTCGGTAATAACGTCTCGACCACCAGCAACTAGGTCGGGGTTATGCAGGGCCGCTAACGTTGCCATTTTCTGTTCTGTTATTTTTTTTGCCATAATTAAAGCCTGTTCAGGAGAAATATTTTCACTTATGAGCTTGTCTAAAAGCTGGTCTTCCATCCTGCCGCCAAGTAATTTACGAGCATTCGCTGCCACTACGGGATCCCTCAGCGCTTCCCCGTTCTTAAACGCCTCCCGCCCCTTTAAATACTCTTCAACCGTCAAATTTTTCAACCCCTTCTCCTGGCCCGCCAGTTGACGATCAAACTCAGGAATTCGGTCGAGGTGCTTATCGCTCACGTTAAAGCATGGCACCTTGTGCTCAGGCATGCCTGACGGTCTTTTCGGATCGGGCTCGTCCGCACGTCGATTGGGCGGTGGCGGTGGCGGTTCCTGTTTGTCCAGTGCACTTTTACGAGGGCCGGCGTTTTGCAGGTCGGGGTGTCTTGTCAGGGCGTCTTCGTGCTGGAGCATCCATTGGCCCAGCTTCGCACCTTTTTTACTGGCTTGCATTTCATTGGCAAGCACGCTTGCATTGCCTCGGCCGCGCGTCAGGTAGGCGACGATGGCGCCCAGTAGCAGCACCACCACTTCTTCGTGGCCTTGGGCGATGTGATAGGCGGCGCGGTCTACAACCTGGGGATCATCGCCGCCGAAAGGGTTGAGGCCAGGCTCGCCACGGGTGCCTTCCCAGGCGATGGCGATGCCACGCGTGTAGTTTCGACAATACGAGGAAGGCCGTCGACGAAGAATTCGGCAATGGATGCCAGGCCGAGAATGCCAAGGATCCAGGTGCTGAGTTCCAGACCGATTGCGGCACCCGCCATGCCCATGGGGACGGCGCCTGCACCAAAGAAAAAGCTGCCGACTCCCGCACCTATTGCGCCACCGGCGAGCGCACTGCCCGCGACGATCATGGCCATTTGGCTAACCACGTCTATCAGGTCGTTGATGATGCTGGAGATGTCGATATCTGCGAAACGCCGCCCTAGCCGACGGGCCGCTTCCAATTCGCCGCGGTTGAACGCGCTTCTGATATTGCCGACGCGTCTTAGGTTGAGCTGTAGTGTTGAAACCGGCTCATTGTTGAGTTGGCGCTGGAAGCTGGCTCCAGGCTGGTAGCCCATGCTTCGGCTGAAGCGCCGTTCTTTGGGTGTTTCTGACGGGTCCTACGCGTTGAGTCGCAATGTTCCGCATGCAGCTCTCTGAATTAGTAGGAGCGGACTTGTCCGCGAACTGCCGGGAACCGGCAGCAAAACCGGCCGCCTCAATACACCAGATACAACCAAGGTGGCCGGTTCTGGGGCCGCTTCGCAGCCCTTCGCGGACAAGTCCGCTCCCACGCTTTCCGGGCAGAAGCGCGTTATGTGCACGGACCGGGCGACGCCTCGCTTGTTCGCGATTTGTCGATTTTTTGAGAGCTGCACAGTTGAAGACTTTCAGCCTTAGAACGCCAGCGTCACCCGCGCATTCAGCGACTGATCCGATGCATCGTTGCTCACCTGACCGTCATAGCTCAGGCTCACGCTCAAGGTGTCGCTCAACCCCAGATCTACGCCAGCGCCGAGCACGGCTGCGCTGCGGGCAATGGGGGCGCCGGACAGTTCGAAGGTGCTGCCGCCGCTGAAGGTTGAGCGGCTTTCCGGAGTGACGTCACCGTAGGCGCGACGCCAGCCCAGTGTGGCGTTGGGTTTGATCACGACGCTGCCAGCGCTCAAACGGGTCGCGGCACGCAGGCCCAGGGTACTGAAAGTGATGTGGTTGTCCTGGGATTTGTTCTCCAGGCGGATGGCGTTGCTGTTCTCGTCGAAGGCGTCGGTGTCGAGGCGTACGTGCGCCAGGTTGGCGAAGGGTTCAAGCAGCGCGTTGCCCATCTCGATGGAATAACCCAGTTCGCCGAAGACTTGATTGGTTGCCGCTTTGTAGTCTTCCTTGAAGTGCTCGGACGAGCCTGGCAAGTCCAGTGTGCGTTTGGCAGTCAGTTCGTGCCAGGTGCGCACGGCACCAAGGCGCAGGCCCAGCTGGCCCCATTTCGCGCCGCCATAGACACCCAGGTGGTAGTTGTCGCTGTCGGTGGAGCCGGAGGCATGACGCAGGTCGAAGCTGCTGTTGCTGAAACCGGCCAGCGCGCCCATGCGCCAGGTCTCGTCGAGCGGTACGTCGGCGCCGAACAACAGGCCGCTGCTGCGGGTTTCGAGGCCCGAGGCGTCACGGCTGCTGTCGGTTTGACCGGTCGCACCGATGGCCTGGGTCCAGACCACGCCACGTGAAGCATCGCCGGCCAGAGTCTGTGTGGTGCTGCCGAATGACTGCGCAGATTGCGCTTGCTGCAGGCGATCATTCATGGCGTTGCGCACCAGACGGCTGTCTTCGATCAGCGCAGATTGTGTCGACGCATGCAGCTCGTTGGACAGCGCGCCGAACGTAGCCTGCGCCGTCGACGCATCATCCTGCACCACCTGACGCCACAGCGCATTGCCTACGCCCGCGCTGTCCAGGCCCTGTGCGACCGCCCTGGCATTGCGCGTGGTCGCCAGACTGGCGAAGGTTTGTGCGTTGCGATCCAGTGTCAGCCCGACATCGGTCGCGGTGTAGTCCAGTGTCGGCGTGAGGAACGCGAAACTGGTTTGCGCAGCGACGAACCTGCCGCTGACGCCACCCGCTGCCGAGAGGATCGAGTAACGGCTCGCGGCCAGCCAGTTACCGCCTTCAACCAGTGACAACGTGCTGTTATTGAGGGTCGCGCGACCGCTGGCGACAATGCGGTCGGCATTGCCGTTAGCGTCCGATTCCACCTGATAGACCGAGCCCTGAGCCAGATTGACGTCACCGTTGACGTTCAGTTGCCCGACCGAATTACTCGGTGCAACCACGCCGCCCTGAGCGACATTGATGCCGCCGACGCTGCCGTTGCCACCCAGCGTCGCGCCTTGCTGCACGCTGACGATGGAGTTGCCCAGGTTACCGTTCACCGCCAGTCGACCGGCCTGCACGGTGGTCGCACCGGACAGGGTGCTGTTGCCGGTCAGGTTAAGCGAACCGGCACCGCGCTTGATCAACGCGCCGCTGCCCGTCAGTGTATTGGCGAGGGTGTCGTTGGTTGACTGATCAAGCACCAGCGTTGCGTTGTCGGTGATCGTGCCACTGCCGAAGGCCTGGGCGTGACCGGTCAGGGTGCCACCGTTGATCAGCGTGCCGCCCGAGTAAGTGTTATTGCCGGTCAGTATCAGGTTGCCGGTGCCGTTCTTGATCAGTGCGCCGCTGCCGCTGATGTCGTTGCGCCAGGCGTCGATAGCGTTGTAGCCACCCAGACTGGCGTTCATGTTGACGGTGACGTTGGAGTTGAATGCACCGTAGCCGTCGCCTGCGGCATACAGGTTCAAGCGACCGTAGCCACCTGACTGATCGATCACCGCATAGCCTGAAGATATTTCTGTGGTCGCCAGAATCTCGCGACGCTGGCTGGCGTTCAGGTACGGGAAGCGTGTTTCGAGCAACACTTCGGCGTTGGTCGGCACCACCGCAGCCAGGTTGGTCGGGCCAACCGGATCGAAACCGTACGTCATGCGCGAGGTGTACAGCGCCTTGTCCTGTGCGTGTTGAGAGGTGCGGTCGGTCGCCGGGTCGATGGCCGCCATACAGTTGTTGACGTCACCGCCACACTGCGTCGTGAAATAGGCCAGCGCCTGTGCGCGAGCGTCGGCGCGCAGTTGGGCGTTGGTCGTATTGGACAGGTTGTCGATGGCGAAGTAGGTCGCCGTAATGCGCCCGCCGATCACGTCGAAGGGCGAGTGCATGCCCGCTTCGATACGGTTGTCGCCGATTTCCGAAGCGCGCAGCATCAACTCGCTGAACCGTTCGGGAATCGCATAGGCCAATGCGTAGGCTGACAGGTAGGCGGCGTTGGTATGGCCGCTCGGGAACCCCGAGTCACTGGCCGGCGTGGTGCTTTCGGCCGGACGCAGGGACGGGGCGACCACGAATGCCAGATTCTGTCCGTCCAGGCTCTGCCGCCATGGTCGTGGATACAGGTAGTGGGACTTGGCCGGTGTCGTGGAGGCATCATTGCGCACGGCACCGACCAGATCGACGACCTTGCCCAGTGCCGAAGACGAGCTGCCCGCACCGTTGCCCTTGTCGTCGTATTTGACGGTTTTGTTGCTGTCGTCGAATTGCGTGATGGTTGTGAAGGCACCCGAACCTGCTTTGTAGGCATCGCTCAACGAGCCCAGGCCGCTGATGGCGCTGTAGCTCTGGTCGCGGCGGTCATCGAAGTAGGCGGCGGTTTCCTGCGCCAGTGTGCGCGAATTGGCGCGGTCGACCACAATCTGCAGGTTGCGCTTGAGCAGGCTCTGGCCAAGGGCAGTCGGCGTGCCGGTATCCCAGGTCGCTCCGGTCGTCCACAAGGTATCGAACCCGGAAAGCAGATCGACCCCATTGATCCGGTTGTCATTTGCACGGCTCGCTGCCTGTACCGATACCGCAAGCAGTGAAAGGATCAACGACGACATCATTACGTGGGTAACCGGTTTGTTACATCGCATGGCGAGCGCCTGTACTCAGTTCGAATAAGGCGCCGACCCTAGCAAGGCGGTCTTACAGTGCGATGTATCTGTCGTGACACATTTATGTGAGTCATAGCGCTCAAAAAAGCCACAGGGCGCATTCAGAACTATAGATATTCCTTAACGGTATTTAAATTCTCTTTCTTATATCTATAGAGTTTCGTCTTTCAGTCACACTGTTCTGGAGTCGGAGTTCTCATGCCAGCAGCCTCCCTCGCTTCATCGTGCGCTCAACCTGCTTCGCAATCGTTCGATGTGCGTCCATTCACCGAAAAGGTGGGCGCTGAAATCGTTGGGCTGGATCTGTCCAGGCCGTTGAACGATGCCGACTTCGCTCGTGTGCATCAGGCACATCTGGATCACCACGTCGTGGTGTTCCGCGATCAGCAGATCACGCCGCAACAGCAGATCGATTTCAGCCGTCGCTTCGGGGTGCTGCAGATCCATGTGCTCAAGCAGTTTCTGTTGGCCAACCACCCGGAAATCCTGATCGTCTCCAACATTGTCGAGAACGAGAAGCCTGTGGGCCTGGGCGATGCCGGCAAATACTGGCATTCGGACCTGTCTTACAAAGAGCTGCCGAGCCTGGGCTCGATGCTTTACGCTCAGGAGCTGCCAAGTGAAGGCGGCGATACGCTGTTTGCAGACATGCATCTGGCGTGGGACACATTGCCGCAACACCTGCGCGATGCAGTCGAAGGGCGTTCAGCGGTTCACAGCTACACCGCACGCTACGCCGAAGGTCATAACGCCGCCAATTGGCGTCCGACCCTGACCGCCGAGCAACTGGCCCAAGTGGTCGAGGTCAGCCACCCGATTGTCCGCACTCACCCTGAGACCAGTCGCAAGGCGCTGTTTGTCAGCGAAGGTTTCACCACCCGGATTCTTGATCTGCCGGAAGACGAGAGTCGTCAGATTCTCAACGAGATCTACGCCCACAGCGTGAAGCCCGAGCACATCTATCGGCACCAGTGGCAAGCCAACGACATGGTGTTCTGGGACAACCGTTCTCTGATTCATCTGGCTGCCGGCTGCCCGGCCCATCTGCGACGCAAACTGCATCGCACGACCATTCAAGGCACTGCGCCATTTTGATTCAGGAGAGCTGTTCATGAATGCTGTCGCGCAAGGCCACACGGCCAGCACGAGTGCCCAAACGCAACCGGCTGTTCAGCACAGCACTGAAGCCTTGTTGCAAGTCCGCGGCGTCAGCCTGGAATACCGCACTCCGGAACGAGTGGTGCGAGCGACGCATCAAGTCAGTTTCGAAGTCGACCCGGCCGACCGTTTTGTCTTGCTCGGCCCATCGGGTTGCGGCAAGTCGACCTTGCTCAAAGCGGTGGCCGGGTTCATTCGGCCCAGCGAGGGCGAGATACGTCTGGCGGGCCATCAGGTCACCGAGCCCGGTCCGGACCGCATCGTGGTGTTCCAGGAATTCGACCAGTTGCCGCCGTGGAAAACCGTGATCGAGAACGTCATGTTTCCGCTGCTGGCGTCACGCACCCTGAAACGCCCCGAAGCGCTGGAGCGGGCGCGCTATTACCTGGAGAAAGTCGGCCTTAGTGCGTTTGCCGATGCCTATCCGCACACCCTTTCTGGCGGTATGAAAGCGCGTGTGGCGATTGCCAGGGCCCTGGCCATGCAACCGAAAATCCTTTTGATGGACGAGCCATTCGCCGCGCTTGATGCACTGACCCGCCGCAAGATGCAGGAAGAACTGCTGGAGCTGTGGGAAGAGGTGCGTTTCACGCTGCTGTTCGTTACACATTCAATTGAAGAAGCGCTGGTGGTCGGTAACCGCATCCTGCTGCTGTCGCCGCATCCTGGCCGTGTACGGGCGGAAATCAACAGCCATCAATACGACCTGAAAAGTCTCGGCGGCGTCGGTTTCCAGCAAACCGCGCAACGCATTCATCGCCTGCTGTTCGACGAAGGCGAGGCCGGACCGGTCGAGCAAGAGCTGAATTTTCAGGACATCCGGATCGCTTATTGATACGCGCTTCTGCCCGTAGGGCGTGGGAGCGAACGGGTCTTCTGTGGGAGCGGACTTGTCCGCGAAGGCGGTAGTTCAGAATATGCATCTTCGGATAGCGTACCGGCTTTTTCGCGGACAAGTCCGCTCCCACAAAAGCCCGTTTATTAGAACGTTCTGCATACGCTTTTTACGACTACCGAGAACCCAAACCATGAGCCTCGCACCTCCTGCTCGCGAAGAATACGAAGTCACTCTTGAGCCGTTCACTCAGGAAGATCTGGCCCGCGACCTGCCGCTGGCCCAGCGCATCTGGCAACTGAGCTGGGTACGCAAGTGCGTGATCATGGTCGCCCTTGCCGTGCTCTGGGAGCTGGCCGCGCGCGTGCAGAACAACGACCTGCTGTTGCCCAGCTTTCTGCAAACGGCTGCCGCCTTTTATGACGGGCTGATTTCCGGCGAGCTGCCGGGCAAGGTCTGGATCTCCCTGACCGTACTGATCCAAGGCTATCTGATCGGTATTGTTCTGGCCTTCGCCCTGACCACCCTGGCAGTGTCCACCCAACTGGGGCGCGACCTGCTTGGCACATTGACCGCCATGTTCAACCCGCTGCCTGCGATTGCGCTGCTGCCGCTGGCGTTGCTGTGGTTCGGGCTGGGCCAGAACAGCCTGATCTTCGTGCTGGTGCATTCGGTCCTGTGGGCACTCGCGCTCAATACCTACGCGGGCTTTCTGGGCGTCTCGGAAACCCAGCGCATGGCCGGGCGCAATTATGGCCTCAAAGGCCTGCGCTTTGTCTGGCACATCCTGATCCCTGCTGCGCTGCCATCGATCCTCGCCGGTCTGAAAATCGGCTGGGCTTTTGCCTGGCGCACGCTGATCGCTGCCGAGCTGGTGTTTGGTGCGTCATCCGGCAAGGGCGGTCTGGGCTGGTACATCTTCCAGAATCGTAACGAGCTGTATACCGACAAGGTCTTTGCCGGTCTCGCGGCGGTGATCCTTATCGGCCTGCTCGTCGAGAACCTGCTGTTTGCCAACATCGAGCGTCTGACCGTCAAGCGCTGGGGCATGCAGCGTTGAAGCGCCGTTACACAGTCTTTTATTGAAAAATCAGGGTAAGCACATATGAAAACTCGATTTCAACGCCCGACACTGACTGTGTTGGCGACCACGCTTGGCCTGTTCGGCGCACTGTTCGGCACGGGCGCACAGGCTGAAGGCAAGATCAGCATCGCTCAGCAATTCGGTATCGGCTATCTGATCCTCGACGTGGTGCGCGATCAGAAGCTGATCGAGAAGCATGGCAAGGAGCAGGGCCTGGACATCAAGGTCGACTGGAACAGCATCTCCGGCGCGACCGCAATGAATGAAGCCTTGCTGGCCGGTGCGCTGGACGTGGTGTCGGCAGGCGTGCCGCCGATGCTGACCGTCTGGGACCGTACCAAGGGCAAGCAGAACGTCAAGGCCATTGCCTCGCTGGGCTCGATGCCCAATTACCTGCTGACCAACAACCCTGACGTGAAGACCATCAAGGACTTCACCGACAAGGACCGCATTGCCGTACCTGCCGCCGGTGTAGGCTTTCAGTCGCGTACGTTGCAGATCGAGACCGCCAAGGTATTCGGTAACGACAACTACAAGAAATTCGACAACATCTCGGTGAGCCTGGCGCACCCGGATGCCACTGCAGCATTGCTGGCGGGCGGCTCGGAAATCAACTCGCACTTCTCCAGCCCGCCGTTCCAGTATCAGGCGCTGGAAAACCCCAGCGTTCACAAGGTGCTCAGTTCCTATGACGTACTGGGTGGTCAGGCGACGTTCAACGTGCTCTATACCACCCAGAAATTCCACGACGAAAACCCCAAGACCTACAAGGCGTTCTACGACGCGCTGGCCGAAGCCGAGAAGATCATCAAGGCCGACAAGCCCGCTGCCGCGCAGACGTACATCCGCGTCGAGCAATCCAGACTGCCGTTGCCACTGGTAGAGAAAATCGTCGCCGACCCGGAAATCGACTTCACCGTCACGCCGCAGCGCACCTTCATCTACGCCGAAAAACTGCATGAACTGGGCGTGCTGAAAAACAAGGCGGCGAGCTGGAAGGACTACTTCTTCGAAGAAGCGCACGGCACTGAGGGTAGCTGATCGGCGCGGTTTGAAGATGACGCGGAGCGTCATGAAGGGCATTCCCACGCTGGAGCGTGAGGAACGAGAGGTGATCTCGGGAACATCATCGTACCCATGCTCTGCGTGGGTATGCATTTCTGGACGCTCTGCGTCCTCCTGAATGTATGACGCGGAGCGTGATGAACGAGAGGCGTCCGGGAGATAAGCTATCGTTCCAACGCTCCGCGTAGGAATGCCGTTCTGGACGCTCTGCGTCCTCTTCTGAAAGAATCAGGTTACTTCCGCTCACGAAAAATCTGTCCTGAAGGACCTTTCTTTCGGCCTTTTCTCTTTCCTGCGTATGACCTTTCCTAGAAAATCCCGGGGCCTTGCGCCTGCCAAATCTGCACACTAGGCTGCGTCGGTCGCTGGGTTTTCAGCGATCGGGTTTAGCAGCCTGTTTGTGGATACAAGTGGCGCAAGTGCCGTTTATGGCGGCTTTGCGTGGGGCACCTTCGGGTGCGCCGGTTGCTTGCGCTTGTTCCACACCGGTCTGCTAACCCGCGTCAAAGTCGCCACCCTTGTTTGTTTGGCAGCAAGCATTCGGTGGCCTTTTCAGCTAAAGGAACAAGCGATGATCAACTCAACTCCGTCCCCCCCAAACCCTTCATCCCTCGAAGACTCCCTGATACAGGTCAGCGAAATACTGAGCTGTGCTTCTGCCAGCGCTTATGAAACCGGTGACCGCCTCAATGGCCTGAAACGTGATCTGGCGTTCTCGGTGGTGCATCTGATCAATATGGCCAAGGCCGAGCTCGAGCGCTCGCTGGAATGCGTTCAGAGGCATTGAGGTTACCTAGCAATTCTACGAGTAGCTGATGCCTGCTTAACCCTTCATTGTGAGGGTCAGTGAGGCACGCCTTGCCTCATCCATCGCAACCGGTTACTCGTCATGCCTCAGCAAATCAGCCTGTGCCGATACAGCTACGATGCGCTGGACCGCATCGCAACCCGTACCTCGCTCGCCGGTGCTATCGCTCGTGCAGCCCGTCAGTCCGGTGCGCTGCCGGGGTTCAATGGCGAGCTGCTTGATTCCAGCACCGGCCACTACCTGTTGGGCAATGGCTATCGCGCCTATAACCCGGTGCTCATGCGCTTCAACAGCCCCGACAGCCTGAGCCCGTTCGGCAAGGGCGGGTTGAATGCGTATGCGTACTGTGCGGGGGATCCGGTCAATCGCAGCGATCCTGACGGGCGTGAGTTCATAGACGTATTGCTTACGTCGACCTACATCGCTGCGGGGCTTCTTACTGCAGGCATTGGCTTATTGCTGGCTCGGTCATCAGTGAAAGCGGTGCTCCGAGGGGTGAAAGTGAAGCCCACTCCGAATGCAACGTTTGATTTGAACGCCATTGCGACAGCGCCCCGGAGATCAGCCAACACGACCGAGAAGATTTCAGCAGCTGTTGCGGTAGGGGCGGTTGCAGCCGGCGTGACATGGGCCTCTTCCTATATTGTCAGAAGTATTGATCCTGATTCAGAGGCAGCGCGTCCGTTGGCGGCGATTGCTGTCGCTTTTTCCGTGCCGACCCTGGTTGCGCGCAGCGTGAATCTTGCTCGCACAGAGCTTGCCAAGCGCGCAGCACGCCGGGCCGTTATTCAAGTAACCCGGCTTTAAGAGATAGCATCGGGAGGGGCTCTTGAATGCCTAGTACGCTTGATAGTATTGGCTGCCATCCCGTTGTGCCACTCTGAGGTTCCCTGCAACAGGTAATGCCATGTTGCTCCAAACGGAATTCCGGTGTTAACACCATGGAGAGGTAATGAAATGAAGACGGCGGGATATATCAGCAAATTGTGCAGGCCGCACAGTGCCCGTATCAAGACGGTTGCGATGGTGACAGTGTTGTCAGCCTTGCTGGGGTGCCAGCCTCGCATGGTCGTCTCGACAGTACCTCTTGAAGTGCCACCGTCAGCCGGTAAAAGTGCTGCGCTGGAATTATGGAAAAGAGACAGCAGTGCTCCTGGAGGGTGGAAAATGACATGCAGCCTTCCATGGAAGGAGCAACTTTTGCAAATGGGCAGCGACTACAGTTGTGGGAATGATAATGCTACGGCTTACAGGTTAAGTAACGTTTACCCTATAGACGGAAGGCCCACCGTCATCGGTTTTTATGACGATAGATGCGATGACGGTAATCGTTTTGATGACGATTTTTATAAATACAGATTGAGCAAGGTTATAGAGAACTTCTGGCCTAACTCTCTGGCACCCGATCTTCCGTTGGGTGAAGTAACGGACGGGTTGGTCTATTTTGAGGGGAAGTACAAAAACGGTATTGATGGGAAGCTATCCTGTGTGCAAATCTACAAAGAATAGTGCTGAATAAATAATTGTGGAGGCAAGGGGCACGGCGTGCAGTTACTCATGTGCACCAGCGCCCCTGCGCTTTTCAGTCGGCGTCTCTGAGGTACTACCGGATGGTAGTCCTCGTCAGACCACTCATTCCTGCTTTTTTGGTCAAAAAGCACGGCAGGTCTGGCCCACTTCGAGCGATTGCAGTGCAAAAGCTCTTTACCCAATGAACCCTCCCCCTCGCACAAAGTCGCATGCTCACGTTATTCTCTCGCCCTATCGCGCCCGCACCCGGCAGCCGCACAAGGAGTCTGCATGCCCGTTCTTCCTTCTGGACTGATTACACTCGGTCTCGCCGTTGCCCTGGCGGCGCTGGCGGGCTGTGGCGAGGAAAAACCGGCTGCCCCGGAGTTGCCGCGAGTCTATGTGCAAACGGTGAAAAGCGCTGACTTTGCTGCCAGCGTCGCCCTGACCGGTGATGTTCAGGCGCGGGTGCAGACCCGTCTTTCATTCCGGGTCAACGGCAAGATCATTCAGCGTAATGTCGATGTGGGTGACCGGGTCACTGCACGGCAGATTCTGGCCCGGCTCGACCCCAAGGACCTGCAGATCAATGTCGATTCGGCCGCCGCCTCCGTGGCCGCCGAGCAGGCCCGCGTGAGTCAGGCCCGCGCAGCGTTTGTCCGCCAGCAGAAACTGCTGCCCAAAGGCTACACCAGCCGCAGCGAATATGACTCTGCCCAGGCCGCCTTGCACGGCAGTGAAAGCTCGTTGAAGGCGGCACAGGCGCAGTTGGCCAATGCGCGTGAGCAGCTGGGTTATACCGCACTGGCCGCTGATGCGCCGGGTGTGATCACGGCGCGTCAGGCCGAAGTCGGGCAAGTGGTGCAGGCCACGGTGCCGATTTTCGATCTGGCGCGCGACGGTGATCGGGATGCCGTGTTCAATGTGTACGAATCGCTGTTCGTTCAGCCGCCGACCAATCAGCCCGTGCAGGTCACGCTCCTCGACAATCCGGCTATCGAAGTCAGCGGCAAGGTGCGTGAAGTGACCCCGGCGGTGTCGGCGCAAACCGGCACCTTGCAGGTCAAGATCGCGCTGGACCCGTTGCCCGACGGCATGGACCTCGGCTCGGTGGTCAGCGTAGCGCTGAGCGCTCCGGCCAATGCCAGTGTCGAACTGCCTTGGGCGGCACTGACCAAGGACCTTGGCGAGCAGTTGGGCAAGCCCGCCGTGTGGGTGGTCGACGAGCAGGGCAAGGTCAACTTGCGCAAGGTTACCGTCACCCGTTACCTGACCTCTAAAGTCATCATCGGCGCCGGGCTAAAAAGTGGAGAGAAAGTCGTGGTGGCAGGTGGACAATTGCTACACCCGGACATGCAGGTCGAGATTGCCGAGCAACCCGGACAACAGAATGCGCAGGTGCAGCCATGAATCGCCTGTCATTCCTGTTGCTGGGCGGCCTGCTGTCGAGCGGCTTTCTGTTGAGTGGCTGTGGCAAGGACGAAACCCCTCCAGAGCCGGTACGACCGGTCGTCTTCATTGACGCCCGACCTGAATCCGTTCAGGACTTCGGACGCTTCGCAGGCAATATCCAGGCGCGCTATCAAAGTGTGCTGGGCTTTCGTGTGGCGGGTCGTATTGCCCGGCGCAACGTCGACGTCGGCAGTGAAGTAAAAAAAGGCGATTTGCTTGCGACCCTTGATCCGACCGACCAGCAGAACACCGTGCGTGCCCGCCAGGGCGATCTGGCCAATGTGCAGGCGCAGTGGATCAACGCCCAGGCCAATGCCCGTCGTCAGCAGGAGCTGTTCGACCGCGGCGTCGGTGCCCAGGCGCAACTGGACATCGCGCTGACCGACCTGAAGACTGCCAATTCGTCACTGGAGCAGGCCAGGGCGGCCGCGCAACAGGCGCGCGATCAGTTGAGCTACAGCGAGCTGCGCAGTGATCACGATGCCGTGGTCACCGAATGGAAAGTCGAGGCCGGGCAAGTCGTGACTGCCGGGCAGGAAGTCGTGACCCTGGCGCGGCCGGACATCAAGGAAGCGGTGATCGACCTGCCCGATACCCTGGCCGACCAATTGCCGTCCGACGTGGTATTCACCGTCGCCAGTCAGCTGCACCCGGAAGTCAACACCACGGCGATCATCCGTGAAATCGAACCCCAGGCCGACCGCACCACGCGTACTCGCCGTGCGCGTCTGTCGCTGGCAGAAACCCCCGCAGCGTTCCGACTGGGCACGGCCATCAGTGTGACGCTCAGCTCGACCATCACGCCGCGCATGCGTCTGCCGATCAATGCCCTGCAGGAAGTCGATGGCAAACGCCAGATCTGGATCGTCGATCCGCAGAGTCAGACGGTCAACCCCAGAGCCGTCAATATTGCCAGCCGTGACAGCGACTCCTTCGTGCTGACCGATGGCGTCAAACCGGGTGAAAAAGTGGTAAGCGCGGGCGTCAACAGCCTCAAACCGGGTCAGAAAGTCAAAGTCGATGAGGAAAGCCCGCGATGAAAGGGAATTTCAATTTATCCGAGTGGGCCATCAAGCATCAGTCGTTCGTCTGGTACCTGATGTTCGTCGCGCTGTTGATGGGCGTGTTTTCCTACATGAAGCTGGGGCGCGAGGAAGACCCGTCCTTCACCATCAAGACCATGATTATCCAGACTCGCTGGCCTGGCGCGACCGTGGACGAGACGCTGAAGCAGGTCACTGACCGCATCGAGAAGAAGCTCGAAGAACTGGACTCACTGGACTACGTGAAGAGCTACACCCGACCGGGCGAGTCCACGGTCTTCGTGTACCTGCGTGACACCACCAGCGCCAAGGCGATACCGGAGATCTGGTATCAGGTGCGCAAGAAGGTCGATGACATTCGTGGCCAGTTCCCGCAGGGGCTGCAAGGCCCGTCATTCAACGACGAGTTCGGCGATGTGTACGGCTCGATCTATGCGTTTACCGCAGACGGTTTCTCGATGCGTCAGTTGCGTGACTACGTCGAGAAGGTTCGCGCCGACATCCGCGAAGTGCCCGGTCTGGGCAAGGTCGAGATGATCGGTCAGCAGGATGAAGTGCTGTACCTGAACTTCTCGACCCGCAAACTCGCTGCATTGGGCATCGACCAGAGCCAGGTGGTGCAAAGCCTGCAATCACAGAACGCGGTGACGCCTGCCGGGGTGATCGAAGCCGGGCCGGAGCGTATCTCGGTGCGTACCTCCGGCCAGTTCGCGTCCGAAAAGGATCTGGCTGCAGTCAATCTGCGCATCAATGACCGTTTTTACCGTCTGAGCGACATTGCTGACATAGCCCGTGGCTACACCGATCCGCCCAAACCGCTGTTCCGCTTCGATGGCAAACCGGCGATCGGTCTGGCCATCGCGATGCAGAAGGGCGGCAACATCCAGTCGTTCGGCAAGGCGCTGCATGAGCGTATGGACGCCACAACGGCGGAGCTGCCAGTCGGCATTGGCGTGCACAAGGTGTCGGATCAGGCCGAGGTGGTGAACAAGGCTGTGGGCGGCTTCACCAGCGCGTTGTTCGAGGCGGTAATCATCGTGCTTTTGGTCAGCTTCGTCAGCCTCGGGTTTCGCGCAGGACTGGTGGTCGCGTGTTCGATTCCGCTGGTGCTGGCGATGGTGTTCGTGTTCATGGAATACAGCGGCATCACCATGCAACGGATCTCCCTTGGCGCGCTGATCATTGCCCTCGGCCTGCTGGTGGATGACGCCATGATTACCGTGGAAATGATGGTCACACGGTTGGAAATGGGGGAATCCAAGGAGCAGGCCGCGACTTACGCCTACACCTCGACAGCGTTCCCGATGCTCACCGGTACGCTGGTGACTGTGGCCGGCTTTGTGCCGATCGGCCTGAACAACAGCTCGGCGGGGGAATACACATTCACGCTGTTTGCCGTGATTGCTGTGGCGATGCTGGTCTCGTGGCTGGTTGCCGTGCTGTTTGCACCGGTGATCGGCGTGCATATTCTGAGCGCCAACATCAAGCCGAAATCCGAAGAGCCCGGCCGCATAGGCCGGGCATTCAACGGCAGCATGCTCTGGGCCATGCGTCATCGCTGGCTGGCGATTGGCATCACGATAGGGTTGTTCGCTGCGTCGCTGTTCTCCATGCAGTTCGTGCAGAACCAGTTCTTCCCGTCGTCGGACCGCCCGGAAATTCTGGTCGATCTGAACCTGCCGCAGAACGCCTCGATCAACGAGACGCGCAAGGTGGTGGATCGTTTTGAAGCGAGCCTCAAGGACGATCCGGACATCGAGCGCTGGAGCACCTATATCGGCCAGGGCGCGTTGCGTTTCTACCTGCCTCTCGATCAGCAACTGGAAAACCCGTTCTACGCCCAGCTGGTGATTGTCAGCAAAGGCCTGGAAGAGCGTGGCGCGTTGACTGCCCGCCTGCAAAAACGCCTGCGTGATGACTTCGTCGGCATCGGGTCGTATGTGCAGGCGCTGGAGATGGGCCCTCCGGTGGGTCGTCCGTTGCAGTATCGCGTCAGCGGCGAGAACATCGACAAGGTGCGTCAGCACGCCATCGAGCTGGCTACGCTGCTCGATCAGAACACGCATGTGGGCGAGGTGATCTACGACTGGAACGAGCCAGGCAAGGTGCTGCGCATCGACATCAATCAGGACAAGGCCCGGCAGTTGGGTCTGTCGTCCGAAGACGTTGCCAAGCTGATGAACAGCGTGGTCAGCGGTTCTACCGTGACCCAGGTGCGTGACGATATCTATCTGATCAACGTGATCGGACGTGCCGAAGATGCCGAGCGCGGTACACCGGAAACCCTGCAGAACCTGCAAATCGTGACGCCGAGCGGTACTTCCATTCCGTTGCTGGCCTTTGCCACGGTCGGTTATGAGCTGGAGCAGCCGCTGGTCTGGCGTCGCGATCGCCAGCCGACCATTACCGTGAAAGGTGCCGTGCGAGACGCGATTCAGCCGACCGATCTGGTCAAACAGTTGCAACCGGAAATCGACAAGTTTGCCGCTGGCCTGCCGGTCGGCTACAAGGTTGCGACCGGCGGCACGGTCGAGGAAAGCAGCAAGGCGCAAGGGCCGATTGCCAGCGTTGCGCCGCTGATGTTGTTCCTCATGGCAACGTTCCTGATGATCCAGCTGCACAGCGTGCAGAAGATGTTTCTGGTGGCCAGTGTCGCGCCACTGGGCTTGATCGGTGTGGTGCTGGCGCTTATCCCGACCGGCACGCCACTGGGTTTCGTGGCTATTCTCGGGGTGCTGGCGCTGATTGGTATCATCATCCGCAACTCGGTCATTCTGGTGACCCAGATCGACGCCTACGAGCGCAGTGGCTACCTGCCCTGGGACGCGGTGGTCGAAGCCACCGAACATCGCCGCCGGCCAATTCTGTTGACGGCGGCAGCGGCCAGTCTGGGCATGATCCCTATCGCTCGGGAAGTGTTCTGGGGGCCGATGGCCTACGCCATGATCGGCGGCATCATCATCGCCACCCTGCTGACGTTGCTGTTCCTGCCCGCGTTGTATGTGGCCTGGTATCGCATCAAGGAACCCACCGATGAACAGCGTCAGGAAGCGGCGGACAATGACGAGGGTGAACACGCGCAGCCAGCGCATTGATATGCGTTGGAGCGAGACGCACTCTCCAACGCTCAGCGTTATATGCAAGCTCTGAAACGCCCGCAAGATGGGGCTTTCAGGCTTCTGCCCGCAGGGCGTGGGGGCGACCGGGGCGGCGATCCGCATTGTTCGCGAAGACGATGTTTTAGGCGCTGCATTTTCGGCGGCTATACCAACCCTTTCGCGAACAAGCGAAGCGTCGCCCGGTCCGCTCCCACGGCCTTCGGCCAGAGTCAAAAACAGACTTGTGTATGACACGGAGCATGAAAGGCAGTCTAGCGCCGCCAGACACTCGCCAGCCAAGGCTGCTGATCCCTCGGCAGCCCGGCGGGACGGTAGTAGTGCTCCAGTTCGGTAAACCCTGCTTCGGTCAGCAGTTCGCGCCATGTTTCGAGGTCGTGATATGCACCATAACGTTCGCCGTTCCAGCCTTCCTGATTCTCACCACGCGGGTTGGAACTGAACAGTACGCCGCCCGGTTTGAGCGTGGCATGCAGCTGACGCAGTACACGTGGCAGTTCCTGCCTGGGGACGTGGAACAGCACCGCATTGGCGAAGATGCCATCGAAACGGCCTTGCGGCAGGTCAAGTTCAAGGAAGTTCTGCTGCAACACTTCGCAACCGGTCTCGGTGCGGGCCATTTCGGCGAAACGTTCGGAGCCGTCGAGCCCGACCGCGACATGTCCCATTGCCGTGAACGTTTTCAGGTCTCGCCCCGGCCCACAGCCGAAATCGAGAATCTGCCACGGTCCCGGGCCTTCGATGTGGCGCAGCAATGCATCGATATTCTGGCTGACATCGTGATCGCGGGTGCCTTCGCGGAAGTCGTCGGCTACACGGTTGTAATGACTGACGGTGGTCGAGGTAATCTGCGCAAGGGTCTGAGGGTCGAGCGTCATAAAGGGCGGTCCGGCAAAGGAAGACCGCCAATATACCCCCGCTGCGCTGTCGCTGCTCAGCGCCTGTCGAAGCTGCGTGCCAATCGGTCGCCGCCCAGCTGTACCAGCGCCACTACGGCCACCAGCAAGACAATCACAGTGAGCATCACCTGCGTGTCGAAGCGCTGATAGCCATAGCGATAGGCGATATCGCCCAGCCCGCCTGCGCCGATGGCACCGGCCATGGCCGACGAGTTGATCATCGTCACCAGCGTGATGGTAAAGCCGCCGACGATGCCCGGACGCGCTTCCGGGAGCAGCACATGCCAGATGATATGCCAGCGGCGACAGCCCATCGCTTGCGCCGCCTCGACCAGACCATGATCGACCTCACGCAGGCTGACTTCGGCGATTCGTGCAAAGAACGGCGTGGCCGCGATGGTCAGGGGCACAACGGCTGCCCACACCCCGTATGTAGTACCGACGATCATCCGTGTGAAGGGGATCAGCGCAACCATCAGGATCAGAAAGGGTATCGAGCGAAACAGGTTCACGAAGGCACCCAGCACCCGGTTGATCCCCGGTGCTTCGTAGATGCCGCCTTTGGAGCTTGTGACCAGAATCACCGCCAGCGGGATGCCCAGCAGCAACGCGATCAACGACGACACGCCGACCATCAGAAAGGTGTCTAGGGTGCCTTGCAGCAAACGATCAACCCACATAACCCAGTACCTCCGCGCGGGGTGCCAATTGACGGGCACGTGCCAGCAACTCGGCGCATGCATAGGGTGATCCGGTGATCGACAGGACCAGATGGCCGACAGCCCGGTCCTGAATCCGCTCGACCCCGCCTTGCAGCAATTGCACTTTGCCGCCCAGCGCCGTAAACAGCGCGGCCAGGTCCGGCCCCTGGTCACTCACACCGGTAAAATGCACATCCAGCAACAGGGCCGCGTCTGGCCGTTGCGGTTGATCGCTCAGACGCTCTGCCCATTCCTTGGGCAACCCGGTTTGCAGCGGTGCCAGCAAGGTTTTGCTGACCTCATGCTGCGGGTCGCCAAACACTTGCCAGACCGGCCCTTGCTCGACTATCCGGCCTTGTTCCAGCACCACCACGCGGTGGCAGATATCACGGATTACCGCCATTTCATGGGTGATCAGCACAATGGTCAGGCCCAGGCGCTGATTGATCTCGCGCAGAAGGCCGAGGATCGACTGAGTGGTTTCCGGGTCCAGCGCCGAAGTGGCCTCGTCGCACAGCAGGATCGCCGGGTCGTGCACGAGTGCGCGAGCGATGCCGACACGCTGTTTCTGCCCGCCGGACAGTTGCGCGGGGTATACGTTGTGCTTGTCCTGCAAACCCACCAGGTCCAGCAACTGCGCGACCTTGCGTTGACGCTGCTCTCTGGGCACGCCAGCCACCTTGAGCGGCAGCTCGACGTTCTGCCACACGGTCTTGGCCGACATCAGGTTGAAGTGCTGAAAGATCATGCCGATGCGCCGGCGCAGCTCCACCAGCTTGTCTTCGTCGAACTCACCGATGTCTACCTGATCGATCAGCACCCGGCCGCTGCTGGGCTGTTCCAGGCGGTTGATGGTGCGGATCAGCGATGATTTGCCGGCACCGCTGCGACCGATGATGCCGAAGATCTCGCCGCGCTGGACAGCCAGGTCGATATTGCCCAGCGCCTCGACCGGACCTTGCTGGCCGTCGTAGGTCTTGCCCAGGTTGATGAAGCGCACATGGGCGCGGTTCAGCTCCGGGTGCAGCTCGGCCTGTTGCGCCAGTTGCCCTGCGCCCGGTGTGTCGAGTGGCAGTTGGCGTTGCGCGGTTGCGGTCATTCTTTCCATCCCGCCTGATAAAGCTTGCCGTTGACCTTGTCGAGTGAGGCGCGAACGACAGGCGAGTGCTGGTAGATGTCGACGAATTTCGCCAGCCGCGGGTCGTCCTTGTGATCCGGTCTGATCACGAACTGAATGACGTATTCCGGGTGGTCCAGACCGTCGAACAGGATGGCCGAATCGGCCGCAAAGGTCTTGGCCAGGCGGATGTAAGCGGGGTAGCCCTGCACCAGATCGGCATCATCGTAAGCACGCACCAGCTGCACGGCCTCGACCTGGATGATTTTGAGCTTTTTAGGGTTGGCGGTGATGTCTTCTTCGGTCGCCTTGTAGCCGACGCCCTCCTTGAGGCTGATCAGCCCGGCCTTGGCCAGCAGTTGCAGGCCGCGTCCACTGTTGATCGGGTCGTTGGCGATGGCCACGGTTGCGCCAGTCGGCAGCTCATCGAAGCTCTTGTACTTTTTCGAGTACAGACCGACGTTGTTGATGATCCCCGGCGCGTAGGGCACCAGCCCGAAACCCGCGGCTTCATTGGCATTGTTCAAAAACGGGACGTGCTGAAAGTAGTTCACGTCGATGTCGCCCGCAGCGAGGGTGACGTTGGGGGCGATCCAGTCGGTGAACTCGACCAGCTCGACTTTCAGGCCCTGCTTGCCCGCCTCTTCGACAGCGGCTTCGAGCGGTATGGCGAAAGCTGCCGTGGTGCCGACTTTCAACGGTTTGTCGTCAGCGTAAGCGGTCAGGGTCAACAGGCCGAGGGCCAGTGCAGCGAGGGTTTTGCTCATGGTGCGGTCCTTTAAGAAATCCCTAAGTCTCGTTCCCACGCCCTGAGCTCATCCTTATATACAGACCTGTTTTTGATTCTGGCCGGAGGCCGTGGGAGCGAACTTGTTCGCGAAAGGGCCGGTATATTCTCCGAAAGTAAATCGTCTGAATCACCGTCTTCGCGGACAAGTCTGCTCCCACAAAATCTGTGTATAACGCTGAGCGCTTCAGCGTGGGCGCGCATGTCGTAATCAAATACTTCGGTGTGTTGCTCCCGCATGCCGTTGCGGTAAACGATCCGTACCTTCCGGAAACAGTTTTTTGCGCAGGCTGCCGTCTTCGTAAGCGGTCTTGTAGGAGCCGCGGCGTTGCAGCTCCGGGATCACCAGGTCGATGAAGTCCTCATAACTCTCCGGCGTGACGATGCGGGTCAGGTTGAATCCATCCAGGCCAGTTTCTGCAATCCACGATTCCAGCTCATCGGCGACCTGCTCAGGCGAGCCGACCAGGGTGATATAACGGCCGCCCAACGCGTGCTGATCGAGCAGTTTCTGGCGCGTCCAGTCGTTGTTCTTCAGGTTTTTGGTCGCGGACTGAATGGCGTTGCTCTTCACGTACTGAATGGGCTCGTCCAGTTCGTATTCCGAGAAATCGATCCCGGTCGACGCTGCAAAGTGCGCCACGCCTGCTTCGGCGCTGGCATGACGGCGGTATTCGGCGTACTTCTCGCGAGCCAGCGCCTCGCTGGCGGCAACGATCACGTTGAGGCCCATGAACACCTTGATGTCCTCCGCGTTGCGTCCGGCCTTCACTGCGCTGGCGCGCACCTTGTCGACCTGCTCGCGGGTGGCAGCTTTGTTCTGGCCGCTGATGAACACGCATTCCGCGTTCTGTCCGGCAAACTGCAGACCACGCTCCGAACTGCCGGCCTGAAACAGCACCGGGGTGCGTTGCGGCGACGGTTCGCACAGGTGATAACCCTCGACCTGATAGAACTCGCCTTTGTGCCGTACCTTGTGGACTTTGCCCGGCTGGGCATAGACACGCTGCTCGCGGTCGTTGATGACTGCGTCGTCTTCCCAGCTACCCTCCCAGAGCTTGTACAGCACCTCCAGGTACTCGTCCGCCTGATCGTAACGGCGGTCGTGCTCGTTCTGCTCGCTCAGCCCCATCGCCCGCGCCGCACTGTCGAGGTAACCGGTGACAATGTTCCAGCCCACCCGGCCACGGCTCAGATGATCCAGCGTCGACATGCGCCTGGCGAACAGATAGGGCGCGTCGTAGGTCAGGTTGGCGGTCAGGCCGAAGCCCAGGTGTTTCGTCACGCCAGTCATGGCCGAGACCAGCAGCAGCGGGTCGTTGACCGGTAACTGGATAGCTTCCTTCAGGGTCACGTCGACCGAGTTCTGGTAGACGTCGTACACCCCCACGATATCGGCAATGAACAGCCCGTCAAACAATCCGCGTTCCAGCAGCCTGGCCAGGTCGGTCCAGTATTCCAGGCTGTTGAAGTGTGTGGAGGTGTCACGCGGATGTGTCCACAGGCCATGATTGATATGGCCAATGCAGTTCATGTTGAACGCATTGAGAAGGATCTTCTTGCGCGCCATCAGATCGTCCCCCGCAACGGAGGATTGGTGTCGTTGAGGTAGTAATTGCCGATGGCGTGAAACTTCCAGCGCACCGGATCGTGCAGGGTATGAACGCGGGCATTGCGCCAGTGACGATCCAGGCCGTGCCCGGCGAGAGTCGATTGGCTGCCGGCCAGCTCGAATAGCGTGCTACCGGCCGCCAGGGAAATCTCCGTGCTGATGGCGCGGGCTTCGGCAACGGCTATCGAGGCAGCGGCCACGGTCCGGGCATTGCTGTCTGCCTGAGCAATGTCGAGAAACTCCCCGGCCCTTTCCAACAGCGCCTCGGCGGCGTGCAAGCGAATACCGAGTTTGCCGAAGCTGTGCAGCGTCAGAGGGTCATCCACGGCCTTTTCGATACCTGAATCGATCCATGGTCGGGTACGCGTCTGCACGAACGTCAGGGCGTCCTCGAAGGCTGCGCGGGCGATGCCGGTGTCGATCGCTGCATGGAGAATCTGCGCCAGCGGGCCGACCGTAGTGGGGCGCTCGAAAGCGCTTTGAAACGGCACGATGTCGTTCGCGCTGACGTACACATTGTCGAACACCACCGAGCCGCTGCCCGTGGTGCGTTGCCCGAAACCGCTCCAGTCGTCGATGACGGTCAGCCCCTCACTGTCGTGCGCGGCGAAAACCAATTGCTGCACGCCCTCGTCGTCAATGACCGAGGTGGGAATACGTTGCGCATACAGCGCCCCGGTGGCGTAGAACTTGCGGCCGTTGATGCGATAACCGTCACCGTCGCGGGTCAGGCGAGTGGTGCGGTCATGTGCGGTCCGGGTTCCCAGCTCGGCCAGCGCATTGCCGAACCGCACGCCAGCCAGTGCCTCGGCATACAGCCGCACCTGCTGTTGTGGATTGCCGTTCACGCGCAGCACTTCAAGGGCATAGAAATGGTTCTGCGGGATCTGCCCCAGAGAACCATCGGCTTCGGAAATCAGCTGGATCACCCTGGCCAGCGTCACGTTTGAGACACCCGCGCCGCCGAAGGCCTTAGGGACACTGATGCCCCACAGGCCGGACTGGCTGAACAGGTCGAGTTCGGCATGGGGCAGGCGGCGCTCGCGGTCGCGTTGCGCGCTGTCGGTCTTGAAGTGCGAGGCCAGTTCGCGGGCGGTTCGCAGGGCCTGAGCGTCACTGGTGATCAGCGCTGCGTTGTCGCGCGCTTGTGGGTTGAAACTCATGAAGGGTGTTCTCCAGTGGTCTGGTTCAGATCCAGGAATGACGGGCAGGCAGAGTGCCGTTCAGATGCCAGGTACCGACTGCGTGGTATTTCCAGCGCACCGGGTCGTGCAGGGTATGAACCCGCGCGTTGCGCCAGTGGCGGTCGAGATTGAACTCGGCCAGCGTCGCGCGGCTGCCTGCCAGTTCGAACAGCTTTTCGCTGGCCAGCAACGAGATTTCGGTGGTCAATACCTTGGCACGCGCCACGGCGATGGAGGCGCGTGCTGCCGAGTGCTCGTCGATGGGCGTCGCGTTGATCTCGTCGAGTTCCTGGCCCGCCTTGCGCAGTAGCGCTTCGGCGGCGTGCAACTCAAGTTTCAGCTTGCCAATGTCTGCGATCACATACAGGTCGTCGCTGGCACGCTCGACCTTGGCATCGATCCATGGACGGGATTTCTCGCGAACAAACGCAATCGCATCATCGATTGCACCGCGAGCAATGCCCGCGTCTATCGCCGCCTGGATCAACTGCGATACCGCACCCTGAATGTTGGGCGTCAGGGACAGACGCCAGTTATCGACCACCTGCCCGGCGTCGACGGCAACGTTGTCGAGCAGCACGGTGCCGCTGGCGGTGGTGCGTTGGCCAAAGCCCGACCAGTCATCGACAATGCGCAGCCCCGGCGTACCGCGTTTGACAAAGGCCATGATCTGCCGACCCTGATCATCGAGTGCCTTGACCGCAACCCAATGTGCGAACAGCGCGCCGGTGGAGTAGAACTTCTGCCCGCTGATGGCCAGATGGTCGCCATGGCTGGTGATCCGTGCCTTGAGTTCCAGTGTGTTTTTGGTGCCGCGCTCGGGACCGGCGTTACCGATACGCCAGCCGTCCAGCACGCTCTGGAACAATGTCTTTTTCTGTTGCTCGGTGGCACTGCCCTGCAGCAGGTGCAGAATGCCAAACTGGTTTTGCGGGATTTGCCCCAGGGCGGGATCGGCAGCAGAAATGATCCTGAACACCTCGGCCACCGTGGCGAACGAGACTTGCGGACCACCGTACGCACGGGGTATGGAAATACTGCCCAGCCCGCTACGAGTGAATTGTTCGATTTCAGCCCACGGCAACGCGCGTTGCCGGTCGCGGTTGGCGGCATTGATCTGCGCTGACGCTGCCAGTTCGTGGGCGGCGGCTATGGCTTCGGCGTCGTTTTGCAACACCTTGGCCGGGAGCAGACGGGGAGCAACGTCAGGTTCTTGTGAAACCTCGACGCTTTGAACCGCTAACGTCGCCGGATCAGACTCGCGTCGCTCACCGTCAATCGTTACGGCCCTGGGTTTATCCACAGGGGTAGTTGTGAAAGGGACCATCGGAACCTCGTAGCAGTAGACCGCATCAAGTGCGGCTGGAAAACATCACGATGTCCGGTGGTCCGGTGCATATACCCTAAGCGTGTATAAAAGTTTTTAAAACGTGCTTTTTGGAATAAGCATAGACGGTAATTGTCTGTCGCCAATGTCCGCTCAGTGCCTCACCCTGCGCCCCATCAGGCGACAGACTGATGGGCACAATGAAGTGCGAAATGAATACAGCTGACGTCTGAACTATTTCGCACTTTCTTGAACGCTCGGCAGCGGTACAAAACAATAATGATGGGTGCGGGGTGATAACGTCTGGTTTTTCGACTATCGCCAGCCCTGTGCTGGCCACGTACAAACATTTCTGACACGTCCCCGGTTATTCCATGGGCAGTATTCAATCAGTTTAATCACCCAGTGGCTGAACTCTTATTAGCCGGGGCGGTGCCCAGAGGGAGTTGTTGCCCACGCGGTCGATCACGCAGTAAGTCACTTCAAGTTGCTGCTCTTCACCGCCTTCCCTTATCAGCGCAGGCGGTATGACCAGATCGACAGGCTCACCGACATCTTCGACAGCCAGCGGCGGCAGGTCCATGCGCAGATCGCCCCAGCGCACGGTGATCTCGTCGTGAGCAGCCATATTCAGATACGGCTCGATGGTCATCGGCAGGCCGCCTTCCAGATGTCGGCGCGACAGCCCGCGGCGTATGACCGATGGTGCGACATACAGCGGTGCCAGCCCCTGGTTTTCTTCCGTATTGGCACCGATCAGTCGCCCTCCCGGTACGTTGAGCTTGACCCACAGCTTGCGGCAAGGCGAGGTCACGGGCACGCCACCTATCTTCATGACCCGGTAGTAAGTCCTTGCCTTACCGTTCTGTAGAAAGCTTTCCGGTACACGTAGGACGCTGGGTTTGCCAAGGTCGGATGCCTTCAAGATTTTTGACGCGACGTAACAGCCGTCCCAGAACAGTTCGATCAGGTCACCCTCGTCCATGCCTTCGTAGGGGGGCACATGGACAAGGAGTTGAGAGGCGATTCTCACGCCGATGCCGTGTCGGCTGGCCAGCGGTATGGAAGGGGCTGGCAAGCCCATGGGGGCAGCCTTGCAAAGGTTTTTTCGCATGTTTGGGTACTCCTGATAATCAGTAATTAAAGTAAAGAATTGTCGTAAGTTGTCAGGGTCAAGTAATAAGTGAAGCAATTCAGGCAGCGAGATAAGTACCTTAAATATCCAAGGTGTGGCAAACATTACAAACAGTATGAAATGCGCGCTTGAAAGTTTGCTGCCTGACTAAATGATCTAAGTGTGTGAGCTAATGGGCTTTGTGAACGCTTGTCAATATGCGAGTGGCGTTTGTCCGTGTTTTACTTGAAAACCAGATACTTCCTACACGGTATATTTAGAACTGTTGACTCTGCGATAAACAACCGTCCTACCACAAAGTATCAATAGCAACAGGCAGTAACGGGTAGAGGGTTGTTCAGGAGGGCGTGTTCGGCAAGGAAGGCCTGCCGCAGGCTGGCCGACTACGAGTCAGCTATCAGAACTGACGTAGGTCGTTTTTATTATTTCGATGATTTTTCGGAAAATTACGCAGGAATCGAGCAAGGATATTGAACGATTGATGCCTCCTGAAATGTAAGAAAAAAGCAGCGCCATTGAATGGACGCTGCTTTGCAAGAGGCGATCTGCAGGTTCAGGCGCGAGTGCGCTCGAGAAACTGTCGGGTGCGCTCCTCCTGGGGATTGGCAAACAGCGACCTGGCTTCACCCTGCTCGACGATCACCCCCTTGTCGATGAAGATCACCCGGTTGGCGACTTCTCGTGCGAAGCTCATCTCGTGGGTAACGATTACCATCGTGCGGTTCTCTTCGGCCAAGGCACGGATCGTTGTCAGCACCTCACCAACCAGCTCGGGGTCCAGTGCCGAGGTCGGCTCGTCGAACAGAATGACTTGAGGTTCCATCGCCAGTGCCCGTGCAATCGCCACGCGCTGTTGCTGCCCGCCGGAGAGGCGACGCGGATAAGCATCTTCCTTGCCGGTCAGGCCTACCTTGGCGAGCAGCTTCCTGCCCAGTGCCTCGGCGGCTTCCCGTGCCACCTTCTTGACCACCACCGGACCTTCAATGACATTTTCCAGTGCGGTGCGATGCGGGAACAGATTGAAGTTCTGAAACACGAACCCTACCTGTTGGCGCAACTGGCGGATCAATCCTTGCTGCTGGTTCATGGAGCGGGTGCCATCGATCTCGATGTCGCCCACCTTGATCCGGCCGCTGTCAGGTGTTTCGAGCAGATTCAGGCAGCGCAGCAGGGTGGTCTTGCCCGAACCGCTGGGCCCGATGATGGCGACGACTTCCCCGGCTTCGATACGCAGATCAATGCCCTTGAGCACCTGATTGCCCTTGAATTCCTTGGTGAGTTTTTCAACGACTATCATCGGTCAGGTCTCCAGATCATGCCGGTTGACCCTGGCTTCCAGCTTGTTTTGCAAGTGCGAGAGCGCCGTGGCAAGGATCCAGTAGATCAGTGCGGCGGCCAGGTACATGGTGAAAATTTCGAATGTACGCGCGGTGATCAACTGCGCCTGGCGAAACAGCTCCGGTACCTGGATGGTGGCTGCCAGCGCGGTGTCCTTGACCAGTGAGATAAAGCTGTTGCCCAGCGGCGGCAAGGCCGTACGTGCTGCCTGCGGGAGGATGGCGCGACGCATCGTCTGCCAGCGCGTCATGCCAATGCTTGCGGCAGCTTCCCACTGCCCGCGCTCCACGGAGCCGATGGCTGCGCGCAGAATTTCACAGGCATAGGCGGCCATGTTCAGCGAAAAACCGATCAGTGCCGCGCTCAGCGGTTCGAGCTGGATGCCCAGCTCCGGCAGGCCGTAATAAATCACGAACAGCTGGACCAGCAACGGCGTACCTCGAAAGAACGACACATAGATGCGTGCTATCCAGTTCACCGGCTTGAAGCGCGACAGGCGCATCAGTGCCAGGCCGAAGCCCAGCAACAACCCGAAAAACATCCCGCCCAGGCTGAGGAAGACAGTGTAATACGCGCCCTTGAGCAGGAAGGGCGCGGAGTCCAGCGCGAGCTGAAGGCTCTCTTCAATCATTGTGTGACGTCAGCGTTGAAGTACTTTTCCGACAATTTCTTCAGCGTACCGTCGGCACGCAGCTTGTCGATGGCCTTGTCGATGGCCGCCAGCAGCTCAGGCTCGCCTTTGCGCAGGGCAATGCCCGATTCCTGGCGGGAGAACGCGTCGCCTGCGGGAACGAGTTTGCTTTTCGTCTTGGCGGCCATTTCCAGGGCGGCCAGACGATCGACGAGGATCGCGTCGATACGACCTACGCTCAGGTCCTGGATCTTGCTCGGGTCATCGTCATAGGTTTTGACGATTGCGCCCGGAACGTTAGCTTTCAGCCATTGTTCATAGTTAGTACCCAGACCCACGCCAACTTTCTTGCCGGTCAGGTCTTTAGGCTCCTTGATCGCGTCGGCGTTCTTCTTCAGAACCAGCGCCTGGATGCCGGACACGGTGTAGGGCTCGGAGAAGTCGTACTTCTTCTTGCGCTCGTCGGAAATGGTTACCTGATTGATCACCACGTCCAGACGCCTGGAGTCCAGAGCGGCCAGAATGCCGTCCCATTTCGATGGCTGGATTTTGGCCTTTACACCCAGTTCCTTGGCCAGCGCTTCGGAAAACTCGACTTCGAAGCCCGTCAGCTTGCCGTTTTCATCGACAAAGCTGAATGGCGGGTAGGTGCCTTCAAGGCCCACATTCAGAGTGCCGCTATCCTTGATTTTCTGCAATTGCTCGCCAGCCATGGCTTGCCCGGCGATACCGGCACCGAGCATCAAGCCCAGTGCGGAGAAAAGAAACGTGCGACGAATAGCGGAAATGTTCATGCGAGCCCCTTGTTGGTATGGAAGTGTCTGGCCATTTTATGACCCGACTCAAGCAACTTCGTGCTGATTATTCAGCTTTTTTCAGGCAGTTACGTCAGGTGTAAGGTCAAGTGTTGTGGTCTGCCGGGCGCGACTATATAGCCATCTGCTTATGAGGAAAAATAACAAAAAAAGTTATTTATCCTCATAAAAGGCATAAAAAGCACGTTGGCTGAAAAATCACTGGTCGAACGCATCCGGATAGGCAAACAGCGCTGGCGCGCCGCCCGTGTGCAGAAAGATCAGAGGGCCGTCGTTGAAGCGTTGACGGCCAATGCCATCCAGCAGACCGGACATGGCCTTGCCGGTGTAGACCGGGTCGAGCAACAGTCCTTCGTGGCTGGCTACCAGCTTGATGGCAGACAACGTACCGGCGTTCGGTTCGCCATACCTGGGGGCAAAATACTCGTCCCACAATTCGATTTTGAAGTGTTCGGGCAGCGCCATATCGAGCAGCTCCGCCGTGCGCTCGGCAAGCCCCTGTACTTTGGGCAACTGAGCCTCTTCGCTGCGCGACACGGTCACGCCGATCACCGGCAATTGCGGCAATTCGTGAGCCAGCGCCAATGCCAGGCCACTGTGGGTGCCTGCGCTGCCCGAGGCCAGCACCACTGCCGCGAAATCGACGCCGGTCTGTTTGATCTGTTCGGCCAGTTCCAGCCCGGCGCGAACGTAACCCAGCGCACCGATCGGGCTTGAGCCACCAATAGGCACCAGATAAGGCTTCTTGCCGCTGGAGCGCAGGCGCGCAGCCAGCGCATGCAGTTGTTCATCGGCGTTGTCGAGGTTTTCCACCAGCTCGACCTTGGCATCGAACAGTTCCAGCAGCAGGCGATTGCCGTTTTTCAGGTAACTGGGGTCTTCAGTATCGATGGGGTTTTCCAGCAGCGCCACACAGCCAAGGCCCAGACGCGCAGCCAGCGCTGCAGTCTGGCGCACATGATTGGACTGGATGGCACCGGCGGTGATCAGAGTGTCGGCACCCTGCGCCAGCGCATCCGCGGCCAGGTATTCAAGCTTGCGGACCTTGTTGCCGCCCAGTGCCAGTGTCGTGGTGTCATCCCGCTTGATGTAGATATCGCGATCTGCCCAGACCGACAGGCGCTCAAGCTTTTCCAGAGCCGTTGGCGCGCTGATCAATTCCAGGCGATTGAAGCGGGCAAGCTGATTTTTGATCATGGTGGTCGATAAGCCGTGTAAAGAGTCACCGGACTATAGGCAGACGTTTCCCGCACGGCAACTTATCTGTGCTCACGGCCCGCTTAGTGTATTCCCACAGAAATTGTTGTTTTTTTCGTCTGAATGTTTGCCGTAGAGTGGCCATAGCAGCGACCAGCACTGTCGGTCGCCACCTTCACATCAAGGAGAGTCAAGCGTGAGCGATATTCCAGAAGCATCCGCCGACGGCCGCTCCAGCCACTGGCAGTTGCAGCGGATCGTCAGCCAGTTGCGCAGTGCGCGTGAAGACTGGCGGGCGCGCAACCGGCGAGTGAGCGGTGAGCACGGTGGACGTGAGCTGCCTTCACGTGCAGCGATGGGCGATATTCTCGAAGCCCTGAGTGGCGCGCTGTTCCCGATGCGGCTTGGTCCGGTGGACCTGCGCGAAGAAAGCGAAGATTTTTATGTAGGCCACACCCTGGATGTCGCGCTCAACGCGTTGCTGGCCCAGGCCCGGCTGGAACTGCGCTACGTGGCCCATCAGCAGGGCGAAGACCTCAAGGGCATCGATGCGCGCGCGCTTGCGCTGATTCAGGATTTTGCCACGGCGCTGCCAGGCATTCGTCTGTTGCTCGACACTGATGTCCTGGCCGCCTATCACGGTGACCCGGCAGCACGCAGTGTTGATGAGGTGCTGCTCTGCTACCCCGGCATTCTGGCGGTGATTCATCACCGTCTGGCTCACCATCTGTATCGCGCCGGGTTGCCGTTACTGGCGCGCATCAGCTCGGAAATCGCTCATTCTGCGACCGGTATCGACATTCATCCGGGGGCGCAGATCGGTCCGAGCTTCTTTATCGATCACGGCACAGGCGTGGTAATCGGCGAAACCGCGATTATCGGTGAGCGGGTGCGGATCTATCAGGCCGTGACCCTGGGGGCCAAACGCTTCCCGGCAGATGAGGACGGCCAGTTGCAGAAAGGCCACGCGCGGCATCCTATCGTCGAGGACGACGTGGTGATCTACGCGGGTGCGACCATTTTGGGCCGCATCACTATCGGCAAGGGTTCGACCATTGGCGGCAATGTCTGGTTGACCCGCAGCGTACCAGCGGGCTGCAACCTGACCCAGGCCAATCTGCTGCAACAGGACGATTGCAGCCGCACGTAGGCGGCTTTCGCCTCAAATCACTTTCACCGCCCGGCCGATGAACTGAATCGGCCCGGTGGGTTTGCCGATTGGCGAACCGGTGGATTTCTCCAGCGTCAGTTCGAACAACTGGTTGGGCTGTAGCGGCGGCAGTTTGTCGAGCGGAACATGCAGGCTTTGTCCCGGTTTGACCAGCCCCAGCGAAACCGGACCTTGCCAGTCGTCACCCTTGGTCCAGAACTCCAGCGCCTTGTCGGCCGGAACCTCGAACACGCCTAGCGGAATAAGCTGGATTTCTTGCGAATTGCTGGCTTGCACGACCCACCCGGGCGCCTTGTCCTGTGGCCCGACGAGGACCACAAGATAGGATGGCTGCGCCGGTGCGCGGGTCAGCAATGCCATGCCCAGCACCAACGATGCAGCCAGCCCGGCCCCCGCCAGCCCTCGCCATATCGACAGGTTGTCCCACCAGCGCAGCCGTTGTGTTTTCACTGCCCTGGCGGGCGCGGCCCGCTTCGGCAGGCTGCGTTCGATGCGGCCCCACAGGGCGGGTGAAGGCGTGACCGGTTCGGCCAGTTCGGTCAGGGGCAGCAGGCGTTGCTCCCAGGCGTCGATGGCTGCCTGCAAGTCAGGTTCGCGGGGCAGGCGGCGCTGTACGTCGAGCCTGCCCTGCGCCGACAGCGTGCCGAGCACATACTCGCTTGCCAGCTCATGAAGATTGTCGTTTGAAGGTCGGGTCATCCCATGCACTCCCGCAAAGCCGTCAGGCTGCGCTTGATCCAGGCTTTGACCGTACCTAATGGCGCGCCGACTTTCTGCGCGATTTCCTGATGCGTATAACCGTCTACGTAAGCGTGAAAAACACAGTTGCGGCGCACCGGCTCAAGTTGCTCCAGGCATGCAGTGATCCGCCCCGGATTGACTCGCCAATCGAAGGCATCGCCGATTTCCTGCCAGCCTTCCAGGGTCGCCTGTTCATGATGATCTTCGTTGCCGTCATCCTCGGTGCGCACTTCGCGAGCCTTGTTACGCAACGTATTGAGCGCCAGGTGACGGGTCACGCTGAACACCCAGCCGCGTGCCGAACCACGCGAGGCATCGAAGCTGGCGGCATGGGTCCAGATTTTCAGGAACGCGTCATGCACGATGTCTTCAGCCAGCGCCCGGTCACGCACCAACCGCTGCGCGACGCCAAGCAGCCGGGCGCTTTCCTGTTGATAAAGGCGCTGCAAGGCCTGCGTCTCACCGCGAGCGCAGGCCTGCAACGTAGCTTCGTAATCAAAAAGGGATTCGTGCGAGGACAAGATGATCCGCCATCAAAGGAAGACTGCTGCCTCGTTGACATCACGAGGCTCCCGCGCAGCAGCATAGCTCACCGATTGCGCGGTCACCCGGTTAATGACGGTGATCAGCTTGCGGTCCAGAACAGGTAATCCGCCTGGTACTTGACCACTTCCTTCGCGCCCTTGTTGTTTTCCCCGCACGCTTTGGCCGGGGCCACGCCGCCTTTCAAAGCCACGCGCTGGATGTAAGTGACGCCCGTCATTGCGCCCTTGCCTTCAGCCGGGTTGGCTTTGACCAGTTGGTACGGCAGGTTGCCAGCACTCGACGGAGCCACGGCAACCTGAGTGCCGGTCAGTTTGGAGCCGTCTTTGGCTTCCCAGGTAGCCGGTGGACCGTAGTAGGTGCCAACCTGTTTGCCGCTTTTGTCATTGAGTACAGCCTTGGGACCGACGAACGCCCATTCCAGCTCATTGGGCATGTTGGCCTTGGCGCGGCACTCGTAGGTGATCTCACCAACCCCGGTGGTCTGCAGGCTGATTTTGTTGCCGGCCGGTACCCGGACGCTTTCGGGCAGGTCAGTCTGAGCCGTGGCAATGGATGACAGGCAGGTGAAAGCCAGGGTGCTACCAGCAAGGCAGAGCAAGCGTTTTGCGTTCATGCAGAAATCTCCAGAGGGTTTAACCGCGCTCAGCAACTCGAAGTGGCTGCTGAATGTACTACCCGCGAGAAGTCCGTCTGGATGCAGTGATTCGAAAATATTTTTTCAGTGCCGGCTGAAACGGCTGCGCAGCAGCAAAACACCGACGATTGCCGCAAGGCCCGAGCCGATCAGCACGCCGACTTTCACCTCGTCGATCAGGTGCTGCGAACCAGGAAACGCCAGGTTGCCGATGAACAGACTCATGGTGAAGCCGATGCCACACAGTATCGCGACGCCGTACAGTTGTACCCGGTTGCTGCCCTCCGGCAATACGGCCAGACCGGCACGGATAGCCAGCACTGCAGCGAGAAACACGCCGATCTGCTTGCCCACGAACAGCCCCAATGCGACACCCAGCGGCACCGGATCAATCAGGTTTGCCAGGGTGATGCCGGAAAGCGATACACCTGCGTTGGCGAAGCCGAAGATCGGTACCACCGCGAAGGCTACCCAGTAATGCATCTTTTCTTCGAGCAACAGCAGTGGCGAACGGGCTTCTTCCTCGGGTTTGCCCATCGGGATGCACAATGCCAGCGCGACACCGGCCAGCGTGGCGTGCACGCCCGATTGCAGGACGAAGTACCACAGCAGCGCGCCGAGCAGCAGATAAGCCGGCAGGCGGCGCACGTTCAATCGGTTCATTATGATCAATACCGCCAGCGTGAGGAACGCTGCGCCCAGCATCGGCAGGTTCAGGCCGGAACTGTAGAAGAAGGCGATGATGGTCACGGCACCCAGATCGTCGAGGATTGCCAGCGCGGCCAGAAAGACCTTCAGCGAGGTCGGTACCCGATCGCCCAGCAGCGAAAGTACCCCGAGGGCGAAGGCGATGTCAGTGGCCGCCGGAATTGCCCAGCCGCTCAGGGTTTGCGGGTTGCTCCAATTGATTGCGATGTAGATCAGTGCGGGTATCAGCATGCCGCCCGCTGCTGCAAAACCGGGCAGGGCGCGCTGTTCCCAGGTCGCGAGCCCGCCAGCCAGAACTTCGCGTTTTATCTCCAGCCCGACCATCAGGAAGAAGATCGCCATCAGCCCGTCGTTGATCCACAGCTCGACCGAAAGACCCAGCCAGACGCTGTGCAGGACCGAAAAGTAATCGGCTGAAAGGGGCGAGTTGGCAACGATCAACGCCGCCAGTGCAGCTGCCATCAGCACGATGCCGCCCGCAGATTCAGAAGCAAGGAAGCGGGTGAGGATGGCAACGCTTCTGGGCGTTTCCCGGTTGGAAAACTGAGTCATGGTCGTCCTTGAGCAAAAAGCTGTTTTTGTTTGAAAGCGTCAGAGGTGCGTTACAGGCCCGTAGCAGTAAGCTCGATCAGGCAGCAACGACTGGCACGAGGTGATTGCAATTCGACTTCCAGCAAACCGCCGGTGTTATCTACCCGAGCGCAGTCATGTTTGCCAAGGATTTCCCACGGCTGGCCGTCTACGCTGATCGCTACCTGCTCGGCCATGCTGAACAGCACGAACGTGCCGGCTGAACTGAACAGCCGCTGTGGATGACGTACGTCTATCCAGTGCAGGCGTGCCGTGTAACGGTGTGGAGCATAGATCAGATTGAAGTCACGAATCGGCCCGTCCAGCAGCGTGCAACCGACAGTGCTGTCACCGCTGAACGCAAACGGGTCCGATGGCAGCAACGGGCGACTGCCGACGCCGTCTACCTCCAGCGTCATGCCCGCGCCTTGCAAGACGGTAATGATGCGCTGATAACCGGCAAACAACGAGAAGCCTCCCGAGGCTTCGATGTCGGCAATCGACAGGCGCCAGCCGAAACCGTCCAGGTCCTGGCCAGCATCGCGAGCGATTTCTTCAGTGCTGCCGCCGCCGTTTTTCCACGGCATGCGCGGGTAGTCGACGGCACGCAGGATATGGGTCTGGCTCATTTGGTAAAGCGTCCTTCCAGGCGATGGCGGGAACCGGGGTGGATCAGGCGCGCAGCGGTGACGGGCTGGCGGCCGGACCAGGTACGGCGACGGATCAACAGGCAGGGCTCTCCGGCATCGATCTGCAACAGTTTGCATTCATCGATCTCGGCCAGGATCGCCTCGACCACGTGCTCGCCTTCGGTGAGCGGCGCAACCTGCGACAGGTAGGCATAAGGCGTCTGCAGGGTGAAGTCCTGCCGGAGGTAATCCGGAGCGACCTGGGCGTTGACGAAGCGGTCTTCGATCTGCACCGGAATGTCGTTCTCGTAATGCACGATCAACGAATGGAAGACCCGCTGACCTTCGCGCATGTCCAGCGCCAGCGCACGTTCGGAGCCCGCAGCCTCTTCCGTGAGGACCATGACCTTGCAGGTATGGCGATGACCGCGGGCGGCAATCTCGTCAGCAATGTTATGGACCTCGAACAGCGCCGACTGGCTCTTGGGTTCGGCAACAAAGGTGCCGACGCCCTGCATGCGCACCAGCAGTCCCTCGGCCGTCAGTTCACGCAGCGCCCGGTTGATCGTCATGCGACTGAAGCCCAGTTGCGTCACCAGTTCGCTTTCCGACGGCACCCGATGATGTGGTGGCCAGGTGCCGTTCTGGATCTGCAGGGCGATCATGTGTTTGACGCGGGCGTACAAGGGTGCGGGACTTTCGCCCATCTGGGCTGCCAGGGAAGAAGCGGCGGGCGGAGTCGACACGTATGAGTCCTTGTTGGGGATGAGGTTTTTGCGATCGTTCAGACGCTGCAAAGCGAACACGCTAACCATTAACCTGCTGCTCGGCAAGCGTGCAGACGGTTTACCGGTCGCCTAAACGTCTGTATATGTATATACAAATTACAGTGATGAGGTATGAAGTCAATGTCAGCCTTCTTTGCCGAGCGCGCGTTACTCTCCGACGGCTGGGCCAGCAACGTGCGTCTGGAGGTCAGCCAGGCAGGTATTTTGACGCGCGTCGAGGCCAATGCGGATCAGCAGGGCGCTGAAAAAGTCAGCGGGCCTTTGTTGCCTGGCATGCCGAATCTGCATTCCCACGCGTTTCAGCGTGCAATGGCCGGTCTGGCGGAGGTGGCGGGCAATCCTGACGACAGTTTCTGGACCTGGCGCGACCTCATGTATCGCCTGGTCGGGCGCATCAGCCCGCAGCAGCTGGGTGTCATCGCTCGCCAGTTGTATATCGAGATGCTCAAGGGCGGTTACACCTCGGTTGCCGAATTTCATTACGTGCATCAGGACATCACTGGCAAGCCCTACGCTGACCCTGCCGAGCTTGCACTGCAGATCAGCCAGGCGGCGAGTTCGGTCGGTATCGGCCTGACGCTGCTACCGGTGCTGTACAGCCACTCGGGATTTGGCGGGCAGGCACCCAATGAAGGGCAGCGCCGGTTTATCCACAGCACTGACAGCTATCTGGATCTACACGCCCGACTGCGTCCGGTTCTGGCAGCACAGCCCGCCCAGCAACTCGGTCTGTGTTTCCACTCGTTGCGTGCGGTCACGCCGCAGCAGATCAGTGAGGTGCTTTCGGCCAGCGACCGGCAATGTCCCGTGCATATTCATATCGCAGAACAGCAGAAGGAGGTGGATGACTGCCTGAGCTGGAGCGGTCGGCGACCGCTGCAATGGCTGTATGAAAACGCTCCTGTGGATAACCGCTGGTGTCTGGTCCATGCGACTCATGCAGAGGCGGACGAAGTGGCGCTGATGGCGCAAAGCGGCGCGGTGGCGGGGTTATGCCTGACCACTGAGGCGAACCTTGGCGACGGCATCTTTCCGGCAGTGGACTACATTGCGCAGGGCGGTCGCTGGGGGATTGGTTCGGACAGCCACGTCTCGCTCAGCGTGGTCGAAGAGCTGCGCTGGCTGGAATATGGTCAGCGTTTGCGTGATCAGCGTCGCAACCGGCTGTATCGCAGCGATCAGCCCATGGTTGGCCGCACGCTGTACGACGCCGCGCTTGTCGGCGGCGCGCAGGCATTGGGGCAGCAGACCGGCACGCTGCAAGTGGGGCAGCGCGCCGACTGGCTGGTACTGGATGGCAACGACCCCTACATAGCGACAGCTTCGGGCGACGCCATCCTCAACCGCTGGCTGTTCGCCGGCAGCGACCGACAGATCCGCGATGTGGCGGTCAACGGACAGTGGGTCATACGTGAAGGGCGACACGCCGCGCAAGAACAGAGCAGCCGCGAATTCGCGCAGGTGTTGAGGGAATTACTGGGCTGACGCAATAACAGGACGCCGAGCACTTGGCGTTATCCACGAGTCCGCTTCTGATTCTGGCCGAAGGCCGTGGGAGCGAACTTGTTCGCGAAGGGGCCGGAAAGCGTTCTGAAATTTATCGTTCGAACGACCGTCTTCGCGAACAAGTTCGCTCCTACCGGGCTTGGCCAGAATCCCGATTCGGTTACTTCTCGCCCTTGCCGATCTTCGAATCATCCTCGCGCCAGATCAGGCGGGAAGTATCGTAGCCTTGCTGACGAGCCTTGCTCAGCATGTTTTCCCTGACCGATGCAGACACCGTCGGCGTGCGCGACAGCAGCCACAGGTATTTGCGGTCCGGATTGCCGACCACGGCGGTCCGGTAGCCTTCGCTGACGTCCAGAATCCAGTAGTCACCCTTGGCTACGCCGGGCAGCAGACGTGAGAACCAGTTATCGAACACCACCCAAAGCTTGTCGGTCTTGCCCGGCACTTGCGGCGAGGCAGTGCCTGTTGCTTCTTCCCACTTGCCTTCAATAGTGCGGCAGCGGTTGGTCACAGCGACGTTGCCATCATCCTTTAGCGTGTACAGCGCCTCGGACTGGGCGCACTTGCGCTGGAAGAACATCGGCAGGCGGGCGATTTCGTACCAGGTGCCCTGGTACTGCTTGAGGTCGACGCTGTCGACAGTTCTTGGCTCGAGGTTGTCAGCCGAGTGGGCAAAACCGATGGCCAGAAAGCTGGCCATGACAAAAATTCCAAAACGTACCAGTACCTTGATCATGTTTTATTTCAGACCCTGACCCGAAAACAACACAACCTTGTCTGCCGCGTACTGCACGCTGATAAAGGTGTTCTGATCGCCCCAGGTGCAGCTGGACATGCCCAGTGCGCCGGAACATTCCGTCGGGCTGCCCAGCAAGGACTCGACTTGAGCCTTGGGCATGCCCGCGGAGAGTTTGGAGTAGTTTTCCTGGGTGATCTTGCTGCAGGCAGCCAGAAACACGCAGAACGAGAGTAACGCGACAGTGCGCAAGGACATGGATGTTGCTCCTGAACGGAAGGGGGTCGCGTCGCAGTGCAGACTGATGCTGTCTGGCGCAGTACCGCAAGCTTAGAAGAGAAAAAGGGAATCTGGTTCCCGGACGGCGCAAGGATTTGTGCCGTAGATCAGACGGTTGGCTCGCAGGCCTGTGCCGAGGGGATCATCGAATGCTCGTTGGCCCGAGCATTTGCTGGCTCCTGTTGATTCAGCCAGGCTGAATCAACAGGGCGTATCAGGAAACCGTCTTACTCTTTGTGATACGCGGTAGCGCGCTCGACTTCTTCTTTCGAGCCCAGGTACACCGCTACGCGCTGGTGCAGACCTTCCGGCTGTATGTCGAGAATGCGCTGATGACCGTCGGTGGACGCGCCGCCAGCCTGTTCGACCAGGAAAGACATCGGGTTGGCTTCGTACATCAGGCGCAGTTTGCCCGGCTTGGAAGGCTCGCGGCTGTCACGCGGGTACATGAACAGGCCGCCACGGGTCAGGATACGGTGCACGTCGGCTACCATCGCAGCGACCCAGCGCATGTTGTAGTTCTTTTTCAGTGGACCGTCTTCACCGGCCAGCAGCTCGTTTACATAGCGCTGTACCGGGGCTTCCCAGTGACGCTGGTTGGACATGTTGATCGCGAATTCCTGAGTGGACTCCGGAATTTTGATGTCTTCGTGAGTGAGCACGAAACTGCCCATTTCACGGTCCAGTGTGAAGCCTTTCACGCCGTCGCCCAGGGTCAGCACCAGCATGGTTTGCGGACCGTAGATGGCATAACCGGCGGCTACCTGTTCGGTGCCTGGCTGCAGGAAGGCCTTTTCGTTCAGTGCTTCGTTCTGGCTGAGGTATTCGTTCGGGCAACGCAGTACCGAGAAGATAGTGCCGACCGGAGCGTTGATGTCGATGTTCGACGAGCCGTCCAGCGGGTCGAAAACCAGCAGGTACGCGCCTTTCGGGTATTTGCCCGGGATCTGGTAGGCGTTGTCCATTTCTTCGGACGCCATGCCGGCCAGGTGACCACCCCATTCGTTGGCTTCGAGCAGAATCTCGTTGGAGATCACATCGAGTTTTTTCTGCACTTCGCCCTGCACGTTCTCGGTGCCCATGCTGCCCAGTACGCCGCCCAGCGCGCCCTTGGAAACGGCGTGGCTGATTTCCTTGCATGCACGCGCCACAACTTCGATCAGGAAGCGCAGATCGGCAGGAGTGTTGTTGCTGCGAGTCTGCTCAATCAAGTAACGACTTAGTGTAACGCGGGACATGGATAGCTCCGAAAATAGGGGGTATGAAAACCCGCGCAGTTTAACGCGAGTGGCGACGTAATACTGCTATCAGACTGGCTTAAGACTGTTTCAGTTCAGATGTCGGGCGAACCGCACCTGACAGGCCGCCCGTTTTACCGTTTTGCAGCGCGCAGCGTGCTGAACGCCATCCAGCCGAGAAACACCACGCCAAGCAGCAACACGGCCCAAAGCCCCAGGCGTTTGAAGTCAGTAGGTTGTGGCACGGCAATCGGCGCCGCAGCCATGTTGGCCACGGTGGCGGTGGCTGGGCTCGCTGTGCCGAGAGTCGCGAGCTTTTCCGCACTCAGGTCAGGAATCAGCGTGGCCAGCGACAGGTTGGCAGCCTTGACGCCTGGGTTGCCGATCGCCAGCGTGAACGGGCCTTCACCGCGCGCCAGAAACACCACTTCCGTGGCAGGCACGGCCACGCTCAACTGCGGCGCTTCGCTGCCCAGCCCGCCGCCGCGATCATCCACCACCAGCTTGAGCTGCTGAACCATGCGCCCGGACAATTGCAGCTGGTCCTGCAAGACGTCGCTGTTGTTCTGCGACAACCTGTACAGCAGGCCGCTGCTGATCGGCTGCCAAGGCTGTTTGGCATCGAGTCGACCGTAAAGCGTGGCGGGTGCCAGGCTGTTGGGCTGGGTGATGTCGACCTTGACGCGCGCTACCGGCAAGCCGGTCGGCAGTTGCCAGACATATTCGTTGGGGCTTTCGACACTGCCCTTCACCGGCGGTGACCAGGTCAGCGCCGGGGTCGGACTGTCCGTGCTGGCGCTGAACAGGTGGGCGGAGATCAGCAGCGGCGCGCTGTGCGGGGCGCGCCATAACAGCCGCAGGTAGCGGGCACTCTGGCCGGGCAGGCCGACTTCACGCTGCTCGACCACCTCGTCGGCAAACGACAATCGTGCGACTTGCCCCTCGCCCCAGTTGCGCCAGTGCTGCAGGTCATCACTGGCTTCGATGCTGAAGTTCTGAAAACCTTCACGCTCGGTGCTCCAGTCGATGACCAGTTGCTCCAGCGGTGCCTTGATTGCGCTGGTATCCAGCAGCCAGCCGCGCAGCACCTCTTCGCCGGCTTCGATGTCGCTTTGCGGCTGGACTTCGATCACGCTGCCGTTGCTCGAACGCTCGATACGGATGACGGGCGCGCTATCGCCTGCTTCCTGCGTGCTGTACAGGGCGAACCATTTGACCGGGATCGGCGCAGGCTCCTGCTCGCGCGCGGGTTGTCGCGGGGTAATCGAATAGGCTTGCGGCTGACCCTCGGCGTTGAATACGCGGACATCGCCCAGATCGGTCTGACGGGCATTCAGCTGGACGGCAAGCGGCAACTCGATGCGATACCACGGCCCGTCACCGCTGAGGCTCAACGGGGTCTGGCTGGCAAAGTCCGCCGGTTTGTCCTGTGCGACGGCGGTTATCGCCGTGCACAAGGCCAGGCCAAGCACGGCGATCTTCATGGCAGGATGACTCAAGAACGTTTTCCTCATAGCGTATCCGGTGCCGCAGTCTGGCCTGGGCCGGGTTCTTCATCGACCGCTCTGGCAGCGTGTTTTGGCGGTAATGGTGCGAAATATCCCACCACCAGTAACAGAATACCAACACCGATGAACGAGACGATGCGCTCCATGCCACCGCGATTGCTCAGCTCAACGAAGAACAGCTTGACCACCACCACCCCGATCAGTGCCGCGCCGCCCAGCCAGAGCTCGCGATTGGCGCGCACATGACCGCCGATCATCAGGGCCAGCGCCATCAGCGTCCAGACGATCGACAACCCGGCCTGAACACGCATCGATTCAAGCAGCGCCTCGGTGTTCCAGGGCACATCGGCCCAATGATGGGCCGTGCGCATGACCATTGCCGTGACGAGCGCGAACAGTGAGGCACCTGCAACCAGCAAGGGTTCGTTGCGGGGGCGCTTGAGGTCATTGCGCATCCACAGGCATACCCCGGTCAGAGCCAGCAACAGGCCGATTTCCAGCGGATTGATCAGCGGGAGGTAAGGCAACGGATCTGCCGCACCGTCGCTGAACGTATTCACCAGCCAGAACCACGTCAGCATCAAGGCCGCCAGCGGCGCAGCGGCCCCGGTATGATAAGCTTCGGGGCAGGCTCTCACCGGCCAGGGCCATTGACGTCCTGAGCTCATCGCCAGCAGGAACAGGCTGGGTAGAATCGCCCAGCCCAGCCAGCGCCAGGCGTTGTAAGACTCGGACAATTGCAGCAGGCCGAAACGCAGTTCCAGTGCCAGCACCGCGATCAGCAGCAGGCAGCCTGCGGTGTGAGCAATACGTTGCGCGACAATGGGCAGCCCGTCCGCCAGATAGCGCAAGGTCAGCAGATGAACGGCGAATACAACCAGCCAGGCCAGCCAGCCCCAGTGATCGGCAGGGTGATAAAGCTCGCTCAGCGAGCCCAGTAACAAAATGGCGCTGACTGGCGTGAGCGTGCTGCACAGTGCGGCGAGGTCTGGCCAGCGCAAACGCAATGCCAGCATCGCCCAGAGTGCCGCGCTGAGCGATGCTGCTATCAACAACAGAGAGGTCTGCACATCGAGGTCAGCATAAAGTTGTACGACGCTGATCAGTGAAACCGTCCACCAGATCGCGCCCCATACCGTCAGCACCGTTCTGGCGATTTTCTGATCGATGACAGTCAACGTGTTGAAGCGAAACATACTCCAGGCGCTGAACAGTGCCGCGACGGCCAGAATCATCGGTGTCCAGTAATCGTCAGCCGAGCTGGAACTGCCCGAGTCACTGATCAGCATCGCGCTGGCGCACACTTGCAGCAGCAGACCGAAAGCCTGTGCCAGTCTGCGCTGTTGACGCAAGCCCAGACAGAGAACCGCAGCGCCTTCCACGGCCCAGGCGCAGGTCGTCCATTGCGAGCCAAGGCCCAGCGGAATCGCCAGGGTGGCGAATGCTACACCCAGCGCCAGGCAGGTCTCCATGAGCAGCAAGGTTCTGTCGGATGCGCGCTTTGCCAGCCAGCGTGCCAGGCCCATGTAGATCAGGCCCAGCGCAAGCGCACTGAATGCTGCCCCCAGCTCCAGGTGTTCGACGAGCGCGTATTGCAGGCCAAAACCTGCAAGGGGGGTGCCGAATAACAGCGTGCCGTCCACGTAATCGCCTTGGCGGGCAGACCAGCGCAGCAGCGTCTCGCGATTGCCATCAGGCGGTGACGTATCGAGTTCCAGCAGCTTGCGACGTGCAAACAGCAGGCCGATGGCCAGGTACATCACGAAGAACAGAGCCAGAAAGGGCTCGGTACTCCAGAACAAGGCCGGTGTGTAGGCTTTGATACCCCAGGCGAAGCCGATACCGAACGTGCCGAAAAAGCCGATCAGGTTGAGAATGCGCCAGGCCCTGAACCAGGCGATGGCGATGATGCCCGCGTTGAGCAGGGCAAAGTAGCTGAACAGTGAGACATGGCTGCCTTGTCCGGTCGATGCAAGCAGCGGTGCCGCGAAGCCGCCCAGCGCACCGGCGCAGGCCAGAGCCAGGGAGTTCTGCGTCAGCGCCAGAATGGCGGAAAAGCTGGTGATCGCTACCAACAGCGCAAAGCCCAGTGCCGGATCGAGGAGCGGGTGCAATTTCATCGCGGCAAAGACGGTCAGGTACAACACGCCGACACCTGCGCCTTGCAACACTAGCGCGTAAGGGGCATTGCGCAACCGCAGCCGCCACCCCAGGGCGAGCAGTGCCAGCGCACTGGCGGCGACCCCGGCATAACGCGCCTCAATCGGCACAATCATGCCTTCGGTGGCATAGCGCAACAGAAAGGCCAGACCCAGAAACAGCACCACTACGCCCACTCGCAGTACCGTATTGCCACCCAGCAGCCAGTTTTTTGCATGGGTAACGGCGCTGTCCAGCAGAGGGGGGCGTGCCGTTTTCGGCGGGTAGCGGCTCTCCGGGGCGGACTCGACATGCGTTGCTGTCTGAGGCTCTTCGTCGGGCAGGTCCCAGATCAGCTCGGGGCCGTCCGTGGGCGCTTCTATGATGATGGCATCCGCTGGAAGTGGTGCTGGGTCCTGTGCAGGCGGTACGCCGGGGGTGGACTGGCGTTCGAGCGCACTCAGACGCTGTTCAAGGGCATCGAGGGACTGGCGGGTTGCGAGCAGTTGCTGCCGTTGATCAGCGGATTGCCTGCCAAGCAGGCGCATGTGAATACCGGCCCAGACCGCCCAGCCCATGACTGCGCCAATCAGCGCGCCTGTCCACTCGTCATAACTCAGCGAGTAGCCCAGCGCTGCACCGCCCACCAGACAAATCCAAAGCACGCGACGACATCCTTTTCGGTGTGTGAAGGTTTATCAGGCGCAGTATATAGGGGCGGGCGGACATCGCTTGTAATGTTTTATGCAGGGCACGATGGGGCACTGGACGCCTGCTTCATCGCTCACGAGACTCAGGCGTGCTGAAGATAGTCATGGGGGTCACTGGATGCCTATCGTTCCTCACGCTCCAGCGTGGGAATGCCTTGGGTGACGCTCCGCGTTACAGAACTGCGTTACCACGCCGAAGCGTGGTAACGAGAGCTGTGAGTATGTTCAGGCTGACGTCAGTCCAGCGCCTTCCAGATATCGCCGGCGTACTCGCGAATGGTCCGGTCCGAGGAGAACCAGCCCATGCGGGCAGTGTTGAGGACTGCCGAGCGCCACCATTCCTTGGAGTCGTGCCAGCGCTCTTCGACTTTGCCCTGGGCTGCCCAGTACGAGTCGAAGTCGGCGCAGACCAGGAAGCGGTCATACGCCAGCAGTTGATCGATCAGCCCCACGTACCGGTTTGGATCATCCGGCGAGAACACGCCACCACGAATCGCCTGCAGCACATCGTTCAGTCGTCCAGACGCCGCAACGTCGCCATGCGCATCGAATTCGCCTGCGCGCTTGCGGGCTTCGACCTGTTGCGAGGACATGCCGAAGATGAACATGTGCTCCAGCCCGACCTGCTCGCTCATTTCCACGTTGGCACCGTCCAGCGTGCCGATGGTCAGCGCGCCATTGAGGCCGAACTTCATGTTGCTGGTTCCTGATGCCTCCAGACCAGCCGTGGAAATCTGCTCGGACAGGTCGGCTGCAGGGATGATGCTCTCCGCCAGACTGACGTTGTAGTTGGGCATGAACACCACTTTCAGCAGGCCGCGCACCGTCGGATCGTTGTTCACGGTCCGGGCGATGTCATTGGTCAACTTGATAATCAGCTTGGCCGAGTGATAGCTGGCCGCAGCCTTGCCGGCAAAGATCTTCACCCTAGGGACCCAGTCGGTGCCTGGCTCGGCGCGAATGGCCTGATACAGCGCAACGGTATGGAAGAGGTTCAGCAACTGGCGTTTGTATTCATGGATACGCTTGACCTGAACGTCGAACATCGCTGCAGGATTAACGGCAATACCCAGGCGTTCGTGAATGATCGCCGCCAGCGCACGCTTGCTGTGCAAACGTTGATCAGCCATCTGCTTGCGGAACGACGACTTCTCGGCAAATGGCTCAAGCTCTTTGAGACGGGTTTCGGCGTTGTCCAGAACGTCCTCGCCCAGCGCTTCGACCAGCATTTCGGTCAGCTTCGGGTTGGCCTGGAACAGCCAGCGGCGGAAGGTGATGCCGTTGGTCTTGTTGTTGATCCGGTCCGGATAGATCTTGTGCAGCTCGGCGAACACGGTCTTGCGCATCAGCTGGGTGTGCAGCGCAGAAACGCCGTTGACGCTGTGCGAGCCAAGGAAGGCCAGGTTGCCCATGCGCACCCGACGGCCATTGTCTTCTTCGATCAGCGATACCGCGCGCAGCACGTCGACATCGTGAACACCCTTGTCGCGCAGTGTGTCGATGTGTTGTGCGTTGATCAGGTAAATGATCTGCATGTGGCGCGGCAGCATCCGCTCCATCAGGCCGACCGACCAGGTTTCCAGCGCTTCCGGCAATAATGTGTGGTTGGTATAGCCGAGGGTGCCGACCGTGATTTTCCAGGCCGTATCCCACGGGATATTGTGGTTGTCGATCAACTGACGCATCAGCTCGGCCACCGCGATCGAGGGGTGCGTGTCGTTCATCTGGATCGCCGCATGTTCCGGCAGATCGGTCAGCGTGGCGTGCTGGTTCAGGTGGCGGCGCAGCAAGTCCTGCAGCGACGCGGAAACGAAAAAGTATTCCTGACGCAGGCGCAGTTCCTGACCTGCTTCGGTTGCATCGTTCGGGTAGAGCACGCGGGAAATACTTTCTGCGCGCACTACCTCGGCAACGGCTCCGAAGTGGTCGCCCGCGTTGAAACGCTCCAGATGCAGGTCTTCTACCGCACGGGCACGCCACAAGCGCAGGGTGTTGACGCTCTTGCCGCGCCAGCCGACCACCGGGGTGTCATAGGCAATGGCGCGAACGGTTTCGCCCGGACGCCATACCTGACGGGAATCGCCCGCTTCGGTCACGACCGTGTCGACGCTGCCGCTGAAGCCGATGGAGTACACCACTTCAGGGCGCTCGAATTCCCACGGGTTGCCGAAGTCCAGCCAGTTTTCAGTCTGCTCCTGCTGCCAGCCATCGACGATCCCCTGGCGAAACAGCCCATGCTCGTAACGGATGCCGTAACCATGGCCGGCAATGCCAAGCGTCGACATGCTCTCCATGAAGCACGCCGCCAGACGTCCCAGGCCGCCGTTGCCCAGTGCCGCATCGGGTTCAAGCAAGCGGATACGCTCGATGTCCACGCCCAACTCGGTCAATGCTTCGCGTGCGACTTCCAGCAGTCCCAGGTTGCTCAGGCTGTCGTAAAGCAACCGGCCAATCAGAAATTCCAGAGACAGGTAGTACACGCGCTTCTGGACCTTGCGGTAAATCTGCCGCGTGTGGTCCATCCAGTGTTCGACCATGTGGTCACGGGCAGCAAGGGCAACAGCTTCAAACCAGTCATGCTCAAACGCATGGTCGGGGTCCTTGCCCACCGAATAGGTGAGTTTGGCGAGCACAGCGGCGCGAAAAGCAGCCACATCAGCGTCACGAACAAGTGGTTCCTGAGACATCGGTACAACCTCAAGTAGTCTGACGAATGGAAAACGGGATTCTTAGACTGTAGGCGTGTCGTCAGTTATTTCCTGAAAATAGCAGAAATAATTGCAGGCACAGCTCTCGCTTCGACCCAGCGCGACGGCTCTGGTTCGCGGACTGTTCAAATTGGCAAAACGCTTGCATCGATCGTTCCATCCCGATCAATGACGTGCAGCATGCTGATTCTTCGTTTCGGGTTTATGATGCCCCACGGCAGAACAATAGAAGCCTCTGAACTGGACTTATGGAGCACTTATGCAGACTTTGTACCCGCAGATCAAACCCTACGCCCGGCACGATCTGGCCGTGGAACAACCGCATGTGCTTTACGTCGATGAAAGTGGTTCGCCAGAAGGCTTGCCAGTGGTGTTCATTCACGGTGGCCCCGGCTCCGGATGCGATGCGCATAGCCGCTGCTACTTCGACCCCAACCTGTATCGCATCGTAACGTTCGATCAGCGTGGCTGCGGTCGCTCCACACCGCACGCCAGCCTCGAGAACAACACCACCTGGAAGCTGGTAGAAGACCTGGAGCTGATTCGCGAGCACCTCGGGATCGACAAATGGGTCCTGTTCGGTGGCTCGTGGGGTTCGACGCTGGCGCTGGCTTATGCCCAGACCCATCCCGATCGCGTGCACGCGTTGATCCTGCGGGGCATATTTCTGGCTCGTCAGCAGGAAATCGACTGGTTCTATCAGGCAGGTGCCAGCCGTCTGTTCCCTGACTATTGGCAGGATTATGTTGCACCGATCCCGGTGGATGAGCGCGACAACCTGCTGGCTGCCTTCTACAAGCGGCTCACGGGGCCGGACCAGATCGCCCAGATGCACGCCGCCAAAGCCTGGTCGACCTGGGAAGGGCGTTGCGCAACCTTGCGCCCCAATCCACAGGTGGTCGACCGCTTTGCCGATCCGCACCGTGCGCTTTCCATTGCGCGCATTGAATGCCACTACTTCATGAACAAGGCCTTCCTCGAAGAAAACCAGTTGATCCGCGACATGCCGAAAATTGCCCATCTGCCGGCGATAATCGTCCATGGTCGTTACGACGTCATCTGCCCGCTGGACAATGCCTGGGAGCTGCATCAGAACTGGCCCGGCAGCGAACTGCAGGTTATTCGCGAGGCTGGGCATTCGGCTTCCGAATCCGGTATCGCCGACGCGCTGGTGCGTGCCGCCGCGCAAGTTGCACGCAACCTGCTCGATCTGCCGCCTGAAGAAGCATGACAGTGACCTGGTAACCGTTCCGAATCTGAAAAGGCATCTATGAAAGGTTTGTTGCAGCGCGTGCAAAATGCACGCGTCGAAGTGGGCACCGAGGTCGTTGGATCTATTGATCAGGGCATATTGGTGCTGGTAGGCATAGAGCCTCAAGACACCCGCGCCAGTGCCGATAAGTTGCTGCACAAGCTGCACAAGCTGCTCAACTATCGAGTGTTCAGCGATGCCGAGGGCAAGATGAATCTGTCTTTACGGGATGTGGGTGGCGGGTTGTTGCTGGTTTCCCAGTTCACACTGGCGGCGGATACCAAAAGCGGGCTGCGTGCGGGCTTCTCGAAAGCCGCCGCCCCGGCACTGGGCGCCGAGCTGTTCGACTATCTATTGAGCCAGGCCAGAATCGCGCATACCGCCGTGGCCGCGGGCCAATTTGGTGCGGACATGCAGGTGCATCTAATAAATGATGGCCCTGTGACATTTTTGTTCGATACATAGGCTACGATACCATCGTTTCTCCCCTGAGTTTACCGGTCGTGTGGGAAATAAATTTCTGTCATACCTGATGCGCTGTAGCGCGCGCTGCTGGATAATCGCGCGTTACGGGGATCGACACTGTTGGTCCATTTGGTATGACAAAAGCGGTTCTGACACCGGATTGGGGAATCATTAAGCCCATTCGGAGTCGGAACAATGCTCGCCAACCCGGCATTGATAGCTGGCCGTTGGTTTTTTCATCTGTTTTTCGGCGAGGGTTGCTCGTGATTGTTAGTCCCTGTGATGCTCCAAAGACACCTGTCAAGCGGTTGCGTAGTGCACTTCTGGCAAGCTCGGCCCTTGTATGCCTGTTCAGCGCAGGTCAGCTGTGGGCGTTCAATCTTGATGATGTAGCGGCAAAGGCCAAGGAAATGGCCGGGCAGAAGTTCGAGGCTCCTAAGAGCAATCTGCCGAACGAGCTGCGCGAAATGAAGTTTGCCGATTATCAGAAGATCCGCTTCCGTGATGACAAGGCCGAATGGGCGGGCGAGAAGACGCCGTTCAAGGTGTCGTTCTACCATCAGGGCATGCACTTCGACACGCCGGTCAAGATCAACGAAGTGACCGCGACCAGCGTCGACGAAATCAAGTACGACCCGAATCGTTTTGACTTCGGCGATCTGAAGATCGACCCCAAATCCACCGAGAAACTGGGTTATGCCGGTTTCCGTGTCCTGTATCCGATCAACAAGGATGACAAGCAGGACGAAATCATGACCATGCTGGGCGCGAGCTATTTCCGCGTGATCGGCAAGGGCCAGGTCTATGGCTTGTCCGCACGAGGCATGGCGATCGACACTGCATCGCCATCCGGTGAAGAGTTTCCGCGCTTCAAGGAATTCTGGATCGAAAAACCGGGCCCGGATGACAACCATCTGGTGATCTTCGCGCTGCTCGATTCGCCGCGTGCCACCGGTGCCTATCAGTTGACCCTGCGTCCCGGCACCAACACCCTGGTTGACGTGAAATCGCGCATGTTCCTGCGTGACAAGGTCAACAAGCTGGGCGTTGCTCCTCTGACCAGCATGTTCCTGTTCGGCGCAAACCAGCCTTCGCGTGTGCCCAACTACCGTCGCGAGCTGCACGATTCGAGCGGTCTGTCGATTCAGGCAGCCAACGGCGAGTGGCTGTGGCGTCCGCTGAATAACCCTAAACACCTGTCCATCAGCAGCTTCTCGGTCGAGAACCCGCGTGGATTCGGTCTGTTGCAGCGTGGTCGCGATTTCAGTCAGTACGAAGACCTCGATGACCGCTATGACAAGCGTCCAAGCGCCTGGATCGAGCCGAAGGGCGATTGGGGCAAGGGTACTGTCGAACTGGTCGAAATTCCGACTGCCGACGAGACCAACGACAACATCGTAGCCTTCTGGAAACCCGAGACTCTGGCGGAGCCGGGCAAGGAAATGGCATTCGATTACCGTCTGCACTGGACCATGCAGGAAAACTCGATTCACTCCCCGGATCTGGGCTGGGTCAAGCAGACTCAACGTTCCATCGGTGACGTGCGTCAGTCCAACCTGATCCGTCAACCGGACGGCAGCCTTGCCTTCCTGGTCGACTTCGTGGGCCCGGTACTGGCCGCACTGCCGGAAGACAAGACTATTCGTAGCCAGGTAACCACTGACGACAACGTCGAGCTGGTGGAAAACAACCTGCGTTACAACCCGGTCACCAAAGGCTACCGCCTGACCCTGCGTGTGAAGGTCAAGGACGCCGGCAAGCCAACCGAGATGCGCGCCTACCTGCTGCGTGAAATCCCTGCCGAACCCGGCAAGGAGCCTGCGCTGCTCGTTGCAGATAAAGCAGACGAGAAGAAGGCCGCCGCCAAGGAAGCTGCCAAGCCGGCAGTTGCCAAGGAGTCTGCCAACGACCAGGTAGAAATCGCCAAGGCCGACGCACCGAAGCCAGAAGCCGCCAAGCCTGAAGCAGGCAAGGCCGACGCTGCGAAAGGTAAAGGCGAAGTTGCCAAAGCCGATTCAGCCAAAGCCGATGCAGCCAAAGCCGACGTCGCCAAGGCTGACGCAGCCAAGGACAAGGACGGTAAAGAGATTCAGCAGCCTGAAACCGAGGCAGCACCCACCCATCCGGAACCGGCCAAGACGTTGCAAGTCATGACCGAGACCTGGAGCTATCAGTTGCCAAGCGATGAGTAATTCTCTACCGGTGCCAGTGTCTCTGAACGAGTACCTGGCGCATTTACCGATGAGCGACGAGCAGCGGGCAGAACTTGCCGGCTGCAAGACCTTCGCCGAGTTGCATGAGCGTCTTTCTGCGCAGCCGGTCAATGATCCTGCCGAGGCCGCTCAGGCTTCGGTAGGTCGCCGTCTTACGCTGACGACCGCAGACCAGCTGGAAGACGCCGAGATGCTCGGCGTCGATGCCAGCGGTCGGCTGTGCCTGAAGGCTACACCGCCCATTCGCCGAACGAAGGTCGTGCCAGAGCCCTGGCGTACCAACATTCTGGTCCGTGGCTGGCGTCGGCTGACCGGCAAGACCAATCCGCCCAAACCGGATCACGACGATCTGCCGCGTGATCTGCCGAAGGCACGCTGGCGCACCGTGGGGTCGATCCGTCGTTACATTCTGCTGATCCTGATGCTGGGCCAGACGATTGTGGCTGGCTGGTACATGAAGGGCATCCTGCCGTATCAGGGCTGGTCGCTGGTTTCGCTCGACGAAATCACCCGTCAGACCTTCGTGCAGACCGCTTTGCAGGTCATGCCTTATGCCTTGCAGACAAGCATTCTGTTGCTGTTCGGGATTCTGTTCTGCTGGGTATCGGCGGGTTTCTGGACCGCTCTGATGGGCTTTCTTGAACTGCTCACCGGTCGTGACAAGTACCGCATCTCGGGTGCCAGCGCAGGTAACGAGCCTATCGAAGCCGGCGCGCGCACCGCGTTGGTCATGCCGATCTGCAATGAAGACGTGCCACGGGTTTTCGCCGGTCTGCGGGCAACGTTCGAGTCGGTAGCCGCTACAGGTGATCTGGACCGCTTCGATTTCTTCGTCCTCAGCGACACCAACGAGACTGACATTGCCGTGGCCGAGCAACAGGCCTGGCTGGATGTGTGTCGCGAGACCAAAGGTTTCGGCAAGATCTTCTATCGCCGTCGTCGCCGTCGCGTAAAGCGCAAGAGCGGCAACCTGGACGACTTCTGCCGTCGTTGGGGCGGTGAATACCGTTACATGGTCGTGCTGGATGCCGACAGCGTCATGAGCGGTGAGTGCCTGACCAGTCTGGTGCGTCTGATGGAAGCGACTCCTGATGCCGGTATCATCCAGACCGCGCCACGTGCGTCGGGTATGGACACGCTGTATGCACGCATGCAGCAGTTCGCCACTCGCGTTTACGGCCCGCTGTTCACGGCCGGCCTGCACTTCTGGCAGTTGGGTGAATCCCACTACTGGGGCCACAACGCGATCATCCGCATGAAGCCGTTCATCGAGCATTGCGCCCTGGCGCCGCTGCCTGGTAAAGGTGCCTTCGCCGGTGCAATCCTGTCTCACGACTTCGTCGAAGCTGCGCTGATGCGCCGTGCCGGCTGGGGTGTATGGATTGCCTATGACCTGCCGGGCAGTTATGAAGAGCTGCCGCCTAACCTGCTGGACGAACTCAAGCGTGACCGTCGCTGGTGCCACGGCAACCTGATGAACTTCAGGCTGTTTCTGGTCAAGGGCATGCACCCGGTTCACCGTGCGGTGTTCCTGACGGGCGTGATGTCCTATCTGTCGGCACCGTTGTGGTTCTTCTTCCTCGTGCTGTCCACGGCCTTGCTGGCGGTGAACACGCTGATGGAGCCGACCTACTTCCTTGAACCGCGTCAGTTGTATCCGTTGTGGCCACAATGGCACCCGGAAAAGGCCGTTGCGTTGTTCTCCACCACCATTGTCCTGCTGTTCCTGCCTAAACTGCTCAGCGTCATTCTGATCTGGGCCAAAGGCGCGAAAGGCTTCGGTGGCAAGTTCAAGGTCACCGTTTCGATGCTGCTGGAAATGCTCTTCTCGGTGCTGCTGGCACCGGTGCGTATGCTGTTCCACACACGCTTCGTACTGGCCGCTTTCCTGGGCTGGGCTGCGACCTGGAACTCGCCGCAACGCGACGACGATTCCACACCCTGGATCGAAGCGGTGAAGCGTCATGGTCCGCAGACATTGCTGGGCGCGTGCTGGGCCTTGCTGGTGTTCTGGTTGAACCCGAGCTTCCTGTGGTGGCTCGCACCCATTGTGGTCTCTTTGATGCTGTCGATTCCGGTTTCGGTGATTTCCAGCCGTACCAACCTGGGCCTCAAGGCGCGTGACGAGAAATTCTTCCTGATCCCTGAAGAGTTCGAGCCGCCGCAAGAGCTGGTTTCTACCGATCAGTACACCCATGAGAATCGCTGGCACGCCCTGAAGCAAGGCTTCATACGTGCAGTGGTCGATCCTCGGCAGAATGCTCTGGCCTGCGCGCTGGCAACTTCGCGCCACCGTCAGGCGCAGCCGATCGAAGTGGTACGTATGGAACGTGTCGATCAGGCGTTGAAGGTGGGGCCGGCAAAACTCGGTAATCAGGAGCGCCTGATGCTGCTGAGCGACCCGGTTGCCCTTGGCCGTCTGCATGAGCGCGTCTGGAGTGAAGGTCACGAAGAATGGCTCGCCGCCTGGAGGGCTTCCATCGAAGCTGATCCACATGCGCCGTTGCTGCCTTTGCAGCCTGTTGGCAACTCCTCGGAGCCGGTCCCGGTCTAAGATCGCCCGGCTACGAAAAAGCCCCTGACGCTTACCGCGTCAGGGGCTTTTTTATTGGGCTTTGTGGCAAAGAGCCACGCAGGCGAGGGGTAGGAGCGAACTTGTTCGCGAAGACGGTCGTTCAGGCGATGCATGTTCGGAAGGCTTGGCGACCCCTTCGCGGACAGGTCCGCTCCTGCGCCCGTTGGGCAGAATCAAAAGCAGGCTGGTGTATAACTCCAAGCGCCCCAGCGTCGGAATCCTTGCGTCGCAGATCTATCAACCCACCCTGAATTTCCCGACCAGTGTCTGCAAGTGCGTTCCCAGCCTGGCGAGTTCGACGCTGGAGGCTGCGGTTTGCTCGCTGGCTGCGGCGGTCTGTTCGGAAATATCGCGGACGCTGATGACGTTGCGGTTGATCTGTTCCGCGACCACGCTCTGTTCTTCGCTGGCGGTAGCGATCTGCTCGTTCATGTGCTGGATGGTCGCCACTGTGCGGGTGATCTGCTCCAGCGCGCTGCCCGCACGGCGGCTCAGTTCAACGGTGTTGTCGGTCAGGGTGCGGCTGTTATCCAGCGTGGTTGCGACCTGCTGGGTACCGTTTTGCAGTGCGGCGATCAACTCTTCTATCTCTTCTGTAGACTTTTGTGTGCGTTGCGCCAGGCCACGCACTTCATCGGCAACCACCGCGAAACCTCGCCCGGCCTCGCCTGCGCGAGCGGCCTCGATGGCCGCATTCAGGGCCAGCAGGTTGGTTTGCTGCGAAACGGACTTGATCACGTCGAGAACGCCGACGATCTTGTTGCTTTCCAGCTTGAGCTCATTCATTGACTGGGTGGAGTTCATCACTTCGCGCGCCAATTGTTCGATCTGACTGATTGCCCGACCGACCACTTCGTCGCCGCTGCGGGCCTGTTGATCCGCCTGGGCGGCTGCCTGAGACGCCTCTTGCGCATTGCGCGCGACCTCTTGAACGGTCGCTGCCATTTCATTCATGGCCGTGGCCACCTGATCGGTCTCGTCCTTCTGGGTGTTGACCCCGGCACAGGTCTGTTCGGTGACCGCCGACAGGTGCTCGGCCGCGCTGGCGATCTGCGATACACCGGCACTGATGCCGCCGATCAGTTCACGCAGGCTGATGGTCATGGTCTGCATACTGCTCTGCAACTGACCCATTTCATCACGACGCGTTACCGACATGTTCTGGCTGAGATCGCCCTGCGCGATGCGTGCCGCTGCAGTCAGTGTCTGCTGCAACGGCACAGTGATCTGTCGGGTCATGACCCAGGCCGCGAGTAATCCGATCAGCAGTGCCAGGCCCGCGACGCTGCTCAGCGTAGCGCTGGAGTTCGCAGCTTCACTGTCGCGCTGGGCGTTTTGCAGGCGGTTCAGCGCGGCGACGGAGTCCAGTAGCGTCCCACCGAGACCTTCCATGATTTCCTGGTCGGCCTCGGCTTTGGCCTGAATCTGTTTGAACTCGTTCAGCCGTTCCCGATAGCCCTGCAGCGCTGCGGTTGCGGGTACCAGGCCCTGAAGGCTTTCGTTGCCCTTGTCCTGGGCGATCTGCCCGATTTCCTTGAGCGCTTCGTCAATGGCCGTGATGGCTGCAGTTTCATCCGCTTCCCGAGTGGTGAAGGTATACGCCTGTACCTGATAACGAGCGATCTGGACCTGCTGCCTGAGCTGGGAAATATTGGTGAATTCCTCCAGTTGCTCACTGCTGTCCTGTTCCTGACTTACGCTCTTGAGGACCTCTGTTTCAACCTGTGCGATCGCCTCGAGAGCCTGTTCTGACGCTTGTTCCAGGCGCGCGCGAATCTGGTTGCGGATCTGTCGGTTGGCCCGGATCTCCGTGAAGGTTTTCTCGATCCTGCTCAACGTCTCGAACTGTCCGTTGAGCAGCACAATGGTTTCTGCCTCTACGCTCTGTCGGTGCAGCGACGTGAGCTGGGCTTTCATTTCATTGAGCTTGTCTGTCACCAGTGCCGTGCTTTCCGGTGTCTTTTCTACGCGGTCGGTGATTCGTTCGGCGCGCAGGTCTTTGGTCAGGCTGTTGAGCTGAGCGATGTCCGAAAGTGACTCGGATCGTTCGATCATGGTGTACAGGCCATGCCAGCCGGTCAGCGTGATGATCAGCGTCAATAACAGTACCAGGCCGAAACCCAGGGACAGTTTGAATCTGACGTTCATGTTGCCGAGCGCTTGATTGATCAGTCGGAACATTTGAATCTCCTGCAATGAGCGAACAGAAGCACGTCACGAGCGAGTCGGAACATGCGTTGTGAGCGCATCGGCAGGGTGATTCAGTGCGTGACCTGAGACGGTCGTAGGAGATTTCCGAGTACGAAGAGGGGGTGACGGGTGTCACGTTTTCCGGGTAAAAGAAGCCCGCGCTCAGTGCTGGCGCGGGCTGGAGCCTCTGTGGTCAGACAGTGAAGCGACTCACCAGCAACTGAAGATGGTTGCCCAGTCTTGCGAGCTCGACACTGGAGGCCGCGGTTTCCTCACTGGCGGCAGACGTCTGTTCGGACACGTCGCGCACATTGATGATGCTGCGGTTGATCTCTTCAGCCGTGGCACTCTGCTCTTCGGCCGCCGCTGCGATCTGCTGGTTCATCGCCTGGATTGCCGAGACGGTTTTGGTGATGTTCTCCAGCGAGCCGCCGGCACGGCGCGTCAGCTCCACGCTACTGGTGCTCAGTTCGCGACTGCTGTCCATGACCGTTGCGGCCTGCTGTGTGCCGCTTTGCAGGCGGGCGATCAGTGCTTCGATTTCTTCGGTCGATTTTTGTGTGCGCTGCGCCAGACTGCGTACTTCATCGGCGACCACGGCAAAGCCACGACCCGCTTCCCCGGCGCGGGCGGCCTCGATGGCGGCGTTCAGGGCCAGCAGATTGGTCTGTTCCGCGACCGACTTGATGACGTCCAGCACACTGCCGATCTTGTCGCTTTCCTGTTTCAGAGCACCCATCGCTTCGCTGGAATTGCCCACCGCAGACGCCAGGCGCTCGATCTGCGCGATGGCTTCGTTGACCACTCGCTCACCGTCACGGGCTTGCTGGTCAGCGGCCACCGCAGCTTCAGAGGCTTCCTCGGCGTTGCGTGCGACTTCCTGCACGGTCGCGGTCATCTCATGCATGGCCGTGGCCACCTGATCGGTCTCGACCTTCTGGCTGTTGACCCCGGCGCTGGTCTGTTCGGTCACTGCCGACAGCTCTTCCGCTGCACTGGCGATCTGGGTCACACCGTCGCGAATCCCGCCCACCAGCTCGCGCAAGCTGACAGTCATGCGCTGGATCGTGCTTTGCAGCTTGCCCAGCTCATCCTTGCGATCAACCTTGAGGTTACGACTGAGGTCGCCGGAGGCAACCCGCTCCACGACTTCAAGGGTCTCCCGCAGCGGTGTGGTGATCTGGCGGGTGATGACCCACGCGGCCAGGATGCTCAGCACCAAGGCCAGCGCGGTAGCTGCCGCGATCATCGTGACCGACTTTTCGCTGTCTGCGTCGCGGCTCTTGTTCTGTCTGGCGATCAGATCATTACTGGTGGCCAGCATGCTGACACCAAGCGTGGTCATCTTTTCCAGTGCTACCCTGCTGGCGGCCTGCGCATCACGGTATTGGCCTACAGCGGCGCGATAGCCCTTGAGACCGGCAATGGCCTGTTGCAGAGATGGCATGTAGTCGGAAGAAATATCGCCCGCCAGAGTGTTTATCCCGGTAATAGCATCGTCAATCGCCTGATTGGCATTCTTTTCAAAGTCGGGACGGCCGCTGTAGGTGTAACCGCGGACCTGAAAGCGCGCCTGTTGAATCAGCTTGCTGACCCCGACGATGCCGTTGAAGGCAAGGATATTATCGGCCTTGAGCAGCTCGGCTTCGATCTTGTCGGCCTCAGCCACCGCCTTGTCGGCGTTGTCGCCCATCTGGCTGCGGCTTGCCTCGCGAGTGTCGATAGCCTTGGTCATCTCTTCAAACGACTGGCGATACTCGCGGGTTGACTGGATCTGGCCGTCCAGCAACTGAATATTCTCTGGGGTGCGCAGCAGGTTTCGGGCGGTTTGAAGCGCAGCGTCGAGCTGATCGAGCGTACTTCTGACTTCCGCTGCCGTCTCTGCGTTATACAGCGTCTCATAGCGCATCCGGTTGATGCGCAACTGAAGGGTCAGCTCGTTCACCTCTGCAATCGCTGTGACACGGTCCCCGCGGCTGATCAGTGACTGATTGCTGAACCAGCCGGTGGCCGAGATCATCAGTGTCATCAGCAGGACCAGCCCAAAGCCGATGGCCAGTTTCAAGCTTACGCTCGCGTTAGCGAGGCGTTGAGATAACCCACTAGACATGACCGCTCCTTAGATGTCTGTTCTCTTACGAATGTACTTACATCGGCCGCGTATCATCTAACTGAAGCGGCTTAGTTGACACTAAGGAGGCTAGAACAGGCGAGCGAGAAGCGCTGTTACCGCAGTTTCGACGCGCAGTATGCGCTCGCCCAGTTGCACCGGCTGCAAACCTGACTGACGCAACAGGTCGATTTCGTAAGGGATCCAGCCCCCTTCGGGGCCGATAGCCAGGGTAACGTGTTGCGAGATGGCGCGTGGGCAGGAGGGGAAGTCGCCGGGATGGCCGACCAGGCCCAGAGTACCGGCAGCCAGTTGTGGCAAACGGTCTTCAACGAAAGGCTTGAAGCGCTTTTCGATCACGATTTCAGGCAGCACAGAGTCGCGCGCCTGCTCCAGACCCAGAATCAACTGCTCGCGGATTGCTTCGGGCTCCAGAAACGGTGTTTGCCAGAAGCTTTTTTCGACCCTGTAGCTGTTCAGCAAGATGACTTTCGGCACACCCATCGTCGCGATGGTCTGGAATACCCGTCGTAACATCTTGGGGCGTGGCAGCGCCAGCAACAGGGTCAGAGGCAGTTTTGCCGGCGGCGTGGTATCCAGAGCAACGCGCAGCTCTGCTTCATGAGGTTCAAGACGCAGCAGTTCGGCACTGCCCAGCAGGCCATTGATGCGGCCCACGCGCAGACTGTCGCCGACCTCTGCGCGGTGCACCTCCTGCATGTGCTTCAGGCGGCGATCACGCAGGATCACACGGTCAGCCGCAATGAAATCGGCTTCCTCGAGCAGCAGCAGGTTCACGGTGTAGTCGCGGGCGGCTGATCCTGCTTGTCAGCGTCCTCGGCCTGATCGTCCGGATGCTCGCCACGCTTCTTGATCATCGAACTGCACAATACGCCCAGCTCGAACAGCAGCCACATCGGTACCGCCAGCAGTGTCTGCGAGAAGATGTCCGGCGGAGTCAGGATCATGCCGACCACGAAGCAGCCGATGATCACGTAAGGGCGGATCTTCTTCAGGTATTTGACGTCGACGATACCGATCCAGACCAGCAACACCACGGCCACCGGGATTTCGAAGGCCACGCCAAAGGCGAAGAACAGCGTCATCACAAAATCCAGATAGCTGGCGATGTCCGTCATCATCGAAACGCCTTCCGGTGTCACGCTGGCGAAAAAGTGGAAAATCAGCGGAAAGACCAGAAAGTAGGCGAAAGCCATGCCTGCGTAGAACAGGATGATGCTCGACACCAGCAACGGCACCGCAACGCGCTTCTCATGCTTGTACAGGCCCGGTGCGATAAAGCCCCATATCTGGTGCAGGATGACCGGCATGGACAGGAACAGCGCGACCATCATGGTCAGCTTGAATGGCGTGATGAAGGGCGAGGCCACATCGGTGGCAATCATCGTCGCGCCTTCAGGCAGGTAGACGCGCAACGGTGCCGAGACCAGTGTGTAGATCTTCTGCGTGAAGTAGAACAGACCGGCAAAAATCAGGAACACTGCCGCTACACAGCGCAACAGGCGTGTACGCAGCTCGGTGAGGTGCGAGATCAGCGGCATTTGCTGATCGTTTTCCGGGATATCAGCGCTCATGGGGCTCGCGGTGGCAATGACGAATCGTGGGCGGAAGGTGCCGGGGCCGGTGTGCCAGCGTCGTCTGGCTTCGCGGTTTTCTCCAGCGACAGTGCGGTTTTCGGTGCCGCAGGTTGCGCAGGGCCGAGCTCGTGGGGCGTGCCCTCGTTGTGTGCGGCGGTGGCGGTCGGCGCTTCGGCAGGGGACGCTGCCGGCGGCGGGCTTACCGGCTCGTACGTGGTCTCGGGGTGCTGATTCTGAGCGAACATTTTGCGCGCTTCGTCTTCCAGCGAAATAATGTGCTCGTTGTGCAACTGCCGACGAATTTCGTCAGCCCCGATTTCACGTTCAACTTCCTGTTTGATCGCATTGAAGCTGCGCTTCAACCGGCCGATCCATAAGCCTGCGGTGCGTGCAGCACCCGGCAGGCGCTCGGGACCCAGTACCAGCAAGGCAACCAGGCCGACGAGCAGCAGTTCAGAGAAGCTGATACCGAACATGGGCTTAAACCTGGTCTTTGCGGATCGGCTCGTCGACTTTGTGTGCCTGCGCGTCGATGGTATGCGGCTGATTCAGCGGCGAGCCCTGAGGCGTCGGCTGTGCCTGCTGGGGTTGAGGTGCAGGCTGTTCGGCTGGCTTGTCGTCATCATTCATGGCCTTGCGAAAGCCCTTGATCGACTCACCCACATCGCTGCCCAGGCCCTTGAGTTTCTTGGTCCCGAAAACCAGTACCACGACAATCAGGATGACGATCCAGTGTTTCCAGTCAAAAATACCCATGAAACAGTCCTCGTAAAAGATTTCAAGCTTGAAAGGGGAGAGCGTTACTCTGCTGTGCGAGCGGCTTTTTCCGCGTGGCCGGACAAGCCGAATCGGCGGTCCAGTTCATCGAGCACGGCTTGTGGGTGCTGGCCCAGCGCGGCGAGCATCACCATGCTGTGAAACCATAGGTCGGCGGTTTCATAGATCACGTCACTGCAATCACCGCTGACCGCCGCGTCCTTGGCAGCAATGATGGTCTCGATCGACTCTTCGCCGAGTTTTTCCAGAATCTTGTTCAGGCCCTTGTGATACAGACTGGCGACATAGGAGCTGTCGGCAGCGGCGTCCTTGCGTGATTCCAGCACCTGGGCCAGACGGGACAACGTATCAGTCATGTTCAGTGGCCTGCGTGGTAAATGGCATCAGGATCTTTCAGAACCGGGTCGACGGTCTTCCAGCCTGAGTTTTCATACACTCGATAAAAGCAGCTTTCACGGCCGGTATGGCATGCGATACCACCGATCTGCTCGACCATCAGGATAATGACGTCGGCGTCGCAGTCCAGACGCAGTTCATGCAGCTTTTGCACATGCCCCGATTCTTCACCCTTGCGCCAGAGTTTGCCACGCGAACGCGACCAATAGATGGCACGATTCTCGGATGCCGTCAGGCTCAGGGCCTCGCGGTTCATCCAGGCCATCATCAATACCCGGCCGGTCTTGTAATCCTGAGCGATTGCAGGCACCAGACCGTCGCTGTTCCAGTGAATCTCGTCCAGCCAGTCTTTCATATCTACTCCGGCAGCCGGCTTTCATGCCCGGCGGATTGAACAGTGTGCCAGCGCCATACGCTGCTGGCTATCGGCGAACGATCAGATACAGCCCGGCGATCAGCATGATTGCAGCTGGCCACGCGGTGAGCGTCAGCAGTTGGGTGGCTGCCTCACTCATCACCCAGCCCTGTATCGCGCCGCCCACCAGCAACGCAGCGCCGATAAGCCGCAGGACCGGCTCGTCCTTGCGCTCGTGCCAGGGCCGTGGCGGATCCGAAGCGTGAGGGCGAGACATGCGCTCCAGCAGATCGCGGGTCATGCCGGCGATATGCGGCAGTTGCTCGACCTGTGATTGCAGATTGCCCAACAGGGTTTTCGGGCTGACCCGTTCACGCATCCAGCGCTCCAGATACGGCTGCGCGGTGCTCCACAGGTCCAGATCGGGGTACAGCTGACGACCCAGCCCTTCGATATTGAGCAGAGTCTTCTGCAGCAGAACCAGTTGCGGCTGGACTTCCATATTGAAGCGGCGTGCAGTCTGGAACAGGCGCATCAACACCTGGCCAAAGGAAATATCCTTGAGCGGCTTCTCGAAAATCGGTTCGCAGACCGTACGGATTGCAGCTTCGAACTCGTTGAGCTTGGTCTCTGCCGGCACCCAGCCCGAATCGATGTGCAGTTGCGCAACCCGACGATAATCACGCTTGAAGAAGGCAAACAGGTTACGGGCCAGATAATCCTGATCTTCCGGTGTCAGGCTGCCGACGATTCCGCAGTCGATGGCAATGTATTTCGGGCTCCACGGGTTCACGGTGCTGACGAAAATATTGCCGGGGTGCATGTCGGCGTGGAAGAAGCTGTCACGGAATATCTGGGTAAAAAAGATCTCCACACCGCGCTCGGCCAGCAGCTTCATGTCGGTACGCTGGTCGGCCAGTGCGGCCAGGTCGGTGACCTGAAGGCCGTAGATGCGCTCCATGACCAGCACTTTCGGACGGCACCAGTCCCAGTAGACTTGTGGTACGTAAAGCAGGTCGGAGCCTTCGAAGTTACGCCGCAGCTGGCTGGAGTTGGCCGCTTCGCGCAGCAGGTCCAGCTCGTCATAGATGGTTTTCTCGTAATCCATCACCACCTGCACCGGGTGCAGCAGGCGGGCGTCGGCCGAGACGCGCTCGGCCGTGCGGGCGAGAATGAACAGCCATGCGAGGTCCTGGCCAATGACCGGCTTGAGGCCGGGGCGTACCACTTTCACCACCACTTCTTCGCCGGTCTTCAGGCAGGCTGCATGCACCTGGGCAACCGAAGCCGATGCCAGCGGTGTTTCGTCAAAACGGCTGAATACATCACAGATGCGCGCGCCAAGCTGCTCTTCGATCAGCTTGATCGCCAATTGCTGATCAAAGGGTGGAACGCGGTCCTGCAGCAGCATCAGTTCGTCGGCGATGTCTTCGGGCAGAAGATCGCGGCGGGTGGACAGCAGTTGCCCGAACTTGATGAAAATCGGCCCCAGGTCCTGCAATGCCAGACGAAAGCGTACGCCACGGCTCAGCTCGGATTTGCGCCGTGGCAGCCAGCGCCAGGGCAGCACGAAACGCACCGCGAGCAGCCACCACGGCAAGGGCAGGGCGAACAACAGGTCATCGAGGCGATAGCGGATAACGACACGTTGAATGCGAAACAGACGGCGGACGGCAAGCAGCTTCATGCGTTATCGCTGGTATTGAGGGAGTGGGCAAGGCGGGCAAAGCGCGCCTCGAGACGGTCCAGATCGAGTTTGATCCGATCGAGTTCGGCAAATCGTGCTTCGGCTTCGTGTTTGCCCACCAGCGTGCGGGATTCTTCGCTGAGGTAATCGGCAACGTTCTGGCTGAGGCTGTTGAGGCTTTCACGCGTCCAGCGCCCGCTGCTGCGCAATCGGCTGCCGAGCAACTGGCTGGCCACCGGGCCGATCCAGCTGGACAGTTCGTGTTCCCAATCCAGTTCCAGGTCCTGAAGAATGCCGACCAGTTCGAGCAGCACGCCACTGTCTCCGTCGAGTTCGACGTCAGGGCCATGCAGCACGGCGGTCTTGTCCTTGCTCAGGGCGAGACGCAGCAGGCTGGAGGCCGGTGCGCGCAACGTGCAATCGGCGTCGGCAGCCCAGTCAGCGGCCAGAAGAAGACCTTCGTCACTGGGCAGGATGAAGATTTTCAGGGACGGATCGCGACAGTCCACAGCGATGACATGACCGGACAGCCGTGCCATGCGCGGTAGCGCCGTGCTGTCCAGACGCAGCACGCGATTGATGCCGTGCTCGATACTGGCGAGCAGCCCCCGAAGCAACATCAGGGTTTGATACCGCGGTGCAAGGCCACGACGCCCGCAGTCATGTTGTGGTAGGTAACGCGGTCAAAACCGGCTTCTACCATCATCGACTTGAGGGTTTCCTGGTTGGGGTGCATGCGGATCGATTCGGCCAGGTAGCGGTAACTCTCCGAGTCGTTGGTGACCAGCTTGCCCATCAACGGCATGAACGCAAAGGAATAGGCGTCGTACGCCTTGGACATGAGCTTGTTGGTCGGCTTGGAGAACTCCAGCACCAGCAGGCGTCCACCGGGCTTGAGCACGCGCAGCATCGAGCGCAGGGCGTCTTCCTTGTGCGTCACGTTGCGCAGGCCGAAGGCGATGGTCACACAGTCGAAATGGTTGTCCGGGAACGGCAGCTTTTCAGCGTCGGCCTGGACGAACTCGACATTGCCCGACACGCCAAGGTCCAGCAGGCGGTCCCGACCGACCTTGAGCATCGAGGCGTTGATGTCGGCCAGCACGACCTGGCCGGTCGGGCCGACCAGATTCGAGAATTTGCGGGTCAGGTCGCCCGTGCCGCCGGCAATATCCAGTACGCGGTTGCCGGTACGGACACCTGAAAGCTCGATTGCAAAACGCTTCCACAGGCGATGCATGCCACCGGACAGCAGGTCGTTCATCAGGTCGTATTTGGCCGCAACCGAATGGAAAACCTCAGCGACTTTTTCTGCCTTCTGGCTTTCCGGTACATTTTTGTAACCGAAGTGAGTCGTAGGTTCGGCATCGCTGCCTTTGCGCTGATCGTTCATATCGCTTCACCGGAATAGAGTGCGGGCCATTCTAATCGCCAGGGCCGGCTTTGTCTTGACAAGGCTCACCAGCAACGCTTTCTTGGATGCAGGCGGGTGTATATAGTTGCGCCGCATTTCACATGACCATCAAGGAAGCCTGCATGGCCAAGATAACCGTTGAACGCCCGCACACCCTGGGCCGGGAAAAGGCTCGCGAGAAGGCCGAGCAACTGGTCGAGAAGCTTTCCGACAAATACGGGCTGGCCCACGAATGGGCGGGCGATACCGTGAAACTGGAAGGCAAGGGTGCCAAAGGCAAGGTCGAAGTCGAAGAAGCGTTGATCCGCATCGACATTGAGCTGAACTTCATTCTGTCGGCCATGAGCGGGTCGATCAAGGCAGAAGTCGAGCGGGTACTGGATAAAGCCCTGGCGGCCTGAAGCCTGCGGCGCACCCTAGGGTGAGCATTCTAATTTTTCTCCGTAACTTTGTGTTCATGCCCGTTCCGGGGCGGTTCCTTCAACTTTCGAGCATGAGGTGCACCATGGCCAGAGTGAACACGAAGAAAAAGATCGAAGACCAGCAGTCCTCCACGCTTTCCGACGTCAGGTTGTATGCCCGCAAGATCTGGCTGGCAGGTCTGGGCGCCTATTCCAGAGTCAACGAGGAAGGCACGCAGTACGTCAAGGACCTGATCAAGACTGGCGAGCAGGCGGAAAAGGACGTCGTCAGAACGGTTGATGAAACGCGTCTTGCGGCCAACAGCGAAATCGACTCGATCAAGGGCGAAGTGTCTTACGCCAAAGGTCGTGTCGGTGCGCAACTCGGCAGAATCGAGGGCGCTTTCGACCGTCGTGTCGCAAAAGCCTTGAACCGCATCGCAATCCCGTCTAAACATGACGTTGACACGCTCTCTGCCAAGCTCGACGAGCTGACGGCATTGCTTGAACGTGTCGGGCCCAAAAAGCTCGAACGCTCCGGGTCGAAACGATTCGTACGTTCAGAGTCTGGACAATAAGGAGAGCAGGATGGCTGGCAAGAAAAAAACCGATAAAGACGGCAGCTCATGGATTGGTGAGGTCGAGAAATACTCTCGCCAGATCTGGCTGGCTGGTCTGGGTGCCTATTCCAAGATCAGCAACGACGGCAGCAAGCTGTTCGAGACGCTGGTAAAGGATGGCGAGAAAGCCGAGAAGCAGACCAAGGTCGAGGCGCAGAAGCAACTGGACGAGGTCAAGGACACCGCCAAGACAGCCAAGTCGCGGGTCGGCGACGTAAAAGACCTCGCGGTTGGCAAATGGAATGAGCTGGAAGGGGCTTTTGACAAGCGCCTTAACAGTGCTATTTCGCGTCTGGGCGTGCCGAGCCGCAATGAAGTTCAGGCGCTGCACAGCAAGGTCGACCAGTTGACCCGGCAGATCGAGTTGTTGACGGGCGAGAAGGCCAGACCGGTTGCTTCGCGTTCGGTGGCGGCCAAACCTGCACCGAAGACTGCGGCCAAACCGTTGGTCAAAGCCGCGGCCAAAACCGTCGCCAAAACGGCAGATAAAGCCGCTGCCAAAACCGCTGCGGCCAAGCCGGCAGTCAAGAAAGCCGCGGCCAAGCCGGTCGATGCAGCCAGCAAGGCCACTACGGCTACAGCCAGCAAGGCCAAGGCGGTTGCCAAGCCGACTGCGGCGAAAAAACCGGCTGCCCGCAAACCCGCCGCCAAGCCTGCTGCATCGACGACTCCGGCAACCGGCTCTGCTCCTGCGGCATCAGCCCCGACCGCAGCACCGACGACACCCGCCAGCCAGTCCTGATCACCGGCTGTAACCTGAAAGCCCGGCCTGCCAAGCAGGCCGGGCTTTTTTGATTCCCCGAATGACTCTGACAATGCTGTGGCCTGTGGCCGAAGGCGGTTCGCTCCTACAGAAACCGCTTTGCCGAGCGCAGCGTGATACTCAGTCACGTCGCAACCGCGAATCCGCTTTTGATTCTGGCGGCGGGCCGTGGGCGTTCAGTATGCGGCGCGCAGCTGCACTCCAGGCCTTGCCACGCTGGAGTGAGCAACCATAGTGTTCAAGAGAACACTATGGCGCTCGTGTTTACCCACCCAGGTACTCCATCGCCAGTTGTTCTGCCGCCTGCCTTGAAGTCGGCAGCAAGTGCGGGGTCACGAGCATCATGATCTGGTAGACCACCACCCGCACGTCGCCCTCACGACCCAGAATGCGTTGGTAATCCAGCGAAAACAGCAGGTTCATGGTGATCTGTTCCACCAGCTGCCCCAGCGCCTGGGTTTCGCTGACCAACTGCCCTCTGGATTTCAGGCGGGCCAGCAGCGAGGCAAGGGTTTTCTTGATCGAGTTGAGCAGATTGCGAATACCGCGAGCCAGTTTTGGCAGCCTTCCGGCGAGGTTGGACAGGTCTTGAAACAGAAAACGATAGTGCGACAAACGCTCGACAATCAGGTGCAGAAACATCCAGTAGTCCTCGGCCTCAAGCCTGGCATCCGAGGGCGGATCCAGCAGCGGAGCCAGCTCGTTCTGAAACCGCTCGAAAAGACTCAGAATCAAAGGCTCCTTGCCATGAAAGTGGTAATACAGGTTGCCAGGGCTGATCCCCATTTCATTGGCAATTTCCAGCGTGGAAACGTTGGGCTCGCCCTGTTGATTGAACAACGTCAAGGCACATTCAAGGATACGGTCGCGGGTTTTCATCCGGTCTTCTTGTTCAGGAGTCAGAGGGGCAGCATTGCCCGATCGTGCAGGGCGTCATCCAGCGCTTCAGCGCACATGCACATAGGTCCCGGGTGCGGCTTCCATCGGCGGGTAGCTGGCGTTGCCCAGCTCTATCCTGGTTTCGTGCTCGGCACCGGAATGCTCCTGAATCCACTTCAGCCAGTTTGGCCACCAACTGCCTTCATGGTGTTGCGCGTCGTAATACCAGGCGCGTGGATCGCTGCTGAGTGTGCTGTTCTCGACATAATTGGCCTTCGGGTTGCCCGGCGGGTTGAGAATGCTCTGCACATGGCCGCTGTTGGACAGAACGAAGCGGCGCTCACCGCCCAGTAGCAGCGTCGAGCGGTAGACCGCGTCCCATGGTGTGATGTGATCGTTGATCCCGGCGATGCTGAAACTGTCCACCGTGACTTTCTGCAGGTCGATGGGTGTACCGCAGACCTCCAGCCCGCCCGGATGACTGAGCGGGTTGTGCTTGAAAAAGTCCAGCAGATCACCATGCAACGCAGCGGGAAGGCGCGTGGTGTCGTTGTTCCAGTAGAGAATGTCGAATGGCGGCGGTGATTTGCCCAGCAGATAATTGTTGATCCAGTAAGTCCAGATCAGGTCGTTGGGGCGCATCCAGGAAAATACCCGGTTCATCTCGCTGCCTTCCAGCACGCCTCGTTGATAGGAGCGCCGCTTTGCCGCTTCAAGCGTTTCCTCGTCGATAAACAACGTGGCAGGGCTTTCGATCTGACTGTCCAGCAGGCTGACCATGTAGGTTGCACTGGCCACGCGGCGGGTCTGGCGCTTGGCCTGCAAGTGACCCAGCAACGCGGCAATGGTCAGCCCCCCCCGCGCAAGCGCCCACCAGATTGACCTCACGGGCAGCGGTTATCGCCCGGCAGACATTCATGGCGTGTTCGGTCGCCCCAACGTAACTGGACAGCCCCCACTCCCGGTGACGCACATCCGGGTTACGCCAGCTGATGACGAAGGTCTGCAGGCCGTTCTTGAGTGCATATTGAACAAAGCTGTTGGCCGGGCTGAGATCGAAGATGTAGAACTTGTTGATCTGCGGCGGCACGATCAGGACGGGGCGGCTGAACTGCTTTTCGCTCATTGGCCGATACTGGATCAGCTCGAACATGTCATTGCGAAACACCACTGCACCGGCAGTGGTCGCCACGCTACGGCCTACTTCGAACGCGTCTTTAGTGGTCTGGCTGGGCAGCCCGTTGTTGTGCAACAGGTCATCGGCCATGTGGCTCAGGCCTTTGATCAGGCTGGTGCCGCCCGAGTTGAACAGCTCTTTGACGGCCTGTGGATTGAACAGGGTATTGGACGGTGCCAGCGCATCGTTGATCAGCGTGAAGAGAAAGTGCGCCCGTGCCCGGTCCTCTGTGGACAGATCGCTATCATCGATCCACTGCCTGACTTGATGCTGACAACCGAGATAGACCTGCAGGCCCCGGCGATAAAGCGGATTGAGACGCCAGGTCGGGTCGGCGAAGCGGGCGTCTTTGGGATTATGCGGGTAGAGTGTTTCGCCCAGCAGCACCACTCGCCCCAACTGACTGCCCAATGTCAGGGCGTGGCGAGCGCTGCGAATCGGGTGCCGCAGACCCTGGGCTGCGACGTTGCGCAAGGTGGAAAGCAAGTCTCGACCGCGCAGCCCGGTAATCGCGCTCTGCGCATTGATAAAGCTTGCAGGTGCGGCTGTGGCAACCTTCGCCGGTTTTTCTTGCATGAGGGCAACACTCCTTCGTCGGGCAACTCATGGGGTGACGCGGGCCTTCGTTGCGACGGGCTTGCGTCGCTCTGCGCGGTCAATACTCCTGGTAATACGCAATGGTGAAACGGTTATTCCTGGGCGCGGAGCTTGCGCTGTTCTCAGCGTGCCTTGGGAGGCGTGGGCTGCGGATGCATGACCGCACGCTGCCGTTCCTGCTGCAGAAAACCCATGATGATCGGCGCAACGGCTTCGGCACGGGTGATCAGGAACAAATGTCCGTCATCGATTATGTGTAGCTGGGCATTGGGTATTCGCCAGGCCAACAGGCGCATATTCACCAGCGGGATCAACGGGTCGTCGTCGCCGGCGAGCACCAGGGTCGGCTGGTGAACCTTGTGCAGCCAGTGAATGCTGGTCCAGCCCATGCCGGCGAACAATTGCCAGTAATAGCCCAGTTTGCCGGACGAGCGCACCTTGGCAGCATGATTGGCCGCCAGATTGGGGTCGCGTCGAAAAGCGCCGCCGTAGATCTCCGGCGCAATACGGATCACATGCGACGGTTGAATATAGCGCCGCGGACTGGCCATCAACCACAGTACCCGAGGCTTGCCCGGCACCATCGCCATGCCTGCCGACGTAGCCGCCAGCACCAGTTTCTTGCAGCGCTCCGGGTAGTCGTGGGCGAACTGCTGAGCCAGGGCGCCCCCCCAGGAAACGCCAATTGCATTGACCTGCCCGTAGTTGAGGTAATCGAGCATGCGCGCTGCAAGTTTGGCCAGCCCCGGAAAACGGTAGGGGCGGTTGGGTGTCGACGAGCCGCCAACGCCCGGTACATCGAAGGCGATGACTTCAAGGTCCGGGTCCAGCGCTTCGACAAACGGAAACACCAGTTCCAGGTTGGCGCCGATGCCATTGAAGATCAGCAACGGTGTCAGATGGCTTTTGCCCGGGCGCACGGCGGTACGGATGGTGTGACCGTTCAGGTCGATGGAGCGAAAAACAAACGGTTGCGGCATGCGCGAAGCCCTGTTGATTGAACCGCCGGGAACGCAGCCCGGGTTTTCTCAAGACGGCCGGGTCTAACGTTCGTGAACGTAGGTTCCGGGCGCTGCCTCGGCTGCCGGATAAGCCTTATTGCCAAGTCCGGCGTGTGCTTTTTTCAACTTGCCCGAGCGCGTGGTCAGCCACTCTTGCCAGTGCAGCCACCAGGAATCGGTGTGCTTGGTAGCGTTTTCCTGCCACTCGGCGGGCGTTGCAGGCAGCTCGTCGTGAGTCATGTAACGCGATTTGGGGTTGCCCGGCGGGTTGAGAATGCTCTGGATATGGCCGCTGCTGGACAGTACAAACTCGGTCTTGCCGCCAAACAGGCGTGCCGATTTGTAGCAGGAGCCCCACGGCGTGATGTGGTCGTTGGTGCCCGCCAGGCAGAACACATCGGCCGTTACCTGCTTGAGGTCGATCGGTGTGCCGCAGACTTCCAGCGCATTGGCGCGGGTCAGCGGGTTGTTCTTGAACATCTCGATCAGATCGCCGTGGAAGGCGGCGGGCAGGCGTGTGGTGTCGTTGTTCCAGAACAGAATGTCGAAGACCGGCGGCTCGTTGCCCAGCAGGTAATTGTTGACCCAGTAATTCCAGATCAGGTCATTGGGGCGCATCCAGGCGAACACCTTGGCCATGTCACGACCTTCCAGTACGCCTGCCTGATAGGAATGGCGTTTGGCGCTTTCCAGGGTCTGCTCGTCGACGAACAGCGCGACTTCGGTGTCCAGTGTGGTGTCGAGCACGCTGACCAGCAATGTCATGGCGTTGACTTTCTTCTCGCCCAAGGCTGCGTAGTGACCCAGCAGTGCCGTGCAGGTGATGCCGCCGGAGCAGGCACCCAGCATGTTGATGTCCTTGCTGCCGGTAATCGCCAGCACCACATCGACCGCTTCCTTGAGCGCCTCGATGTAGGTCGACAACCCCCATTCGCGCTGAGCCTTGGTCGGGTTGCGCCAACTGATGATGAAGGTCTGCACATTGCTGCGCAGGCAGAACCGCGCCAGGCTTTTTTCCGGGCTCAGGTCGAAGACATAGAACTTGTTGATCTGCGGCGGGATCACCAACAGCGGTCGCTCATGAACCTGCTCGGTGATCGGCGTGTACTGGATCAGCTCCAGTACATCGTTGCGAAACACCACAGCGCCTTCGGTGGTGCCCAGGTTCTTGCCGACCTCGAATGCGTCCATGTTGACCTGGCTCGGCATCCCGCCGTTGTTCACCAGGTCCTTGGCCAGATGCGACAGGCCATCGAGCAGGCTTTTGCCACCGGTTTCGAAGAAGCGCTTCACGGCTGCCGGGTTGGCGGCAGAGTTGGTCGGTGACATGGCCTCGGTCATGAGGTTGATCACAAAGTGCGCACGACTGATGTCTTGTGGGGTGAGGTCACTGCCACCGATCCAGTCATGCAATTCCTTGCGCCAGGCCAGGTAAGTCTGCAAATAGCGGCGATACAGCGGATTCTGGCTCCAGGCCGGATCGGCGAAGCGACGGTCTTCCGGCGTGGGTTGCAAGGCAGATTTGCCGAATATCACGTTTCCGAGTTCGACGCTCAGGTGCGCGACGTGCTTGATGCTGTGGATCGGTTGCTTGAAAGCCTGACGCAAAACCATGCGCGCAGTGCTCAGCAAGTCCTTGCGTCGCAGGCCAACGACCGGATTTAGGCCCAGGGTGTGCTCGGAAGCCTGGCGCTGCAGGTCATCGTCTTTCGCGTTACTCATCTACGACGCTCCATTGTCTTGAGACGAACACCGACATTCCTTGCCTGTGAACCAGTGACACAGGCGGTCAGCCAGTACTACTGCTCGTTTAACTCATATGCCTTGCCGGCTGTTTTCCCGCACCGATGTTGATGCATGGAATCTGCCAGAATCATTGGTTACCCGAGATTTAAAAAAATCGCAAGCAGCGTCAGCCATTCATTGGCCGCTGCGCGGAACATTGAAACAAAATCTATTAGAAAGCGCGTCCTAAAACGGCGAGTGGTGAGGTTGGGCGAGGGAGGTTGCAGAGCGGCGCGCGGCTGGAAAAATCAGAGCATCAGCTTGATGACTTGTTCGGAAGGGTCGCGGGATTTGCCTGCCTTTTTCAACTCTTGCAGATAGTCTTCCCACAGAGACTCCTGGCGCTTTGCCAGTTCGTACAGGTAATCCCAGGTGAACAGTCCTGAGTCGTGTCCGTCGTCGAAGGTCAGTTTCAGTGCATATTGCCCGGCCGGCTCGACCTTGGTCAGGCCGACGCCCAGCTTGCCGAATTGCAGGATGGGCTTGCCGTGGCCCTGAACCTCGGCAGAAGGGGAATGTACCCGCAGAAATTCGGCGGGCAGATGGTATTCCTCATCCGGCGCGTATTTGAGTGTCAGGGTCTTGGAGGCTTTGTGCAGCTGGATGGCGGTGGGGAGCATCAAAGGCAGCCTCAAAAAGAGCAGCTTCAAGTTTAAGCTGCAAGCAGGAGCGAGAAGCTGCAGGAGTGAACGACCTCTTGCAGCTTGCAGCTAACCGCTTGCAGCTCGTGCTTAAAGAATATACCGCGACAGGTCTTCGTTTTCAGCCAGGTCGCCCAAGTGGCTGTTGACGTATTCTGCATCGATTTCAATCGGCGCTGCGTCAGGGCTGATGGCCAGGTCACCGGCGCTGAAGGAGACTTCCTCAAGCAGGCGTTCAAGCAGCGTGTGCAGACGACGGGCACCGATGTTCTCGGTCTTCTCGTTGACCTGCCAGGCAATCTCGGCCAGACGTTTGATGCCTTCAGGCTTGAACTCGATCTTCAGGCCTTCGGTCTTGAGCAGTTCACGGTACTGTTCGGTCAGCGACGCGTGTGGCTCGCTGAGGATGCGTTCGAAATCCTGCGGCGACAGCGCCTTGAGCTCAACGCGAATCGGCAGGCGGCCTTGCAGCTCAGGGACCAGATCACTCGGTTTGCTCAAATGAAACGCGCCTGACGCGATGAACAGGATGTGATCAGTCTTGACCATGCCCAGCTTGGTGTTCACGGTGCAGCCTTCGATCAGCGGCAGCAGGTCGCGCTGAACGCCTTCGCGGGATACATCGACACCGCCCGAATTACCGCGTTTGGCAACCTTGTCGATCTCGTCGATGAACACGATACCGTGTTGCTCGACCGCTTCAAGAGCCTTGGCCTTCAATTCTTCGTCGTTGACCAGACGGCCCGCTTCTTCCTCACGTACCAGCTTGAGCGCGTCCTTGACCTTGAGTTTGCGGCTCTTGGTCTTGCCTTTGCCCATGTTGGCGAACAGGCTCTGAAGCTGATTGGTCATTTCTTCCATGCCAGGCGGCGCGGAGATATCGACACCTACAGCTTCGTTGATCTCGATCTCGATTTCCTTGTCGTCCAGCTGGCCTTCGCGCAGACGCTTGCGGAACAGCTGACGCGTGTTGGAATCGCTGCTCTGTGCCGGGTCTTCATTGAAGCCGACGCGGGCAGGCGGTAGCAGGGCGTCGAGGATACGGTCTTCGGCTGCGTCTTCGGCGCGGTGGCGGACCTTGATGATCTCCTGTTCGCGCAGAAGCTTGATTGCCGCATCGGCCAGATCGCGGATGATCGACTCGACATCGCGGCCGACATAACCCACCTCAGTGAATTTGGTCGCTTCTACCTTGATGAACGGTGCGTTGGCGAGCTTGGCCAGGCGGCGGGCAATTTCAGTCTTGCCGACACCGGTCGGGCCGATCATCAGAATGTTCTTGGGTGTTACTTCTACGCGCAGCTCTTCAGGCAGTTGCATACGGCGCCAGCGATTGCGCAGGGCAATGGCAACGGCGCGCTTGGCATCGTCCTGGCCGATGATATGGCGATTGAGTTCATGGACGATTTCGCGGGGAGTCATGGACATGGTTATTCACGGTCCTCAAGTACGGTAAAGCCGACAGGGCCACAAACGGTGCGGCCCGGCAGGGGCTTAACCGGCGAGGTCCTGCTCCTCAATAGTGATGTTGTGGTTGGTGAACACGCAAATGTCGCCGGCGATATGCAGGGAAGTCTCGGCGATTTCACGTGCCGACAAGTCGGTCTTGAGCAGCAGGGCGCGCGCGGCGGCCTGAGCAAATGCGCCGCCGGAGCCCATGGCGATCAGGCCATCCTCGGGCTCTACGACATCGCCGTTGCCGGTGATGATCAGCGAAGCATCCTTGTTGGCGACTGCCAGCATGGCCTCGAGACGGCTCAGCGATCGATCGGTACGCCAGTCCTTGGCCAGTTCGACCGCTGCACGAACCAGATGCCCCTGGTGTTTTTCCAACTGGGCCTCAAAGCGTTCGAACAGCGTGAATGCATCGGCGGTCGCGCCAGCGAACCCGGCGATCACTTCGCCGTGATAAAGACGGCGCACCTTCTTGGCGTTGCCTTTCATAACGGTGTTGCCCAGAGAAACCTGGCCGTCGCCAGCCATGACGACTTTACCGTGGCGGCGCACTGAAACGATGGTGGTCAAGGGAGAGTCTCCACACTGCGGGGCGAAAATGCCCTGATGCAAACTCATATGGGGGTGTGGGTGAGTATTTCAACCTTGGGGATGAATCGGGGGGAATGACCGTATGATTCTTGTCCCAACCCTTTAAGCGGGCCGGGCGACGCTTCGTTTGTCCGCGATCTCCCGGTTTTTGTAGCGGACAGAAGGCCGTTTTGATTCTGCCCAACGGGCAAGGAGCGGACTTGTCCGCGATGGGCTGCGAAGCGGCCCCCAAACAGGCTGCCTCGGCTGGGTCTGATACACCGATGCGGCTGGTTTTGCTGCTGGTTCCCGGCAGATCGCGCACAAGTCCGCTCCTACGCCCTTCGGGCAGAAGCCTCTGTTTCCGCACTCATCGAAACATCGCGATCAGCACGGAAACAGAGGTACTTTGACTATCGGCTCTGGCGCTGTTGCAGCAACAGGTTACTGAATCCGCCGCTTGCCAGTTGTTTCTGGGCAGTGGTCAGTTGTTCGCGGTTGCTGAACGGGCCGACCAGTACGCGATACCAGGTTTCATCCTTGACGGTGCCTGATTCGACGGTGGATGTCTGGCCCAGCAGGATGATCTGCGCGCGGACTTTTTCGGCGTCAGCCTGTTTGCGGAACGAGCCCGCCTGCAGGAAAAACGTCGTGACCGCTGCCGGCTTGGTCGTGGCGACCGGTGGTGCCGGTGGTGGCGTCAGACCGCTGAGGGCTGCCTGGGCACGTGCCGTATCGATCTTGGCTGCCTGTTCGGGCGAGACCGGCGCAGTCGGTGCCACGGGCGGTGGCGTCTTTTCCGGCACGGCTTCGTTCGGCACGATCACTTCCGATTCCGGGAGCAGCGTATAGAAGTCGTACTTGGGTTTGACCGGAGCCGTCGGGCTGGGCGGAGTCTTGTTCGCTTCGGCGATTTTCGCGGCCTTGGCGTCTGCCTTGACCCGCTTGACGTCTTCGCCGCCCGGTTCGAGTTTCATCAGAAAGACCACGAATGCGCCCACGGTCAAGCCAATCGCCAGCCACAACCATCCTGGAATCGGCTTCTTCGCGGGTGCCTGATAACGGCTGGCGCCCCGCTTGGGTGCCGGTTTCTTCTTCGCAACTGCCAACTTACATACGCTCCAGAGTTTCCAGACCCAACAGGTGCAGGCCTTGCTTGAGGGTGCGGCCGGTCAGGGCAGCCAGACGCAGACGGCTCTGTTGCTGATCGGAGTTTTCCGCACCAAGGATCGGGCAGTTTTCATAAAAGCTCGAAAACAGACCCGCAAGGTCATACAGGTAAGCACAAAGTACGTGCGGTGTGCCTTTTTCTGCGACGTTATTCAATGTTTCAGTGAACTGCGCAAGACGTGCAGCCAATTCCTGCTCCTGCGGCGCGGCCAGGACAATCTGCCCCTTGCCGGCATCGAACGGCGTGCCCAGCTTGCGGAACACACCGGCCACACGGGTATAGGCGTACAGCAGATAAGGCGCGGTATTGCCCTCGAAGCTCAGCATCTGATCGAAGTTGAAGCTGTAATCACTGGCCCGGTGCTTGGACAGGTCGGCATATTTTACTGCGCTGATGCCCACTGCCCTGGCAATGCTGCGCAATTCTGCTTCGGCGACTTCCGGGTTCTTTTCCTTGACCAGCGAGTAGGCGCGCTCTTCGGCTTCATCGAGCAGGTCGATGAGCTTGACCGTGCCGCCATCGCGGGTCTTGAACGGGCGACCGTCGGCCCCGTTCATGGTGCCGAAGCCCATGTGTTCGAGCTGCATGCCGTCATGGACGAAACCGGCGCGGCGCGCCACTTCGAATACCTGCTGGAAGTGCAGGGCCTGACGCTGATCGACGAAATACAGTACGCGGTCGGCTTTGAGCACCTTGCTGCGGTAGCGGATGGCCGCCAGATCGGTCGTGGCATACAGATAACCGCCACCGGCCTTCTGCACGATCACCGGCAGGGGCGTGTCATCGGCGGTGCGGAATTCTTCGAGGAACACGCACTGCGCGCCATTGCTCTCGACCAGCAGGCCACTGGCTTTCAGGTCGTTGACGACATTGGCCAGGTCATCGTTGTAGGCACTTTCGCCCATCACGTCTGCCGGAGTCAGCTTGACGTTGAGGCGCTCGTAGGTTTCCTGGCAGTGCGACAGCGAAATGTCCTTGAAGCGCGTCCACAGGGCCAGGCACTCGGCATCGCCGGCCTGCAACTTGACCACCAGGCCACGCGCGCGCTCGGCGAACGCTTCGGACTCGTCGAAGCGCTGCTTGGCGGCGCGGTAGAAGTCTTCCAGGTCGGACAACTCGTCGCTGGTCGCGGGTTTTTCCTGCAGGTAGGCCAGCAGCATGCCGAACTGGGTGCCCCAGTCGCCCACGTGGTTCTGACGAATGACCGTGTCGCCGAGGAACGTCAGAACGTTCGCCACGCCGTCACCGATAATGGTCGAGCGCAAGTGGCCAACGTGCATTTCCTTGGCCAGGTTCGGTGCCGACAGGTCGACCACTACGCGCTGAGCAGCGCCGGCCTTGCGCACCGAGAGGTGCGCGTCGGCCAGCGCAGTGTCGAGGCGCGCGGCCAGTGCGGCAGTGTTCTGGAAGAAATTAAGGAAGCCCGGACCGGCAATTTCGACCTTGCTGACCTGCTCGTCGGCAGGCAGCGCGGCGATCAGTTTTTCAGCCAGGTCGCGCGGCTTCATCCCGGCAGGTTTGGCGAGCATCATCGCGATATTGCTGGCGAAGTCGCCGTGCGTCTTGTCGCGGGCGTTTTCGACCTGGATCGCCGGCGTCAGCCCTTCTGGCAAGACGCCCTCGGTGACGAGACGGGTCAGGGCTTGTTGAATCAGCTGGCGAATCGTGTCTTTCATGAGGCTCTCTTCGACCGCAAGCGCGGTGGCGCTTCGATGCGCGGGTGGAAAAACTCCGCATTATCCGTTGCTCAAGCCTGCTTGCCAACGGCGTGACTTAATAAAGATCCACCGGGTCCACATCCAGTGACCATCTGACCTGTCGCCCGCTGGGCATTTGCTCCAGCGCAAGCAGCCAGGTGGCAAGCAATTTGTGCAGTGGCGCGCGTGCACTGGACTGTATCAGCAGTTGCGCCCGGTAACGCCCGGCACGGCGCTCCATAGGTGCGGGAACCGGCCCCAGCAGCTCGATACCGCCCAGGCCCAACTGCGCAACCCGTTGTTCGGCGTCGCTGCAGGCCTGATCGAGAAACGCTTCGGCCTGTCCGGGTTTGTGGGCTTCGGCACGCAGCAGGGCAAGGTGCGAAAACGGAGGCAGGCCCGCCGAGCGACGTTCGCTCAAGGCCTGTTCGGCAAACGCGAAGTAACCCTGCTCGGTCAGTTGAATCAATAGCGGGTGATCGGCCAGATGGGTCTGGATGATCACCTTGCCCGGCTCTTCAGCGCGTCCGGCCCGGCCTGCAACCTGCACGATCAACTGCGCCATGCGCTCGCTTGCGCGGAAATCTCCGGAAAACAGTCCGCCGTCGGCATCCAGAATCGACACCAGCGTCACGCGGGGGAAGTGATGACCCTTGGCGAGCATTTGCGTGCCGACCAGAATGCACGGCTGGCCGCGCTGGATGGTCGCGAACAACTGATTCATGGCGTCCTTGCGCGACGTGCTGTCGCGGTCGACGCGCAGAACGGGATAGTCGGGAAACAGAATTGCCAGCCGCTCTTCGGCGCGCTCGGTGCCCGCGCCTACCGGTCGCAAGTCCACCTTGCCGCACGATGGGCACTGGCGCGGCACGCGCTCGACGTAACCGCAGTGATGGCAGCGCAGCTCGCCCGAGCGCTGGTGGACGGTCATGCGCGCATCGCAGCGTTGACAGCCGGACATCCAGCCGCAGTCATGGCACAGCAATGTCGGCGCAAAGCCACGACGGTTGAGGAACACCAATACCTGCTGGCCTGCCGCGAGGGTCTGGCCAATGGCCTGTTGCATCGGCCCGGAAATGCCGCTGTCCAGCGGCCTGCTCTTGACGTCCAGGCGCATGAACCGTGGTTGCTGTGCACCGCCCGCTCGCTGATTCAGACGCAGCAGGCCGTAGCGCCCGGTGTAAGCGTTGTGCAGGCTTTCCAGGGAGGGCGTGGCGGAGCCGAGGACGATCGGGATGTTTTCCTGACGCGCCCGCACCAGTGCCAGATCGCGAGCGTGATAGCGCAGCCCTTCCTGCTGTTTATAGGAGCCGTCGTGTTCTTCGTCGATGATGATCAGGCCAGGGTTTTTCATCGGGGTGAACAGCGCCGAGCGCGTGCCGATGATGATGTCGGCCTCGCCATCGCGCGCCGCCAGCCAGGCGTCGAGTCGTTCGCGGTCGTTGACGGCCGAGTGCACGAGTGCAATGCGCGCATTAAAACGTTGCTCGAAGCGCGCCAGGGTCTGCGGCCCCAGGTTGATTTCCGGGATCAGCACCAGCGCCTGCTTGCCTGCCTCGAGGGTCTCGCGAATCAGTTGCAGATAGACTTCGGTCTTGCCACTGCCGGTAACGCCTGCCAGCAGGAACGCATGAAAACTGTCGAAGCCGGCACGGATCGCTTCGTAAGCGGCGCGTTGCTCGGTGTTGAGCGGCAGTTCTGGCTGGGCCAGCCAGTGTTCGTGACGTGCACTGGGCGCATGACTGCGCACTTCGACGTAGACCAGTTCCTTGGCCAGCAGCAGATTGAGGCTGTCCTTGTTCAGCATCAGTTTGCTGAGCAGTTGATGCGCCACGCCGTGCGGGTGCTGGGCGAGGGTCGTCAGCGCCTCACGCTGTCTGGGCGCGCGGGCGATGCGCGGATCATCGGCACTGGCACCCGGTGCCACGTGCCAGAAGCGCTCCTGGCGGCTTTCGGCCAGTTCACCTTGACGCAGCAGCACGGGCAAGGCCCAGCTCAACGTGTCGCCCAGGCTGTGCTGGTAATACTGCGATGTCCACAGGCACAGCCTGAACAACGCAG
>NZ_LJPW01000122.1 GCF_001400735.1 Pseudomonas caricapapayae
ACTTTGGCCCCATCAAAGTAGCAGTCACGAACTGCATGCCAACGCAGAGCATCGGCACGATAGTCATCTCAAGGTTCTTATCGTTCCGGTGATTCTCTCAGCCCGTGCCGATTTCCCTCCAGCGTACCCGGCCGCTATCATCGCCGCATCTTGTGAGGGACTTATCCGATGCTCAATGGCCTGTGGCTTGGTTTTTTTGTCGTAGCGACGGTTTCCGCGCTGGTGCAGTGGCTGGTCGGTGGCAACGCTGGCATTTTTGCGGCGATGGTCGAAAGTATCTTCGCCATGGCCAAGCTGTCGGTCGAGGTCATGGTTCTGCTGTTCGGCACACTGACCCTGTGGCTGGGCTTTTTGCGCATTGCAGAGAAGGCGGGGATTGTCGACTGGCTGGCCAAGGTGCTCGGCCCGCTGTTTATGCGTCTGATGCCGGAAGTACCTCCCGGCCATCCGGCGTTGGGACTGATCACCCTCAACTTCGCCGCCAATGCGCTGGGGCTCGACAACGCCGCTACGCCTATCGGTCTGAAGGCCATGCGTTCGCTGCAGGAGCTCAACCCGAGCAAGACTGCGGCCAGTAACGCGCAGATTCTGTTTCTGGTGCTCAACGCCTCATCCCTGACGTTGCTGCCGGTGACGATCTTCATGTATCGAGCCCAGCAGGGTGCCCCTGACCCGACCCTGGTGTTTCTGCCGATCCTGCTGGCCACCAGCGTCTCGACCGTTGTCGGCCTGTTATCGGTAGCGTTCATGCAGCGTCTGCGCCTGTGGGATCCGGTGGTGCTCGCCTACCTTATCCCCGGTGCCCTGCTTCTGGGCGCTTTCATGGCTTTTCTCGGTACGCTTTCAGCTGCGGCGCTGGCGGGACTGTCGTCCATTCTGGGCAACCTCACCTTGTTCGGCCTGATCATGATGTTTCTGATCATCGGCTCGCTGCGCAAAGTGCTGGTCTATGAGGCCTTTGTCGAAGGTGCGAAGGAAGGCTTCGACGTCGCCAAGAGCCTGTTACCTTACTTGGTTGCCATGCTCTGCGCAGTGGGCGTGCTGCGCGCATCCGGCGCGCTGGACTTTGGTCTGGAAGGCATTCGGCATCTGGTGCAATGGCTGGGGCTGGATACACGCTTCGTCGATGCGCTGCCGACCGCGATGGTCAAACCCTTCTCCGGCAGCGCCGCCCGGGCCCTGTTGATCGAAACCATGCAGACCCAGGGCGTGGACAGTTTCGCGGCATTGGCTGCGGCAACGATTCAGGGCAGCACTGAAACCACGTTCTATGTGCTGGCGGTGTATTTTGGGGCTGTGGGCATTCAGCGCGCTCGCCATGCTGTGGGTTGCGCGCTGCTGGCCGAGTTCTCCGGCGTGGTGGCGGCGATTTTCGTCTGCTACTGGTTCTTCGGCGCGACCGCTTCCTGAGGCCTTATTGCGCCGGAGTCTGGGGCGCCGATTCAGCAGGTGGCGATTCAGCGGGCGCCGACTCAGCGGGCACCGACTCAGCGGGCGCACCGCCCTGCTTCGGCTGATCGGCTGGGGGCGATTCAGGCGTGGTCTGTTCTGCCGAGTCGCCGCCCGGTTTGAGCTTGATTATCCGCCCGGTAGGTCGCTTCACTGCCGGTTGATCATCGTCGGTGACGACAAAACGCAGCACGCCGATCATCTGGCCATCCTCGGTCAACACCCTTACCTGCCAGCGCCCTGTCACGTCCTGCGGGAAGTTCTGCTTGCGTGTCCAAGCGCGATAGCCTTCCTTGCGTCCACCGTGGATGTCCAGAGCGATCCGGTCCATCTCTTCGCCTTCATGCCACCACACATGGTAGATACGCTCATCCAGGCCGCGCGGCGCATTGATGGCGGTGTACGCATACAGACCGCCATTGCGCAGCTGTTTGGCGCTGATCAGCGAAATACTGTCGCCCGGCGTACGGTTCTTGTTATCGAAATCCGGGCTGACTGCCACTTCGGTCAACCAGAGGGTCGCTGGCGGTACCCAGGAGCGCAGCAGCCAGCCTGCCGCGCCGATGGCCAGAATGATGCTGATCACGGCCAGTGCGCTGCGCCAGGTGTTGAGCGGGAAATTCGACATCAGACTGGGCGCCGACAGCAGCATCGCCACGCCCAGGGCCAGTTTGTAACTCTCGGCAGTGGTCAGGTGCAGGATGATCGGCAGCGCGGTCAGCAGTGCCGCGAACAGCGTCAGCGTGTGCAGCGTCATGAACAGCCAGCGCCTGGGTGCCAGCCATTTGTAGTAGAGAGGGTCAATGATCGAAATCAGCCCGGCGGCCCCGAGCACCGCAGTGAATACCGCCTGACCACTGTTCCACGTAGTGGTGATGAAAAAGAACGGCAGCACGAAGAACAGGCTTTCCTGATGGATCATCTGCGTGCCGTAGCGCAGCAAACCCTGCGGAATCTCGCGTCCCAGCGCCTTGTTGAGCAACCCGACCATGGTATTTTCGACCATCAGCCACAGCCAGCTGATCAGCATCACCACCGCGATCCAGGTTGCCAGCCCTGCCTGGCGATCGACCAGAATAAAACTGGCGATACCGGAAACGAAACCAAACGCTGCGATGAGCCCCGGATAGCGCTGCATCAAGTTGAGCACGGGTGTCACGTAGCGGTTGACGTCAAACATTCGGTGGTTCACTCGGTTCTGTTCATACAAAAAACCGTGCCGCGTCACAGACGCAGCGCGGAGCCCGCACCAGCGGTGCAGTTCGGCGTCGGGATTCTATTTGTTGCGTACACGCCAGCGCCACATGGCCAACAACACGATGAGGCCCAGTAACCCGCCGATCAGCCAATACAGGCCGTCGTAGCTGAACAGGGGCTTTTCAATGCGCATGTAGCCCGGTTGGGCAAGCAACTGGCGCATGGCCTGATCGGCCTTTTCCAGCTTCACCGCTTTGATGCGTTTGGCAGGGTCGTCAAAGCGTCCGTTTTCATAATCGTTGAGCGCGCTCCAATAATAGTCGGCCAGGGCACTATTGCCTTGGGTGGCCCACGATTGCCGGTCGATAGCGAGCTGTTGCAGACGCGCAAACGTCGCAGGCTGCATGCCTTCCTTTTGCAGACGCTCGACCAGACTGCGAATGTCTCGCTCGGCCTCGTCGATATCGTCCCGTTCAACGTCGGCATTCAGGCTCAGGAATCCGACATCGCCGAACACTTCACGCTCTGCAGAAGGGCCGTAGGACAAACTGTGTTTAAGGCGCAGCTCAGTGTAGAGCGTCCAGTCCAGATAGGCTTTGACCAGGTCCCAGGTTTCGTCGTGCTGGTCGTCAAGCTGCGGCTCCGGATAGATCAGGTGCAGCTTGGCACTCTCACCCAGCCCGCCACGCTCAAGCTCGCGTCGCGGCTCGGCCGAAGCGTTACCTTGCGCCAGCGGCGGGTGATCGATCGGATCGGTGGGCGCAAGCTTGCCGTAGGTGCGCTCCAGATAGGCCGGCAACAGCTTGTCCAGGTCGCCGACCACAATCAGCGTCATGTTGTTGGGCGCATACCAGTTGGCGAACACGTCTTCGATATGCGCCAGCTTGATGCCATCCACTTCAGGGCGTTCAGCGCATTTCAGGCCCAGTTCCACTGCCAGTTGGCTGCTGGCGCTGCGCCCGGAGTCGCGTCGGTCAAGCAGGCGCTGCAAGTGCGAGAAGTGTCCGCCATCTTCGCGCTCGACCACGCGTTTGACGCCATCCAGCCGAGCCTGGCTCAGCTCGGTTCTGGTCATGATCTCCAGCAACAGGTCGAGGACCTTGCGCTGGTTCCGCGCCGGTGCCTCGATCACGAAAGTGGTATCGGTGTTGCTGGTGAACGCGTTCCACTCGCCGCCCAGCGCCTGCATGCGCTCTTCCAGACCGCCTTCCCCGCTGTCATCAACCCCGCTGAACAGAAGGTGTTCGAGCAGATGTGGCAGTTCCTTGTCCTGGCAGGGGAAGTCATCGAAACCGATGCCTACCACCAGCCGTATGGCCACGTGACCCTTTTCGTAACCGGGCTTGAGGAGAACTTGCAAACCATTGGGCAGCAGGTAGCCCTCGACCTGAAGGCGGTCAAGGGCAAACGAGGGGAGTGAACCGAGGAGCAGACAAGCGAACAGCAGGCAACGCATAAAACAGCTTTCCTGGCGGGCCGGTATGTTTAACAGACTTCACCTCGGCCCTTACGTTCATAGTGATCGTTCGGGCTCGGCCTCGCTTGCCAGGGCTCCTGTGTCAGCGGTTTCCAGCACCACATAGGCGCTGCTGCAAAACAGCGAGTTCAGGCGCTTCATGTCGGCGATCAGCTCCAGGTGCAGCGAACTGGTCTCGATACTCTGCACGACTTTCTGCCGCAGACGGCTGACGTGTGCATGTGCCAGACGGCGCTCCTGGGCCCTGAAACGCCGCTTTTCACGCAGTAACTGGCGCGCACTTTCCTCATCGCCGCTGAGGAATACCGAGAGACCCAGGCGCAGGTTTGCCTGCAACTGGATCTGCAGATCGGCGAGTTCCTCAAGGCCCACTTCGGAGAAGGAACGACGGTGCGAAGTCTTCTGCTGCTGGATCTTGCGCAGCATGCGCTCGATCAGGCCGCTGGCCAGTTCCAGGTTGATGGTCAGCTCGATGATCTCGGCCCAGCGACGGTTATCGTGTTCGCCGAGGTCTTCACGCGGCATTTGCGCCAGGTAAAGCTTGATCGCGCTGTAGAGTGCTTCCACGTCATCGTTGAGACGCCGTACTTCCTGAGTGACGGCGGTCTGCGTGCCGTGCAGCACCGCAAGCATCGAGCCCAGCATGCTTTCGATCAGATCGCCCATGCGCAGCGTTTCGCGCACGGCGTTGGCCAGCGCGAGGCTGGGTGTCGACAGTGCGGTCAGGTCCAGATGGCGAGGTTTGGCCAGACCCCCGACTTCGTTCTGCCGGGGCAGCAAGGCCGCGCACAACCGCGCCATCTGGCTGACGGTAGGCACCATGATCAGGCAGCGCAGCGTGTTGTAGATCAGGTGAAAGCCGATCACCAACTCCTGCGGACGAAAGCCCAGCGTGTCGATCCAGGCAACCAGCGGGTCAAGCACCGGGATGATCAGCAACAGGCCGAACAGCTTGTACAGCAGGCTACCCAACGCAACCTGCCGCCCGGCAACGTTCTGCATGCTGGTACTGAGGAACGCCAGCAGGCCGCTGCCGATGTTGGCACCGATCACAAGGCCGATTGCGACTGGCAAACCGATGACTTCGGTGCCCGCCAGTGTGGCCGTCAGCAACACCGCCGCCAGGCTGGAATAGGAGATCAGCGCAAACATGGCGCCTACCAGTGCATCCAGCAACAGGTCGCCGGTCAATGAGGCAAACAGGACTTTGACCCCTGCCGCCTGGGTGATCGGCGCGGCAGCCGCAACGATCAGTTGCAAGGCGAGTACGATCAGGCCCAGGCCAATGCCCACCCGCCCCAACTGGCCTGCACGAGTCTGCTTGCGGGAAAGAAAGAACACCACGCCAAGGAAAATCAGCAGCGGCGACAGCCACGACAGATCGAACGTCAGCACGCGGGACATCAAGGCAGTGCCGACATCGGCCCCGAGCATGATCACCAGCGCCGGTGTGAGCGTCATCAGCCCCTGACCCACGAATGATGTCACCAGCATGGCGGTGGCATTGCTGCTCTGCACCATGGCCGTCACCAGAATACCGGCGATGAACGCCAAGGGTCGTTTTGCCATGTTCTGGCTGAGTAAACGACGAAGTTGGGCACCGTAAACGCGAAGGATGCCAGTGCGCACGATATGCGTGCCCCATATCAACAGGGCGACGGCAGATAGCAAATCGAGCAGGGTCAGCATGCTGAAAGCCCCCTGAGGTTTGCCCGTTCAGGCGATGAATTGAAAGATGCAGCGTGTAGCGAGCGGGGATGGTGTGTAACGCTCTACTAAGCTTTTAGTCGGCCATCGGCCTTGGTGCCAGCATCGCACAGGGTGGAGTTCATTGAAATAAAAGTGTCATAAATCCGCACCGCAAACGCAAGACCGGACGCGAAGCGTCCAGAACAGCATGCGACGCGGAGCGTCGCACGATGGCTGAAAAACTTCGGCACGACAGTTGGGATTATCGTTCCGCACGCTCCAGCGTGGGAATGCCTTCGTGACGCTCTGCGTCATGGATTTACCCCACACCGCTTATTCACGAGAGGACGCAGAGCGTCCAGAAAGGCATACCCACGCGGAGCATGGGTGCGATAGTCGTGAGGCTTCCAGCAGCCATCAACGGAACCGGTCAACCTCGTTACGCAGTTCAGTCGCCAGCCCATTCAGCTCCTGGGCAGTGACCGCCAGGTTGGACATCACCTGGCGCTGTTCGCTGTTGGCCATGGCGATGCTTTGCAGGTTGCTGCTGAGCATGGTGGCGGTGCTGCTTTGTTCCTGGGTCGCCGTGGTGATGGCGGCGAACTGGTGACCGGCCGAGCGGCTTTGTTCGTCGATCTGGGCCAGTGCAGAGGCCACCTTGGCGTTGAGCGACAGACCTTCCTGCATCAGGGTGTTGCCCTGTTGCATGGTGCTGATGGCGTTGCCGGTTTCCTGCTGGATGCTGGCGATCATGCCGGAAATTTCGTCTGTGGCTTCACGTGTACGCGAGGCCAGGCTGCGGACTTCATCAGCCACCACGGCAAAGCCGCGACCTTGTTCGCCAGCGCGCGCTGCCTCGATGGCGGCGTTGAGCGCGAGCAGATTGGTCTGGTCGGCAATCGAGGTAATCACCCCGACGATGCTGCCGATTTCCTGCGAGCGCTGGCCCAGCGTGTCGATGACCGTTGCCGTGCTGTTCAGCGAGGTTGCGATCTGTTGCAGCGATGAAGACGCTTCTTCCATCGACGTACGACCGATGCGCGTCTGCTGCGCATTTTCCTGCGCCAGACGCTCGGTATTGCTCATGTTGTCGGCAATGTTCATCGACGTGGCGCTGAACTCCTCGACGGCGCCGGCCATGCTGGTGATCTCTCCGGACTGTTGCTCCATGCCCTCGTAGGCGCCACCCGACAGGCCGGACAACGCGTGGGCGCGGGTACTGACTTCCTGCGCTGCGGTACGTATATGCGACACCATCGATGACAGTGCTTCGCTCATCTTGTTGAAGCTGCCCGACAGTTGGCCGATCTCGTCGTTGCTGGTCACATTGAGGCGTACGCTCAGGTCGCCCGCACCCAGTGCATCGGCCTGGCGTACCAGTTCGGACAGCGGACGCAGCTTGCTGCGCAGCAGCCAGATCGCGCTGATGACTGCGATCAACATGGCCAGCAGGCTGCCGATGGCCAATTGCGTGCCGACGTTCCAGGTCACTTCACTGATTTCGTCGCGCGGCATGCTGGCAATGACTGTCCAGGGACCACCGGCGAATGGCTGGCCAACGCTGTAGTAGTCGTCATCGCGGTCATTCCAGAACTGTGCCTTGCCCGGTTTGCTGGCCAGATCGGCAACCGATCTGGCGGCACCGTCCAGCGACTTGACGCCCGCCGGCGGCACCAGCCAGGTGCCTTTTTCGTCCAGCAGTGCCAGCGAGCCGGTGGAGCCGATGCGGAAGCTCTTCAGGTTATCGAACTGGGTTTTCTGTGCATCGGTGTAATCGAACCCTACAAACAGCGCCGCAATGATCTTGCCGCTGCTGTCGCGAACCGGGCTGTATTGAGTCATGTAGTAGC
>NZ_LJPW01000157.1 GCF_001400735.1 Pseudomonas caricapapayae
CGACCCGAGTCGAACCCCAGCCCCCCCTGAGACCACAAAACCGCTGTGTGACGCAGAGCGTCACGAACTGCATGCCCACGCGGAGCGTGGGCACGATAGTTATCCGTGCCTTCAGCCGTTATCCGTGCCTTCAGCCAAACTGCTCTAAAACGCTTTTCACCGCGATAGCACAAACGACGCCGATTGCGACGTAAGTGGACGGCTGAGTCCTGGCGCAGATCAGTGACAGGGCGACGGAACCCGACGAAAGAGCTGTCAGCCCTGATCCTCAATCGGATAACGGCTGTCGTTCAGGCTTTCCTTGATCTTGCGCAAATGCGGCTGGAAGTCGACGCCGCGGCGTAGCGTCATGCCAGTGGCCAAAACATCGAGAACCGTGAGCTGGATGATCCTTGAGGTCATCGGCATATAGATATCGGTGTCTTCAGGCAGTGGAATGTTCAGGCTCACAGTGCTGGCCTGAGCCAGTGGCGAGCCCGCTGCCGTCAGGCCCAGCACCGAGGCACCGTTGGCCCGCGCAATACGGGCCACTTCCACCAGTTCGCGGGTGCGGCCGGTGTAGGAAATGATCACGAACAGCTCACCGGTGTGCGCCACCGACGCAATCATCCGCTGCATCAGCACATCGGCATGCGCCGTGACCGCCAGATTGAAGCGGAAGAATTTGTGCTGTGCATCGAGGGCCACCGGCGCTGAAGCACCCAGTCCGAAAAAGTGGATCTGCCGCGCCTGGATCAGCATGTCTACAGATTTGCTGATCAGCGCAGGGTCCAGCTGCTGACAGGCGCTGTCCAGTGACGCGATGGCGCTGCCGAAAATCTTCTGGGTGTATGCCTCGGGATTGTCGTCGGCTTCGACCGCACGGCTGACATAGGCTGCGCCGCTGGCCAAGCTTTGGGCCAACTGCAGTTTCAATTCCGGATAGCCGCTGACGCTGAACGAACGGCAAAAGCGATTGACCGTCGGTTCGCTGACCTTGGCGGCCTGGGCAAGCGCTGCAATGCTCAGCCGCGTTGCCATCTGCGGGTTGAGCAGGATGACCTCGGCCACTTTGCGCTCGGCCTTGTTCAGCTCGTCGAGCCGGCCCTGGATTTGCTCCAGGAGGTTTCTTACGCGGTCCATTCAAAGTCCTTGTCGGGGCTGATTTACCAACGGTTTTGTCTGGGGCTTTTATTAGCCCTTTAGCCTGTAGCAAAGGTGGCCTATCGTACTGAGGGCCTGTGTTGATCACCACTGGAATATGCTTTCAGGCAGAATGTTGTGGTTATTACTACATATGGCCTTGAGTAACGCCTTTAAAAAAGGTATTTGTAGCCTAACTTGATAAAAGAACCAACATTATGCCCTTGATTACGGTTGAACCGTGCACATTTGCCCTGTTTGGTGCCTTGGGAGACCTGGCGGTACGCAAGCTGTTCCCGGCTCTTTATCAGCTTGATCGCGCTGGACTGCTGCATGAAGACACAAAAATTCTTGCCCTGGCGCGTGAACCAGGCGACGAACAGTCGCATCTGGCGTATATCGAAAAATCCATGCGTCGCTTCATTCCCGAGAAAGAACTCGAGCCTGAAAATCTGGCCCGGTTTCTAGCCCGCCTAAGCTATCTGCATGTCGATTTCCTTAAGGCTGAGGATTACGTCGCATTGGCCGAGCGCGTCGGCAATGCCGAAACCCTGATCGCCTATTTCGCCACACCCGCTTCGGTCTACGGTGCGATCTGCGAGAACCTTGCGTCGGTCAATCTGGCCGAGCGTACGCGCGCCGTACTGGAGAAACCCATTGGCCACGACCTGGCCTCTTCGCGCCGGGTCAATGACGCTGTGGCGCAGTTTTTCCCGGAAAACCGCGTGTATCGCATTGACCACTATCTGGGCAAAGATACGGTTCAGAACCTCATTGCCCTGCGTTTCGCCAACAGCCTTTTCGAGACCCAGTGGAACCAGAACCATATTTCTCATGTGGAAATCACAGTCGCCGAGAAGGTTGGCATCGAGGGCCGTTGGGGCTATTTCGATCAGGCCGGCCAGTTGCGCGACATGATCCAGAACCATTTGCTGCAACTGCTTTGCCTGATTGCCATGGACCCGCCAAGCGACCTGTCGGCCGACAGCATTCGTGACGAGAAGGTCAAGGTGCTCAAGGCCCTGGCGCCGTTTACCCCCGAGCGTCTGGCAACCCAGGTGGTGCGTGGCCAGTACACCTCCGGCTACAGCGAAGGCAAGGCAGTGCCGGGTTATCTGGAGGAGGAAAACTCCAACACCCAGAGCGATACCGAAACCTTCGTCGCATTGCGTGCCGACATCCGCAACTGGCGCTGGTCGGGCACGCCGTTCTACCTGCGCACCGGCAAGCGTATGCCGCAGAAGCTGTCGCAGATCGTGATCCATTTCAAAGAGCCGCCGCACTACATCTTCGCGCCTGAACAGCGTTTGCAGATCAGCAACCGCCTGATCATCCGCCTGCAGCCGGACGAAGGCATTTCCTTGCAGGTGATGACCAAGGATCAGGGCCTGGACAAAGGCATGCAGTTGCGCAGCGGACCTTTGCAACTGAACTTTTCCGACACCTACCGCAGCGCTCGTGTCCCCGACGCTTATGAGCGGTTGTTGCTGGAAGTCATGCGTGGCAATCAGAACCTGTTTGTCCGCAAAGATGAAATCGAGTACGCCTGGCAATGGTGCGATCAGTTGATCGCTGGCTGGAAAAAAGCGGGCGATGCGCCCAAGCCTTATCCGGCCGGAACCTGGGGGCCAATGAGCTCCATTGCTCTGATTACTCGCGACGGGAGATCCTGGTATGGCGATATGTGACCTTCAGCTACCGGCAGGACTGGTAGCGCGTGATTTCGACACGCCTCAGCAACTGGCCGATGCACTGGCTACCAATGTAGCCGAGCGTCTGCAACAGGCAATCGGTGAAAACGGCGCAGCGACCCTGGTGGTGTCCGGTGGCCGCAGTCCGGTGGCTTTTTTTCAGAGTCTGGCGGTAAAGCCGCTGGACTGGTCGAAAGTGGTTATCAGTCTGGCCGATGAGCGTTTCGTTCCGACCGAGCATGCCGACAGCAATGCGGGGCTGTTGCAGCGTCACCTGCTGCAGGGCCCTGCGGCGAAGGCCAGGTTTCTTGGCTTGTACAGCGTAGCGAGCAGTGTCGAGGAGGCAGCTCTGGCTGCCGATCAGGCACTGGCCGAGCTGCCGCCCATTGATGTGCTTGTTCTGGGCATGGGCGACGACGGGCATACCGCGTCGCTGTTTCCCGACAGTCCGAATTTGCAAGAAGCCCTTGATCTGCAAGGCGAGCGCCGCTGCCTGCCGATGCTGGCACCGAGCGTACCGCATCAGCGTCTGACCCTGACCCGCCGTCTGCTGGCGTCGGCGCGTTCGCCGATCCTGTCGGTGTCCGGTCAGGCCAAACTCGACACCCTGCGCACAGCGCTGGCGGGCGATGACCTCGCCGAAATGCCGGTGCGTGCCTTTCTCAACCCGTCTCTCGAGATCTACTGGTGCCCATAAGCAAAGGAACCGTCGCCATGACACAGAACGAAAATAATCAGCCGCTCATCAGCATGGCGAACAAGATTGCCCGGATCGACGAACTTTGCGCCAAGGCGAAGATTCTGCCGGTCATTACCATTGCCCGTGATCAGGATGTGCTGCCCCTGGCCGATGCCCTGGCCGCTGGCGGCATGACCGCACTGGAAGTTACCTTGCGCTCGGCGTTCGGCCTGAGCGCGATCCGCACCCTGCGTGAACAGCGTCCCGAGTTGTGTGTAGGCGCCGGAACCATTCTGGACCGCAAGATGCTGGCAGACGCCGAAGCGGCCGGTTCGCAGTTCATCGTTACCCCGGGCAGTACGCAAGACTTGCTGCAGGCCGCAGTCGACAGCCCGCTGCCCCTGCTGCCAGGCGTCAGCAGTGCCTCGGAAATCATGATCGGTTATGCCATGGGCTATCGCCGTTTCAAGCTTTTCCCGGCAGAGATCAGCGGTGGTGTTGCAGCGATCAAGGCCCTGGGCGGTCCTTTCAATGAAGTGCGTTTTTGCCCGACTGGCGGCGTCAACGAGCAGAACCTCAAGAACTACATGGCCCTGCCTAACGTCATGTGCGTTGGCGGGACCTGGATGATCGATAACGCCTGGGTCAGGAATGGCGATTGGGGCCGTATTCAGGAGGCCACTGCCCAAGCCCTGGCCCTGTTCGACTGATCGACAGGCATTTCAGAGTCAGTCCAGGTGGACGGCTCAGGTAAAGAAGTTGTTGTTGGTTGTATGGCTTTGCGGTGCCCCCTGGTCCGGGGCACCGTTTTTTTCCTTTCAGGACCGTGCAATTTTTGTTTGCCCGCGTGTGTTCTACCCCTTGTCCTTGAATGACTGACGCGGACGTGTGCGCAACGGGTCCAGCAGTCCACTCAGGCCGTTGTGATCGATTTCCTGCATCAGGGCCAACAAACTTCCCAATTCACCTTTGGGGAAGCCTTCACGTGCGAACCAGTTAAGGTAATGCCCTGGTAGATCAGCGATCAGCCGACCCTTGTATTTACCGAACGGCATTTCCTGTGTGACCAACAGCTTGAGTGTGTCCGGATTCATCGCCGATACCTGTGTTCTCGTTTGCGCCGACGATACGTGCATTCTGCATGCAGGCCAATCGACAGATCATGCAGAAGTCACGATCGGGTAATTGTGAAAATTTCGTAAATATTTGATTTTAAAGCATTATTTTCATTTCAATAACTGGCACGGTGTCTGCAATTACCTAGATATCGAACACTTTCGTATCAACCTGCCATTAGGAAATTATCAAATGACTGATATCAACAAAGAAACGATCTCTATTCTGAATGACTTGGTCGAAACCAGCATCGACGGCAAAGAAGGCTTCGAAACCAGCGCCAAGAACGCGAAGACTCCAAGCGTAAAAGAATTCTTCGCACGTCGTGCCATTGAAGTTGGCAAGGCAGTCACTGACCTGCAGGCGCATGTACAGCGACTGGGCGGCAAGCCGGAAGATTCCTCCAGCGTATCGGCTGACATCCATCAGGCATGGGTCAAGCTGAAAACTGCGTTCACCAGCAATGATGATCTGGCTGTGCTGGAGGAAGCAGAGCGTGGTGAAGACGTCGCCAAGAAGGCCTACAGCAAGGCAATCGAGAAGCTGAATGAGAAAGGCGCTGATGCAACCGTGGTTGCCTTGGTCAAAGATCAGTACCAAGGTGTTCTGAAGAACCACGACGAAGTAAAAGCATTGCGTGACGCGGCCCGCGCTGCGGCGTAAGCCGATGCGTCAGCGCTGACCGAAAAAACGCCAGCCAGCCTGGCGTTTTTTTATGCCCGAAGATGGCACGTCAAACCTCATCTATCACTTTTCTGGCAACTGCACTGCGGTACTCGACCCGGTTACGCCCATTGTCCTTGGCCTGATACAGCGCCTTGTCGGCCACTCCAAAAAATGCCTCCAGTTTGTCGCCTTGGCGAACGATATCCGAAGCGACCCCGATGCTCACGGTGATGGGATGCTTGGCATTCATGAACAGCGGGAGTGACTCTGCGGCCTTGCGGATTTTTTCCGCGATCAGCATGGCTCCCGGCAATTCTGTTTCCGGCAGCACAACCACGAACTCCTCCCCTCCATAGCGCGCAACCTGGTCACCCGGTCGACGAATGTTATCCGAGATGGTCTGTGCGATCAGACGCAACGCCTCATCCCCGCCTTGATGGCCGTGGCGTTCATTGAATGCCTTGAAATGGTCCACGTCGATCATCAGCAAGGAAAGCTGCTTGCCGGAGCGCTGTGCCCGCGCCCATTCAGTCTCCATGGCTTCGTCGAGCTGACGACGATTGTCGAGACCGGTCAAGCCGTCCGTCGCAGCGAGGCTGGCCAGCGCATCTTCGGCACGGTGACGTCTTCGCAACTCGCGACTCAGCAACCCTGTGAGCCACAGGATTCCGAGACACAGCACACTGGTGGCGGAGCCGACCAGCCAGGCGTTGCGCCGCCATACGGCATACACTTCGTCCTCGGACTGGCCGATGACGACCACCAGCGGCAGATTGCCGACCCTGGAAAACGTATACAGCCGACGAGCGTTCAACTGCGTCGACATGGCGGCAAAACTGCCGTCGCCTTCTTGAATAATGCGCTGAAAGTTGGGGCTGTGGCTGTAATCCTTGCCGATCAGGTCTTCACCCTCCAGATCGGGGTAGCGAACAATCAGGATGCCTGCGGTATTGATCAGGTTGATACTGCTGTCGCTGCCCAGGTTCTGGCTCATGAACAAGTGCTTGAAATACACCAGGCGCATGGCCGCACTCACAATCCCGGCGAATTCACCGTTGGGTCCCGACATACGCCGGCTGAAACTGATACACCAGTCCTTGTAGCCCCAGCGAGTCTTGTACGGCGAACTGACGTGGAGATTCAGCGAGGGATCCACAGCGTGCTCTTTGAAATATGAACGGTCAGAAAAGTTGTCATTTCGGGGCATGACGGACAGTGAGTCAGCCAGTATTGCGCCCTTGTTATCGAGCAACACCAGATCACCCTTGTATGACGCTGCGGTGGAGCGATCAAACAGGACAAGTTGTCGCAGTTCAGGTGACAGGTCCTTGAGGTCAGGACGTTGCCACGCGCTGATCATGCCTTGCAGGGACGAGTCGTACAGTTCTGCGTTATGCAGGACGTCTGCATCGATCAATTGCACGATATTGGCCGCTGCACGGGCCGCCGTATCGGCTGCATCCTCGCGTTCCCGGGCCAGAAGAGATGCCACGATCGCCAGAATGGCGAGCATTGAAACCGAGCTGCCGAAGACCAGCAGGAGCTCCGGACGGGTCCACGCGAGCCGGGCGCGCCGAGATAACGCAAACAACATCATTGGTTGTTCTACCTGCAGACGGTGAGTCTTGAGAAATGGTTAAGACAGTTAAATTGTTTTCCGGGTGTTGCGGCTGGGTATATAGCACGCTCCTTATAGCCTCATATGAATGGAATGTGAATAAAGCAAGTGTATTTAAAAGGATGCGAACAGACGCACATGAAAGGGCACGCAAAACAGGTTGTGCCCACTTGACGTCTTCAAGTATCAGCGAGGAAGGTGGATACCGAATGTGTTGACGCCCTTGCCGCTATTCACGAATACAGTGCCGCCATGCATCAGCGCAATCGCCTTGACGATGGCCAGCCCCAGGCCATGATTGGCGCCGCTGTTGCTGCGTGACGCATCGACCCGATAAAAGCGCTCGAAGAGTCTGGGCAAATGTTCCGGAGCGATTGGCGCGCCCGGATTGGTTACGCCGATACTTATATGGGCACCGCAGGATTCGATAGTGACCTGAATGACGTTGCCGGCATCGGTGTGCTGCACAGCGTTATGCAGCAAGTTGATCAGGGCGCGGCGCAGGTGAGGTTTTTCAATCGGCGCACTGGCGTCGCCCGCTACCCGAACTTTCACCTGCGCGTCCTCCAGAATGAAGTCCAGGTAGTCCAGCGTGGTAGCCACCTCATCTGCCAGTGACGCGCAGGTCTGTGCCTTGACCTTGGTGCCCTGATCTGCGCTGGCCAGAAACAGCATGTCGTTGATGATCGAGCGCAAACGCTCCAGTTCTTCGAGGTTCGATTGCAATACCTCGAAATAATGCTCGGCAGAGCGACCGCGAGTCAGCGCCACCTGGGTCTGACCGATCAGGTTGGTCAATGGTGAGCGAAGCTCGTGCGCGACATCGGCATTGAACGATTCCAGTCTTGAGTAGGCTTGCTCGACCCGTTCCAGCGTGGAGTTGAACGAGGCCACGAACTGCTCGAGCTCGGGTGGCAGCGGCGACAGCTGCAAGCGCCCCGACAACCGTGGCGGGGCGAGTTTCTGAACTTCCTGCGAGAGGCTGGTCAGCGGGCGCAGGCCAATGCGCGCGACCCAGTAACCCAGCACCGAAGCCAGCAGAATCCCTAGCGTGGCCAGGCTGATCAGTGCGACCAGCAGCGAGTGCTGTGTGTGCCAGAACGTCTCGGTGTCGATGGCGGTCAGAAAGCGTAACGCCGGGCGCTGCTCCTTGGCCGGGAACTCGCTGACCAGCACTTTGAACGCAAAAGGGTGGTCAGCCAGTTTCAGGTCGTGCATGCCCAGCGGACCCTGCGCAAAGCGACGAATGTCCACGCCGGGATTGCCGAACTCGTAGAGCGGATTGTCACTCACCACCCAGAAGCGCAGGCGTTTGTCTTCTTCGCTGAGCAACGCGAGCTTTGCCTTGATCTTGCCCCAATGCTCCGGGTTGCCAAAACGATTGACCGCCGATTCCAGCACGCTGTAGCGCGCATCGACCTCGGCGCGCGGCAACAGGTCCAGGCTCTTGTCGACCTGCAGATACAACGCCCAGCCGATCAGCAGGAACACCACCAGCGCCACCAGCGCGAACAGGCCGCTAAGGCGCAGGGCAATCGAGTCAACCCGCACTGCGGTTCTCCAGCACATAGCCCATGCCGCGAATGGTGTGCAGCAGTTTGTGCTCGTGAGGACCATCGAGTTTGGCGCGCAAGCGTTTGATCGCGACTTCGACGACATTGGTATCGCTGTCGAAGTTGATGTCCCAGACCATCTCGGCGATTGAGGTCTTGGAGAGGATGTCGCCCTGACGTCTGGCCAGCACGCTGAGCAGCGAGAACTCCTTGGCGGTAAGGTCCAGACGCATGCCGGCGCGTGTCGCCTTGCGGCTGATCAAGTCTATCCACAGGTCGGCGATGGTAATCTGCACCGGCTCGTGACCGCCGCTGCGACGGGTCAGCGCCTGCAGACGGGCGACCAGTTCCAGAAAGGAAAACGGCTTGCCGAGATAATCGTCGGCACCTTCGCGCAGACCGCGAATGCGGTCATCGACCTGCTCGCGAGCCGTCAGCATGATGACGGGCGTCTGCTTGCGTGCGCGCAATGCACGCAGCACGCCGAAACCGTCGAGGCCCGGCAGCATCACATCAAGAATGATGATTGCGTGGTCGTTTTCCAGCGCCAGGTGCAGGCCTTCGATGCCGTCGCGGGCGACGTCGACGGCATAGCCCTGTTCGGTCAGGCCGCGACGCAGGTAGTCAGCGGTTTTTTCTTCGTCTTCGATAATCAGCACGCGCATCGGGCGACTCTCACTTGTGAAGGGCCAGCGCCGGGGCGGCAGGCGCAGGGTGGCGTCGATGAAACAGTCGCTCGAGTTGCAGATAAATGACTGGCGTGGTGAACAGGGTCAGCATCTGGCTCACCAACAGACCGCCGACCACTGCAATACCCAGCGGCTGACGCAACTCGGCACCGACCCCGAAACCCAGCATCAGCGGCAATGCGCCGAGCAGGGCGGCGAGGGTGGTCATGATAATCGGCCTGAAACGTGTGATGCAGGCCTCATAGATGGCCTCCTGTGACGTAAGGCCCTGCTCGCGCTGTGCTTGCAGGGCAAAGTCCACCAGAAGAATGCCGTTCTTCTTGACGATACCGATCAGCAATACCACGCCGATCAGGGCCATGATCGAGAAGTCCTGCCCCATCATCCACAGCAGCAGTAATGCCCCGATGCCTGCGGAGGGCAGCGTGGAGATGATGGTCAACGGATGTACGAAGCTTTCATAGAGCACACCCAAAATAATGTACACCGCCACCAACGCCGCGAGGATCAGCCACGGCTGATTGGCCAGCGAACTCTGGAAGGCCTGTGCCGCACCCTGAAAGCTGCCGATGATCGAGGCTGGCATGCCGATTTCGTTTTTGGCTTGATCGAGCATGCGCACGGCATCGCCCAGCGCGACCCCGGACGCAAGGTTGAACGACAGGTTCGCTGCCGGGAACATGCCATCATGGCTGATCGAAAGCGGACCCATGCGTGGAGCACTGACTTTGGCCAGCGCCGACAGCGGCACCATTTCGTTGGTCAGCGGCGAGCGCAGGTAGAAGTAAGCCAGACTTTCGGCCTTGCCACGCTGCTGAGCGTCCAGTTCAAGGATCACCTTGTACTGATTGACCTCAGTCTGATATTCGCTGATCTGCCGCTGGCCGAATGCGTCGTACAGCGCCTGATCGACGTCTGCGGTGGTCAGGCCGAAACGTGCGGCAGCACTGCGATCGATATCGATATGTGTGACGCTGCCGCCCAATTGCAAGTCGTTGGACATGTCACGAAACGCCGGGTTGCTGCGCAGCTTTTCGGTCAGCCGTTGCGTCCAGGTATTGAGCAATTCGCCGTCGTTGCTCTTGAGCACGTACTGATACTGGCTGCGGCTCGGACCGGAACTGAGGTTGATGTCCTGTCCGGCGCGCAGGTACAGAACGATGCCGGGGACTTTCGCCAGCTTGGGGCGCAGGCGGTCGATGAACTCACTGACCGACACATCGCGTTCGGATCGCGGTTTGAGCGAGATCCAGAAGCGGCCGTTGGCAATGGTCTGGTTGCTGCCTGAGACGCCTACCGAGTGCGAGAACGCCAGCACTGCTGGGTCCGCGCCAACGATCTTCGCCAGTTGCAGGTGCTTTTCCACCATGTCCGGATAGGAAATATCGGCAGCGGCCTCGGTAGTGCCGAGTGCAAAAGCAGTGTCCTGAACCGGAAAGAACCCCTTGGGTATGAGGATATAGCCGACTACCGCCAGCGCCAGGGTCAGGCCGAACACCCCGAGCATCAGCCGCTGATGGGCCAGCGCCTTGCGCAAGCCACGCTCATAGGAGGCCAGCAGGCGTTCACCGAACCCCGGTTTCCGATGCGGGTTGTGTGTGGGCGCGCGCATGAACAGTGCCGCCAGCGTCGGGGCCAGGGTCAGCGAGACAACGACCGAGATCAGGATGGTCGCCGTTGCGGTCAGCGCAAATTCCTTGAACAGCCGCCCGACCACGCCGCCCATGAACAACAATGGAATGAACGCTGCTACCAGCGAGAAACTGATCGACACCACGGTAAAACCGATTTCACCCGAGCCTTTTATCGCTGCTTCGCGCATGCCTTGTCCGGCTTCGAGGTGGCGGTGGATGTTCTCCACCACCACGATGGCGTCGTCCACCACGAACCCGACCGCAACCACGATGGCCACCAATGTCAGGTTGTTCAAGCTGAACCCGAACAGGTACATCATCGCAAAGCTGGCGATCAGCGATACTCCGAGCACTGCGCTGACGATCAGCGTGGCGGACAGCTGGCGAAGAAACAGCGCCATGACCGCCACCACCAGCAGCACTGCAATCATCAGGGTCAGCTCCACTTCATGCAGCGAGGCACGAATGGTGCGGGTCCGGTCGTTGAGTACCGATACGTCAACGGTTGCCGGGAGCATTTCCTGCAGCCGTGGCAGTTCACGCTGGATGCGGTCTACCGTGTCGACAATGTTTGCACCAGGCTGGCGAAAAATAGCGATGTTGACGCCTTGCTGGTCGCCGGACCACGCTTTGACATAGGCGTTTTCCGAACCCGCGACCACCCGCGCCACATCCTTGAGCTGGACAGGCGCGCCGTTTTTGTAGGAAACGATCAGTTGCGCGTAGTCCTGCGGCTTGAACAACTGGTCGTTGGACGACAGGGTCGAGATGCTGTCCTTGCCATACAAGGCACCCTTGGCCAGGTTAAGGCTGGTCTGTTGCACCGCTACACGGATGTCTGCGAGGGTCAGCCCCAGCGCGGCAAGTTTTTCAGGAGCGGCCTGAACACGAATCGCCGGCCGTTGCTGGCCGGTAATGAACACCTGGCCCACGCCTTCGATCTGGCTGAGCTGGCGCGCCAGAATGGTTTCGGTGACATCGCTCAGTTCCGTACCGGGCATCAGGCCTGAACTCACGCTCAGGATCAGCACCGGACTGTCGGCCGGGTTGACCTTGCGCCAGGTCGGCAGACTGGGCATGTCGGCAGGCAGGCGTCCTGCCGCGGTGTTGATCGCCGCCTGGACTTCCTGGGCTGCCGTGTCGATGCTTTTGTTGAGGGTAAATTGCAGTGTGAGGTTGGTGGACCCCAGCGCGCTGCTGGAGGTCATCTGGGTCATGCCGGGTATCGCGCTGAACTGCACTTCCAGCGGCGTGGCAACCGAAGACGCCATGGTTTCCGGGCTGGCACCGGGAAGCTGCGCGGTGACCTGAATGGTCGGAAACTCGGCCTCCGGCAGCGGTGCAATCGGCAGCCGGGGAAAGGCAATGACCCCCAGCAATACCAGCGCGAAGGTCAATAACAATGTGGCCACAGGATGGTCGATGCACCACGCCGATACCGAACCTCGGCCATTCATCGTGCATGCTCCACGTGTGCACTCGCCACATCCGGGACGGGCGCGCTGACCACCTCCACAGTTGCCCCCGGCCGCAGCCGCGACTGACCGTCGCTGACCAGCGTATCTCCGGCGTTTGGCCCGCTGATCAATGTCTGCTCGCTGTCCTGATAAAGCACCTTGACCGGTACGACTTCCACTTTGTTATCCGCACCAAGCCGGTAGACGAAATGCTGATCGATGCCACGCTGTACCACTTGTGGCGGCACCTTGAGCGAGTTGAGCTCTACGCCGGTCTGGATCTTCACCGTCACCAGTTGCCCCGGCCAGAGTTGTTCCGCGGGGTTTTTGAATTGAGCCTTGGCGCGGATCGTGCCGGTGGTTGCCGACACCTGATTGTCGATCAGTGAAAGTGTGCCTTCGCCCAGTAGCAGGCCATTTGCAGCGCCGTCGCCCTGATACGCTTTGACCACCGCAGAAGTGTGCTCGGCAATAAGCCCCTGCAAGGTCGGCAACATCTGCTGTGGCAGAGAGAACTCCACCGCAATCGGGTCGATCTGGGTCACCGAAAACAGCCCGGTAGCATCGCTGACGCGCAGGAAGTTGCCCTCATCGACATTGCGAATGCCGACCCGACCCGTAACCGGAGAGCGAATCTGGGTGTAGGAAAGCTGCACCTGGGCGGCATTGATGCTGGCTTCGTTGCCTTTCGCCGTAGCATCGAGCTGCCTGACCAGTGCCTGTTGCTGATCGAAGGTCTGGCGTGAAATGCCGTTATCCTCAGTGAGCTGGCGATAGCGTTTAAGGTCCAGCTGCGCGACGTCGAGTTGCGCCTTGCTCTGCGCAAGTTGGGCACGTGCCTGCTCCAGCGAGGCGCGGATCGAACGGTCATCCAGCGTCGCCAGCAGCTCGCCGGCCTTCACCTGTTGGCCCTCCTTGACCAGCACGCGCGTCAGTACGCCGTCTACCTGAGGACGAATTACCACGCTTTGCAGTGACAGCACCGAGCCGATCCCTGTGACGAAGCGTGGCACATCCTCGATGTTTACCCTGATCACCTTGACCGGCACCGCCGCAACGGAATTTTTCGGGAGTGTGGCAGGGCGTGTCAGTTTCCATCCGGCAAAGGCCGCACAGGTGATCAGCAGAACTACGGCGGTGACGGTCAGGGTCTGTCTGCGCATATGAAGAAAACGCCAAATGTCGGTACGGGAGTCATGTTTTTTTACAGCTTCCTTATAGCCTGCAAACCCGGTCAGCAGAATGACTTTCAGCTGTCAGGTTTGTCAGAAAGCCTCCATCGGGCAAGGCGTCCAGTCAAGAAAAGTCAGCGCCGGACGATATCTATGTTGAAGGGATATTTGTCCAGATGTTTATAAAGTCCTAGGAATTTTCTTACATTTTCCTAGGCCGGCTTCTGGCAGTTAATTCTCCCGTCAACTTAACTCACTGTATGAGCCTATGAGTGGAGAACGCCATGAACAGTAAAAAATCAACCTGGACAGGCATGTTGAAATCTGTCTTTCTCCGTCAGGGGCTGGGGGTCTTGACTGTGTCGATCCCGTTGCTGGTTGCGCCTGCTATTTCCTGGGCAAAGGATGGCGCGATTACGTTGCATGGCAGCATCGTCAATAGCAGTTGCGCAATGACCGAGCGTTATGTGAATACGCCTGTTACGCATGCACGAATGCTGCAAGTTGCGCCTGGGGTCAATATGCAGGTGAGCACCGAACACAATGCGTGTACCGATCAGGCGGTGCCCTTCGTTGCGCAGTATCAGGTATTACCTTCCGCCCACAGTGATGGAGAGGCCCTGCAGGTCCGTGCCGCATTGATTACGGTAAGCTATCAATAACGACACGTCTGTATTGTTTTTCTGTCCGGACTGTCATGTCTTATTGAGTGGCCGTCCAATGCCCGATCAGCCATCCGGCATGCCGGAGTCGCGCCGCAGAATTATAAAAGCGCCCGTGTCGAATGCAGGCGCACGTACAGAGGCTGTGCAACTTCCTTATTAGCGTGTCCGCGCAAGACTATGGTTATTCCTACAGACCTGTCCTGCGCGTCGTGTTGTGTTGTCTGCGGGTTAAAAGTTATCAAGCTGACAGCGCTGAAACAGAGCGGGCTCTATAGTGCTCGCCGTCCGATAGCGGGCACACACGAAATAACACAAGGAAGGTCGTTAGCATGAAAAAGCTTTCTCTTACATTGGCAGTTCTGGGCGTGATGGGCGTTGGCATGGCGGGTACTGCCAGTGCGGCGAACAACGGAAAAATGGTCTTTAACGGAACACTGACCAATATCTCCTGCGATGTGGGACCGGGCACGGGCGTCAGTGCGGGCACCAACCCTGGCGAAATCAATGTCGACCTGGGCAACGTTTCCTTCTCTGATATCGGTGTCTCGAGCGAAAGTCGATTTGAAACGGCTGCGCCTATTCAGTTGCTGGTCAACTGCAGCGCGGGCGCAGAGCAGTACAGCATGGTGAAGATGCGCCTTACGGCCCGTAACGGCAGTGGTCTGGACAACAACGATGCCAAACTTCTGCGCACCACCGGTGCCGCAGACGGGGTCGGCATCGGCCTGCTCAATGCCTCCAGCGTCCTGATGGACCTCAGCGGCGCTGAAACCGTCGATACCACTCTTATCAAGGACGGTGCCAGCGGTGCAACTGCTGAAATCAACTTTGGCGCGGTGTATGTGCTTAACGGCACGCCGACCAACCCGGGTAATGCCGACGGCTTCCTGCCGTTCGTGATGGATTACGAGTAACCGTGTCGGACAGAGCGGGCACGGCTCGCTCTGTCCTCTATAGAATTCAAGGCGAACACCCGTATGTTTCCTGATTTTTTTCGCTGCACGGTGCTTGTTGCGATGGTGTGCTGGGCGTCCTTTGTTCAGGCGGGGATCGTATTGAACACGACGCGGGTTATATACCAAGGCAATGAAAAAGAGGCCAGCCTGAGTGTTCAAAACAGTGGCGGGGGGGAAATTCTGTTGCAATCCTGGCTTGAGTCTCCGGCAGGGGCAGGCACTAACAAAAACACCGCGCAGCCTGTGCCTTTTATCGTGACACCCGCACTGGCACGTATGGCCGGAGGTGGCAGGCAACTGTTGCGCATTATTCATTCCGGTACTGACATGCCCAGCGATCGAGAGTCAGTGTTGTGGCTCAATGTTCAAGAAATTCCTCAGGCTGCGGCAGAGAACACACTGCAGATTGCAATACGTCAACGCATCAAAGTGTTTTTCCGGCCTGACGGTTTGCCCGGTGACCCACAGCAGGCACCGGAAACACTGAACTGGCAACTGGCCGATAACGCAACTGTGCAGGTCGACAATCCAGGGCCTTATCACGTCTCCATGCTCAAGGTGTCCATACAGCAACACGACACTGAACTTGCCAGTCTCGACAGTCAGATGCTTGCGCCTTACCAGCGTCTGCGTATTCCGTTGCGGCGCACGCCGGGAAGTGCACCGTTGATGCTGAGTTTCGTCAGTATCAATGACTTCGGCGGGCAAGTGTCTTATCACGCGACACTTGCCGATCAAGAACCGGGTTACGCCCGCAAGGCCTTGCCTCGATAACCTGCCGCATCAACCGTCAGCGTTCACTGTTCAAACCGTTGGGCCTCTGCGACAAGCCGGCCCGGCAGACCTGCGTCTGTGTAAAAGGATTGCGCGGCGCGCGCGACAGCCGAAGTAGAGTGAAGACCGCTATGGAATGGCGCAAAAAAGATAACAAGGGAGTCATTGCTCAGTTCGCTCCCCCTCACCTCCAACGATTCCAGCCGGTTATCGGTCTTGGGTTGACGTTGATATTTTCGCTCGGCACGTTCGCGGCTCAGCCTGGCAGCGCCCGTGGCGAGGGGGCCGTCAAATTCAATACGGCGTTTATCCAGGGAACCGATCAGCCACCTGACCTGCAGGAGTTTCTACGTACCAACAGCGTATTGCCCGGCACTTATCGGGTCGATATCTATGTCAATCGCAAGCTGAGTGGCAGACGAGATATTACTTTTTCAAAGAACCCGGTATCAGGCCTGATCGAACCCTGCCTGTCGCTTGAGATGTTACAGAGCTTCGGCCTGGACTTGAGTCGCCTAGCTCAAGATGAAGCTCCTGCTCAGGCCTGTTTCGATCTGCCTGCGCGTATCGAGTTTGCACGCGTCGACTATCAACCCGGTGCGCTGCGACTCACTATCAGCGTGCCGCAAGCCTTCATGTCGCGCGGTACCCGTGGTTATGTTTCACCAGAGCTTTGGGACCAAGGCGAGACAGCCGGTTTTATCAATTACAACGCCAACGGCAGCAGACGCCGTAATAAGGATTTGCACGCTGACCAGTATTATCTCGGTCTGCGAAATGGCCTGAACCTCGGAGCCTGGCGATTGCGCAACGAATCATCACTGGTCGGTGGCAGTGACCGGTCCTGGCTGTACCGCAGCAATCGTACCTTCGCTCAGCGCGACATCACGTCCCTCAAAAGCCAGTTAACAGTGGGGGAAACCTTCAGCGACTCGCAAGTGTTCGACAGTGTTCGCTTCAAGGGGGCGGCACTGGCCTCGGACGATGGCATGCTGTCCGACAGCGAGCGGGCCTATGCCCCGGTCATCCGCGGGATTGCCGAAACCAACGCTACGGTGGAAGTTCGTCAAAACGGCTTCCTGCTGTACAGCGGCAGTGTCTCGCCCGGGCCGTTTGAAATTTCCGATATCTATCCCAGTGGTTCCAATGGGGACTTGTCAGTGTCGGTCATTGAAGCCGACGGCCGGGTACGAACCTTCACTCAGGCCTATGCCTCGCTGCCGATCATGGTGCCCTCTGGATCCTTGCGCTACAGCCTTGCTGTCGGCCAGGTCGACAGCAATGACGATCTTCAGGCGTCCCCCGGTTTTGTCGGCGCAGCCCTGATCTATGGGCTTTCCGAGCGAATTACCGGGTTCGGTGGTCTGCAGTTGGCCGAAGATTATCAGGCCGGGAATATAGGCGCCGGGGTCAATACCGGGCTGGGCGCGGTGTCGCTGGATATCACCCGATCTGTCAGCCAGACAGACCGGCAGTCGCTCAGCGGTCAAAGCCTGCGGGTACGTTATGCCAACACGCTGGACGTCACCGACACCACCCTGGCGGTAGCGGGTTACCGGTATTCCAATGAAGCGTACCGCACCCTGAGCCAGCACGTCAGCGATACCGATCCGCAAAGACGTGCTTTTTCCGCTGGTCTGGCACGAGATCGGCTTGAACTGAGTGTTACTCAGATAGTGCCGAGCCAGGCCGCATCATTGAGCCTGACCGCTTCCGAGCAGCGCTACTGGAACCTGCCCGGCAAAACCCGGCAGCTCTATCTGTCCTATAACGCTGCCTGGCGCAGCGTCAATTACAGCCTTTCCGTCGAACGGAACGAGGACTTTGGTCGAAACGGTCAAGCGAGCACGGATAATCGTGTCGCCTTGAGCGTGACCCTGCCACTTGGATCGAGCCCGGGTTCTTCGCGACTGTCTTTCAATGCGGTGCGCGACAGCACGGGCGAATACAACGCCCAGACCGGGCTCAACGGGCAGGTGCTGGGGGATCGCGACACGTTTTATTCGGTACAGGCCGGACGTGACAGCAGCTCTGGCGGCTTTGGTGCAGGGAAGATCAGTACGACCAGCGGATTCGGTCGCTTCGAGGCCGGTTACAGCCAAGGCCAGGATTACGATGCATTCAGTCTGTCTGCGGCAGGTTCACTGGTGGCTCATGCCGGTGGCTTGAATCTGGGGCAGGCGCTCGGTGAAACCTTCGCCCTGATTCAGGTTCCGGATGTCAGTGGGGCACGTTTGAAGTCGTTCAGTAACGTCGAGACGGCAGGCAACGGCTATGCGATTTTGCCGTATGCACAACCCTACCGGACCAATTGGGTCAGCCTCGACACCCGGCAACTGGGCGCAGATATCGACCTGGAAAATGCCATCACCCAGGTCGTGCCGCGCCGGGGAGCGATGCCGGTGGTACGCTTCAGGGCCGTTGTGGGTCGCCGTGTCCAGTTTGAGCTGGTGCGCTTCGACGGCAGCAAATTACCGCTGGGTGCCAGTGTCGAGGATGAACAGGGCAGGGCGCTGGCGGTGGTCGACCCGGACAGTCAGGCGTTGGTGCTCAGTGAGCAGGATGTCGGCAGTTTGCGGGTGCGCTGGTCCGATCAGAGTTGTCAGGCCGCATTCTCTCTGCCGCCCAGAGATCCTGCCCGTGCCTACGAGCGGATCAGAGTGACCTGCCAATGAACGCCCTTGTCTACCCATGCAAGGTATTGTTGGCGGTTTTGCTTCTAGGCGGCGGCGTTGACGTGCAAGGGGCGGTTTCGCTGTCCGGGACGCGACTGGTCTTCGATGGCCAGTATCGTGAAGTCAGCATTGAGGTACGCAATCGCGGCAAGGCCGAGGCTCTTTTACAGGCCTGGCTCAGTGATCCGCTGGATGATGACGACACTCCCCTGAACCGGCGCAATGCGCTGCCGTTCGTGGTCACGCCGCCACTTTCACGTCTGCCGGTTGGCGGCAGGCAGGCTTTGCGCGTGTTGTATCAGGGCACCGGGATGCCGCAGGAGCGCGAGTCGCTTGTACATTTGTATGTGCTTGAGGTGCCTCGACGCCAGGATGGCCTTCATCAGTTGAACGTCGCCGTGCGTCAGCGCATCAATGTGTTCTACCGGCCAACCGGTCTCGAAGGTGACCCGGCCGACACCGCCGCAAGGTTGCTGTGGACGCTGACTCACGACCAGGCGGATGTGGTATTGCTGACGGTCAGTAACCCAACGCCTTACTACGCCGCTCTGCACGCGTTGCGCATCGACGGCATTCAACTCGGCGGGCACCTGCTGCTGGCACCGGGTGCTCGTGTTGATCTCGCTGCGCCAACGGGTCTTCTGCCTTCCGCAACCCATCGTTTTTCCTATAAGGCGCTGACCGACTATGGCGGTCAGCGAACCTATTGCACACCGCTCAAGGGGCAGGTGGCCGTTACGGCGCGCCTGCTGGAGAACAATTCCGTTCAGGATGAATGCTGATATGAAATTTCTGTCTGCCAGACGCTGTCTGCACTCCATTGCCGTATTGCTGATACTGAATCCGACGGCGGTATTCGCGTTGGTCTGTACCGCTCAGGGGACTGGCGAAACCGAAATCCACAACGATCTGAGCAGTACCGTGGCGATTCCGGAATCGACGCCCGACGGGGAAGTGGTGTGGCGTTCCGAACCCTTGAATATTCAGGTCGAATGCGCCAGGGAAGGTTTGCAGTCTGTCGAGGAGGAAATTTTTGTCTATCTGAATCCGGACAATCGTGTGATCGGTCAGGGTATCCGGGCCGGAATGACGCTTCAGGGCATCGACCACCTGCAAGGCAGTGGACGTATCAGTACCGGAAGCCACTTGCCGACCTGTCATGCAGGCGACGGCAATGTCGATAACTGTCCGAAGGTGAGATTCACTCTGGCGTTCTCCGTATTCATTCAAAAGTTCGGTGCCACACCGCCTACAGGCGTGGCCAGTGATTTACTGGACTACCGGTTTTTTCAGCTGGGCGGCGCAACAGATTCGAACCGGGTGCCGGGGCGCAGCCTCAGTTATGTGATCAACAACTTGCGGGGGCTGCGGTTCGTGGCCTGCGATGCCGACCTGCAAGTACTCCCTGAAACCGTGGAGTTCGGCGACGTTGCCATACACCAGGTGGCTATTGGCAAGGTGATAGCCGCACAGACATTTTCCCTGCTGACCAGCCGGACCTGTGACTCGCCCTTCAGCATCGATGCGCGTTTCAGGCCGGTCACAGGCAATCTGTCAGGCGATCTGCTCGTCCCTTCCGGCAACGATTCATTGGGGATTCGCATTGCAAGCGCAGTCAATGGTCAGCTATTACGTTACAACGAGCCCTTCCATCTGGCGGAATTGCTGGGTGAAACCAATGCTGCCAGTGCCGACTTCAACGCTGAGCTGCTCTGGAACACGAACACGCCAAGGCCTGGACCGTTCAATGCCGAGATCATGGTCGATCTGATCTACAAATGACGGCGACAGGAGGCTCGGGCGGTTGCGCGGCGATTGATGTATGCTGCGCGACCGCGGGCACGTGCCCGGCCAATTCGACTTTCTGGTGACACCATGACCACTCCTGAACAACCTCCTGTTCAAGACGCCGCAGCCGAGCCCGTCGCAGACACTGAAAAGAAGGCTGTCATCGCGCCTTTCAGCTTTCCGTTCAAGCCTTCGGAGTTTGCCCAGGCCAAAAAGGAGCCGGCATGGCATCAGAAAGCCAATAAGCATGGCCATCACAAGACGCCTGGCGTCGCCCCTGCCGGTACGCGCAGATCGATGGGTAAACGCTGAACGCGTGAGCGATCCGGTTCAGGCTGCCTGCAACGGTATGAACAGGTAGGACACCGGATCCCGATCAGTGACGTCCGCACCCTCCTGCTGAAGGGTGCTGAGTACCTGCTGTCCAGCCACATGAAACGCCCAGTGTGACCTCTCGGGCAGCATACTCTGCGCTGAATTCGTGACTTCCTCGATGGCGGCCGCGAATGCGCTCATGTCCGGCAGGTACGCCACGAAACCGTTGCCCTTGAGGGCTGTGGTACGAATACCCAGCTTCTGACAGATCCGCTGTTTGACCTCTATTTCGTCCCGATCGGCCTGACGCGACTGTTCGATCAGGTTCATCAACTGTGTATCTACCAGCCTGTCGGCAACGATCAGGTCGGGGCCCTGTTCCCAGGATTCGGGTGGGCAACCTTTGGTTTCAGGGCGTAACGGAATATGCGGGTTGATCTCCATCGGATAAATCCGGCACACCAGCGGTCGGCGCTCGTAAATGCGGCAAAGGTTTTTTTCGTCAAGATTCCGGCAGCGCCCGACGTTGTAGGCCGCGAAGGTGATCGCCACGAAGGCTGTTGTACTGCCACTGCTCACTTCGGTCGAGCGACGGCTGGCATGGGTCAGCTGCGTTTCGGAGACGCCATAGCCATTGCTCAGAAATGCTTCGGTCAAGACAATGACGTTGCCGCCGTCTGCCGCCCATTGCCTGGCTTCGCCGAGCGTAAGGGGGACGTGGTGATCGGTGCAGCAACCGCCACAACCCACACAGGAAAACTTCGTGTCCATTGTCTCGATGACCCTTTCAGAGGTGCGCGCCGGCCGACAACAACTGGTCGTTCGCCGGGCTGATGCAGCTGAGGAAGCAAGTTGTGCGCCAGCCGCCTGTCGGGCGATACACAATTCAGGGCGCAGGGGTCTCGAAACGCCTCAGGCAGGACATTCCTGATTTGGCGTAAAGGTGCCGCGCTGCAAGATTGTTTTCCATGACGTACAGATCGACCGCCGCTTCGCCGCATCGCTGTAAATGGGCGAACAGGTGGTTGAGCAGCGCCGAACCGATCCCGGTATTTCGCACATCAGGATTCACGACCAGGTCCTTGATGAATGCGCTGGTCCAGCAGACGATCACGCCCACCACCGTTTCGTCGAGCGTGGCCACAAAGCAGCGTGATGTATCGAACTCAGGGTCTCGCTCGAAGGCGGCCAGCCAGCTCTTATAATCCGGAACGCTGCCTTGCCCATTGGCATAACCCAGTGCCAGCAGGTGGTGAACCTCCTGTGCCCGGTCAAGGGTGAAAGGCTGCGGCAGGACACGCGGCGGCCAGACCGCAGCGGGTACGGGTATGGCGAGCGGCCGACGCATCAGCCAGTAATGTCCGGCAGATGCGTCGGTCAGGTCAGGACGTTGCGTCGGTGTGCGCTCAGGGATCAGAGCCCTTGGGCGACCACCGTGCGTGCGGCCTCGATCAGGCATTTGGTCAGCTCGGGCGACGAGAACTTGGTCAGCACAGCGTTGGCTCCGGCGATCTGGGATTTCTCGCTGTTCATCGCGCTGTCGAGCGACGTGTGCAAGAGGATGTACAGGTCGCTGAAGTCGGGTGTGTCGCGAAGTGTACGGGTGAGGGCGTAGCCGTCCATCTCCGACATCTCGATATCGGAAACCACGACGTTGATCTGCCTTGCAGTGCCCTGCAGATCCAGCAGAACGTCGATAGCTTCCTTGGCACTGCGCGTCGTGTGGCATTCGATGCCCAGATTGCGCAAGGTAATGATCGACTGCTGCAGGGCAACCTGGCTGTCATCGACGACCAGAATCCGCGCCTTGCTCAGCAGTTCCGCATCCTCTTTGGCCAGTTCTGTCGATTGCACGACGATCTGCGCCGGAGCAATGCCGTGAATGACTTTTTCGATATCCAGCACCTGTACCAGCACGCCGTCGACCTGAGTGACCCCGGTAATGAACGACTTGCTGCTGGACCCATAGGGCGGCGGACGGATATCGGTGGTCAGGCAGTGCACTATCTTGCTGACGGCCTGAACGTGCAGGCCCTGTTTCGAGCGGCTGACGTCGGTAACGATCAGGCAGCCGCCGTCGGGATCGGCCAAGGGACGCTCACCGATGGCACGGCTCAGGTCAATGACCGACAGCGAAGAGCCGCGTAACGTAGCGATGCCTTTGACGTGCGGGTGCGATTCGGGCAGATGGGTCAGGGGAGGGCAGGGAATGATCTCACTGACCTTGAGCAGGTTGATCGCCATCAGCTTGCCGCTGCGCAACGTGAAGAGGAGCAGCGAAAGTGAATCTGCTCGGACGTTCTTGGACATATGAACCTTCTGGCTGTAGGTGTTTCGTCGCCTGGAAGCGGCAAACAACTTTCTATGTCAGGTTATCGACCTGCGGCGAGCAGGCTTGAGGATTTTTAACGGACAGCCGACCTGGCCGTTCGCTCATCATGGAAAGTCGTTTCAGCACATCCCGGCAGGCTGCATGAGCTGCCTGCGCAGACGCTGATAGTGGCAGTCTGGCTTCGGTTGCGTCAAACCGGGCGAGAGCGGCACATTGTCGCTCTGCCCGGTCCGACAGATCGCGTCGCGGGTTCGAAAGCTGCTGCCCTTTGACAGATTCGGGGCCTGCGGCAAAATACCGCAGCTATATATAGAAGAAGTGGTGCGACAAACTGACGCACCCTTCTATATATAGAAGGGCTTTGCATCGGCTACTGACAAAAAATCTTCAGGTGCGACGCATCGGTGCGGCTGCGCAGACCATCCGGCTGGCAAATGCGCCCGTACGGCTGGCGAATGCTTGAGTTGCCGAATCAGACAGAAGATCATCGCGCACGCTTCGGCGCAGCCGGCCGTACACTCCGGATCAGGCTTCGGCCCCGGGTTCATGGCGTTGGCCAACCACCTCATCAGTTCAGTAAGGTAAGTGAATGAGCGACAACACGTTGTACCTGAGACGCGAAAAGCGCTTTCTGGTTTTGCTGGGGATTATCTGCCTGGCCCTGATCGGCGGTGCCCTGTACATGCAGATCGTGCTGGGCGAAGCGCCTTGTCCGCTGTGCATCCTGCAGCGCTACGCGTTGCTGTTCATCGCCATTTTCGCATTCCTCGGCGCAGCCATGCCCGGACGCCGTGGCGTAACGGTATTTGAAACGCTGGTTACCTTCAGTGCATTGGGCGGGATTGCTGCTGCCGGCCGGCATGTATGGATTCTCGCCCATCCGTCCGACAGCTGCGGTATCGATATTCTGCAACCGATTGTCGATGGCCTGCCATTGGCTACACTGTTTCCTGTCGGGTTCCAGGTCAGCGGATTCTGCACGACGCCGTATCCGCCGGTTCTCGGGTTGTCACTCGCACAATGGGCGTTGGTAGCGTTTGTCCTGACGGCCGTTCTGGTACCGGCGTGCATCATTCGCAACCGCCGCAAACCTTACTAAATACAGGGGCTTTCAAGTAAAGAGCCCCGTGATTACGGGGCTTTTTTTGGGCGGAATGACATGTTTTCAGGTTGATTGTTACGTTTATGGAGAATAACTGTTACAAAATTAGGCATAGTCATTGAAAATTTACGTATCTACAATCCCCACCACTTGTCGTCCAGCCTGGCTGAACGATCAGCATTTTGAGGCTTGGAGCGTCCCCTGTGCACTCTGAACAGGCAGCGCAACGCTTGCCTCTGAGGGCGTATAATGGCCGCGTCGAAAGCGTCTGCCCGCTATTTTGGGCAGTTCCAGCAACTCAAAAAACAAGAATCCATAGCTAAACCCGGACTTGTCGATATGCCGCTGTGCGTACTGGCAGGCCCTTGTTCAATTCAAAAAAATTAGCCGGCACTGGCAGGGCGAAGTGTTGGCGGTCGAAACCCAACTGCACCGCGCAAGCTGCTTTTAGAGGTCGTGAAATGAGTAAAAAAAGGTACCCCAGGTTTTTTGGCTTCTTGGCCCTTTTCTGTATGCTTTTGCTCAGTGGATGCGATGGCGTACCTCTGCTCGATCCAAAAGGGCAGGTGGGTATCGAGCAGCGGAACCTGATCGTAATCGCTACGTTGCTGATGCTGATCGTCGTGATCCCGGTCATTCTGATGACCCTGATCTTCGCATGGAAGTATCGCGCTTCGAACAAGGCCGCCAAGTACACGCCGGACTGGTCTCACTCCACCAAGATCGAAATCGCAGTCTGGGGCGTACCCATGCTGTTGCTGGTCTTCCTGGGGTACATCACCTACGTCTCGACCCACTCGCTGGACCCTTACCGTCCGCTGGAGTCGGACGTCAAGCCGGTCACCATTCAGGCGATCTCGGTTGACTGGAAATGGGTATTCATCTACCCGGACTACGGCATCGCCACGGTCAACAAGATCGTGTTCCCTGCCAAGACTCCGATCAACTTCCAGGTCACCTCGGACAGTGTGATGAACTCGTTCTTCATCCCTGGTCTGGGTGGTCAGATCTACGCGATGGCGGGTATGCACACCAAGCTGCATCTCATTGCCAACGAGAATCATGAATTCAACGGTATTTCGGCCAACTACAGTGGCGCAGGCTTTACCGGCATGAAGTTCAAGGCTATCGCTACCAGCCAGGCTGATTTCGACAGCTGGGTCAGCGAAGTCAAGAGCTCACCTAAAAAGCTTGGCACGGCCGAATACGCCGAGTTGATCAAGCCGAGCGAACGCAACCCTGTCGAACTCTTTTCCTCGGTCACCCCGAACCTGTTCCAGATCGTCATCGACAAGTATGAAGGTATGAATCCAGGCAAGAAGGTTGTTGCTGGTGAGAAGGAAGTGGCCGGTGACGCTGGTGCGGAAAAAGGCAAAAATTCAGCTGCTGGGGCAGAGGAGTAAACGATGTTTGGCAAATTAAGTCTGGAAGCGGTGCCGTTCCACGAGCCCATAGTCATGGTGACACTTGCCATGATCGCGCTCGGCGGCATTGCGGTTGTCGGGTTGATCACCTATTTCCGCAAGTGGACGTACTTGTGGTCTGAATGGCTGACCTCTGTCGACCACAAGAAAATCGGCGTGATGTATATCGTCGTTGCCATGGTCATGCTGCTGCGTGGTTTTGCCGACGCCATCATGATGCGTACCCAACTGGCGATGGCCCAGAACGGCTCCGAAGGGTTCCTCCCGCCGGAGCACTATGACCAGATCTTCACCGCTCACGGTGTGATCATGATCATCTTCATGGCGATGCCGTTCTTTACCGGTCTGATGAACATCGTTCTGCCTCTGCAGATCGGTGCTCGCGACGTGGCGTTCCCGTTCCTGAACTCCCTGAGCTTCTGGCTGCTGGTCGCAGGCATGCTGCTGATCAACATCTCCCTGGGTGTCGGTGAGTTCGCCAAGACCGGCTGGGTAGCCTATCCGCCTCTTTCCGGGTTGCAATACAGTCCTGGCGTAGGCGTTGACTACTATATCTGGGCGCTACAGTTATCCGGGTTAGGTACGACGCTGACGGGGGTCAACTTCCTCGTGACCGTTCTCAAGATGCGTACCCCTGGCATGAAGCTGATGGACATGCCGATCTTCACCTGGACCTGCACCTGGGCAAACATCCTGATCGTGGCTTCGTTCCCGATCCTGACCGCTACCCTGGCGTTCCTGACCCTTGACCGCTACCTGGACTTCCATATTTTCACGAACGAAATGGGTGGTAACCCCATGATGTACGTGAACCTGTTCTGGGCGTGGGGTCACCCTGAGGTGTACATCCTGATCCTGCCGGCATTCGGTGTGTTCTCGGAAGTCATCTCCACGTTCTCCGGCAAGCGTCTGTTCGGCCACAAGTCGATGATCTTCGCATCCGGTGCGATCTGTATCCTGGGCTTCATGGTCTGGCTGCACCACTTCTTCACCATGGGTGCGGGTGCCAACGTCAACGCCTTCTTCGGTCTGGCGACGATGCTGATCGCGATCCCGACGGGCGTGAAGCTGTTCAACTGGCTGTTCACCATGTACCAGGGTCGTCTGCGCTTCACTGCGCCAGTGCTCTGGACCCTGGGCTTCATGGTCACCTTCTCGATCGGCGGCATGACCGGCGTTCTGCTGGCGATCCCGGGTGCTGACTTCGTGCTGCACAATAGCCTGTTCGTAATCGCTCACTTCCACAACGTCATCATTGGCGGTGCGGTATTCGGTTACATTGCCGGCTTCGCGTTCTGGTTCCCTAAAGCGTTCGGTTTCACCCTGAACGAGAAGTGGGGCAAGGCAGCGTTCTGGTTCTGGATCGTCGGCTTCTTCGTCGCGTTCATGCCGCTTTACGCGCTGGGCTTCCTGGGCATGACCCGTCGTCTGAACGCTACCGACATGCCTGAGTGGAACATCTACCTGGACGTCGCGCTGTTCGGTGCCGTACTGATCGCCATGGGTATCGCTTCGCAGCTGATCCAGTTGTTCGTAAGTATCCGTGACCGTGACAACAACCGCGATCTGACCGGTGACCCATGGAATGGCCATACTCTGGAATGGTCCACTTCTTCGCCACCGCCGTTCTACAACTTTGCCGAGCTGCCAAAAGCTGACGACATCGACCCGTTCACCGACGCCAAGCGTGCCGGCACTGCTTACAAGGTTCCTGCCCGCTACTCGGCGATCCACATGCCTAACAACACGGCGACCGGCCTGTACATGGGTATGTTGCTGACGGTGTTCGGCTTTGCATTCATCTGGCATATCTGGTGGCTGGTAGGCGCAAGCCTGGTTGCTACCATCGCAGTCTTCGTTGCTCACGCTGTCCGTGACGACCAGGGCTACATGGTGCCCGCTGAAGATGTAGCGCGTATTGAAGGTGAGCATCACAAGGTCCTGGCGGCCAACGGTGCATACACTCCTGTCAAGTCCTCGCTGGAACAGGTTTAAACAATGTCAAATATTGCAATCAACTCCGGAGCCCACGATCACGATCACGATCACGGTCACGACCATGATCATGGGCATGACGATCACCACGACAGCGGTGGAATGACGGTCTACGGCTTCTGGCTGTACCTGATGACCGACTGCGTGTTGTTCGCCTCGTTCTTCGCGGTGTACGCCGTGATGGTCAACAGTGTCGCGGGTGGTCCATCGGGCCAGGACATTTTCCTGCTGCCATTCGTGGCTGTGGAAACCGCGTTCCTGCTGGTCAGTAGTATCACTTACGGCTTCGCCATGCTGGCACTGTACAAAGGCAAGAAGAGCCAGGTACTGGGCTGGCTGGCACTGACCTTCCTGTGTGGTGCTGCGTTTATCGGTATGGAAATCTATGAATTCCATCACCTGATCCACGAAGGTTACGGTCCGAGCCGCAGCGGCTTCCTGTCAGCGTTCTTCGCGCTGGTCGGCCTGCACGGCGCCCACGTGACCAGCGGTCTGATCTGGATGGCGATCATGATGTTCCAGGTCCAGAAAAAGGGCCTGACCAACACCAACAAGACGCGCCTGAGCTGCCTCAGCCTGTTCTGGCACTTCCTGGACGTTGTCTGGATCGGCGTGTTCACCGTTGTCTATCTGATGGGAGCTTTGTAATGTCAAATTCGCATCACTCCGCTGAAGACAATAGTCACGGCTCCGTGAAGTCGTACATCATCGGTTTCGTACTGTCGGTCATCCTGACCGCTATTCCGTTTGCCCTGGTGATGTCGCCTTCGCTGCCGAAGGACATGACGATCGCAATCGTTCTGGTCTTCGCGATCATCCAGATTCTGGTGCATCTGCATTACTTCCTGCATCTGGACTTCACGAGCGTGCAGCGTAACAACGTGATGGCCTTCGCCTTTACCACGATGGTTATCGTCCTGCTGGTCGGCTTGTCGCTGTGGATCATTTTCAGCGTCCACCGCGAAATGATGGCGCATTGAGGAATACCAGATGTCACTGAAGCACTTTATCCAAATCACCAAGCCGGGGATCATTTTCGGTAACGTGCTTTCGGTGGCAGGTGGCTTTTTTCTGGCTTCCAAGGGAAATATCGATTTCGGCGTGTTTCTCGCTGCGGTCATCGGTACTTCCCTGGTCGTTGCGTCTGGTTGCGTGTTCAATAACTGCATCGATCGCGATATCGATCAGCGAATGGAAAGGACCCGTAACCGGGTCCTGGTGCAGGGTCTGGTTTCACTGAAACTGGCGCTGCTCTACGCAACCCTGCTTGGTGTTGCAGGCGTTGGCCTGCTGTACACCGAGGCCAATCCGTTGGCCGCACTGTTTGCAGTGATCGGTTTCGTTATCTACGTCGGCCTCTACAGCCTGTACCTGAAACGCAGATCCGTTCATGGCACACTGGTGGGCAGTCTCTCGGGGGCGATGCCTCCAGTGATTGGCTACTGCGCAGTGAGCAACAGCTTCGACTTTGCAGCCCTGACGCTACTGGTGATGTTCAGCCTGTGGCAGATGCCGCATTCGTATGCGATCGCGATTTTCCGTTTCAATGATTATCGTGCGGCGAAAATTCCGGTCCTGCCGGTCAAGCGCGGCATTCTGGTTACCAAGCGTCACATCATGCTCTACATCCTGGCGTTCCTCGTGGCGACCCTGATGTTGACCGTCGGTGGTTACGCGGGCCTCAACTACCTGGCTGTTGCAGCAGGTATGGGCATGTACTGGTTGTACATGGCCTGGAAAGGCTACAAGGCCGTTGACGATACTGTCTGGGCTCGCAAGCTGTTCGTATTCTCGATCTTCACCATCACAGCCCTGAGCGTGATGATGTCGGTCGACTTTCAGGTGACAAAAGAATTGCTGGTGACTTACGCCTTCTGATGCCACCTGATGTGCGACATGAAAAACCCCGTTCTGTGAAGAACGGGGTTTTTTTTCGGGCGCAGTTCTACACTTGACGATGACATGACGGGATAGCCGATTTTTAGCGGCTGGATACGCCTGGTTACACGGCGATTATGACCTGTCATGGAAACTCAGGATCGTTTGCCGCATGATGTGCCGTTTTCAAGCGACCTGTTATGGATATCCGGTTTCCAAGCCCGTCAGGGCTGATCATGATTACGGCTGCTACCCATGATGTCTTCAGAAAGTCAGAACCTTACGCCCAAACCCTTGGTATCGATTGTTGCGCCTTGCTACAACGCCGAGCGATTTCTTGAAGTCGCGATTCAAAGCATTTTTGCTCAGGACTACGAGAATTTCGAGGTCATCGTTGTTGACGATGGCTCGACCGACAACAGCATTGCGATGCTCGAGTCCTTGCAGGAACACTATCCCTTTCAGCTTTACCGTCAGGTCAATCAGGGTGTCAGCGCTGCGCTCAATCATGGTTTGCGCTATGCAAAAGGCGTCTATCTCTCAACACCGGACCTGGATGACATCATGCTGCCTTCATCGGTGCGTGTCCGTGCCGAGTACCTCGACAAGCATCCTGCGGCGGGCTGCGTCGGCGCGTTGATCTGCTACATGGACTGTGAAGGCAGGGAAATCAAGCGCCAGTCACGCGACAGGGTCGAGCAGCTGACATTCGATGACATACTGCGCGGCGCGGTCGTGGTCGGGGCACCGGTGGCGTTGTATCGGATGCAGGCCATGCGGGACGCGAACGGATATGACCCGGAAATAAAGGTTCAGGATTTCCAGGCCACGCTGAGAATTGCCCGCCTGGGTTATGAAATGCATGTCATCCCTGAAGTCGTGACACGCTATCGACGTCACCCCGACAACCTCTCACGCAAATACAAAGTATTGCTCGAGGCCGACCTGAAAAGCATCGAGCCCTACCGAGATCATCCTGATTACCAGCGGGGGCGTACTCAGATCATCAACAAGGCACTCAAATACGCTGCGGTCGCGGATAAGCGGCATGCCTGGAGCCTGTTGCTTTCCATTCCCCTGAAGTACATCAATCGAACGACCTGGCGGCGCTGCAGGCGCTTGCTCCTGAGTTATCGCTGAACGTGACCTTAGTGTCCATAAAACCCTTTTATTCAAGGTGGCCATGAAACTCATCGAGCTTCTGAAATCCAGGAAAGTACGCAAGCACCTTCGCAAGATGGATAAGCTGGAGCGGCTTGCCGAGAAAATCAGGTTGCACTATCCCCGAGCCGAAGTGGGAGTAGGTACATATGGCACCCCGGACATCGTCGAGTTTGGAGACGATTCGGTGTTGCGCGTAGGATCGTACACATCCATTGCCGAAGGCGTGAGGATTCTGTTGGGCGGCGAGCACCGCACAGACTGGATTACCACTTATCCATTCCCCGCAATGGTCGAACAATTATCAGACATAAAGGATTACTCGCCCAGCAAGGGCGACGTAACGATTGGCAGTGACTGCTGGATTTGCGCGAACGCGGTCATCGTGTCGGGCGTCACCATTGGTCACGGCGCTATCGTCGGTGCCGGTGCAATGGTCGTGCGCGATGTGGCTCCCTATTCGGTTGTCGGTGGCAATCCGTGCAAATTCATCCGATGGCGTTTCGATGAGGATGTTCGCGACCTGCTGTTGCAAACGGCGTGGTGGGACTGGCCTATGGAGGAAGTAAAGTCGGTAGCGCGAACGCTTTGCAGTTCGGACATGGAAGCTTTTCTTGCCTATGTTCGCCAGCGTCGGGCAGCGCCACCTTCGTTGGCCAACTGACGGTACATGAAGAGCGCCCGTATCTGGACCTGGGTCAGAAATGCCATGTCGGTTTGCATTTATTTCAAGCCTCAGAGCCTGAATGATCTGGCAGAATAAGGCATTGGCCTGACTCGTCCAGGCAGTCGCTAAAATGATAGAGGGCGTTATGAGTCAAGAAAGCATCAACTGGGACACTCTGGGTTTCGATTACATCAAGACTGACAAGCGCTACCTTTCTCATTGGCGCGACGGTGCCTGGGATCAGGGTTCGCTGACCGAAGACAACACACTGCATATCAGCGAGGGTTCGACTGCGCTGCATTACGGTCAGCAGTGTTTCGAGGGGCTCAAAGCCTACCGCTGCAAGGATGGTTCGATCAATCTGTTCCGTCCCGACCAGAACGCGCAACGCATGCAGCGCAGCTGCTCCCGCCTGTTGATGCCCCATGTCCCGACCGATGTGTTCATAGAAGCCTGCAAACAGGTGGTCAAGGCCAACGAACGCTTCATCCCGCCTTACGGTTCCGGCGGCGCTCTGTACCTGCGTCCGTTCGTTATCGGTGTGGGTGACAACATCGGTGTGCGCACGGCACCGGAGTTCATCTTCTCGATTTTCTGCATCCCGGTGGGCGCTTATTTCAAGGGTGGCCTGAAGCCGAACAATTTCGTCATCTCGGGCTACGACCGCGCTGCGCCCAACGGTACAGGCGCTGCCAAGGTTGGCGGAAACTACGCCGCCAGCCTGATGCCCGGATCCGAAGCCAAGAAACACAGTTTTGCAGATTGCATCTATCTTGATCCGCAGACCCATTCCAAGATCGAGGAAGTGGGTTCGGCCAATTTCTTTGCCATCACCAGGGACGATGTGTTCCTGACGCCGAAATCACCCTCGGTATTGCCGGGCATCACCCGTCTGTCGTTGATCGAACTGGCGAAATCCCGTCTGAACCTGACGGTCGAGGAGGGTGACGTATTCATCGACCAGCTCGACACCTTCAAGGAAGCAGGCGCTTGCGGTACAGCTGCGGTGATTACGCCGATTGGCGGGATTTCCTACAAGGACAACCTGCACGTGTTCTACAGCCAGACCGAAGTCGGTCCGGTGACCCAGCGTCTGTACAAGGAATTGACCGGCGTTCAATCCGGCGATATCGAAGCACCCGCAGGCTGGATCGTCAAGGTCTGACGACTTGAAGCTGATCGTTCCAGTCTCACTCTGGAGCGATCATTGGCTGCCTGCTCAAGTGGCAGGCGCCTTCCCTTCCTCACCCCATTCTTTCGCAGGCCCCAGCACAATTGCCAGATGCCGCAAGTCATCGACTTCCAGGCCATAGCTCTTGCCTGAGGGGCTTTGTGTTACCGTTCCCAGCGCGTACACCGTGAAGAACTTCACCTCCTCCGCGTGGCTCAGCAACTCGCTGATGTAACGGCTGGAGCGGTAGGCCTGCATCTGTGCGGGCGAGACGTAGAGTGTCACCAGTTTACCGTCGAGACGGTCGAAGAACCTGAACTTGAACCCCAGTCCGTAACGTTGCTCGATCAATCCTCCGCCGAACAGCACACGACCGTTATCGCCTGTTTGCGCGTATTTGATATGGCGAAAATAAGCGCGCAGCGACACTTCGCCCTGGCCCGGCACTTTCAGCTTCAGCAACTTGAAATCTTCCAGCGGCAGCTCGGCCTTGGCTTGCCGGTAGCTGTCCACCAGTCGTTCCAGATTATTGGTGCGGGTTTCACTGTAGCGAACCGCTTTAGGGGTGGCGGGCTCCTGGGGCGCAAGCGCGGCAGCAGGGCGCTGATTGCCAGCATCAGGTTTTTCGACACTGGACTTGTCTTTGGCTGGCACCTTGATCGTCGGGTCGAATATATCGATGTAGTCGTCCAGCTTGCGTTTGGCCTTGCGTAGACGTGTCTGTACGTCGGTCTCTACCAGCTGATCGTCTGGCTGCTCGTCTGCACTGTCGTCCACCCACTCACAACCCGGATGGTGATCGTAATGCGGGTTGGCGCGAAAGTGCGCAGCAACGAAGGTCGGGTTGTCTTGAGGCTTCACGTCGTAGCGAACCCCGGTCACCTTCGCTCCCATTGCCCTGCAGGCCTCGTTCGAGCAGAGAAACTCGAAGCGTGTGCGGGGTGGCTCCTGAGAGAAGTATTCACGTCGGGCAGCAGCGATCGACAGCTCTTGCTGCAAATCGACGCAGAATGCGCGGGTGATAGGTTTGCTGGGCTTCATGCGGGCCATCCTTGTTCGTGCAGAACACCACGCTATTTCAGGCGTAATGCGCTTGCAACAGAATATGTACACAGACGTGCACATCGGCTGACGGTCAGGTTAAAAAAACAGCGCACAGAGTGCGGGTCAGATAAGGGCAGGCGGGGGCGCCCGACGATGTTGGTCAGGTCCAGAGCTCAGCGTCGACAGTTCACGGCTCGCGTCGCTGGTCTGCTGTGCGCTCAATGAGCCCGTACGAAGTACGGCACAGGTTCAAAACCATCGGCGTCTCCCGCCCAGGCTTTGCGTAATGGCTACAGCTGTGCCGGCACTGCCAGCCACTCTCCCAGCGCCTGCTGATATTCACCGGTGGCCTTGCTCAGATGCAGCCATTGGTCCACGTAGCTTTTCCAGGTCACATCGTCGCGTGGCAACAGGTAGGCTTTTTCACCGTACTGCATGTACCGGGTCGGGTTGATGGCGCACAAGCCCGGCATGCGTTTCTGCTGGTAGAGCGCTTCGGAGGCGTCGGTGATCATCACGTCAGCCTTTTTGTCCAGCAGCTCCTGAAAGATGGTCTTGTTGTCGTGAAAAGACAGGGATGCCTTTGGCAGATGGGCACGGGCGAAGGCTTCATTGGTGCCGCCAGCAGGTTCTATCAGGCGCACTGAAGGCTGGTTGATCTGCTCGACAGTCTGATAGGAAGCCTTGTCTTCACAACGTACCAAGGGAATCTTGCCGTCCACGTCCAGTGTATTGCTGAAGAACGCCTTCTTCTGACGTTCCAGGCTGACCGAGATGCCGCCCATGCCGATGTCGCATTTACCGGCAACCATGTCCGGCATGAGATTCTTCCAGGTGGTAGGCACCCACTGCACGTTCACGCCCAGGCTTTTGGCCAGCGAGCGGGCCATGGTGATATCGATGCCTTCGTACTCACCGTCTTCGCGGAGCAGGGTGTAAGGCTTGTAGTCGCCGGTCGTGCAAACCGCCAATTGACCAGCCTGCAGCACCTTGTCCAGATGCGAGGAGGAATCCTGAGCCTGAGCCATACCTGTCATGCCCAGCAGGGCGGTGAATGCGCTGTATTTAAGGTTCATCATGAGTCTGAGTGCTCGCAGCCATGCAGTCGGTTTTGTTGGAGTCGACAGATTGCTTCATTTGTCAGGCCGATGTGAAGCTGTAATGAAAACATGCGTTCAGATGTACGGGCATAAATCAGGGGTTGAACATTTCGTAAAAAAGCGTAATGTTGTGCCCCATGATTCTTGAGCAAATCAAAGCGGTCGGCAATGACACTCGCATGTTGATCATGGAGTGGCTGAAAAACCCGCAAGCCCATTTCCCTCCACAGGACCACGGTGATCCGGCGATAGGCGTGTGCGTGTCGCACATTCAGGCCAAGGCAAGTCTGTCGGCTTCCACGGCGTCTGCGCATCTGGCCATCCTGCAACGCGCCGGGCTGGTTCAGGCGACGAGGATCGGCAAGTGGACTTATTTTCGTCGCGACGAGCAAGCCATTGACCGGTTCGCTGAGCGGCTCAAGAAAGAATTGTAAGTTTTACTTAAACATTTCGTCATTTTGCGTAATGTTGAATTGATAGGAGATTGATCATGAGCAACACAACTATCTACGTGCAGGCCGGTGGCGGCTACGACCAAGTGATTGTGGGTGACAGCGAAGTGCTGGCTCCGAAGGCCGGTGAAATCACCGTGCGTCTGCATGCCAACTCGCTCAACTATCATGACTTCGCCGTCGTCAGTGGTATGTGGGGCCCGAGCGAGTCGCGCATTCCGATGGCCGACGGTGCCGGCGTGGTAACGGCAATAGGCGAGGGCGTCAGCGAATTCGCTGTCGGCGACGCTGTAGTCAGCACTTTTTTCCCTGAATGGATCAGCGGCGAGCCGCAGGTTGAAGGTTTTGTCACTGTGCCGGGTGACGGCGTCGACGGTTACGCCCGCGAGCAGGTGACTGCCCGTGCAACCTCGTTCACTCACGCGCCGCTGGGTTATACCCATGCTGAAGCGTCCACGCTGACCACCGCTGGCCTGACCGCGTGGCGCGCCCTGATGGTTGATGACGCGTTGAAAGCCGGTGATACCGTTCTGGTGCAAGGCACTGGCGGCGTATCGATCTTTGCGTTGCAGTTTGCCAAGATGGTCGGCGCTACGGTCATCGCGACATCGTCGAGTGATGAAAAGCTGGAGCGTCTGCAAGCCATGGGGGCCGATCATCTGATCAACTATCGCAAAGACAGCAACTGGGGCGAGACTGCCCGCAAGCTGACTGGCGGTCGTGGTGTGGATCACATCATCGACGTTGGCGGTCCCTCGACATTGCAGCATTCCATGACCGCCGCGCGGGTTGCTGGCCATATCTCGGTCATCGGTATTCTGAGCGGTGTCGCCGGTCAACTGGAGTTCGTTCCGGCACTGGTCAAGCAACTGCGCATGCAGGGCGTACTGGTCGGCAGCCGTACCCAGCAACAGGACATGATCCGCGCCATTGACGCCAACGGGATGCGTCCGGTCATGGATCGCTCGTTCCCGATGACCGACATCGTCGAAGCGTTCCGTTATCAGGAAACCAATCAGCATTTCGGCAAGATCTGCCTGGATATCTGATTCACACTGTTACGCCTGTTCCTGAGCGCCAGTCGGGATCGCTGGCCTGCCATCCTTTGTGTTGGCGGGCCAGCCGTGACGTTTTGCATAACGTTCCCTGTTCATTTTTTTGCATCAAGTACGCCCCTCTGTGGTCACACCCTCTGTGACATCAAGGACGTTGCGTGGCATGCCGTTTCACGCTGCCCGCCGTGACGTTCAATCCGATTACCAGATCAGGGACGCATTGAAATCATGAAACCTCATCTTTGGCTAGGCCTGCTCGGCGTTTTCTCCCTCAGTGTCCAGGCTGCATCGCTGGACGTTCCAATCAATCTGGTCAGCGCAGACGGCGCGCCCAAACCTGTTGGCAACGTGACGGTGAGCGAAACGCAGTACGGCTTGCTGTTTACCCCGAACCTGAAAGACCTGCCAGCAGGCATCCACGGTTTTCATGTGCATGAAAACGGCAGTTGCGAAGCGGGCACGAAGGACGGCAAAAAAGTTGCAGCGCTAGCCGCAGGCGGTCACTTTGACCCGGGTAAAACCGGCAAGCACCTGGGGCCCTACGCTGATGGCCATCTAGGCGATCTGCCAGCGCTGTACGTTAACGCTGATGGCACCGCTAACTACCCGGTCCTGGCGCCACGCTTGAAAAAGCTGTCGGAGATCAAAGGTCATGCGCTTATGGTTCATGCGGGTGGCGATAACCATTCTGACCACCCTGCGCCCTTGGGCGGTGGCGGTGATCGTGCAGCCTGTGGTGTGATCTGATGCGCTGTGCCTGTATCCGCTTCGGGTGCAGGCACACCCACCGGTAACGCCGGGGCAGGCGATCATGGTTGCGCAGTGCAGGCGTCGAGCGAAGAGTCCTTTTTACTTCTCAAACAGTTAGCGGATTTCATTTCCAATGTCAGTTTGTTTTGATACCGCTACTTCAGTTGCCAACGCCAGTTGTCAGGGCGCATTGAACACGGTGAGCTGGCGTCCTGAGCGTCAGGTGCGCCACAGCGGGCGCATGTTGTTATCTATCGTCCAGTGAGGTTGCCCAACCTGAATGCAGACTCCGCCAACCCAGCGCACTTGATGGCAATAATCAGGCCAATAGGCCTTTGCATCCAGCACTTGCCGCCCCAAGCGCGTTAGCCTGAGTGAGCGGCGAGGCCACTCGAGTTGGGTATCTGACTCGATCAGCAGCGCAGTCGGGGAATCAATCAAAGGACGCATGATTGCGTGAAACATCATGTCTCCCAGAAACGGCAAGGGCTCGCGTTTGTTGGTCAGCTCTGCAAACACCTCGCCGAAGGTCACTGAAGCTGATTCGCCGATGTACTGCAATGACAGGCGCTCGGTGAGCGACAGGCCATCATTGACGCCCGGTAATTCCTGTAACTGACGCAACAGCGCCGGGGCAAGAAAGGGCAATGCTGGCTGCGGGGTGTGGGCCAGGTCGGCAAGGGCAACTGGCGAAGGGTAGCAGTAAGCCGCCCATGCCTGGCGGGCCAGATGCAGCATTTCTTCAGTCACCGCCTGGCGCTGCGGCCACAGCCAGGCAAGCAAATCAGGTGCCAGTTGGCCAATGCCGATGAAGCGTTCGACGCCGGGGATCTGCTTCACCTGAATAAGCTCGAGTCTGGGAGGCAATTGCTCAAGTGCGGCCAGCGCCCTGATCAGGAAAAGCTGGTCGTAGGCGTCTGCCTCGCACCACAACACACTGTGATCGGCGCTGCTCATGTGCCTCAGATCTGCGTACTCATCATCGAACCTGCGTGCAACATCCGCGCGCCCCAGCCCGAATGCCTGGCTGATGTACTGGCTGCGCGCTGCCTGGTAGGCCTCTGCGGGCAGAGCCTGAACCGGACCCATGCACAATGGGTCCGTAAGCGTCTTGAAAGAGCCTTTGAAACCGGCCAGTTTCAGAGTGTGGGCAATGTCGCTGCCGCATCGCCAATGTACGGTTCGCACCTCATCGCTAGCGTCGAAATCCGGGTGTCGGGCTGCGAAGTCGACAGCCTCGACGTGAGCTTTCAGTCTGGGCCAACTGCTGAAGCCCAACTGCCTCGCGATCAACCATTGGGCATCCGATAAAAGTGGCATCGTTTTGCCGAGCTGGATGAGCTGATCGGGCGCGGTGCCGTTTTTCATCCGCAGCAGAAGCTCTTTGGCACGCTTGCGCTGTTGCTCAAGGTTGATACGGCCGTGATGAGACGAGGACATGTCAGTGCTGGACATACGATCTCCTTGCAAAAACCTTGTCCGCTTGAAGGTCGGGAGTCGTAGTGACGGAATATTGAATCAGTATCCTGGGCGCAGCCCTTTCCGCGGGAGGTGGCGTAGAAGGCGCCACGTCGGAATATAGGTAATCGGACAGTTGTTTTCAACCTGCCCGTTTGTATTGATCACGCGTGTTTGAGCGCACCCTCATGATGCAATGCCAAGTGGCCGGTCTTGTCGCTCTTCACTTCGTACTGTGGGGCGTCCTTTGACGCAGGTCGATGTTTGCCCATGAACGTGACGTCTTTCACATGCACTTTAGTAACCTTCCCATGTATCTCGCCCGCTTCGGAGTTCCAGCGTACGGCGTCGCCAACGTTGAATGCGGTGGTCATTTCGTTTCCTCGAGTAGGGAGCGACTGATCTGCGGCGTTCGCTCGATACTGTTCGGAGTGTCCGCTGCGGGAAGAATTCACTGCGGTTTGTTGTGTGGTTGGCCTTTATCTTGCTCATGTACATGCAGTCCCCTTATCAAGGAAGTGATTACATGAGGACGTGGCTTACAGGCACGCAGATTACCAATGATCAAACCCGGGCTGTTATTGACGGCGTCTTGCAACACGGCCGTGCATTGTCCGAGGCGAAAGGGGGAGTGGCTGATCCGATTGCCTGCATGATCATGGAGAACGGCCTGTTGATTGGCGGCACCACAGGCCGAACCGAATTTCAACGGCTCTTTGTGAGTTACCTCTGGATTGATGCCAGGTCGCGCGGAAAAGGGCTCGGGGCGCAGACCCTGCACAGGCTTGAAGCGCTGGCCATCAAGCGAGGCTGTACTGACGCCCTGATCGAAACGCTGGATGACGATGTCGCCAAGTGGTACGAGCGTTGCGGTTACGTGTCGATCGCATGTCTTCCACGCTACTGTGGCCCCTGGAGTCGGCACACGCTATTGAAGTCGTTCGCAGCAGAGGACTGCTTGTGAAAAAGTCAGATGTGCACTGTCATGGCCCTGCACACTGCATGCCTGTCGCAAGCTTCAATCCTCGCGCAACACTGCCAGCCTGCGCAGGATCTTCAGCACGTAGTCTTTTTCGATCATCGAGCCATGATGCCCATCGCAAAACCGTTCGCCTCTGATGCAATAGGTCAGCAGGGTTTGCATGTCAGCGAGGTTTGCCTGGGCAATGTAGGTGTCATCTTCGAGCATGTCCGCCGCGCCATGATTAAGGTAATCAATGTCACACCAGCACTCGTTGGCCACCGCGCGATAAAACGCTTCGACTACTGGAAAGTAGTCTGGCCAGTAGGTGTTTGCCCTGACGGTATAAGTCTTGATCGCCACGCCGTCGGGGTACAGCAGCGGCAGGTAGGAGAGTAACTGGTCAATATCTTCGGGCCCTGGCGCGGGCTCATCAGGCAAACGTGTCGCATCAGAGGGATGTGGCAGAAATGTCCTGACCTGCCTTGGCGTATGTTCGGCCACATACCTATCGAACGCCCATACTTGCCCGGCCGTCAGTGGCTGTTCTTTGTAGTGCCACACATCGTCTCGATAGCGTTGAAACGCTTCCGACTGCGCGCCTTCGGCAAATAACGAAGCAATAGCCGCGGATTGAGTCAGCCAATAAACCTGCGGCGAGTTTTCGGCTTTCGACGTGACTGTATCGATAGCCGCCGACTGCAGCTCGCCGGCCAACTGTCGGCCTGTTTCGCGGCATGATTGGTCTTGAGCGTCTGGATCGGCCTGTTCCATGTGCGCAACGTAGGCGTGATAGCGAGCTCGCAGCGGTTCGTTCTGTTGCCCCACAGGCGGGCAGGCAGGTGGCTGCAGACGCAGTGGCTGCAGCTCTTGACAGACTGGCAGCCAGGCCAGATTTGCCTGCACGCGTGACATGGATTCTTGCTGATCGACAGGCTGCGCGGGCGATAACCGGTCAGGCAGATGCGCCTTGGGCTTTCGGTCGAGGCGCGTTTTCAGGCGCATCAGCAGCTTGATCATATGAGCGCTCCACTGCATTGCTTCGTTTTAAAAGGGGATTCTCGCATCATTGCGCTTGGTGTAAGTTGGAAAGCATCCTGATCAAACGATCAGAAAATTCGCGCTTTGCCTGCCAAGGAATGCCTTCAATAATGAACCTGTCACTCAAACACCTGGCCGCAACCACCTTGATACTCGCCAGTCTTTCGTCGTTCACCAGTCTGGCAAGTGCCAATATCACCGCACAACAGAGCGCCGTCATCTTCAATACGTTCAACGATACATCGGTAAAGGATTTCAGGCAGTTTCTGACAAGCCTGTCCGATACCGAGGGTGTTAAAACGGCCGATTTTGCTCCGGCCATCACCGCCTTTCTCGATAACAAAACACTTTCCGAAGCGCAACAAAACGATATTCATCGCCTGCTCGGTCTGTATACCCGGTTGAAGTATGGCAGTGCGGCAACCGAAACGTTGCGTGAACTGGTCGCCATCCAACCGCGCGCGTCGACGGCGTGGCTCAGCACGAAAACCCCGAATTCATCAAGATCGCCAACGCGATCAAAGCCATTGCCGAACGCTTCGATCTGAAATTCCGCAACGTCGATAACCGTGTTTATGAAGTCTCGCTCGACGGTGCGGGCGATGAAGTCGTGGGTATTCACGTCCATGCCGATGTGGTGCCGGTCACGCCTGAGAACTGGGTGTTGCCCGATGGCACCCGACTGGACCCGTTCAAGGTCACGCTGATCGGAGACCGCCTGTATGGACGTGGCACCGAAGATGATAAAAACGGCATCGTCGTGGCGCTTTATGCCATGAAAGTCATCAAGGAAGAAAAGCTGCCGCTGGCCAGAAACTTCAAGTTGCTGATCGATACCACTGAAGAAACCACCGGTGACGCCATTCCCTATTACTTTGAACGCAATCCGACACCCGCCTACAACCTGGCGCTGGATGGCAGCTATCCGGTTGTGATCGCGGAAAAAGGTTATGGCACGGTCATGGCCAGCTTTGCCCGACGCAATGCAGAAGGCGAGGGTGCTGAAATCGTCTCGATGACCGGTGGTATGGCCACTAACCAGATTCCGTCGAAATCAGTTGTCACGCTGGTGACCGATAAACCTGCGGAACTGTCCGCCAGCCTGCAACAGGCCGGTGCCGAATACGTGAAACGCAATGGTGGGGATTTCGAAGTCGATGCCAAGGTCGACGGCAATGACGTCAAGCTGACAGTGACCGGTGTTTCCGCGCACTCATCGTCGCCCCAGTCCGGCGTCAACCCGGTCGCGAGGATGCTGGACTTCATCGACAGCCTTCAAGGCAGGGGCGCGCTTAAACATAACCAGATTACGGATGCCGCCCGCTATGCTGCCGACAACTGGGGACTTGATTATCTGGGCAGCAAGTTGGGCGTTGGTTTCTCCGACGACTTCATGGGGCCGTTGACCGCTTCTCTTACCTACGTCGCAATGGATGAGAAAGCGTTCAAACTGGCGGTCAACTTGCGCGTGCCCAAGGGCAGGTCGCCGGAAGCGCTAAAATCCGCAATCGCCGAAAAACTGGCTGCCTGGAGCTCCAGGACCGGTATCAAACCAGCGTTCGACTATTCGATTGCCGAGCCGATGTACCGAAACCCGGAAGGCGAGTGGGTCAAGGCGCTGCTCGCTGTTGCCAGTGAAAACCTGGATATGAAACACGCATTCGGCACCTCGGCCGGTGCCACATCGGTACATGAGTTGCCCAATGGCGTGCAGTTCGGCCTGGCGCGGCCCGAAGTCAAATACACCGGTCATACCGATGACGAGTTCAAGACGACCGGACAGTTTCTGCTGGACCTGCAGATCGTCACCGAGATGATGGGACGTATCGGCCAGTTGCCAAAACTCTGATCCAGCCTCCGGGCCTGCTGTCAGGGCAGGTCCGGTCTGGATGAGCCATTGTTTCATTGCGCTGTTCCGTGCGACCGGCTTCATGATCGCCAGGCGCATATTATTGATGTTGCCCTGTCATTCAGTGTTCTCGTCAACAAGGATTTAACCCATGAAAGCGTTCTTCGCATTTGCACTGACCTGTGCTGCGGTTTGTGCGGCAGGCAACAGTGCCCATGCTGCGCTGCTGGCTGTGCCCGCAAACTCTCAAGAAAGCACCACCAGCAACGGCAAGCTTCAGCCCCCCGTTACCTACGCCACCGTCTGGTCCGATGAGACAGGGGCCACCCATGTCGACCACTGCCGTATCGAGGGGCTGGAATTCAAAAGTTATGCGCCACCCGCCGAACCGCAGTGGATCGGCGTGTCGCCCGACGAGGTAGAGAGTATTGCCTACGCGGTATTGCCGCCGGGTTATGTCGGTAGCTGGCACCATGCGCCCGGCCCTCAGTGGGTGATGACCCTGCAGGGCCAGTGGTCGGTGGAAACCACTGACGGCACGGTGCTGGTTCAGGGACCCGGGGAGATGCAGTTCAACGCTGACAGTCACTCAAGGGCGCGGCCTGGCGACGACAGGGTCGGGCATCTGAGTCGTACTGTCGGTGATCAGCCCAATGTTCAGCTCATCGTGAAACTCAAGCCGGATGCCGCTGCCAAACGTTCCTCTGGCCGCTGTGCCTATTGATCAATGGGGCGAAATGCATGAAACGAGTCTTCCGTCATCCTGGCAAGAAATCAACGTCGTTCTTGCTGGCTAGCGCGCTTCTTGCTGCGGGCGCAGTGATGGCTTCGGACGCATCGCCAGTCACGGTGGTCGCCAGTAATCCCCGGTTCGCCTCGCTTGTCGAGCCAGGTGCGCAGGCCGAAGTGCTTGCCACCGATGCGCAGTGGGCGGAAGGTCCGTTGTGTTTGCCCGATGGTCGGTTGATCTGGAGTGATGTAAAAGCGAACAAAGTCATGAGCTGGAAAGAGCATGAGGGCGTCACTGTATGGCTGGACCCTGCCCATTATCAGAATGGCCATGCTCTGGACGCCAAAGGGCGCGTCGTCGCCGCATCTCATGGCGAACGCGCAATTGTCCGGCAGGAGGCAGATGGTCAATGGCGCACACTGGTCGACCGGTATCAGGGCAAACGCTTGAACAGTCCCAATGACGTCGTGGTCGACGACCGTGGTGAAATCTGGTTCAGCGACCCGACGTTCGGCGTTTTGAACAAGGCAGAAAGCTACGGCGGCAAGCCAGAGCAGGGCGGCGAGTTTGTATACCGCTATGACCCGGAGCACAACCAACTGCTGAGGCTGGACACCCCCGGGCTTCATTCGCCAAACGGCCTGGCGTTTTCACCCGATCAGAGCCTGCTGTATGTCGCGGACTCACAACTGGCGCACGACTTCAAGAATCCGGAACTGGCACATAGCATCCGGGTGTATCAGGTGCGTGACGGTGCGCTGAGTAATGGCAAGGTGTTTGCCAGAATCGCGCCCGGCATCCCTGATGGCGTGAAGGTCGATGCGCAGGGTAATGTCTGGAGCAGCAGCAAGGACGGTGTTCAGGTGTTCTCCGCCAGCGGTGAGTTGCTGGGTAAGCTGCAGGTCGCTGCGAAGGACACCGGCAATCTTGCGTTCTGTTCTGCCGGTTCAAAGCACTGGATTTACATCACGGCGGCCAACAAGGTGCTGAGAGTACCTGCGCTTGTTGGCGGTAGTCGCCCGTAACGATTGCGTTATGGGCAAAGCGGATAGCCCACTTGGGCCGCTGATGACCCGGTGGCAGACAACCTTAATAAACCGGCTTGTCGGCCTGCGCGCCTTCGACGCGGTTGCGACCCAGGCGCTTGGCTTGATAGAGCGCCTTGTCTGCACGCTGAATAAGGCTGGCCGCAGTTTCCCCAGGGCCAAGTTCCGCCACACCCAGAGAAATGGTCACGGAGCCTGTTTCCGGCATGACCAGACTTTCAACGCCCTTGCGGATGCGATCGGCCAATTCGGCCGCTTGCTTCAGCGAGCTGTCGGGCACCAGTATCAGAAACTCTTCTCCTCCCCATCGGGCAGCGACATCCGGCAGGCGGATCCGTTGTTTGAGGATGGCCGCGACGCTGGTCAATACGCTATCGCCAGCGGGGTGGCCGTAGCGGTCATTGACCGACTTGAAATGGTCGATGTCCCCGATGACAAGGCTGAACGGCCTGCCCGATAACCGTGCGGTATCGATCAGGCGTTCAAGCGCATGTTCGGCCGCTCTACGGTTATCCAGCCCGGTCAGCGGGTCACGGTGAGCGATTTCCAGCAACTTCTGTTCACGGCCCAGCCGCGTGGTCACATCCTGGCTGATGCTGACGTAGTGCGTGATGGCTCCCTCCAGGTTACACAGCGGAGAAATACTGTGCTCTGCATAGAACAGAGAGCCGTCCTTGCGCTTGTTGATGAAGGTCGTGCGAAACGGGGCCCCACTCGACAGCGCTTCTTTGAATTGCGCATAAAACGTCTCGTCATGTTTACCCGAGCGCAGCACGCGCGGGTTTTCGCCGATGATTTCCGACGCGCTGTAGCCGGTGATGTGCTGAAACGCCTCATTGGCAAACACAATAGTAGAGTTGCAGTCGGTGATGATAATCGGATCGAGCGCAGCGTTGAGTGCCTGAGCCAGCAAGTGTTGTTCGCGCTCTGCCCGGATGCGCGGGCTGATATTCTGCTGCACCGAAACAAAATTACACACCATGCCCCCATCGTTACGCACGGGGGAGATTTTCCACTCGACAACGTAGGGGCTTCCATCTGCGCGGTAGTTGACCGTCGACCCTTCGAAAAAAAGACTCTCGCTCAGGCACTGGCGCATACGCGCGATCACCTGAGGGTCGGTGTCGGGGCCTTGCAGAATCCGTGGCGAAAGGCCGATCAAGGCCTCGGCTGCATAGCCGGTCATCGCGCAGAATGCCGGATTGACATAGACAATGAACGGGCCGCCGTTCGTCAGGTTGGCGTCGGTGATCAATACGGCATCGAATGACTGCTCGACAACTGCTTCAAGCAAGGCCAGGCGCTGGCTGGATGAGGTCATCTGATTTCCTGTCGAGTGATCCGTTAATTGATAGCGGCTCTGATCAGATAGGGTGAGGCAATGCCGGACGGTTGATGGATACCGTAAGACCGCGCGCGCTCAGCACATGTTGCACAGGCACTATACCCACATGATTCACAGGGTGCATTACGTACGTAACAACGTCATCCGGCGTATTGCAAGGCGTCTGTGATCGCCTCTGCCGAAGATGTTGCCGAGGCTGGGGACGTTTTCCGAGGGACCTGCGTTTCTGGTTGAGTCGGCAAATATTAGCTGCGACGCGATGTCGCATTCCGGTATTGTTCGGTCAATTGAAACCAATTGTTTCTGTTTTTTCGGAAGGCAGGCTGAAAAGCGGCCTGGAAAAACCGAACCCCAGGAGGCTCGTGTTGGATCTGTCGTCTACTGTCTGGGTGTTTCACGACACCCGTCTGATTATTTGCTGCCTGATCGCCATCGCCACGATTATCGTACTGATCAGCGCCACGAAACTTCCCCCTTTTCTATCGATTCTCGTGGGCACTTTCATTGCGGGCATAGGTGCCGGATTGCCTGCCGAATCCGTTGCAAAAGCCTTCAGTAAAGGTGCAGGTGCCATTCTTGGCGAGGCGGGAATCATCATCGCGCTGGGTGCGATGCTGGGTGCGTTGATGGCCGAATCGGGGGCGGCGGATCGTATCGCTTCTACCTTGCTCAGGCTGGGCAAGGGCCGGACGTTGCCGTGGATCATGGCGCTGGTGGCGATGATCATCGGTCTGCCGCTGTTTTTCGAGGTCGGCCTGGTACTGATGGTGCCGATCATATTTGTCATGGCGCGTCAGTCCGGTCAGCCGCTCCTGAAAATCGCGATTCCGGCATTGGCAGGCATGACCACGTTACATGCCCTGATGCCGCCGCATCCCGGGCCGTTGATTGCCGTCAGCGCCTTGCACGCCGATCTGGGCCTGACCATGCTGCTGGGCTTGTGCATCGCGGTGCCCGCCGTGATTCTCGCCGGGCCTCTTTACGGCAATTGGCTGTCCGGGCGTATGCAGATTGAAGAGCCCGCCGAGCTGGGCGAGTTGTTCAGTGCCAAGCCTGATAGCCGCCGTCAGCCAGGTTTCGGCATTTCACTGCTGATCATCCTTTTGCCAGTGATTCTGATGCTCGGCAGCACCTTGGCCAAGGTCACCATGGAGCCTGAAAGCAGTGCGGCCCTGGCGTTGAAGTTTCTCGGCGAACCGCTGGTTGCCCTGGGCATCGCGGTACTGGCTGCGACGGTCTGCCTGGGTTGGGCCAACGGGCTGTCCCGTGAACGGGTCGGCGGAACATTGCGCAAAAGCCTTGCGCCCATTGCGGTGCTGCTGCTGACCATCGGCGCCGGTGGCGGCCTCAAGCAAACGTTGCTGGACGCCGGGGTCAGCCAGACCATCAGCAAAGTGGCGGAAGGCGCACACATGCCGTATCTGCTGCTGGCCTGGCTGATTGCCGTGGCGTTGCGTCAGGCAACCGGCTCCGCGACCGTAGCAACCACCACGACCGCAGGCATTCTCGCGCCGATGATGGCTGGCCTGGCACCGGTGCAGGCATCGCTGATCGCATTGGTGATCGGTGCCGGCTCGGTGTTCTTCTGTCATGTCAACGACGCTGGCTTCTGGATGGTACGCGAATACTTTGGCCTGCAACTGAAACAGACGCTCTGGGTGTGGTCGGTGTTGCAGACGATTGTCTCGGTGGTCGGGCTGGCAGGGACACTGTTGTTGTGGCATTGGTGGGCATGAGCCCATTACATTGATGGTTCGCAGCGCGAGGACGAGTCAGTGCGCGTCACGAACGCGCTTCGTCCCACTCAACAATGCCTCGCGGCGCCGGTGTACCATGTCAGTTCTTTTTCGCCCCGGGATGTGGCTGCCATGCGTGAGTTTCTTGAGGTTTTTCGTAATCGCGCACTGGATGTCATGTCATCGGCTTTGCCTGCCGAGTCGCTTCTTGAAGATTTTGCCCTTGCACTGCAGGCCAGATTGCCTGGCGTGATCGTCGGCATCAATGTGCTGGACAAGGCCGGCAGAACATTTCGCCAGTCTCTTTTTCCGAATCTTCCCTCCGGGTTTTCTCAAGCCCTGACGGGCAACATCATTACCGGCAAGCATGGTTCCTGCGGGCTGGGCATCCTCAACGGGAAAACCATCGAGGTGCCCGAAGTGGCCACCGACCCGCGCTTTTCACCAGAGTGGAAAGCGCTGTTCGCCAGGCATGACCTGAAATCGATGATTTCGATACCGGCACTGAGTGCTGATGGAAGTGCACAGGGGAGTGTCGCCGTCATTCATCCTTACGGGATGTCGTTTACCGCTGAACAGCGCGACTTTCTCCAGTCGGCCTCGTCGCTATGCGCCACTATCTGTGCGTACAGCAGGTCGCAGGAGTCCAGCAAACTGATGCTGGGCGAGCTTGAACACCGAATTCGCAACCTGTTTCTGACCATTGGCGGGGTGGCCAATCTGACCATGAAGCGCTATCCGGAGCCGGTACAGTTCAGGGCGGTCTTCGGTGAACGGCTGGTGATGATGCACCGGGCGCATTCGCTGGCATTGAGCACCAGCGAAATCGACATGGTCATGCTGATTCAGGAAATGCTCGCGCCTTATCGAACAGACTGCAGCATCCATTTCTCGGGCCCCGATATTCTATTGACTCAGGAGGCGGCCTCGGCGCTGGCGCTGGTCGTACACGAGCTGGGCACCAATGCTGCCAAGTACGGCGCACTGTCTCAACCCGGTGGAGAGCTGAACATCGAGTGGTTGATCGTGGCGCAGGGTGTCGATGATCTCGATGCCACGTTCAAACTGATGTGGACCGAGCGCAACGGTCCGCTGGTTGAGCAGCCGGATCGAAAAGGCTACGGCACGGCAATGATCAAGGGCAGCCTGAGCAATGCGTTTGATGGTGTGGCGACGTTCTTCTATGAACCCTGTGGCGTGAAGTGCGAGATATCTGCACCGTTCACCGGGAAACTGGGCAAAAGCAACTGATCGGAATGAGTACGTTATGCCTCATGCCGCCGCCGCGCATCGCTGAGCATGGATATCGTCAGTTTGCGTACTTCGAGCTTGCTGATTTCCACATGAGAGCGCAGCAATAACAGTGCTTCGTCCCGTTTGCGTGCCTGCAACGCATTGAGGATCGCAGCGTGCTCGAGGTAGGTGTGTTCGATACGGGCACTTTTGAAGAAGTCCAGTCTGCGGACGATGCGGATACGCTCGGTCACTTCCTGATGAACACGGGCCATTTCCAGATTGCCCGAGGCGGCCACCAATTGAGTGTGAAACTGTTCGTCCAGGTCTGCGACGACTTGCATGTCGATCTGCCAGCAATCGCGATCAATCAGCCAGTGCTGGCGCAGAACATTGAGCTCCGGATGCACCTCGTGGGACGCACAGATGCGCTCGACCGCAGCGCATTCAAGCACGATGCGCAGGTCGTACAGCTGGTCGATCTGGTCGAAATCCAGCGGTTTGACTGACCACCCCCGGCGAAACTCGACGTCCAGATAACCCTCGCGCTGAAGCCGGTACAACGCGTCACGCACCGGCGTCCGCGAGACCTGATAACGATCTGCCAACTGCGTTTCGGTAAACCGGTCGTAGGGCAGCAGGTAGAAATCGAAGATCTCCTGCTTGAGGCGGCGATAGACGTCTTCTGCCAGCGCATTGGTGGTGTTCGGGGAATTCAAGGGCGTGGCTCCAGGCTGCTCAGGTCAATGCTGACATGTGCTGCAACGACTTTCCAGCCGCCATCCAGTCGCGCCCAGGTCTGCATTTGCCGTCCCAGCCGCCGGGTAGCATCCTCGTGAAACTCGGTACTGACGGTGGCGAAGTCTTCGCCGAAGGTGCTCACCACGGTGCGCAATAGTTTTCGACCAGGCCCGACCGGTTGGCACTCACGTCGATAGCGCGCAATGGTTTCGGCACCGTGCAGGTTTTCCGCTACGCCATAGCGAACGGTCTGCTCGGAATTCCAGAAGTACGCGTCCAGCGTAGTCAGTTCGTTGGCGAGCAGGGCGCGCTCGTAATCGATGAAGGCGTTGGTGACTTCGGCGACGACGTGGGGAAGATTGATGTCCATTACGGTGTACTCCTCGTTTGTAAAGCCCGCTGCAGATCAGCCAGAGACGCTGCCCGTCCGACAATCGCGTTTTGTGCGGTGATCATCTCCAGCGTGGCCTGCTTGAAGGCCGGGAAATAGCTTTCGGTGGCATCCTCGATCAGCAGACAGCGATAGCCCCGGTCATTGGCCTCACGCATGCTGGTCTGCACGCAGACTTCGGTGGTTACACCCGCGAAGATCAAATGGGTGATGCCCGCTTCGCTCAATCGCTGATGCAGATCGGTGGCGAAGAACATGCCCTTGCCGGGTTTGTCGATGACCCACTCGCAGGCAAGCGGGGTCAGGCTGTCGATAATCTGATTGCCGGGTTCGCCGCGGATCAGGATACGTCCCATCGGGCCGGGGTCGCCGATGCGCAGGCCGGGTGAACCGTGGTCGAGTTTGGCTGGCGGGCAGTCGGCAAGGTCCGGGCTGTGTGATTCGCGGGTATGGATCACTGCTATGCCCTGATCACGGGCCAGTGCCAGCAGTCTTTGCACCGACGGCACAATGGCTTGCAACAGTGCGACATCGTTGCCCAGCGCGGCACCGAAGCCGCCGGGCTCAAGGAAGTCGCGCTGCATGTCGATGATCACCACAGCGGCACAGGACCTGTCGAACGTGAAACTGTCCGGACGCGCATTGACGCTGATCATGCCGATTCTCCGGTCAGATGCTCGGCACCGGCCATGTATCGACCCAGCTCGGTTCGATCAGCGGTCGCCGCGCGGGTTTCGAAGACCAGTTCGCCGTCATGAATCACGACAATGCGGTCTGCCAGGCTCAACAGCTCGTCGAGGTCTTCGCTGAGCAACAGCACTGCCGTGCCGCTGTTGCGCGCGTCGATCAGGCGCTGGTGGATGAGGGCGACACTGGCGAAGTCCAGGCCGAACACCGGGTTGGCGACGATCAGTACAGCGACATCACGGGTCAGTTCGCGGGCCAGGACGGCGCGCTGCACATTGCCCCCGGACAAGGTGCCGATCGGTCGGTCCGGGTCGTTGGGCGACACCTGAAACTGTTCGATCAGTGCGCGTGCCTGTGCGCCTATGGCACGGCGATCGAGACGCCAGCCCTGACGGCACAAAGGCGGCCGGTCGAAGTTGCGCAGGGCCAGGTTGTCGGCGACGCTGAAGCTGCCGATGCAGGCGTTGCGCAAGGGTTCTTCGGGCAGGCTGAAGACACGCAGGCGCTGCATCTCTTCACGCCGTGCATGGTAGGGCTGGCCGTTGACCGATAGCCGTCCGGCGCTGAAAGAACGCTGGCCGAGCAGCGCTTCGGTGAGTTCGCGCTGACCGTTGCCGGAGATGCCTGCCACTCCGACGATTTCTCCCGGATGGACCGCCAGAGAAAGGTTTTTCACTGCCAGCGTGCCTTTGTCACCGGGCACATTCAGCGCCTCCATGTGTAACTGAGGTGGGCGGGGTGCCATCTCCGGGCGTTCGCTGCTCACGCTACGCACGCGCGCTTCGCCCATCATCCAGGCCGCCATTTGCTGCGTAGAGATGTCAGCCACTGCTGCCGTCCCTACCCAACGCCCCTTGCGCAGCACGGTAACGTCATCGGCATAGGTGCTGACTTCGCGAAACTTGTGGGTAATCATCAGCACCGTGATGTCGCCGCGATGCGCCATCGACTGCATCAGCCCCAGCACCTCATCGGCTTCCTGCGGGGTAAGCACCGAAGTGGGTTCGTCGAGAATGATCAGCCGACGTTCCAGATACAGCTGCTTGAGAATTTCCAGCTTCTGCTTTTCACCTGCCGCCAGGCTGCTGACGGGGCGATGGATATCCAGACGAAAAGGCATCGTCGCCATGAACGCTTCAAGGCGTTCGTGCTCGCGGGTCCAGTTGATACGCCACGGCAGATCGCCGCGCGACAGCACCAGGTTTTCAGCCACGCTCAGGCCCGGTGCGACGGTGAAATGCTGATACACCATGCCGATCTGCAACTGATGAGAGTCGCGCGGAGTGTTGATGGCATGCTCGCGATTGTTGACCAGAATACTGCCCGATTGCAGCGGGCTGTAGCCGATGATGCCTTTGACCAGCGTGCTCTTGCCGGCACCGTTCTCGCCGAGCAGGGCGTGAACGGTGCCGGCGCGGACCTTGAACGATACCTCGTCCAGTGCGCAAAACGTGCCGAAATGCTTGCTGACACCAATCGTCTCAAGGCTCGGGGCGCGCATGCTCATGCTCCCAACAGGTCGCGAAGCATGGAGGAGTGGCCGACTGCACCGAATACTCCGCCCTGCATCTTGACCATGCTCAGTGCCGCCGCATGGTTGGCAGGATCGGTCGCACCGCAGCAGTCCTCCAGCAGCAGGCATTCAAAGCCGCGGTCATTGGCTTCGCGCATCGTGGTGTGTACACAGACATCGGTGGTGATGCCGGTCAGGATCAGGTTGTCGATGCCGCGTGTGCGCAGGATCAGTTCCAGATCGGTAGCGCAGAAGGAGCCTTTGCCGGGTTTGTCGATAACAATTTCGCCGGGCACTGGTGCCAGTTCGTCGATGATCTCCCAGCCCGGTTCGCCGCGTACCAGGATCTTGCCGCACGGGCCGGGGTCGCCGATGCCGGCACCGATGCGTTGCGAGCGCCAGCGTTTGTTGGCAGGCAGGTCACTGAGGTCCGGACGGTGACCTTCGCGGGTATGGATGATGGTAAATCCGAGCGGGCGCATCGCGGCCAATAGTGCCTTGATCGGCTCGATGGGCGCGCGGGTCAGCGCCAGGTCGTACCCCATGCTGTCGACGTAACCACCGACGCCGCAGAAGTCGGTCTGCATGTCGATCACGATCAGCGCAGTGTTGTGCGCATGCAATTGCCCGTTCCAGGGCCAGGGGTAGGGGGCCGATGCAATATGACGTTCGCTCATGGCATTACTCCTTCCAGCTGCAGGGTGCAGGCTTGAACTCACGCTCAGGCGCGCTAAAGCCACAGGCGCTGCCGTCGGTATGCATGACATCGTCTTCCCAGGGCAGACGGTACTGGCCTGCGCTCAGATCGTGCATGTAGGTGTAAGGACAGTCGCGTGCGCCGCCCTTGACCGCCACATAGCCGCGATGCCCGAATTGATAGATGTTGTTTTCCACGCCCCAGTGCACGCGGGCTTCGCGGACCAGATCGGGGCGCAGTTCACAGCAGACGATTTCGTCGGCCCGGCCACCGCCTTCGGCCATGACCGTACCGTCGAAGTCGACAAACATGGCCTCGCCCATGGAGTCGAATGTGCCGTCGGAGCCGCACATGCAGACGCTCGCGGTCTGCATGAGGTTGGTGAAGGCGTTGCTCTGATTGGTGATTTTCCAGGCGTGGCGAATCGGCGCGGTGTACCCCGCAGTGCGGAGCATGATATCGGCCCCCTTGTAGGCGCACTCGCGGGCCATTTCCGGAAACATGCCATCGTGGCAAATGATCAGGGCCAGCTTGCTGCCGCGCGGGCCGTCGCACACCGGAATGCCCAGATCGCCAGGTTCCCACGGCTCGACCGGCACCCACGGGTGCAGCTTGCGGTAGTAGAGGCGAATCTCACCGAGGTCATCGACGATCAGGCCACTGTTGAATGGATTGCCGTGGGGGTTGGCCTCCATGATCGAGAAGCAGCCCCATATCCGGTGCTCCTGACACGCCTGACGCAGCGCCATGACTTCCGGCCCGTCGAGGCTGCACATGATCTCCGGGGCGGTGCTCATGGACAGACCGTGCAAGGAATATTCAGGAAACACGATCAGGTCCATGCCCGGATTGCTGCGCCGCGCCTTGGCGACCATGCTGACCACTTTCTGCGTTTGTGCCCACAACGCCTCGCGGGTATGCGGATCGGGCAGCGCCAGTTGCGCCAGGCCGATCACCACCCCATTGGGCGACTTGTTCAAACCGCCAAGACCACTGGCCATGTGCATGCCTCCTCGAAAAGATCAGTTCATCGCGTCAGGCTGAGTTCGCCAGGAGCACCGTTCAGGGTGCGTCCACGGCGGCAGGTGGCGTACATCACCACCAGCGTCAGCGCATAAGGTGTTGCTGCGAACAGGTAATAACCGGAGCTGATGCCCACCGCTTGCAAGGCCGGGCCGATGGCACCGGCAGCGCCGAACAGCAACGATGCCCACAGGCACGCCAGTGGACGCCAGCGGGCAAAGATCACCAGCGCCACGGCCATCAACCCTTGTCCGCTGGACAGGCCTTCATTCCAGCTGCCGGGATAGTAAAGGGACAGGTAGGCACCGCCGATCCCGGCCAGCCCGCCGCCAGTTGCCGTGGCCAGAATGCGTACCTTGAGCGGTCGATAGCCCAGCGCCTGGGCCGTTTCGCCATGATCACCGACCAGGCGCAACATCAACCCCCAGCGCGTTGCGCGCAGCCCCCAGTGCAGGATGAACGCCAGCGCTACGCCGACGAAGAACAGCACATTGATGTTCAGCGCCGAGCGCACGCGTTCTTCGTTGCTCCAGGCTCCCAGTGCCAGTGAGGGCAACATGGGGGCTTGCGGCTGAATGAAGGCTTTGCCAAGAAAAAACGCCAGCCCGGTGCCGAGCAGAATCAGCGCGATGCCGAATGCGATGTCGTTGACCCGTGGCAACGAGCATGCAAGGCCGTGCAGCAGCCCTAACAGAATGCCGACTCCGGCGGCTGCGCCGACGCCCAGCCATGCCGAACCGCTCAGGTACGCCACGGCGTACCCAGACATCGCGCCGGCAACCAGAATGCCTTCCAGCCCCAGGTTGATCCGTCCGCTTTTCTCGGTCAGGCATTCGCCCAGGCTGACGAACAGAAAAGGTGTACCGACGCGGATCGCGCCAGCCAGTAATGCCAGCAGAAAAGTGCTCAGGTCGATATCAGCCATGTTGCAGCGCTCCTTTCCCCGCAGGCGCGCTGACGGCCGCCAGCCTGATCTTCCAGGCAGCGATACGGCCACTCAGGGCTTCCCAGAGCAACAGGTTGGTGAACAGCAAGCCTTCAAGAATCAGCGTGGTGGCGTCCGGCAGGCCAAGCCGTCGTTGCAGCAGCCCGCCACTGGCTTCCAGCCCGCCAAGCAGTACCGCGCAAACGATGATTGCCAGCGGATGATGGCGTGCGGCGAAGGCGACAAGAATGCCGCTGGTGCCATAACCTGCAATCAGCGCGGCGTTGGCGCTGCCTTGCACGGCAGTGACTTCGAACATTCCGGCCAGACCCGCCGCAGCACCGCCCAGCAGACAACTGAGCAGAATCAGACGGTCTACCGGCAGGCCGATCATCAATGCCGTGCGAACATTGCCGCCCACCACGGCGAGGGCAAACCCCTTGATACTGTGGCGCACCAGCACATACGCCAGCAGGCAGGCTGCCACGCCTGCCACCAGACCCCAGTGCACTTCAAGGCTTTCGCTGATGGTGCCGATCAGATAGGGCTCGTCCAGCGGCGGGGTCGAGGGCTTGTTCAGGCTTGCCGGATCGCGCAATGGTCCTTCGACCAATTGCCGGAACAGCGCCAGCGCAATATACGAAAGCAGCAGGCTGCTGATGGTTTCGTTGACCCCGCGGCGCTGGCGCATCCAGCCACTCAGGCCGATCCACAACGCGCCCACGGTCATCGCCGCCAAGGCCATGCAGACAAGCATCGGCCCGGATGACAACTGGCCGAGCCACAAGGGCGTCACTGCCGCTGCCAGGCCGCCCAGCACCAGCGCGCCTTCGCCGCCGATGATGATCAGCCCGGCCCTTGCCGGCAGGGCGACGCAGAGTGCGGTCAACATCAACGGGGCTGCGCGCTGCAAGGTGTTTTCCAGCGCGAACCATGAGCCAAACGCGCCTTCGCCGACCAGTTGCAGGGCTTGCCACGCAGGCTTGCCCTGAACCGCCAGAAACAGACCGAACAGCACGCACGAAGAAAACACCGCCAGCACCGTCGGCAGTCCCGGCAACAACGCGCTGGCAAGGCGGCGCAGACTTCTCGATGAACTCATGAACGTCCCTCAGAGCTGGCCAAGCACGCCTTCGACCAGGTAATTCATGCTCTCCAGAGCAATGTCGGTCTGGCCTTGTGCGACGCCATCGGCAATCACCACGGCCCCTTTGTTGTCCTTGAGCGGGCCTTTGAAAATCACGAACTGGCCCGCCATCATCTGCGCCTTGATGGCATCTGCTTTCTGCCTGGCGTCGGCTGTTACCGCAGGCCCGTAGGCAGACGTTTTGACGAAGCCTTCCTTCAGCCCGCCGCGCAAGAAGTTGATCATCGGCGCGCCGCTCTGGGCTGCCGCGACGTGAGCACGATAAGGCGTCTCCCAGTTCCACTCGGCGCCGGTCAGGTAGCCCTTGGGAGCCAGCGCAGCCTGGCTGGCGTGATAGCCACAGGTCATGACGCCGCGTTTTTCAGCCGTTTCGACGATCACCTTGGGGCCGTCGACATGGCAGGTCAGCACGTCACAGCCCTGGTCGATCAAGCCGTTGGCCGCTTCCGCTTCCTTGACCGGCAACGACCAGTCGCCGGTGAAGATCACCGTGGTGACAATGCTCGGGTCGACCGAACGGGCCCCCAGGGCGAACGCGTTCAGGTTGCGCAGCACTTGAGGCACAGGTTTGGCGGCGACGAAACCAAGTTTTTTGCTCTTGCTCATGTGTCCGGCAATCACGCCGTTGAGGTATTGCGCTTCGTCGATGTAACCGAAAAAGCTCCCCGCATTCATCGGGTCGCGACCTTTCTGCCACAGACCACCGCAGTGCGCGAAACGTACGTCCGGGTACTTTTTCGCGACCTTGACCACGTGCGGCTCGAAGTAGCCGAACGAGGTCGGGAAAATCAGCGTTGCACCGTCCTGACGGATCATGGCTTCCATGGTCTTTTGCACGGCCACCGTTTCCGGAACATTTTCCTCTTCAATCACTTTGACGTTGGGCAGCGACTTGATGATGGCGGCCGCCTGGGCGTGTGCCTGGTTGTAACCAAAGTCGTCGCGAGCACCGACGTAAATGAAACCCACCACCAGCGGGGCATCGGCTGAGTAGGCGCGACCAAAAGGCAGCGCCGCACTCAGGCCGATAATGCCTGCCAACTTGATGAAACTGCGACGATCAACGTTCGACATGCCTACTACCCCTGATCAATGAGCGATGGAAGATGTGTGCGCGGCGCGGTAGGCGCGCCAGCCTTTGTAGTCGGTGATGTCCAGCGCGCCCTCAAGGCCGCCAGGCTCACAGATGAAACCCTTGACCCACTGGCCATCGGCCAATTGCAGCGAGCCGATGCCCAGTGGTGCGGGAATGGCCGCGACGAAAGCGCCGAACTGGCTCAGTGGCATTTCCCAGACTTCTATCTCGATGCTCGCGCCCTGTTCAGCTACGCGCACCAGTCCCGGCTTCGGCGGCGACGTTTCTGCCAGCGCATACAGGCGGTAATCCGCGCTGGTGGTTGTGGTGCGCAGTAAACGTGCGCCGCCTTCGAGCAATTGCCAGTTGAGTGGCTGGCCAACGAGGTGTGCACCGACCACCGCAACCTGCACAGTGGGGCTGTTATAGGGCAGGGGAGCCATCGCCACGGCGTCACGCTGGTCAGCCTGGCCGAACAGCGGCTGCCAGGCAGCGGCGATCTCTGCCAGGCGCTGATCGGCACCGGCCGGGCCAATCAGCGTGATGCCCGCAGGCAACCCGTCGGCACGGCGCTCTGCCGGGATGGCGATGGCGCACATGTTCATCAGGTTGACGAAGTTGGTGTAATAGCCGAGCTGTGAGTTGAGTGCGACCGGATCGCCTAGCACCGCGTCGATGGTCGGCATGCACGGCGCGGTCGGCACCACCAGCACGTCGATGTCGGTCAGCAACTGCTGCGCAGCGCGGGTCAGTTCTGCCAGGCGATAGCGAGCGTTGAACGTGTCTACTGCATCGAACGAAGCAGCACTTTGCAGAATACCGCGTACCACCGGGTGAATATCGGCTGCATTGGTCGTGAAGAACTTGCCTGCCGCTGCACGCCGTTCGGCCACCCACGGGCCTTGATACAGCAGGGCAGCCGCCTCGGCGAAGACGTCGAACTCGACCTGGCTGACAGTCACCAGCGGGTCGTTTTGCAGGGCTTCCAGGGTTTTGAGATAAGCCGCCTTTGCCTGCTCATCACCGAAGAACTCACAGTGTCGCGCGACGGCGACACGCCGGACCCTGCGCTGCACCGGCAGTGCCGACACGGCCACACTGGCCGGATCGAGAGGGTCGTAAGCCGCGATAACCTGCGCCACTTGCCAGGCTTGCAGCACATCCCCGGCAAATATGGACGGGCAATCCAGCGTCCGGCAGGCGGGCACCAGTCCCCGGCTGCTGAACAAGCCAAGGCTGGGTTTGAGCCCGACGATGCCGTTGAAACCGGCAGGTACCCGGCCTGACCCTGCGGTGTCCGTGCCCAGCGCAAAGCTCACATAGCCGCGCGCGACGGCCACTGCCGAGCCTGAGCTCGATCCGCCGCTGACGTAGGCAGGGTCGTGGGCATTGCGCACCGCGCCGTAGGGCGAACGGACGCCCACCAGGCCCGTGGCAAACTGATCGAGGTTGGTCTTGCCCATCAGGATCGCGCCGCTGTCGAGCAGCCGCTGGACGACGTGAGCCGTCTCCTTGGGCACGTAGGCGAAAGCCGGACACGCAGCTGTCGTGGGGATTTGCGCCACGTCGAAATTGTCCTTGACCGCAAACGGCACACCGAACAGCGGCAGTCGCTCATACACCGAATCGCCGAGTTCGCTGGCAATGCTCTCCAGCGTTTTGGCCCGGTCCAGCAGCATGGGAAGAGGCACGCGATGAATCCAGACCTCTGCCCGGTCATCCGCGTCAATATGCGCTGCCAAGGTTTGCACAAGTGTCGTCAGGGTAGTCTGGCCTGAACGTAACGCCGACTGAAGTTGAGAAATGTCGAGTGCGGTCATGGTGGTGTTCATTCATGTATACAAGATGAACTGACGCGTTTGCACGTTACGGGCCAAGGTCAGCCTGAGGGCGATTTACGGCGGGATTACTGGCTATTGGCAGGGCATTGCGTGGCAGTGGTGCGTCATGTTTGCGCTTGAACGTGCCTGCGTGCACAAAGATAGGTCATGTCAGCCGCAGGGCGAATATCTCGACCTGCGACCGATATTAAATGCAGGTTTCTCAGCTCTCACAGAACCTGAGCCGGTTGCCGAACGGGTCGCAGACTTCCAGTACCTGTCCCCAGCCCTGCTGAACGATGTCCGGTCTTGCATAACCGTACTGTTTGCCGATCAGTTCATCGCGCAGCTGTTCGATGTTTTGCGTGGGGATAAACACCGCCGCCCCTGGACAGGCGTCACCGTGATGTTCGGAAAGGTGCAAGTGCAGTCCGTTGCGGCTGATCCCCAGGTACAACGGCAGATCAGCCTCGAAGCGGTGCTCGAACTCGATGCTGAAACCGAGAAAGTCGATGTAGAACTCACGCGCTTTGCGTTCATCGAACATCCGCAGGATCGGGATGGCACTGGTGAAGGTCACGGTGGCTGGCTCCTTTGCAGGCATTGCTATTCCTTTATCGAGATGGTTGGCGGGCAGTCATCGACGCCCATGCACACATTTATACATGGCGGTCATCTGCGGCGACAGCAGGCCTGGCTATGCAGGCTGCTTTACCGGGAACGAGACGAACGGTTTTATTTCCTTGAGGACGAACATGCTCTGCATTTCCTTGATGCCGGGTAATCGTCTGACCACGGTCATGGCGAAGTCAGCAAAGGAATCCAGATCGGGCGCGACGACCTGAAGCAGGAAGTCCGCATCGCCACCGATGCTGTAGCACGCCACTACATCTTCCAGCTGCATGACTTCCTTCTCGAATTTTCTGGCCTCGGCCTCACTATGACTGTCGATGCTGATACGAATGAACACCATGACGCCAAGCCCGATCTTGCGACGGTCCAGTACGGCTCGGTAACCCTGTATATAGCGATGTTCTTCGAGCTGCCTGACCCGTCGCCAGCAGGGCGAGGCAGACATGCCGATCTGATCGGCCAGGGTCTGATTGGTGATCCGGCCGTCCTGCTGCAGAGCCGTGAGGATCCTTACATCAATCGGGCTTAACGTCGGCTTGGTCATAAATACCGTTGCTCCGCATGGAGCAGGAAATTTATACCGGTTTTAGCCATTCAGCCAGTAAGAACAGATCATTTTTTCCGCGTTGAAACGCGTAGTATTTTTCGGCACAGGGCTTGTCTGATGGATCTCAAGCGAGCTCTGCAATCAACGCCACGTCTCAAGGAGTGCGACATGCTTGATCTGACCCAGATTCTTACATATTCGGCAGCGCTGGGCATCGCCGCCGCCATCCCTGGCCCCGGTATGGCCGCGCTGGTGGCGCGAAGCGTCAGTGGCGGTGCAGTGTCAGGGTTCTGCCTGCTGTCCGGGCTGATTCTGGGTGACTTGACCTATCTTTCATTTGCAGTATTTGGTCTTGCCATGATCGCCGAGCACTTCAATGCGTTGTTTCAGGTCGTGCGTTGGGGGGCCGCGATTTATCTGTGCTACCTGGCCTGGCAGTTCTGGTTCGCAGATCATCAAGCCATAGAAATCGGAAAACCGGCAAAAAAGAAAGAGTTGCTGTCTGCGGCCGCATCCGGACTGACCATAACCCTGGGCAACCCCAAGACCATCGCTTTTTATCTGGCGCTTTTACCGTTGGTCATCAATCTTGAAACGGTCTCTCTGCAGACGTGGGGGCTGGTTCTGGTGCCGCTGACTGTATTGGTGCTGCTGGGAGTTGGGGCAGTGTTCATATTTGCCGCCTTGCGCATTCGACATTTGCTGTCGAGTGAGCGCGCGCAGAGGAAACTGTTTCGCGGTGCGGCGGCAATCATGGTAGCGGCGGCAGCTTCGATGCTGGTGCGCTGATCTGCCTGGAGGGAAGATGAGGCCGTTGACGGCCTCATCCGGTCGCCGTTACAGCTCTTTCTTCAGGTGCTTCTCGATCTGCTCAAGCGACTTGCCTTTGGTTTCCGGAAGGCACAGGAAGACAAATATCAGTGAGCCGACATTGATGGCCGCGAAGATGAAGAACGTCGGGTTGCCGATGGTATCGACTGCAATCGGGAAAGTGAATGCCACCGATGCGTTGAATAACCACTGCATTGATACGGCTGTACCCGTCAGCAATCCTCTTACCTGCATCGGGAACAGTTCCGACATCAGCAGCCAGTACACTGGCGAGATGCACATCTGCATGAACAGCAGGAATACCAGAATGCAGGCGAGGGCAGTGTAGCTCTGGGTCAGGTTCTGCGGCATGAATTGCAACACGCAACCCAGCGCTCCAGCGCTGCCTGCATCAGGATGACCATTACCAGCCCGGTCATCAGCAGGTGCCGGCGTCCATAACGGCCAATTGCCCAAATGCCGAGCAGGGTGGCGATGACCGATACCACACCGTTGCCGATCGTGGCCGTCAGCGCGGCGTTGGTGCCCATGCCGGTATTCTTGAGGATGATCGGCGTGTAATACATAAAGGCGTTGACGCCTGTGAGCTGGGCGGTAAAGCCCAGACCAATGCCGATCAGCAGCAACTTGATGACCCAGCCCTGACGCAGCAACTCTCTGGCTTTCGGGCGATGGCGAGCTTGCTCGTCCTGCGCTTTCATCTCGTCCACTTCGCGCTGTGCATCTTGCTTGTTGGTACGCAGTTGCTCCAGTACGTCCTGCGCTTCATCGAAGCGACCTTTGGAGGCCAGCCAGCGCGGCGACGGTGGTACGAAGAACGTACCGACCAGCAGCAACACGCCGGGCACCGTGGCAATGGCCAGCATGTAACGCCAGATTCCCGGTGTATGCAGCAGCGCAGCCATGACCGCACTCAGTACGTAGGCAAGCAGCTGGCCGCTGACGATCATCAGTTCATTCCGGCTGACCAGTCGCGCACGGCGTGACGGCCCCGCAATTTCGGCGATGAACACCGGCACCGTTGCCGAGCCTCCACCCACCGCAATACCCAGCAGGAAGCGCGCAGCGACCATGAACGGAATGGATGGCGCGATGGCCGTGCCCAGTGCGCCAGCGATGAACAGCACCGACAGTAGACGCAACGTCAGGCGACGCCCGAAACGGTCGGAGATGTAGCCGCTGGCAAGCGAGCCAAATGCAGCGCCAACGATCAGTGAAGCCGTGATCATCCCCTCGCTGTAAGCATCCAGACCCAGCCCGCCCTGATCGGCGGGTAGCGTCATGAACGGCAATGCACCGGCGATGATACCGGTGTCATATCCGAACGCCAGGGCACCCATGGTTGCCACCAGCACAGAGATAAAGATGAGTCGATTCGGTGAAGCGCTTTGCCGACCTTGCTGATCAGCCGCTGCTGAGGTGCTACTTGAAGACATGAATCTGAAGTCCTTCGCTTGAAACCAGCGTCGCGCCAGTACGTAGATGTGAGGCTTAGGGCGATGTCGGCCGCGTGAGTTCCCTACAAACCCGCTCAGGATTACTTTCCTGGAAAAAGCCTTGAGCGTGAGGCGGCTTAAACGATTAACTCTAATTGGTCATAATGACTCTTTTTTTAAATTTTTAGAGTCAATAAGACCAGGTCTTTTTGACTGTGCATGGGGTTTTTACATTGATTTTAAAGCGGTTTTTGTCTGGCATGCACGTTGCTATCACTATAGGAACCTGACTGAATACCCTGGAGTCGATCATGCTTACCACCGCCCAGCGCGACATCATCAAAGCCACCGTCCCGATCCTGAAGACGGGCGGTGAAGCGCTGACCAGCCATTTTTACCGAATCATGCTCGATGGCTATCCCGAGGTTCGTCCCCTGTTCAATCAGGCCAACCAGGCGAGTGGCGCACAGCCGCGAGCGTTGGCCAACGCGGTCTTGATGTATGCGCGCAATATCGATCGCCTCGAGAATCTCGGCCCGCTGGCGAGTCAGATCGTCAACAAACATGTCGCGCTGCAAATACTGCCCGAGCATTACCCGATTGTCGGTACCTGCCTGCTGCGCGCCATTCGCGAGGTATTGGGCGCTGAGACGGCCACGGATCAAGTGGTTGATGCCTGGGCTGCGGCGTATCAGCAACTGGCGGACATGCTGATCGATGCCGAACACAGTGTGTACGAAAGCATCGCCGCCGCACCTGGCGGCTGGCGTGGCGCACGGCAATTCACTGTCACTCGCAAGGTTCCGGAAAGCAGCGAAATTACCTCGTTCTACCTGCAACCTGTGGATGGAAGACCGGTTATCGCGCACAAGGCCGGTCAGTACATCGGTGTACGTCTGAATACCGAGAGCGGCGAGGTTCGTCGAAATTACTCGCTGTCTGCGCCCGCCAATGGACTCGGCTATCGCATCAGCGTCAAGCGCCAGCAAGGCGGGGTTGCCTCCGCTTACCTGCACGACCAGATCATGGTGAATGACACCGTCGAGCTGTTTCCGCCCTCGGGCGAGTTTGTCCTGATCGACAGTGCCAGGCCGTTGGTGCTGATCAGCGGCGGTGTCGGCATCACCCCGACGCTGGCCATGGCTGAAACAGCGTTGCAGGCAGGCAATCGAGATGTCGTGTTTATCCACTACGCGCGTAACGCCAGTGCGCAGGCATTTCAGACGGTCATTGATGAATGGCGCGAGCGCTATCCGCAGTTTACTGCACACGTGGTGTACAGCGACGTGAAGCCCGGCGATGGGGCTGCAGGAAAGTTGACCGGGCTTGCTTCGCTGACGCACCTGAGGCAGTGGTTGCCTGCCAATCGGGATATCGAGGCCTACTTTCTCGGTCCGCAACCTTTCATGGCGTTCATGAAACGTGCGCTGCACGAGCTGGGCGTGCCGGACCGGCAAAGTCATTACGAGTTTTTTGGGCCGGCGCAGGCGTTGGCATAAGCGCTACAGTAAGCCAGCAGATGTGTGCGGCCTTCTCGACGAGGCTGCTTCGTTATCTTTTGAAGAGGAGGACGCAACATGAACCTGGCCGAGCAGTACGCTGCCTACATCGCCTGCCTCAATGAACGTCGCTGGCAGGACCTGGGCGATTTCGTCGACAGCGGCGTGCACTACAACGGTGAGCAGATCAGTCTGGCCGGTTACCGGTCGATGCTGGAAAACGACGTCAGAATCATCCCCGATCTGCGGTTCAATATCGACCTGTTGGTGGTCGAAGCGCCACAGGTTGCCGCACGTCTGCTCTTCAACTGCTCGCCGCAAGGCCGTTTCATGGGGCTGGAGGCACATGGTCAACGCATCACTTTCAGCGAAAACGTGTTCTACACCTTTCGCGAAGGCAGGATCGTCAGCGTCTGGTCGGTCATCGATAAAGCCGCAGTGGAACGCGAACTTCGTGGAGAGCATGCGGCTGCTTCCAGTGACAGAAGCGCCTGAACGAGTCGGGTACGTTCATCGAAGTAAAATCATTTCAGGGCACTCCCCGGTGGCAGTGCAGTCTTTTTTAGACACACTCACCCGGCGGAGCCTTACATGATCACGGTCCATCACCTGAACAACTCACGGTCGCAGCGCATTCTGTGGCTGCTCGAAGAGCTCGACCTGCCCTACGAGATCAAGCGTTACCAACGCGACCCGAAAACCAATCTGGCACCCCCTGAACTCAAGGCCATTCACCCGCTGGGCAAATCGCCCGTCATTGAAGAGGGGCCGCATGTGGTCATCGAGTCAGGTGCCATTGTCGACTATCTGATTCGCCGTCATAGCGATGGCCGTCTGCAACCGGACCCCGCCAGTGCCACCTACGATGAATACGTGCAGTGGCTGCACTTCGCTGAAGGCTCGGCCATTCTGCCGATGATGCTCAACCTGTACGTCGGACGCCTGGGTGATGCTGGCGCGCCGCTGCATCCTCGCATCCAGTCGGAGCTGGCCAACTACCTCGGCTATCTGAACGAGGCCCTGGGTTTGACCCCTTATCTGTTGGGCGAAGAGCTGAGCGGCGCAGATATTCAGATGAGCTTCGTTGGCGAATTCGCCAAGGCACAGGGAATGCTGCAGCCATACCCGAACGTTACCGCCTGGGTTGAAAGGCTCCAGAGCAGGCCTGCATACCGCAAGGCTCTGGAGAAAGGCGGGGAATACTCGTTCGCCCGCTAACGCCAGCGGTTGACGGGTTTTTCGTGATGCGCACCATCGGACTCAATAGCGCAAGCAACGCCGTGGGTGCGCACGCGTTCTGGATCAACCCTCGGTAGAGCTGACCGGTTCCTGGCAGGGCTCATTCGCCAGTTTCAGGCGGTCGGCTTTACTGATGTATTTAGGCTTGCTTTGCGGGGCCAGTTTGGCGCTGGCCTTCTTCGCATGAGCTTTCAGCAACTGCTGTATTTTTTTACGACGGTTCATGTTCATCAACTCGCGTGCAGATGCGCCAATGATATCAGCTCGAATATCGGGCCACACAAGCGACGATCACCCCGCGTTTCCAGCCATCTGCCATAACGACGCACCTACACCGGTGATGCTCTCCCCAGCGATCAGTCCCGCCGCTGCAGTAATGGCAAAGCGTTCGGTCAGTGACGGCCAGCGACAGTTCACCAGCCAGGTGAGCACCGCACCGAGTGCCATCATCAGCGACACCGACGCCGGCAAGACAAAGGCCAGACCCAAGGCTGCGGCGCTAGGCATGTATCGGGCACGGTGGGCGGGCAGGGTGCTGTCGAGGACTCCCAGCAACAGCCCGACCAGACCCGCAATGAAAATCGCCCAGCGGATGCTCGCGGACAGCGAGTCCAGACCGTGTGTCAGCGTTTGTGCGACCGCTTTCCAGGTCGCGACCGCCGGGGCTGGCCACTCTTCGGTGAGCAGCATCGATTGCGGGTCCGGGATCAGTGCCATGTAAGCCAGGACCCCGACGATACTGCCGACGAAAATGCCCAGCGTCTGGGCGATCAACTGTTTGCGCGGCGTGGCGCCAATTGCCCGGCCTACCTTGAAGTCATTCATCAGGTCGGTGCATTGGCCGGCCGAGCCTCCGGCCGTGTTGGCACTCATCAGGTTGATCGGCACCTGCCCTGGCGCAACGATGCCGAAGCTCAGTTGGGATAACTGCCCGATCGCGCCGATGGGCGGAATGCCGGTAGCACCGACCACTCGAGCCGCCACGGCTGCGAGGCAGATCGCCAGTGGAATGGTCAGCAATGCCATCCACACATTAATGCCGAACAACAGCGCCTGCAGGCTCACGACCATTACGATAGCCAGTGCAAAACCGGCCGCAGGCCCGGCCTTGGGCATTGACCAGGTCGTTCCGCCACTGGCTCTGGTAGAGGCGTGCAATGCCCACAACCGAATCGCCAGTGAGGCCAGCGTCGAGCAGACCATCAGGCTCACGCCCGGCCACAACAACCACTCCACCAACGCTGCGAACTGCGGGCCGTCGCTGTTGGCCGGCAAGATCACCAGACCTTGCCCCAGCAGCCACGGTGCCAGGCCGCCCCAGGCCAGCAAGGCACCCAGCAGCAAGGTCATGCCGACTCGAATACCGATAATTGCGCCAAAGCCCACCAGCAGCAGTGATGGATCAGCGGTAAACGTCAGACGCTCCAGCTGGACGCCAGGCGACCAGCGCGGGAATGCCCAGATGAACGTGTCGATCCACTTGGCCAGCGCTGACAGCAGCGCGGTGCCGAGCAGCACTTTCAAGCGTACCGCGGCTTCGCGCCCGTGGTTGTAGATGTGCAACAGGGTTTCCAGTGTGGCCATGCCTTCGGGAAACTTCAGTGATTTGTCGTTGAGCAATGACGGTCGCAAGTACCACGCAATCCAGATACCCAGGAAACTCACCGAAAATACCCAGGCGATCATCGGGACGGCGTTCAGTTGCTGCCCCGTCAGCAAGGTATAAGCCGGAATCGGTGCGACCAGCCCGCCGGAAATGATCGATGCCGCCGCCGACGCCACAGTCTGGTTGATGTTGCTCTCATGCAGGGTCCAAGGCAGATGCCCGGACGAGCGTTTCGACAGCCCTTGCCAGATCGCATAACCGATCAACAGCGCGATGATCGACATATTGAAGGACCAGCCGATCTTTAACCCGGCGTATACATTGGAGGACGTCAAGAGAATGCCAAGCACGATCCCGGTAACGACCGCACGCAGACTGAGCTCGCGCTCGACAGGGCTATCAAGAGGTACAGAGGGCGAGGTTGAAAGCATGCGAGTTCCTTTCGGCGATAAGACACGGCAACCTATAAAGTGAGCGTCATATCGGTCGAAGGTTCATAGAGCGGGGTTGACTGCGGACTGGGCTGGCGCTGATATCTGGCGCAGCAACCCCACAGATAAAGGCGGCAAGGGTTTTGCCGGTTTGCCGATGAACTACAGGCGGTGAACCAGAATATCCAGCCCTTCTTCAGTATCGGGAACACGAAAATAACCCGTGATCAGCCTGAACTGGGCATCTGTAGCGGCAAAGTCATGCTCGGCTTTTTCGTTGCGGGCGTGCAATCTGGCAAGGCAGGTATCATCGTCCACGTCGAGGTAGTGCAAACGATGTATGACCTGCGCATGCTCAGCCAGGCGGCGAAGCCACTGACGATCCGCAAGCGTGTTCGCAGGGAAGTCCAGAACCACGCACGTGCCGGACTTCAGCAGGTCGATGACCAGAGGGCCGATGATCTCGCGAATTCGATGTGCCAGCCGCACGTAGTCCGACACTGACTCGATCTCGTCCGGGTAGAGCCGTGACAGCCACTGATCTTCACTCAGCAGGATCGCTGAGTATTCAGCCGCGAGTGACTTCGCGAGCGTCGATTTACCGGATGCGATCTTGCCGCACAGGAGGTGAAGTTTCGTGTCAGGCATGACGAAGTGTCCTTTTGTCGGATCGCAAGCTATGCACTCCTGGAGAGGGGGAGTCCTGAACGCTACGGGAGCCTGTCAGCCAAGCACATTCAGTCCGTCATTGAAATGACATTCTCGATCATCGCCACCCAGGTTTTGCGGCAGAAAAGCGGTGAGGTCGTAGGGCAGAAACAGCGTATCCAGCGCCAGAGAGAACGGCACGTCTATCAGCCAGGGCCAGGTCGATGCTACGTCTTTAGTACCCCATGCCCAGCCGTGGCGTGTGCCGGGATAGACACACCGCTCGCCCTCCAGGTGATACATCAGACTCCAGCAACCGCTCAGTGATATGGACGTGGCAAGTAACAGGCATTGTTTGAACATACATTCCCTTGCTTCCGGATTGATGCAACGTGTGCGTCATTCTAATCGCACAATCCCGCGGCGAGCATCCTGCGTACAGCCTGGGTGATGTCTTGCTCTGCTTGCGCGGTCTGCTCACCGGGCAACTGATCGAACATATGCGGCACGCCGGGGTAAACGTGCATTTCCACAGGGACCCCGGAACGAGACAGGGTCAGCCCGAATGCCAGGTCCTCTTCCAGAAACAGATCGAGTGCGCCAACACAGATAAAGGTGGGTGGCAGATCGCTCAAGTCGGTGGCCAGTGCGGGGGAGAACAAGGCCAAGCGGTTATCGTCCAGTGCGTACGCACCGCGCAGGCATTCCCAGCAAAAATGATTGGCCTGGCGCGACCAGCTGAACGTGCCGGTAGTCGGGTTGCCTGGCGGAGCGTCGGGCGCGCCTGTGCGGTGATCCAGCATCGGGTAGACCAACACCAGACCGGCGATTGCCCGTAGGCCTTTGTTTCTTGCGAGGATGGCGAGCGCGGCAGCAAGCCCGCCGCCGGCACTGTGGCCCATGACCACCACGTTGCGGGTGTTCATGCCCTGCGTCGGCCCGTTGCAGAGTATCCACTTCAGTGCTGCATGGCAGTCGTCCAGCGGAATCGGGAACGGATGCTCGGGCGCCAGCCGATAATCGACGGCAACCACCAGTGCCTTGAGCTCGATTGCCAGCTTTGTGAGGTAGTCCTCGGCCATTTCCGGGCTGCCCAGAACAAAGCCGCCACCGTGGATATACAGGACGACGGGGAGTTTGCTGTGATCGAGCGGCAGGTGAGGCCGGTAAAGACACAACCTGACACCGCTGGCCGGGTCGCCGGTGGTCCAGTGCTGCTCACTGCGAGACGCCCCCGTTGTTTTCCAGGCAGAACCGACGCGCGCCCTGATCCCGGGGAGGGTCTGGTACGTCCAGCTATTTGATGGTTCGTCCAGAAAGGAGCGATAGGCCGGGTCCAGCAATTCATTTGCGTTCAACGGTTACCCCCGATGCGCAGGGCCGGGATGATGGCCCTGCGCGTCTCAGAACCTAGAGCCACGCCTTGATTTGCGCACAGACTGCAGGTGTGGAAATGCCATAACGATCATGCAGTGTAGGCAAAGCCCCCGCATCGAGAAACGCGTCCGGCAGCGCGATCTGCCTGAATGTTGGCGTAACGCCATTGCGCAGCAGCACGGTGGCCACTGCCTCGCCCAGCCCGCCGATGATCGAATGGTTTTCGGCGGTCACCACGAGGCGGCCCGGTTTTCTGGCCTCGGCCAGGATAGTCTGTTCGTCCAGCGGTTTGATGGTAGGTACATGCAGCACCGCAACATCGACACCGTCGGCCTGCAGTTCCCTGGCTGCTTCCAGTGCGCGCATGGTCATCAGGCCGGTGGAGATGATCAGCACATCGTTACCCGTACGTAACGTTTTGGCCTTGCCGATCTCGAACGTGTAGCCGTATTCGTCCAGCACCAGCGGCACGTTACCGCGCAGCAAGCGCATGTATACCGGCCCCTGATGCGCGGCAATGGCCGGCACAGCCTGTTCGATTTCAAGCGCATCGCATGGATCGACGATCATCAGGTTGGGCATGGCGCGAAAGATTGCCAGGTCATCCGTTGCCTGGTGGCTGGGGCCGTAGCCAGTCGTCAGGCCTGGCAGGCCGCAGACGATTTTGACGTTGAGGTTGTCTTCGGCAATTGCCATACAAATGAAGTCATAGGCGCGCCGCGAAGCAAATACCGCATAAGTGGTGGCGAATGGCACGAAGCCTTCCCGAGCCATGCCCGCAGCCGCACTCATCAGCAACTGCTCGGCCATGCCCATCTGGTTGAAGCGTTCAGGATGCGCTTTGGCGAAAATATGCAGGTCAGTGTATTTCGACAGGTCAGCCGAGAGCCCGACGATATCCTGCCGTTGCTCTGCCAGCGCAGCCAGCGCGTGGCCGAACGGTGCCGGGCGGGTGGCCTGGCCTTCTGAAGCGATGGAAGCAATCATCGCCGAGGTGGTCAGCTTTTTCTTCGCAGGAGCGGCTGCCGATGTCGAATTGTCGTGGGTCGAACTCATACGGATTTCCCCTCGTCGAGGTTGTTCAGGGCGACGTCCCATTCATGTTCGTCCACACGGATGAAATGGGTCTTTTCACGGGTTTCCAGAAACGTCACGCCCTTGCCCATTTTTGTGTCGCAAATGATGACTCTTGGCTGCGTGCCGGTGTGCTGGCGAGCGTTGTCGAACGCTTCGACCAGCGCGTCCAGATCGTTGCCGTCGACCCGCTGGGTAAACCAGCCAAACGCCTGCCAGCGATCCACGATGGGTTCGAAAGCCAGCACTTCGCTGGAGTGGCCATCGGCCTGCTGGTTGTTCACATCGATGATCGCGATCAGGTTATCCAGCTTCCAGTGCGAGGCCGACATGGCCGCTTCCCAGGTCGAGCCTTCGTTCAGTTCGCCGTCCGACAGCAAGTTGTAGACGAAAGATCTGGAAGCCTTGCGCTTCAGGCCCAGACAGGCACCCACCGCAATGCCCAGACCATGACCCAGAGAACCCCCGGTTATTTCCATTCCCGGCGTATACGTGGCCATTCCCGACATGGGCAGGCGGCTGTCATCCGAGCCGTAGGTTTCCAGTTCGTCGAGAGGGATGATGTCGGCTTCGATCAGGGCTGCATACAGAGCGATGGCGTAATGGCCGATCGACAGATAAAAGCGGTCGCGCTGCTCCCATTCAGGGTCTTGGGGCTTGTAGCGCATGGCGTGAAAGTAGGAAACCGCGAGCAGGTCTGCGGCCCCCAGTGCCTGTCCGACATAACCCTGGCCCTGAACCTGGCCCATGCGCAACGCGTGGCGGCGGATGTTGTGGGCACGCTGCGCCAGCGAGGTGGAAGGGTTGGATAACGTAGTGGCTGTCATGCTTGTTACTCCGTTGACTCAACGATTGACCGAGGCGGCAGGGATGCGCAGCACCAGCCAGGCGCCGATGAACAGCACGCCCGTGATCAGGTACATGCCGATCGCGCTTGAGCCGGTCGTGGTGGTGATCCAGCCGATCAGATAGGGTGAGCAGAAACCGGCGAGGTTGGCGAAGCTGTTGATTCCGGCGATCCCGGCGGCGGCCGACACGCCACCCAGCAAGGTGGTGGGCAGCATCCAGAACATCGACGACGCAGAAAGAATGCCCGCTGCGGCAAGGCACAGACTCAGCACTGACAGCAGCAGATTGCCGCCGAACAGCGCGGCCAGACTCAGCCCCAGCGCGCCTGCGATCATCGGGCCGACCAGGTGCCATCTGCGCTCGCGATGCTTGTCGCCGCTGCGCCCCATCAACACCATCACGACGATGGCGCACACGTAAGGAAGGCTGGTCATCAGGCCGATATGCAGCGGGTCGGAAACGCCCGCATTGCGAATCAGCGTCGGAAGCCAGAACGTGATCGCATACTGGCCCATTACCACGCAGAAATAGATGCAGGCCAGCAGCCACAGCCGACGGTCGCGAATAAATGCGCCGATCGAGGCATGTACGACTTTCTGGCTGTTGTCTTCCTCCAGTTCCTTGTGCACCAGGTCCTTTTCCTGATCCGAAAGCCAGGTCGCCTGATGCACGCCGTCCTTCAGATAGCTCAGCACCAGCAACCCGACGATGACCGTGGGGATGGCTTCGAGGACGAACATCCATTGCCAGCCGGCCCAGCCATGAACGCCTGCGAAGCGGGTCATGATGTATCCCGACAGCGGACCGCCGATCATGCCGGACAGCGGAATGGCGATGAACCACAGCACCGTCATGCGCGCACGGCGGTAGGAAGGAAACCAGTACGTCAGGTAAAGCAGCAGGCCGGGTGCCAGACCGGCTTCCGCCACCCCGAGCAGAAAGCGCAGGGTATAGAACTGCCAGGCTGTTTCGACAAAGGCGAACAGAGCAGAAATGATGCCCCAGGAGATCATGATACGGGCGATCCAGCGCCTTGCACCGACCCGGTGGAGGATCAGGTTGCTGGGCACTTCACAAAGGAAATAACCGATGAAAAACATTCCGGCGCCGAGGCCGTAGACGGTTTCGCTGAAGGCCAGGTCGTTCATCATCTGCAGCTTGGCGAAGCCGACGTTGACACGGTCCAGATAGGCGCACAGATAGCACAGCATCAGGAACGGCATCAGTCGCCAGGCGGTCTTGCGGTAGGCGTTTGCGCGCGTGGTCGAAACCGCGTCGAGCGTCATGGTGGTTATCATGATGGTCTGATCTCTTGTTTTTATAGACCGCTAGGCGAGCGCCTGGCATATCGTAGATCCAGAACAAACACGGGCAGATTGTCGGCCCGTTCACGCGCGGTCAGTGAATCAGCATGCCGCCGTTCACATCCAGCGTGATACCGGTGAGATAGGACGACAGGTCGCTGGCCAGAAACAGCGCCGCATTGGCCACATCCTGCGCTGCGCCCAGACGGCCCAGCGGAATACCGTCGATGATCGCGTGACGTCGCTCATCCTGCATCAGGCCGCCGGTGATATCGGTGTGGATAAGGCCGGGGGCAATAGAGTTGACACGTACCTGATCCGGGCCGAACTCCCGTGCCATCGCCTTGCCCAGACCCAGCACGCCCGCTTTCGCTGCGCTGTAGTGAGGGCCACCGAAAATGCCTCCGCCGCGCTGAGCGGAAACCGAAGACATGCAAACGATACTGCCGCAGGATTGGGCGCGCATGCTCGGGATCACAGCTTGCGACATGAGCAAGGTGCCGCGCAGGCTGACGTCGAGGACCTTGTCATAATCGCAAGGGCGGATGTCGAGGGTCTTGATGGGCTGAGTGATGCCGGCGTTATTGACCAGGATATCGATGCGACCATAGTGCTCGATGACTTTGGCGACGGCCGCGTGAACCTGTTTCTCGTCAGCGACGTTGGCAGACACTCCAAGGTGACCTTCGCCCAGCGCAGCAGCGGCATCACGTGCGGCGGACTCATCGAGATCGATGATAACGACCCGCGCGCCATGCTGAGCGAACGTGACTGCGGTTGCGCGGCCGATACCACGCGCCGAGGCAGCGCCGGTGACAATTGCGATTTTGCCGTGAAGAAGCATGAGGGATACCTCTGAATTATTTTTATGGGTTCGATTCAGGTGATCGACGATTCAGAGTGTTCCGGACACGGCTGCTGAGCAATGCTGCAAAAATCACTGGATGCTGAAAAAAATTCACCTCTCGTCAATCGTGCGTGTGAATGGTTGAATGCACCAAACCCGGACAATCGCACACACCGGAGCGCTGATGCGGCCTGATGACGATGCCCCCTTTAGCCTGCCACCGCTGAAAGCGCTTCAGGCCTTCGAGCAGACCGCCCGCTTCGGCAATCTGGCCAGAGCCGCCGAAGTGCTGGACCTCACGCCGTCGGCAGTCAGCCACCAGTTGGCCAGACTGGAGGCCTTGATTGGCCGCCAGCTCTTCGTCCGGGCCGCGCGCGGGGTCACGCTCACGCCGGTCGGCGAGCAGTACCTGAAAGATGTCTCGGGCGTGCTGCACAGCCTTGCCGTCGCCACCGAGCGGGCCGCCAGCGATGTCAGCCTCGATTGTCTGCGCCTGCATTCCGCACCCAGTTTCGGGCTGCTCTGGCTGATGCCGAGGCTGGAAGCGTTTCGGGTAAGCCATCCGGATATCCAGATCAACCTGTCGTGTTCTTATGAATCGCTGCATTTCAGCCGGGACAAGATCGATGTCGATATTCGGCATGGCAGGCCAAACTGGCCGAGTTATGAAGTTCGCACTCTGCGCGACGAGAAGTTCGCGGTGCTGGCGTCTCCGGCCTTGCTGGCGCGACGCCCGGTTGCCTGCGCCGCTGACCTGCTCGACCGCGAGCTGATTCTTTCCGAAGCCACTTTATTGAAATGGCCCGAATGGTTTGCCCGGCATGGTCTGGCTCGCCCGGAAAAGCCTTACGCGCTGAGTTTTGATCGCTCATACATGACCCTCGAAGCAGCCAGCCACGGGCTTGGGTTTGCCCTGGAAAGTACGTTGCTGGCGCAGAAGTACCTCGCCACTGGAGAACTGCTCGAAGTTGCCCCACAAGCGTTGACCGCCCCGGTCGCGGCGCATCATCTGGTGTTTCCCAAAGCCCATTCCAGTTTCCCCAGAGTCAGAAGATTCCTCGAATGGATGGAAGGTGAGCTGGGGCAGGGGTTTGTGTTTTAAGCCACCGTGCTTGTACGTTTGCATAGCGAAGCAGATTGGAGATGTGCCGCGCAGCTTCAGGAACTACCGGCCAATGCGCAGCATTGGCACGGTAGTCAGACGATCTTCAGACGGCTAGCCGATGCGACTGCCAGGCGCCACCCTCCTGGCCTGACGCGTCTGTCGACAACGCTTGTCTTTCCGGTGCACGGAACATCGAATGCAGGTTTTTTTCGATGGTGTTGCACAGGTCTTCCATACGAATCCGGTGCTGGCTGCTGCCGAAAGGTGCCTGCAGGTCTGTGCCGATACGGTCCATTGCCAGCAGCAGGCAACCGACCACAGTGGATATTGCCGGGGTGAACCAGCCCAGAGTCGTCACCATACTCAATGGCATGATGATGCAGAACAGGGTGCTGAACAGCCTTGGAAAATAGACATACGGGTAGGGCAAAGGCGTATTGGCAATTCGCTCCATGCCGCCCTGGCAGTTGGACAACTCGACCATTGTCGACTCCAGTCGGGCCAGCCGGATGCTGTCGATTCGTCCTGCCGCAAACTCCTGCGAAAGAAGTGCGGCAGAGCCGCCAAGAATGTCGTTGGGGAAGTTGTTGCTGTCGGACGCCTGACGAATTTCGGAATCCGACAACAGACCGTTGAGCTGTGCGCTGCTGACGTCACCTTTGAGGTGAGCCCGCAGTGCCCGAAGGTAGGCCACATGGCGACGAAACAGCACTTCTTTCACGGGGTTGTCACGCTCATCGGCGTTACCTTCAATCAGAGTCAGCACCTGACGACCGTAGCTGCGCGAGCTGTTGACCATTGCGCCCCACAGGGTGCGCGCTTCCCACCAGCGATTGTAGGCACTCGAGTTGCGAAAACTGATCAGCACGATAAGCGCCGAGCATAGCAATGTCAGTGGCATGAGCGGGAAATCGATGCCTTTGCCTTCGATCAGCATGACATCCATGGTCACGGCCAGGTCCCACAGCAGAAGCCAGAACAGCGACCAGCCGACGTAGGTCACGGTTCTGCTGATGCACCGCCATTTTTTTTCGAAAAGACCAGGCATTGCGGCACTCCCTTGCTGGATTGGAAAATGGCTTCACATGTTCAGTGAAACGCTATGCCGCGAACTTACGTGGGCTGCCTTAAAACTCGCTTAATTCCTCTTTCGACAGCGTCAGCGGGGTGCACACGGGCCACTTGTGGAACCGTCAACCCATCAAGGACCACACAGCCTTATCGATCCCGCCCAACTGACGGATGCCCGGACGGTCGCAACTTCTGCGCTGTGGGATCGATATGCCAATGCCTTGCCTTCGCAAGAAAGCCGTCCCGGACAAGCCCGTCTCAGCGCGTTGCTACTTGAACTTCCGCCGACAGAGAGGGATTTTCCATGCACCCGACCATTACTAATCGACCCAGTCTTCAACCACTCGAGATTGAAAGTGAGAGCTTTCGGTCCGCGCCGGAGTCTCTTGCTTCCGGCTCCGTACGGTCTGTCAGTTCGACCTCGCAGGACGACCCGCAACCTATTATCGATTACCTGAAAGACCATGTGTTTGCTGCACACAAGCTTCCGTTGACCGATTCGGCGGGTGATCAGAGCGCGATTCACGCGCATAACGCGCAAATCGATGCGCTTATCGATGCTCGCGCGAGACGTCTAAGCAACGAGGGAGAGACCCGGGCAACCATTGCCGAAACCTTTGCCAAGGCTGAAAAGCTCGACCGTATGGCGACCCTGTCCTCCAGCGCCTTGCGCGCGACGCCTTTCGCAGCGGCTTCGGTGCTGCAGTACATGCAGCCTGCCATCAACAAGGGCGACTGGCTGCCGACGCCGCTCAAACCATTGGCACCGCTTATTTCCGGAGCGCTGTCGGGGGCTATGGATCAAGTCGGTACTGGCGTCATGAACCGTGCTACAGGCGACCTTCATTATCTGAGCACTGCACCGGAGAAGCTTCACGATGCGATGGCCGCGTCGGTAAAACGACATTCTCCCGGCGTAGCCCGGCAAGCGGTGGACATGGGGATCGCTGTTCAGACATACACTGCGCGTAACGCAGTACGCACCGTGCTGGCGCCTGCGCTGGCGTCCCGGCCTGCCGTGCAGGGCGCTGTCGACATCGGTGTCTCGGCGGCGGGCGGTCTGGCCGCCAACGCAGGCTTTGGCAACCGTATGCTCAGCGTACAGTCGCGCGATCACTTGCGTGGTGGTGCATTTGTGCTCGGTTTGAAGGACAAAGAGCCCAAAGCTGACCTGAGCGCAGAAAACGACTGGTTTACTGCGTATCGGGAGATCCAGTCGGCCAGCTACTCGGGTGCTGCGCTGAATGCTGGCAAGCGGGTCGCAGGCTTGCCGCTGGACATCGCGACCGATGGCCTTAAAGCGGTAAGAAGTCTTGTCTCGGCAACCAGCCTGGCACAAAACGGTCTGGCACTGGCGGGCGGTTTTGCCGGGGTCGGCAAGCTGCAGGAAATGGCGACCAGGAACATTACTGATCCGGCGACCAAGGCAGCGGTCAGTCAACTGACCAATCTGGCTGGTTCGGCAGGCGTTTTCGCCGGATGGACAACGGCTGCGGTGGCCACCGATCCGGTCGTGAAAAAAGCCGAATCGTTCCTTCAGGACACGGTGAAATCGACAACCTCCAATGCGACAGGCTACGTTGCGGATCAGACCGTCAAACTGGCGAAAACAGTCAAGGACAAAGGCGGGGAGGCAATCACCGCTACCGGAGCCACCTTGCGCAATACGGTCGATAACCTGCGTCGTCGGCCTGTGCGTGAAGCCGATATCGAAGAGGGCGGTGTTGCGGCATTTTCCCCGAGCGAAACCCCTTTTCAGCCTGGGCGGTCGTAAACAACCTGTAAGCGGCACTTAGTCAGCAAGAGGGGGCGTACTCGCAGAGTTCGCCCCCTCTTTTTTGGGGTTGAGGTGTGCGGACTCAAATCTCTGTGTGTTGGGTAGAGGCCTTGGTTTTATCGTAGGCATGCTTGACGTCGGTCATGGCGATGTTGCCGGTGGCCAGTTTCAGGTTTTCGCTGTCGCTTTTGACAAGCGCGAACTTGCCGTGGTTGGCCTCTATGTCATTCAGCTCGATGCTCATATCGTCAAACTGTTTGCCCCCGTTGGTACGGACCATCGTACCGAAATCATCGGCGTTGAAACCTTTGACGCTCAGGTGGGTATTGGCATTGAGCTGGACCACCTTGTCATCTGCGCCTTCAGCACTGCTGTTCTTGATGTCCAGATTGGTAACTTTTGCGCCTCCCTCGCCTTTGACAGTGATCATGTCCTCACCGACGTTCTGGGCGTGCACGTTATCAATAGTGACTTTCCTGTCGTCAGCGGCCTTGACGTGGATACCGTCAACTTCGTTTTCACCCAGGTTCACATTCTTCAGCACGGCACCTTCAGCCAGTTCGAACATGGGTTTCTGATTTTCCGCCTGATCTCCGTTACCCATCGACTTGTCGGCGGTGTAGGTCGCGCCGTGCCCGTCGTAGACCTGACCGGCACCGACATGGATGGTGTCTTTCACGACGTTGACCTTGCCGGCGTCGTCGTTAGAGCCTGCGGTGCCTGAAACCTGACCAGTACCGCCGGTGTGACCGGGGTTGGCCAGTTGTGGCGTGATCTGAGGCGAGGTGCTATCGCCGCCTCCTGTTCCGTTGCCTGAAGTAGTCGGCGCACCGCCACCGCCAGTTGCGTCTGGTGTACTGCCTCCACCGCCGCCAGTTGCATCTGGCGTACTGCCTCCACCGCCGCCAGTTGCGTCTGGCGTGCTGCCTCCACCGCCGCCAGTCGCTGCTGGCGCATCACCGCCGCCGCCTCCGCCGCCTGCTGCATCCGGTGTACCGCCCCCGCTATCGGTGCTCGAGGGAGTGCCGAGCCCGCCATTGTTCTGAAACGGGGTCTGGCTATCGTTCTGTTCCTGATCGGCATTCTGTTTTTTATTCGGATTCATCAGCATCTGCAGCAGCGACATGATCAACGCGCTGAGCAACTTGACGATATTGGACTGGCTATCGTCTGTCTTGCTGCTGTCCTGCGGATTTTGCACGGTATTGTCGGGTTGCCCGAAATTGACGTCCTTCTGACTGTCGCTGCTGAACAGCAGGGCACCCGGGTCTACGGCTTGCTGAGTGTTCTGCTCGCCCAACGTGTTTTGTTGCGGACTTTTTCCGCTCAGCGCGGAAAAATCCAGCTGGGCGGGTGAGGGTTGGTAGGGCGTGGGATTGATACCGATGCTCATGGTGCTTTACCTCGATGGGGTGGACATATGAACCAGCGTCGTATTCCGGATTTACCCGTATCGGTCGCCGCGTCCCTGTCAGTTCTATAAGTCGACGAGGACTTCGCCTTGATGTTGCTCGAAGTGAGTGGTAACGCGAGGTGATGGGTTCCCGTTTCGCCTGAATCGGATCGGGTGTTTTCAATGCGCCTTGTGGATTGCTTGACGAATGGAAGGAACCAGAACGCCTTTGCCTTCGACTCAGTCCGCACACACCGGCAGAGAAACGGTGTGGCTTGATATCGCTCTCAGAGGCCGTGAAATGAACAACAATGACCCGTACCACACCTTGATCAACGAAATTTGCGCACTCAGCCTTATCTCCACGCCTGAACGTTTCTACGAGTCTGCCAATTTCAAAATCAGTGAAGTGGACTTCACTCTTCAGTATCTGGATCGCGACGAGGGCCGTGCGGTCCTGATCTACGGTGACATGGGCACGTTGCCCACGCGCAACCGTGACGCCGCCTTGCTGGCACTGATGGACATCAATTTTCATATGTTTTCAGGCGCCCATAGCCCGGTTTTTTCCTGGAATGCCCAGACCGGCCGGGTGCTGCTGATGGGCTCGGTGGGCCTGGAACGAGCATCCGCCGAAGGTGTTCTGCTGTTGATGAAGTCGTTTGCCGAGCTGGCGAAAGAATGGCGTGATCATGCTTTCATCGGGCCATCCGCAACGACGGCCTCCGCGACAGACAAGTCTGTTGCACCTGTGCTCAAACGCGAGAGCCTGGCGGTTCCGGGGAGGTTCCAATGATCGGTTCGCGTGTTGGTGGATCAGGCAGTGTCGAGCTCACCCCGATAAACCAGCAAAGCGTTACTGCTCCCGCCCAGACAGCTCACCCGAATGCGGTGACGCCAGGCATGAACCCGCCGCTGACTGCCACTCAGTCGGCACCGCATGCGGCAGAAAGCTCGGCTGCCGGCGCTGCGCGGTTGAATGTTGCTGCGCGGCATACGACGCTTTTGCAGGCATTCAGGGCGGAGCAGGCGACGGCTCCGGTCAGCGGCGCGCCGATGATCAGCTCGCGTGCCGCATTGTTGATCGGCAGCTTGCTGCAGGCTGAACAACTGCCTTTCGAAGTCATGGCTGAAAGGCTTTCCCCTGAGCGATATCAGCTGAAGCAGTTTCAGGGTTCTGATGTGCAGCAGTTGCTGAGCAGGTTTGCGCAGCCGGGTCAGGCACCCGACAAGGCCGAAGTCGGGAAACTGATCAAGGGCTTTGCTCAATCGGTTGCCGATCAACTGGAGCACTTCTGCGCCTGTTCCCGCAGGCCAGAACGCGAGCGAGGACCGAGCGGCTCTGGCTGCCAGTCAGGCTGCTCTTGGTGAATACGCAGGCCGTGCAAGCAAGGCAATCGGAGAAGGGCTGAGTAAAAGCATCGATTCGCTGGACGAGCACATCACTGCGCTGGATGTCAGGCTGCAAGGTGCTGAGGAAGGCGACAAGGAGGCCCTGCACGCTGACCGGCAAGCGCTGGTTGATGCCAAAGCCACGCTGACCGATCTGCACGCCGATTTCGTCAAATCGCCAGAGGCCAAACGCCTTGCTTCGGTCGCTGCACATACCCAACTGGACACCGTTGTCAGTGATCTTGTCACTGCGCGTAACTCGGTGGGCGGCTGGAAAGGGGCAGGGCCTATTGTCGCGGCTGCGGTTCCGCAGTTCCTGTCCTCGATGACGCACCTGGGTTATGTGCGTTTGTCTACCAGCGACAAGCTACGAGAGGCTGTACCCGAGACCAGCAGTGACGCCAGCATGCTCAAGGCTGCAATAACCGGAATGGTGGCGGGCATTGCCCACGAGACGGTCAACAGCGTGGTAAAACCGATGTTTCAGGCCGCCTTGCAGAAGACGGGCTTCAACGAACGCCTGAACATGGTTCCACTCAAGGCTGTCGATACCAACTCGGTCATTCCGGACCCTTTTGAGCTGAAAAGTGAACACGGTGAGCTGGTCAGAAAAACACCTGAGGAAATCACTCAGGACAAGGCGTTCGTCAAGGGCGAACGGGCGGTCTTCAACCAGAAAAAAGTGCAGGGTTCATCCACTCATCCCGTGGGTGAACTGATGGCTTACAGCGCTTTTGGCGGGTCTCAGGCCGTACGTCAGATGCTCAACGATCTACATCAGATCAATGGTCAGACGCTGAGTGCCAGGGCTCTGGCATCCGGGTTCGGCGGCGCGGTGTCTGCCAGTTCGCAAACACTCCTGCAGTTGAAGTCGACGTATGTCGATCCGCAGGGGCGCGAAATCCCGGTCTTCACACCGGACCGAGCCAAGAGCGAACTGAAAAAAGATCTGGCCAAGGGTATGGACCTGCGCGAGCCGTCGGTACGCACCACGTTCTACAGCAAGGCGCTATCGGGTATCCAGAGCTCGGCACTGACTTCGGCACTGCCACCTGTGACCACTCAAGCCGCAGGATCAAGCGGCACGCTCAGTGCGGGCAATATCCTGCGCAACATGGCCCTGGCGGCGACGGGGTCTGTGTCCTACCTGTCCACGCTGTACACCAACCAATCGGTCACCGCTGAAGCCAAAGCGTTGAAAGATGCGGGCATGGGCGGTGCAACGCCCATGCTGGAGCGTACTGAAACAGCCTTGAACAACATCCGGCACCCGAACAGGGCGTCACTGCCACATACATTCCAGCCAAGCACATTGAGCGGCATCCCCAGAGCCCTGGAAAGTGCTTATCACGTGGCACGAGGCGCGTTGCAACTGCCGACCCAGATGGCGGTGGATACCGTACGGGTCGTAGAGGAAGGTGTGCTGAACGGCGTGTCGTCAGCACGCGCTGCGCTTGCGCCAGCCAAACCGTCCGAGGCGAGCCGGCCTGTCGAAGAGACCGTGGCCGAAGCCTACCCACCACCGCCTACAGTGCAACGACCGGCACCTTCCGTGCCGCTCGACGATGATCAGTTGAGGGCGCTGGAGGAAGGCTTGCTCGCCCCGCGTTGATCGCGATGCCGGGCGCAGACTGCAGATGTCTGCTGCCCGGCTGATTCACATCGCTTTACCCTTAAAGGACTATGAAGATGAAAACCCCGAAACCCGATTTCAGCCGTTTCATTCACTCTCTGGGTGCGCAGCTCGGCACCTCACTGGTACTGCAGAATGGCGTCTGTGCCTTGTATGACGGCCAGAACAACGAAGCTGCAATCATTGAATTACCCGAGCACAGCGAGATGGTCATCTTTCACTGTCGAGTGGGCCGCTCTCCGGAACGCGCTGCCGATCTGCAGCGCCTGTTGAGCCTGAACTTCGACGTTGCCCGCCTGCACGGTTGCTGGTTTGCCGTCGATCAGGGTGATGTGCGTCTGTGCGCCCAGCGCGAGCTGGCATCGCTTGATGAACCAGCATTCTGTGACGTCACTCGCGGCTTCATTTCCCAGGCACGTGACGCACGCGCGTTTCTGATGGCCTGAATGAATAGCGCCGCTGCAGGCGGCGCTGTTTGATACTTCGAGTGTCAGCTTTTCAGTTCAAAACCCTCCTTTTGCAACTGGTCGGCCGCCTTTTTCAGGGATTCGGATGGCCGTGACATCTCCCCGTCAAATGTATAACCAATCGGTTTGTCCTGGTCTTCGCCGTAAATGAAATTGATGCGTCCAAGTGTTTTGGTGACGCTCAGACTGGCTCCGCTGTTGTAGCTGACCAGCGGTAACGGGGACGTGAAGTTTTCAGCCTGAGTGGCGGTATGAAACACCACCAGACGTTTGATCCGCATCTTGTTGCGGTCTTCGAGATGGCTGGAGAGATCGTGCTGAGTCATTGTGCCGTTACGGCTACCTTCATCGATCAGGTCGATCAATTCGTCCTTCGGCTCTAGCCGTACGCGTGCCAATGTACCTTGGCTGTTTTCCATTTCCTTGAGCAGGGCGCTGAGTTTTGGGTCCTGGCGCATGAATTCGGCAACCCTCGCCGCATTGCCAGGTGCGCTGGCCTCTCTCACCGAAGCCATGATCCTGGTCAGGATGCTTTCTCGGGTCAGGCCCGACAGATCCGTTTTGCTGGTCTCGAAGCGAGCGTTATCCAGCACGCTGTGCTTGTTGACCGACGCTTGCTGTTCAACGGTTGCCCGTTTCAAACCGCGCAATGCCTTGTACTGGTTATCGTTCTGCGATGGCACACCGGCAAACAGCTCGTTCAGCCCGTCGAGCTGTGCCTGAATGGCCTCTGCCGGACTCTTGCCGGTGTAGCGAGCGTTTAGCGGATCGGCCAGTTCTGCCAGGCGTGCTTTTGTAGTGCTGTCCTTGAACACGTCCCCCAGGCTTTTGGACAGCTTGCTCAAGGCTTCGGCAGTCATTGGTTTCGCCACGTTGTAGCGGAACTTGACCCTTTTGACGGTTCTCGCTTCCACGCTCATGTTCGCGGCAACGCCAAGGTTGTTGGCGGCGGTCTGGGTGGCCGGTGTCGGGCCAGCGGCAGAGGCGGGTGTGTTGGTTGGATCGGTGTGGGTGGCACCGAGCTGCCCACGAAGCTGCCCGCCACCCGTCAGGTTGTTGATGAACCTTGGTCGGTTCTTGCCGCCTTCACGCAATTCGGTCTTGTCGTTTTTCTGCGTCAGCGAATAGTCGGTGTATGTCATCAGGTTAACCAGAATGTTCGTGGCAAACCCGCCGCGCACGACGGCAGAGAACGGATTGCTGCCATCTTCTGTCAGGTTGACTCCCGCGCGTAAGTCTGCGGTTCCTCCCGTCGTGATATCAAGCGTGAAGCGGCGTGCTTCATAGGTTTCATGGTCCACTGCTTTTTTCAATACTTGCAACGGGTTCAGTTTGCCTTCGAACAGGTCATCGACGAACCCGTCGATATCTTCGTCCGGCACATTGAAGACCACGCCAGCACGTTGACTGGCTCCTGCGGTGGCCGTCAGGTCCACGCCGAGGCGAAAGTTGGGTGTCAGCGTACGATCGTTACCGACATCGACACTGCGGGCCGGATTGTTCGCGTCGAAAAAGCCCGGCCAGTAGTCCTTGCCGGCCCCCACGCCGATACTTGCGTTGCCTGCGGCTTCGCTCATCAAGTACAGGGTAACGCCGCCTTCGCAACGCTCGGCGTTGAGAATGTAGTTGCGGTTGCCGGTGGCGCCTGCCGTCGGCCATGGGCCGGTAGCCTTGTCGGCCAGAACCGTGAAAGGACTGGTCAGGTTCAGGCCGTAGCTGCGTTGCAGCCCGATTTCATCATCACCGTGTTCCAGCTGTTTGAGCATGCTCTTGAACTTGTCGGCAAGCTCGGCCTGGTCAGGGCTGCCGGTTGCCACGCGCATATTGACGCTGACCGCATGATCAGGCTTTTTGAACGACTTCAGGAATGATTTGACTGCATCATAGCCACTCTCCAGCGCCGCATTATCGGTAAACCCCATGTCCGTCACCTGCTTGACGGGATTCTCCCCGTAGGTGATATCACGCAGCGTCGTCAGTTTCTTCTGTATCACGCTCATGTCACTGTGCGGGGTCAGCAGCTCGGCCTGGTCGAGCAGATTACCCAGGCTTTTCAGGGTGACCAGATCCAGAGCGAGCCGCGCTTTGCTCAAACCCTGATCTTCGCTGGCATCACGGCGCTGTCCCAAGGGGATATCCGCTTTGCGATGGCTGAGTTTCAGCCCGTTGTCCTTGAGAGTGCCAAGCAGTTTTCCGGTAGGGTTTTCCGCTGATGGCGCAACCTGGGTCAGGGCGTCCTGCAGTTCTTTTACCAGATCGTGCCCGGAGCTTTTGAAGTTGAGCTTTGTGCCCAGTTCGGCAAGCTTTTTGCCGAATTGCATGCGCAGCGATGATTTGGCCAGTTCGCCGTGCTGATTGAGCAGACCGTCCTGCTGCCTCAGATTTTTAACCTTGCCATGACTCTGACCGATGGCCATCAGCGCTGTGTAGGTATGGTTTTCGAGCTCGTCTCGCAACGCTTCGAGTTCCTTGACCAGCGTCGCTCCTTCAGAGCCCAGGTTCAGTCGGGCGATGCGCGCCTTCAGGTCGTTACCCGGCTCCGGGGGAGGGCCGCCTGCCTCGTGAATCAGCTCCAGTTGCTTGAACAGGATCGACTCGCTCTCGTATACCTCTCTCAGACCGACACGACCATGATGGCGATGCTGAATATGGTTACCAACGTTCTTCATCCAGCGTGGTGGCTCTGCAGTATTTTTATAAACGTTGGCGCGTATGAACTCGCTGGTGCTGGCTGTGTGGGTTTTTTCCATCCCACCGCGGCCCATGACATTGATGTCGAGTCTGGCGGTCAGTCCGGTTTTAGGAATTCGCCAGGTCTTGTTGGAACGTGTGATGCGCGCATGCACATCGTTCAAACCGTTTTCTTCCACGGGGCGTGGCTCGAACGCTTGCCATTTTCCGCCCTTGAGTTGCATCAGGCCTTGTCCCGGCGCGTCCTCGATCTGTGCACTCAGCCTGTTGTCATCGTTGGTGAAGAGTGCCTTGACGGGCTGGCCTTCAGGTGTGGCAACCGGCGTCCAGCGGGCGCGCAGGCGGTCTCCGAACTTCACTGCCTGCCAGTCCTCTCTGGGCAGGGAGTAAACTTCACCAGTGCCGGTGAGCGCGTGCAGATTGTGCTTTTCATCCAGCGACAGACTCTTGATATCGCCTTGCAGTCCGGGGATGTCCAGCGTAATCGGCTTATGGTCTTTGCTGTGGGCGGTCAGGCAACCCTTGTCATCCAGCGCGACAAAGCGTTTATCGCTGACCATCGCAAAAGCGGTAATCACCCGATCATCAAGGCCCTCTATTTCCTTGCCTACGGCGACTTTGGTCGAGCGTGCCGTCTGGGCCAGCGCCGTATTGTGGTCAAAGGCCATGTTGGGGTGTTCGGGAGCAACCGTCAGCTTGTGCAGCTTGCCGCCCTTGAGTACGTAAGCGTTGCTGTCGGCCCCGCGTTGCAGGCGATCAATGTCTTTGATCCCGGCGTCTTTCCAGCATTGTGGTGTCGCGTCCCAACGCTGAATGCGCCCCTCGCTGAGGCCGACCAGCCCGGAGCGGTCGAGATTGAGCCGGTCAGGAGCGGCGGGAGCTGCTGGTATCGTCAGGCCACGAGTGTTGTCCAGCACCAGTGCATTGGTCAGGTTCCAGCCGCTTTCCAGTCTGGAGCCCTGTTCGTCCAGGGCGTGGGAGTGAACTTCGCCCTGACGGTTTTTGATCAGCGCATGAATACGGCCGTCGTCGCCGTTGATGAAACCGGTGACGCTGTTGTGGCCACCAAGAGGCAGGCCTGCCAACTGATAGCCGGTCTGCTCGGGCATGAGCTTCAACTGCGCGGCGTCGCTGTCAAAGGCGCTACGGTCTGTGCTGTAAAGCCTGCCCTGAGTGTCTGCGACGAACAGCTTGTCGGCGCTCAGGCCAACCGCAGCCGCTTGCGCCTTGCCGCCATCCAGCTCCAGGGTTTTGGTTTTCTTCTCCGTCAGCCCGCCAATCACCGGCGTCATGTCGGTCAGCAGGATCGTTTGAGTGTCTTTGCCGCTGAGCAACGCCGCTCTGTTGTCCGGCGCGACCGAGAATGACTGCAGGTCTTTGACTTCCACATGCGGCATGAACGGACTCGAAAGGTCGACCACGGCATCATCACTTTTTGCATAGACCGAGCCGTTGCCGCCCATGGCAAGACTATTGAAGGCAATGTCCTCCGTGTTTTCGGGAGCTTTCCAGCGGATGTTTATCGGGTCGAACTGATACAGCCGGTCTTCGTGCACGCGCAGGCGATCACTGGCCTCTGTGAGGTGTACATCGGTGAGGTACGCGAGATGGGCCTTGCCCGGTAATTCCTGAGTTGTGCGCCCGCTGGGGGAGTTGATGTGAAGGTGACCATCTTCCCGTTCCAGGCTTACGGCTGCGGGTTTTCTTCCTTCTATAGGCAGCGCCTCGTTGCTGCTGCGGATCAACGCCAGCGCGCTGTCGTCCTGTGCCAGATGCAACAGATGCCCGTTGGTTTGCAACAACTGGTGGCCATACACGCCCTGTTTGCTCTCTTGGGCCAGATAGGTCTGGCCGGAGTTGGCAAGAATGTCTTCCAGCAACGGGTCGAGGCCAGGCGTATCAAACGTGGAAAAGTCGGGTTTGCCTTTGGCATCCAGTCCAATCGTGCCCTGTGGCTGTGAGCTGCGCACCAGCTCCCCGGCCTTGAGTTCAAAGCGGCCGCCGTTGCTGGGTCCCAGCCGGGCATAAGGGGCCGGCGCTTCTTTGGAGTCTCCGGCTTTGGTGCCGGAACTGCTTGCCTCGTTCTGGTGTTCTCCCGGCAGATCGAATCTGACGTGAAGATTGTTTCGCCTGGCCATGTCGATACGCGGCGACGTGTGTTCGATTTCATGGGCGTCTGCCTCGGCGCTTCCTGTCGTGTTCGGACTGTTACGCAGGATTGACTTGAGGGGAGTGGCAGAGGGCGGCGTCAGGTTTTCCGCCAGGCGCGGTTCGCGTTGAGAGCGTTTTGCGGTCTGAGAATGGGATGCAGATGCAGCGGGCGTGGTGTTTTTGCTGCTGAGCGGTCTGGCCGCTGTTTGCTGCGGTGCCTTGGACTTCTGAAACAGTTTGCCGACACTCTTCAGTGCTCGCTTGCCGATGCTGCTCAATGAGTGCGAAGCGCGTTGTGTCGGCTGCTCGTTTTTCTGCTGTAGCCCCGTGGCGGTGTGCGTGCTTGCAGTGCTTGATGACTGTAGGGGGTTTCCGGTGGTCCGGTTGATAGGTGGTGCTTGCACGGTGAATCTCCCTGTCCGTTTTGACGCTGATAGCCGCCTGATGTAGCCCTGAGAAAAATCCTTCACAAGCTGAGTGTCATGGGGTGCAGGCCGGTTCCATAAGAAATGGCGGTAATGAAAGTCAAAGGCTGAAATGATTCAGCGCTTCGTCGTCTGGAGATATACGGGGCTTTTTCGGGAATATCTGCCTGACAGGGAACCGGAATGGCGAGCACGCCACGTAGAGTGGACACGTTCAGGACATTCCCGCCCATGCCCGCCGTCGCCTTACCTGATTCCCGTCCACGCTCGCTGGCTCGCTCGGTCCAGATCGCCGTCCTCGCTTTGGGCTCGCTGTGTGTGGGCTGTCAGTCAGTCGACTATGCACAACCGCGTATGGATCGCATGCCGCGTCTTGTTGCAGGGCTGACATCCTGGGTGGACGATGAGCAGCCAGGTTCAAGGGCTTCGCAAAAGATCTCCGACTTGCCCGTCTACAATGGCGAAGATGTCTGGCAGCGGGTGGCCCAGCGTTGCAGGCTGGCAGATAGCCAGGGCATGAATGAGCGTATTGCCCGGCAACGTGACTGGCTGTTGAGCAATCGCGGCTTTATTACCGGAGCGAGTGGCAGGGCCAGTCCCTATCTGCATTTCATCGTCGAGCGTCTGGACGAGCGCAACATGCCGCTGGAGCTGGCGCTGCTGCCGATGATCGAGAGCTCTTACAACCCGATGGCCAATTCACCCTCTGCGGCGGCGGGGCTGTGGCAGTTCATCCCTTCCACAGGGCGCAGTTTCAATCTGAATCAAAGCGCTACCTACGACGCTCGCCGTGACGTAGTGGCCTCAAGCAAGGCCGCAATGGATTATCTGACACGTCTGCATGATCAGTTCGACAATGACTGGCTGCTGGCGCTGGCCGCCTACAATGCGGGCGAGGGGACTGTCGGGCGGGCGATCGAAGCCAACCGTCGGCGCGGTCTGCCTGTCGATTACTGGCACCTGACGTTACCCAGGGAAACCCAGGATTACGTACCTCGTTTGCTGGCACTCTCGATTCTGGTTCGCAACCCTGAGGCCTACGGGGTAAAGCTGACTCCGGTCGCCAATACGCCTTATTTCGACATGGTCGAGCTTAACCATGCAGTGGATCTTACCCAGCTGGCGGCTACAGCCGGCGTGGATGAGGGGCAACTGGTCAGACTCAACTCGGCGTTTCTGCGCAAAAAAACGCCGGATGGACCGGGGCGGTTGCTGCTGCCCAAGACTCAGAAGCAGGTGCTGACAGCGGGTATTGCGCGAATAACGGGTGAGTCGCCAGTGACGACAGGCCCTCAACGCGTTGAGAAGCCTGTGATCGAACGCTTGCCCACGTCCCCACCTGCACGGCCGGTGCAAGTGGTCGAACGAACACCTGTGCCAAAGCCTGTCCAGGCAGTACAAACGGCTGAGCAGGTGCCTGCGCCACGCCCGGTGGAATCCGCGCCGGTAGCAGAACAGGCATCCGTAGCGCAGATACAGCCCTCAGGGCAGGCTGTGAAGCCTGAAGAGTTGCCGACGATCACAGCGCCGGTTCCGGCAGGCAACCCATCATTGGTATCAAATGGCGTACAAGCCCGGCATTACATAGATGACCGTTCGTCGCCGCGCAAGCGCGATGATATCGAGGATCGCAACGGTCCGCGCGAGCTGCCGAGCGGACCGCGAGTGGTGGTCTACGCCAGCGAATCGCGCTAAAAATCTGCGGTCTTGAGGCGCTACGACTGCGCAAATCCCCTTTAAAATGCGCTTTTTTGGTGCTTTTTCTCGTTTTCACGCGTACTTGATCCAGTCTCAAAGTGCTCTATCTTTACGCGGATTTCCCCTTTTTTTGTTCTCGCTCGTGGCAGGTCGCCATGAACTATCTACTCGTGCCGTCTCTATTTTCACTGAACTTTTGTAAATATTTGTAAGCTAGTTCTTACACACATTTAGAAACATTCTAGCGCCATGACCGGGTATCAGTGATCTTTATGGTCGTCACTTCCATCGATGCCTAAGCTGACGATTGATGGATTGTCCTACACTGAATCCTTTCAGTTGGCTATTTACCTCGCCGCTTTTTTTGCTTGTATGCGTATGCGCCCACTCGTTCGGATAGCCGAATGGGGTGATGGCATAAAGCCGCCTAAGCTTGTGCCCGGAATACGGGAGGTTTGTGCGGCCTCCAGAACGGAGTGTGGGCGGCGTTCGGAAAACCGAATGAAAAGAGCCGTGGCAGTCTTGTTGTTCAAGGTGCCGGACAAGCCCTCTGTTTTAACGCTCAAAGTAACAAGTTTTCTTAAGCACTTTCTTATTTTAGTGTGTGCATCGCTTAGTCTGTTTAGTCTGTAAGAAGTGTCTTTTGTACGCGTCATGTCCGTTGTGCCTGTTCAGGTGATGTGGTGATTGAGTGTTCCATCTGGGTAGTGTCCTGGCTTTTAAACAGGTTCGATTAAACCTGTTCTTGCGTCGGTTGTTTTTTAAATAATAAAACCGTGCGGTTACATGGTTTTTTGCCTGGCTCCAAGACAGGGCATCCGGTCTTGAAGCCCGCAGGCAGGAGGGCAAGCGGATTTTTCTGGTCGTAAATGCTTGATCAGGATGGAATAACGATAGATTAAAGTAATCATCCCAACAGAGTGGCTCTATGCCAGATTTTTCCATAAGATGATGGTATTACTATGATAATAATTCTCAACTTTGTGAGCTTTTTCTCATTCGCAGGGGAACTAAATTACTATATGTCTGCCTTGTAAGACGTGGTATTAATAGTCCGCTTGCCACCCACAGTGAGAGTGAACGATGAGCACAGGCATTGATAAGGACGTCCGAGAGTGTTGGGACGTAACTGCATTATCCGCTGGTCATCAAATTGCAATGAACAGCGCGTTTCTGGATATGGATTTGTTGCTGTGCGGGGAAACCGGAACCGGCAAAGACACCTTGGCCAATCGTGTTCATGAGCTGTCCAGCCGGTCCGGGCCTTTTGTCGGCATGAATTGCGCCGCCATTCCGGAGTCGCTGGCAGAAAGCCAGTTGTTCGGTGTCGTCAATGGCGCATTTACCGGTGTCTGCCGCGCTCGTGAGGGCTACATCGAGGCGTCCAGCGGCGGCACGCTTTACCTGGATGAAATCGACAGCATGCCGCTGAGCCTTCAGGCCAAATTACTGCGCGTGCTGGAGAGCCGGGGAGTCGAGCGGCTGGGCTCGACCGAGTTCATTCCACTGGATCTGCGCGTGATTGCTTCAGCCCAGCGCCCATTGGATGAACTGGTGGAACAAGGACTTTTTCGTCGCGATCTGTTTTTTCGGCTCAACGTGCTGACGCTTCACTTGCCAGCCTTGCGCAAACGTCGCGAGCAGATCCTGCCGTTGTTCGACCAGTTCACCCAGGAGATTGCCGCTGAGTTCCAACGTCCCGTTCCTGTACTGGACAACGGTCGTGTGCAGATCCTCCTCAGCCATGACTGGCCGGGCAACGTACGTGAGCTGAAGTCCGCAGCCAAGCGGTTTGTGTTGGGGTTCCCTCTGCTGGGCGCCGAGCCGGTGGACGCACGCGACCCCGCGACAGGTCTGCGCATGCAAATGCGCGTGATCGAGAAAATGCTTATTCAGGACGCACTCAAGCGGCACCGACACAATGTAGACGCCGTGCTTCAGGAGCTTGAACTGCCCAGACGTACGCTTTACCACCGCATGAAGGAGTTGGGAGTTGCTGCTTGATTGCAGCAACGGCTGGAGTCCGAAAAGCTGATGTCTAGGGAGTTGTGGGATGGAGCTTGATGATGGGTTTGATGATGATCTGGACCAGGAGTGTGTGCCGAATCTGGGGATCGTTGCTGAAAGCATTTCGCAACTCGGCATCGATGTGTTGCTGTCAGGCGAGACCGGGACCGGCAAAGACACTATCGCCCAGCGAATTCATGCAATGTCTGGCCGTAAAGGCCGCCTGGTCGCGATGAATTGCGCTGCGATTCCGGAGTCACTGGCCGAGAGCGAGCTGTTTGGCGTGGTCAGCGGTGCCTACACCGGTGCCGACCGTTCCAGGGTCGGTTACATCGAAGCGGCGCAAGGCGGTACGCTGTATCTGGATGAGATCGATAGCATGCCGCTCAGCCTGCAGGCCAAGCTGTTGAGGGTGCTGGAAACCCGCGCCTTGGAACGACTGGGTTCAACGTCGACGATCAAGCTGGACGTTTGCGTGATCGCGTCGGCTCAGTCGTGTCTGGACGATGCCGTCGAGCAGGGCAGGTTTCGTCGCGATCTGTACTTTCGCCTCAACGTGCTGACCCTCCAGCTGCCGGCGTTGCGTACCCAGCCTGAGCGTATTCTGCCCTTGTTCAAGCGATTCGTTGCGGCTGCCGCCAAAGAACTGGAGGCTGTCCCGCCCGATGTCTGCCCCCTGCTTCAGCAGGTGTTACTGGGGCATGACTGGCCTGGCAATATCCGTGAGCTCAAGGCGGCAGCCAAGCGCCATGTATTGGGTTTCCCCGTGCTGGGCGTCGATCCGCAAAGTGAAGAACACCTGGCCTGCGGTCTCAAATCCCAGTTGCGGGCGATTGAAAAGGCTTTGATTCAACAGGCGCTCAAGCGTCACCGCAATTGCATTGACGCCGCAAGCCTGGAGCTGGATATGCCTCGGCGTACGCTTTATCGACGTATCAAGGAATTGCAGATCTGATTTTTTGCAAACCCGCTGGAACCGATCTGCGGGTCGTTGCCACCTAGCTGTACCAAGCAATAACGCTGGTGTAGATAAAAGGGGCATCACGTCATGGTCGCATTTTCAAGTCTAACCTCGAAACTCACCAACCTCGGCAACGGTGCCGTCAACGGTGTCGGTGGCGCGTTGCAAGGCGCCAACACCGTTGCGTCCAACGCCAGCCTGCAGAGCAATATTCTTTCGGGCACGGGCGACAGTCTGTCGGTTGCCGCACAGGCCAAGGCCAGTAAAGAGACCGACGCCAATGGCGCGAAACTGATTGCCATGCAAGCCGAAGAAACCAAGAAGAAGCAGACGATGGACGTGCTGAACGCCATCGAAGCGGGCAAGGAAGACTCCACCAACAAAAAGATCAGTGCCACAGCGCAGAACGCTAAGGGTATCAGTTACTAATTATTTCTGATTGCCCCCTCGCCAGAGGGGGCCGCTATCTCAGGACGGGCGTTTCTATGCAAGCTCTCAATAGCTTCAATTCCCTGCAAACCTCGGCTTCACTGTTCCCTGTGTCGCTCGACAACGACGCAACCAGCAGCACCAGCACCTCCAGCAAGGAACTCAAGGCCGTCATCGACCAACTGGTTCAGGCCCTGACCAAAAATGGCCAGCTGGATGACACCTCGCCGCTCGGCAAGATGCTCGCCAAGGCCATGGCTGCGGACGGCAAGTCGGGCGGTAGCATTGCCGATATCACGGCAGCGCTCGACAAACTGATCCACGAAAAGCTCGGTGACAACTTCGGCGCTTCCGCAGGCATCGGTGGTGGCGCGGGTTCAGGTTCGGGTGCTGGTGGCGGCCAGCTGGACGGCGCGGGTGGTGGACAGTCTGACCTGATGAATCAGGTGCTCAATGGCCTCGGCAAAGCCGTGCTGGACAATCTGCTGACTCCTAGCGGGGAAGGCGGAACAACGTTCTCCAGCGACGATATGCCGATTCTGGAAAAAGTCGCTCAGTTCATGGACGACAACAAGGCCCAGTTCCCCACCCGTGACGGTGGTTCCTGGATGGACGAGTTGAAGGAAGACAATGGTCTTGACGGTCAGGAAACCGCCCAATTCCGCTCGGCCCTCGACATTCTCGGTCAGCAGCTTGGCCAGCAACAGAGTGATGCAAGCGGCCTTTCGGGCAGTGGCGGCGGTGGCCTGGGGTCACCCGTGAGTGATTCGGCAGGCGCTCCGGCTTCGCTGGGCGATCCTGCAATCGATGCCAACACCGGGCCTGCCGCGAACGGCAACGGCAACATCGATGTGGGCCAGTTGATCGGGCAACTGATCGACCGCGGTCTGCAGGCGTCTGGCGGAGGTCTGGGTACGCCGACTGACAACTCTACGCAGCCGGGCACCACCAATGGCAACCTGTCCAATCAGGACTTGGGGCAATTGTTGGAAGGCTTGCTGCAGAAGGGGCTGGAGGCCACGCTCAAGGATGCTACCGGCGCTGGCAATGATTTGCAGGCAAGCGCTGCGCAGACTGTTGCCCAGATCCTCAATGCCCTGTTGCAAAGCAGCAATAACCAGGCTGTTGCCTGACCGACCGCCGCCTGACGGAGAAACCTGTATGAGCATTTCCCATATCAGCCACCTCAAGAGCCTGTCTTCAGAGCTTGGGCCCAATGTGCATCAGGAGCTCGTTTCCGAGCCCGTTCAGGCGGATGTCGATCTTTTTACGGCGGCCATGCGCCCGGACAGTGGGCCTTCGTCTTCTCATCTGTCAGACAAGGTTGCCAGTGCGCTGTCCGAGCGCCTGGGCGATACCGCAAAACTTTCCCAACAGGCGCTGCGCCAGATGAAGAGAGTCGCAGGTTCCGAAGACGGTGCTGATATTGTTCAGATGGGCCGTGCGCTGTCGCAATGCTCGTTACAGATGGCGTTGACAACCAAAGTTGTGAGCAAGAGCGCTCAGGCGCTCGACAAGCTGACCAACCTGCAGTAGAGGTCTACGTGAAATTTCTCAGCGCAGGTCTGCTGCTGATGTGCATTCTGATGCTCGGCGGCTGCAGTGATGACACCGATTTGTTCACTGGACTCTCCGAACAGGATTCCAACGAAGTCGTGGCGCGGCTTGCGGATCAGCATATCGATGCGCGCAAACGCCTGGAAAAAACCGGTGTGGTGGTCACTGTCGCTACCAGCGACATGAACCGCGCCGTACGTGTTCTGGACGCTGCCGGTCTGCCGCGGCATTCGCGCACCAGCCTGGGCGAAATCTTCAAGAAGGAAGGCGTGATTTCGACGCCGCTCGAAGAACGTGCTCGTTACATCTATGCCTTGTCTCAGGAGCTTGAGGCAACTCTTTCGCAAATCGACGGCGTTATTGTCGCCAGGGTGCATGTGGTGCTCCCGGAGCGCATAGCGCCGGGCGAGCCGGTGCAACCTGCGTCCGCAGCCGTGTTCATCAAGCATTCTGCATCGCTTGACCCCGACAGTGTGCGTGGGCGAATTCAACAGATGGTCGCCAGCAGTATTCCTGGCATGTCTACCCAGTCTGCGGATTCGAAGAAGTTTTCCATCGTGTTCGTGCCCGCTGTCGAGTTTCAGGAAACCACCCAATGGGTGAGTTTCGGGCCTTTCAAGCTGGACAGCGCAAACCTGCCATTCTGGAACGTCATGCTCTGGGTCATCCCGGCAGGTTTTGCTCTTTTGCTGCTGATTGTCTTGCTGGCAGTACGCAGTGACTGGCGTAACGGGTTGCTGCGCCGCACAGGTTTCGGCGCGCGCAGTCGTACCGGCCTGCCGGCGCGTACGTAATGGATCCGACGGTCGAAGCGCTCTGGGTTCGCTGGTGGTGCAATCCCTGGTCGTGGGCTCATCCGGTCCGGCAGCACAGATTCGCCGAGTCTTGCGGACTGACGGTGGGCGAATGCGACGCGCTCATGGCTTGCCGCCACAGCGTGTTCCTGGAGAGCGTGGGGATTGCGCCCGCTCAACCGGCCGTTGCCGACACGGCGGTGCTGGACTGGCTGACATTGACACCCGTTCAGCGTGAACAGGCCATAGGCCTGGCGCAGTTGATCTGTTTTACCCGCTATGAAAGTGACGGGCCGGACGGGCCGTGGTGTTGGGCGCTCGCCAAGGCGCTGCGTCCGGCGGTATGGCTGCCCGCCGATGTCTACGATGCGCGCTTGCTGTTAGGTGCCTGGCTCGGGTCGCAGCACTGGTCGCGTCTGCGGCTGGCCTGGCCTCCGGGCGAAGTTGCCGATGTGCCCTGCGAGGCACCGGAGAACAAGCTTCAGACACTGTGGCGCGCCATCCTGTGGCGCGTCACGGCAGCCTGAATTGAACCTCATACCTTCTGCGTCAGGAATTGCCCATGCTTGCCAAACGCAGTATTGCCTTGACGACCGCGTCGCTGCTGCCTGAACCGATCTTGCGTCGCGAAGACATCGCCGACAGTCTGCTGGCCCGCGACATCCTCGCTGACGCCCGTCAGCAGGCCGAGCAGATGCTTGTCCGCACGCAGGAGGAGGCCGATCGTCTCAACCAGCAGGCGCTGGCGCAGTTCTGGGAAAACGCCAATGCATTTCTCTGCGAGCTTCAGCAGCAGCGCGAAACCCTGCAACAGGAGTCGATGGTTGCCGTGGAGGCGCTGTTGAGCGAGTCACTGCGGCACTTGCTGGACGACACCACGCTGGCCGAGCGGGCGCGGGCTCTGGCCAGAAACCTGGCTGCCAGCCAGCTCAACCAGGCAATCGCAACGCTCAGCGTGCACCCCGACATGGCTGAACCGGTCGCCGAGTGGCTGGCGGAAAGCCGTTTCGCCGAGCACTGGCAGCTCAAGCGAGATGCATCGGTAGCATCAGGCAGCCTGCGCCTGAGCGACGCCAACGGTGCCTTCGATATCGACTGGATGACGTTGCGCAATGGCCTGCTGGGGGCCGAACAGTCTGCCTGACACAGGTTTGAGCGCACGCAGAGTCGAAGATGGAACCGTGCCGCAGGTTTGCTCCACTCAAGGTATGAACCCTTTTGCTGGAGCACCAGGACATGATCAGTTTCAACAGCTTGCAACGCCATCTCGACAACTCCGCGAGCCGCGCGCAGACCCACATGGAAGACGCGGCAATGGACGCCTCGGAAAGTGGCTCCATCGATGATCTTCAGGCTTTCAACGATGCGCAGCAGCAGGTGGACGTCGCAGGTATTGCCGTCAACGAAAGCTTGCGCGCCAAACACGGCATTACCAAAGCGATCATCGATGGAATTCAGTGACTTCACCGAGATCCTCGGCCAGTGGGCTGAACAGCGTCCGGCGACTCCGCTGGATTGCTGGATCGATGATGCCAACGTGCGTCTTGCGGCACACGTCAACGGGATATGTTGCAGCATCGAGCTGCTCGATCCCTACGATGCCGCTGATCCGCAACGTCTGGAAGCCCTGCTCAGTGAAGGCGGGGCGAGCCTGGCGTGTGCCTGCGAGGGCGCACTGGGTATCGATCCAGAAACACGTTGTGTAGTCCTGGTCAGCTGGATCCCCGACCCCTTTCATCTCAACGACCTGCTCAGTCGCCTGGAAAGCCTGGCCAATCAGCGCGCGGCCTTGCTCAGCCTGATGCAGACCTCAATTCGCAATACGGCGCCCACTCTGCTCGGGCGTGCGAACCTCAACAACCGGCAACCGGGAGTGTGAAATGCGCAAGGCCTTAATGTGGTTGCCTTTACTGTTGATCGGGGTGACCCCTGTTACCTGGGCGGTCACCCCCGAAGCCTGGAAGCACACTGCCTACGCCTACGATGCCCGGCAGACTGAGCTGGGTACGGCACTGGCTGACTTTGCCAAAGAGTTCGGCATGGCACTGGATATGCCATCAATGCCGGGAAAGCTGGATGGCCGGATTCGCGCCCAGAACCCCGAGGAATTTCTCGACCGTCTGGGTCAGGAGTATCACTTTCAGTGGTTCGTCTATAACGACACGCTGTACATCAGTCCTTCCAGCGAGCGCACATCGGCGCGTATCGAGGTTTCTCCCGATGCCGTGGATGACCTGCAGACGGCCCTGACCGACGTGGGCCTGCTGGACAAACGCTTCGGCTGGGGCGCTCTGCCCGATGAAGGTGTGGTGCTGGTCCGCGGTCCGGCCAAATATGTGGAGTTCGTGCGCGACTACAGCAAGAAAGTCGAAAAGCCGGATAAAAAAGCCGATAAGCAGGACGTTGTCGTCCTGCCGCTCAGGTACGCCAACGCCGCCGATCGCACTATTCGTTATCGCGACCAGCAACTGGTCGTGGCCGGTGTTGCCAGTATTCTTCAGGACCTGCTGGAAAGTCGTGCACGTGGCGAGAGCATCGACAGTGTGAACCTGCTGCCGGGGCAGGGCGGTGGCATTTCGAGCGGTGCCGGGGCTTCGGCAGCGGCCTTGCCTTACAACCTGGGTTCCAACGGGATCGATACAGGTGCCTTGCAGCAAGGCATTGACCGCGTATTGAGTTTCGGCAGCAAACGATCCGGTAAAGGTCATTCCGCAGGGCGCACAAGCATTCGGGTAAGCGCCGACGTGCGTAACAACGCGGTACTGATCTATGACTTGCCAGAGCGCAAGGCCATGTACGAGAAGCTGGTCAAGGAGCTCGATGTTCCTCGCAACCTGATCGAAATCGATGCGGTTATTCTCGACATCGACCGCAACGAGCTGGCGGAGCTGTCCAGCCGCTGGAATTTCAATGCAGGCAATGTAAGTGGCGGTGCCAGCCTGTTTGACGCCGGGACCAGTTCGACCATGTTCATTCAGAACGCCAGCAAGTTTTCCGCCGAGCTGCACGCGCTGGAAGGCAATGGTTCTGCGTCGGTCATCGGTAATCCGTCGATCCTGACACTGGAGAATCAGCCAGCGGTAATCGACCTGAGCCGTACTGAATACCTGACCGCCACGTCCGAACGCGCGGCTGAAATTCTGCCGGTCACTGCCGGCACCAGCTTGCAGGTCATCCCCCGTTCGCTGGACCACGACGGCAAGCCCCAGGTGCAAATGATCGTGGACATCGAAGACGGTCAGATCGATGTTTCGACCATCAATGACACGCAGCCAAGTGTGCGCAGAGGAAACGTCAGCACCCAGGCAGTGATCGCCGAGCATGGCTCGCTGGTGGTCGGCGGCTTCCACGGGCTGGAGGCCAATGACCGGATTCACAAGATTCCGTTGCTGGGCGACATCCCGTACATCGGCAAGCTGCTGTTCCAGTCCCGCAGCCGTGAATTGAGCCAGCGTGAACGTCTGTTCATCCTGACTCCGCGTCTGATCGGCGATCAGGTCAATCCGGCCCGCTATGTGGAAAACGGCAACCCGCATGACATCGATGACCAGATGAAGAAGATCAAGGACCGTCGTGACGGGGGAGAATTGCCGACCCGTGGTGACATCCAGAAGGTCTTCACCCAGATGGTCGACGGTGCCGCGCCGGTAGGCATGCGCACGGGCGAAACACTGCCCTTTGAAACCGACAGCCTGTGTGACCCGGGCGAAGGACTGACGCTCGATCGCCAACGTTCGCAGTGGTTCGTCAAGAAAGACTGGGGCGTTGCAGTGGTGGTCGCACGCAACAATACCGACAAGCCGGTACGGATCGACGAAAGTCGCTGTGGTGGCCGCTGGGTCATTGGCGTTGCCGCGTGGCCTCACGCATGGCTGCAGCCGGGCGAGGAGAGCGAGGTGTATATCGCTGTACGCCAGCCACAGATATCGAAAATGGCCAAAGAAAGCCGACCTTCGTTGCTAAAGGGAGCGACACCATGAGTATGCGTCATCTTGCTGTCATGTTTTTGCTGGTCGCTACTCTGACGGGTTGTGCTACCCATGGTTGCGCCGGGTATGCGTGCAAGCGTCCCGACTCGAACAGCCGCGAGCTGGTGATCTGGTGGCCGCCTGACATGCGTCAGGGGCTGGATGATCGTGATCATGAGCTGGATTACACCGTTGTGCAGTTAAAGGACTGAAGATGATCGAGGTAATGGAAAAAGCAGCGTTCTACGCCCAGGTCGCCGCCCAGAGCCCGGCCGTATGGCCGGTCGCCAAGGGTGTCGCTTTCGTCAGCCGGCGTGAGCACCACGACTGGGGTATAGCGTTGCATATCGAAGGCCGCGCGCTGCGCCCCGAGCAATTGCGCGAGGCACTGCAACGCCGCTTCATGGAAGCCGAACGGTTTAGTCGTTACTTTCTGTTTCTGGATGTACGGCGCGACTTTGTGGTGTGGCACGCAGTGAACGACACGCCCGACTCGTTCGCCAGCCTGGATGAAATCCGTCGACACGAGTTGATGCTGGCGGGGCTTGAACATTTGAATGAGGAGCTGCACTGACCGCCTGATTTACCCGTGTGGGTGGGCCCGATCAGGGCCCATCAACACGGCCTTCCGGATTTCCCCCTTCGTAATGCCTCTTCGCACTCATGTCCCTACCCGTATGGTCACGGCACTTCTCGTGGTTTGAGCCCTGTCTTGCGGGTTCTTCATGAGCTGCCCATCACACCAGCACAAAACGCCATAGCCCTGCACGCGCGTGTTCATGCCGGTGGATTCCTGCGTTCAGTGCGGGTTTGCGGTGTGTGATGCTCTGCGGGGCTACTGCTCGTCTTCGATGCGAATCACTTCGCTGGTGACTTCGTCCAGTTGACGGACGACCTTGTAGATATGAGCGACGGTCAGCAGTGTGGTGCGGGGGATGTATTTGCCGGCTTTGACCTTGTACAGGGTGCGCGCCAGCCAGATGCTCTGAACAACCGGAATGCCAGCCTTCTTGGCCCGCTCGATCAGCGCCAGTGCGTCCGCGTCCTCACCCTTGCAATGGATCATCGGCAGTGGCGTCTCCCCCGGCCGGTAATACAGCGCCACCGCGTAGTGGGTCGGGTTGATCAGCAGCATGTCCGCCTCTTCCACCGGTTTGGGCGCAGCACTGGGTTCCTGGTTGAGGATTTCATGGGACAGCTGCCGACGGTGGCCCTTGACGTGCGGATCGCCTTCGGACTGTTTGTATTCCTTCTTGATGTCTTCATGGCTCATGCGCAGTTTTTTCGCGTGGAAGTACTTCTGCATGGCAAAGTCGACCATGGCAATGACCAGCAACAAACCCAGAATCACCCGCAGGGTGTGCTGAAACAGCTCGACCAGTGCATGCCAGTAGGTCGTCAGGTCGCTGTTGGCCAGCAGGATCAGCGTGCCCAGCGCCGGTTTGACCTGTGAGTACAGCGTCGCTCCGATCGCCAGGGCTTTGATTACGCTGAGCACCAGGTTGAGAATGTTCTGCCCGGAAAACATCTGCTTGGCATGGGAGAAGGGGTTGATCTTGTTGATGTCGAGTTTCAAGGCCTTGGGGGCGAACAGGAAGCCGATCTGCATCCAGCTGCTGATCAGGCGCATGAGCATTGCCAGGCCGACGCTGCACAACGTAAAGCTGAGCAACACGGAAAAGCCTTCGTTGGCGATCAGTTCCACCGATGCCATGAACGGCCGGTCGATACCCTTGAACGAAAGCCCCAGCAAGGCTTGCAGGCGATTCACACTTTCGTCGGCCAGGCCCAGGGTGACTTCGCTGACGGCCAGCAACACCAGCAGTTTGCCGAGGTCCTGACTCTGCCCGACCTGACCTTTTTCCCGCGCGTCGCGAATCTGTTTGGGCGTCGCCTTTTCTGTTTTTTCGCTCACGGCACCTGCACCATAAAGCCGAGTATCGACTTGAGATCAGCCAGCTTCGATAGCTGACCTGTGCCCAGTTCCAGTAGCGTCGGCAAGTAGATCAGCAGGAACGCGAGACCGGCCATGCTCTTGGCGGGCATGGCCAGAATCGAGACATTCAACTGCTGCGCATACAGGCCGATGATCGCCAGCGCCGCCTCGATCAACAGCAACAGGGCAATGAAGGGCGCGGCGTACAGCATCATGTGTTGCAGGGTCTGGTTGATCTGGCCGAGAAAAACGTCCAGGCCGTTCGCCGTCATGCCTGGCAGCCATGAGGTCGGCGGCCAGACGCTGTAGCTGTCCCAGATGACCTGGGTGATCGTCGACAGCCCCCCCGTAAGGATCACCAACATGATCAGTGTTTCCTGAAACAACTCGCCCAGCGGCGTTGCGTCCGGCCCCAGCGCCGGATTTATCTGCCCGCCGCTGAGTGCGCCGCGCTGGCTGTCCAGCAAGGCGCCCACGGACGCAAACATCCAGAACGGCGCGTACAGCAGCATGCCCAGCAGGGTGCCGAGTACCGCTTCCTTGAGCAGCAGACCGCCTATGGCAAACCAGTCCTCATTAAGTGACGTCAGCGCGCGGCTGATGCCCGGCGCAGGAATCATCGCAACCACGGCGACTACCGCGTAGCGCAGCGGTCCCTTGAGGTATTTGAAGCAGAAGGCCGGCACCAGCAGCATGCACGGCACCAGCCTCGCCATCGCCAGGCCCATGCCCAGTATGAATTCGAAGAAATCCTGGGCGTGCAGAGGCATCTAGTGCGCAACTCCGGACCCGGCAATCAGATCGAAGGCCATATTGATGAACTGAATCAGCTCCACGCCGATCCAGCGCCCGGTAACCGCCAGCGTCATGCCCACGGCAGCCAGCTTGATGCCGAAGGGCAGCGTCTGGTCCTGAATCTGCATCAGCGCCTGTAACAACGAGGTGATGACCCCGACCAGTACCGCAACACCCAAAGGCGGTGCGGTCAGGATGACGACCAGAAACATGCCTTGCTTGAACAGTGCCAATGCTTCCATGACCGCCTCACATATACGAATAGAACAGGCTGTCGAGCAGGCGCGACCAGCCTGACACCAGTACGAACAGCAGCAGTTTGAGCGGCAGCGACAGGGTCATGGGCGAGACCATCTGCATGCCCAGCGCCAGCAGCAGATTGGAGACAATCAGGTCGATGACGATAAACGGGATATAGATCAGGAAACCGATCTCGAAACCGGCTTGCAGTTCGGACAGGACAAAGGCAGGGATTGCCAGGAGCAAATCTTCTTTGCTTGCCTGATCGGCCATTTCCTTGGGCCACATGCGCTGTGTGTTGTCCAGCAGATGGGCAACCACATCGGGGTCAGTGTTGCGGGTCATGAAGCGTTGCAGCGGTTCTATCACTGTTCTGGCACTGGCCTGGAGCTTCTCGGTATTGCCCAGCTCCAGCGGATGGTCGTGCACGCGCTGTTGCATTTCGTGGGCGACCGGCGCCATGACGAACAGCGTGGCGGCGAGTGCGATGCCATACAGCGCCATGTTCGGCGGTACTTGCTGAACCCCGATAGCGTTGCGGGTGATCAGCAAAGTCATGGCGATTTTCAGGAAGGCGGTGCAGACGATCAGCAGAAACGGAATCAACGACAGCGCGCCGAGAAACAGTGCCAAAAGGAGCGGGTTGGCCCCTTCCATAATCATGGCTGAGCTGCCAGTCGGGTTATTTGCAGGCCCAGCCGACCGTCTACATCGACCAGTTCGCCTTCGGCCACCACGCGCTCGCCATGGCACAGTGTGGCGTAGCCTGGCGCAATGCCGCTGACCTCAAGGACCGTGCCCGCGTCCAGTCGGCGCAGTTCGGCGAGGGTCAACCTGAGTTCTCCGCAGCGCAGGGTCAGGTCCAGTGGCAGCGAATCGACTGCGGACAATGGACTGTGCTCATCCTGCTCGTCCTGTTCATCAGGTCCAATGGGCTCATCGGGCTCATCGGGCTCATCGGATGAGAGGCCGGGCTGTTCTTCGACGTCCGCATCCGCCCACTGCTGCTCACCGATTTGTTCGTCGTAATCGTCAAGGCTTTCGACATCGTCCTGATACAGATCTTCAGTACTCATGGTGACTGTGTTCCTCGTGGCTGAGCCGCAAAAAAAGATGCTGTGCCTGAAGCTCGGTCTGTGCCTCCCACTGCCGCCCGGCAAGGCTCAGCACGCCTTGTCCGGCGCTGTCGAACCGGCAGCGGGCGGGCAGTACCACGTCACCTGGCCGCAGCGAAGCAAGTTGTTCCAGCGTCAGCGACAGTTCGCCAATGATCAGCGGCGTGATCACACAAAAGTCTTCATCGACCGGCTTTTGAACTGGGTGCCAGCGCGCCGAGCGCAATATCCTGATAAGCGTCTCTGGTGCTGCGTGCAGGTGGGCATGAACCTGTTGCCCTGCGAGCCGGACCTGAATCCGGCAAGCCATCAAAGACGCTTGCGTGCGGTCGGACAGCGGTTCGATGGGGGCGAGCAGATCGGCAATGACCGGGCTCAGGCACTGATTGAACAACTGCCAGTACCAGGCTTGCTGATCGCCAGCCAGGGTAAGAGGCACCTCGCCGAGCAGGCTCAGCACTGCCTCGGCATCGCTCAGGCACACAGGCCCCGCAGCGGTACTCAGCCAGGCACCGACACGCGGTGTAACAACATCGGCCAGCAGTGGCAGAAGTGTCAGTTCGGCGTTACCGCCCTTAACGTCGAAGTCCAGACGCTGACCGGCGCCCAGCTCGCGTGTGGCCTGGGCAAACAGCGGGGCGACCTTGCGCAGGAGCAGCGCACTCATGCTGCAAAGTCTTCGTGCATCGACAGGTCAACGTCCTGGCCCAGTGCCTCCGAGAGCGATTCGCGACATGCGCCTGCGTGGCCGTGCAGGCGCTTGAGCACATCGCGCCGGGCAAAGCCCAGCTGGATACTCCAACGATTGTCGGCTTTGCTGGCGTTGACCCGAACGCTGCCCAGATTAGGCATCAGCAGGGTGAAGGCGAGCGGGCCTTCGGGCTGATCGGGCAGGCGCTGTACGACCTCATCGATCAACTCGGTCGGTACATTTTCTGCTCTGACCGAAAAGGCGATTGCGCCGCCTGCGAAGCTCTGTTGATCAGACTGGGCACCTACCGGCGGCACCAGCAGTTGTGAAAAGAACAGGCCATCGGCGTTTATCGGTGTGTCCGCCGTCGATCTGTTGAATGCCGAACGACTTGCCTGCAGATCGCTGCGTAGCGCACCGCCAGAAGCGGCGCGTTTGTCACCTGCCGGCCTGGCGCTGAATGCTGTTGGCAGAGACTCCGCCGGTTTTTCGCGTACAGGTGGCGCTGGTGCCTTGGCAGGGGATTTGATCGGTGCGGTCATCGTCACTCAACCTTCTTCGTTGAGCGTCTCCTCCATGCAGGCGAGTTTCTCGACTGCGCGCTGAGACGCTTTGGCTTGCAGGCGTCTCTGTTCAAGCAACGTCTGCTGTTCGGCTACCCGCAATTGCTGTTGCTGCACGTCCTGACGGATATGGGCCAGGCGGTCGAGCATGTTTTTTTCCTTCTCGTGCCACCGGTCTACATCGTTCAGGCTGATGGTCTTTGCCAGGTGCGCTCTGGACAGGCTCTCGCGACGTCGTTTGTGGTTGTCACGTTCCTGGTCCAGTGATGCCCGGGTCTTTGATAAGTGGTCGAGCATTGATTTCAGTTCCACCTGCGCCTGGCGATGCGCCCGCTCGGCACTCGCCTGACGGTGTTGGCGCAGGGGCGTCAGCAGGCCGATTACCTGTTCCAGCGCCGCCCGCTGCGGGTCTTCCTCGAGTGTTTCGTCCATGTCCTACTCCGGCAGTTGGGCGGTCAGCCGCAGCAAGCCGTCCAGGGTTTCCTGCAAGGGCACAGGCTCACGCAGGTCCTGGCGCAGAAAGGCGTTGATGGCGTCATTCAGCTGTACCGCGCAATCGGTCACCGGGTCTGCCCCGGCCTGGTATTCGCCCAGACGCAGGAGCATTTCCACCTGCTTGTAGGCGGCCAGTAGCTGGCGCAGACGATTGTTGGCTCGCTGGTGTTCGCGGCCCGTGACGTTGCTGAGGATCCGGCTGATGCTGGCGGACACGTCAATGGCGGGGTAATGCCCGCGCTCGGCCAGCTTGCGGGACAGCACGATGTGTCCGTCGAGCAGTGAGCGCACTTCATCCGCTACCGGATCGTTCATCGAGTCCTGTTCGATCAGGACCGTGTAAAGGGCGGTGATCGAACCGTTCTCGCTCATACCGGCGCGCTCGACCAGACGTGGCAGCAAGGTGTACACCGAGGGCGGCAGGCCGCCACGGCCCAGCGGCTCGCCCGACGCAATCCCGATCTCTCGCTGCGCACGGGCAAACCGGGTCAGGGAGTCGAGCAGCAACAGCACTTTCTGGCCTCGTGCGCGGAACGCTTCGGCGATGGCGGTCGCGGTGAACGCTGCGCGGGCACGCTCCATGCTTGAGCGATCGGACGTGGCGCAGACCAGCACCGAGCGGGCGCGCAAGGTTTCGTCCAGTTCATGGTCGAGAAACTCGCGCAACTCGCGGCCCCGTTCGCCGATCAGTCCGAAGACGATAACGTCGCAGCCCATGTTGCGGGCCAGTTCGGCCATCAGTGTGGTCTTGCCACAGCCAGCACCGGCGAACAGCCCCACGCGTTGACCTTCGCCCAGCAGGATGGCGCTGTCGATGGCGCGTACTCCGGTGGGCAGGGCGTTGGTGATGCGCGGGCGCTGGGTGGGTGGCAGGGCGTCGGCAATCACCGGCAGTGTTTCGCGACGATCGTCCGGACCGGCGAAGGCGCCGAGACAATCACCGAGCAGCGGTCGTCCAAAACCATCCAGCACGCAGCCCAGCAAACTGTCGTCAGCGCCAATCCGGTGGGCCATGCCAAGCGGGCGGATCGGCGCGCCGACCTGAATCCCGTCCGGTGCGCCCAAGGCGCTGAGCAGTGTACATTCCTGAGTGAAACCGACGATTTCAGCCAGCAACATACCGCCATCAGCCTTGCTCACCTCACAAAGGTCGCCGACCTTGGCGGCGGGAATCTTGCACTCCAGCAGGATGCCCCGTACGGCGCTGACCCGCCCGCTGACGCGAACTGCGGAGTATTGACTCAGGCGTGCTGCATGGGTCGCTTTCCATTGGCTCAGCGCGGCGTTCACCACGTCACCTCTATATGACGATCACCGTCGAACTGAAGATGCTGATCGTCGATTCTGGTCAGACGCAGGCCGTCCACTTCATCGCCGACATACACGCGCCGACCATCGGCGGTGACAAGGTGTGCATGTGGCCCGGTCATGATCTGCACGACCACGAACGGCAGGGTATTTTGCTTGCCGGAAACATTGTCGAGGACGGTCACAGGCGATTCGTAGCGGTCCTTGAAACGTTGCAGCATGCGCTGGTAAACCAGCAGCGATTCTTCCTTGAGATTGCCGTTGAGCATCAACCCGTCCGGTGTCTCCTCAATGCTCACGTCGGTCAGCAGACGATCGCTGAGCATGCTGTTGAGCTGATGCCTGACGGCATCGGCACTGCTCAGGCGTACGCGTTTATCAGTCGCAGGACGGGCGGTCTTCTCTGACGCAGGGTGTGTTTTATCCTGTGCGGCCGGGGTGGCGGAGGCAATGTGCGCAGGCCCCTGATCAAGGGTGACCGGTGAAGGGCGAGTCAGGCTCCAGGCACTGCCAATCACACCGACCAGCAACCCGGCGATGATCCCCGTGGTGCGATTGAGCCATTGCGAGCGCGACTTGACCTTCTTCAGGGGCGGGTCGTTGCGTGGGGTATCAGGCTGTGCCGGCTGCTCGGGTATAACGGCCGGCACGGAGGGCCACGCGTCGTCAGCGGAGGAAACACACAGCCATACCGAACCCAGCATGAAGGCGCTGTTGAGGTTCAAGTCAGGGGCATGCCGGGCATTGCCATCTTCATCGTGCACCGCTCCTTCTTCAGCGCTCAGGGTCCAGCTGTCGCCCAGGCGCTGCAGACGGCAATGCAGGCTTTCCACGCCCGGATCGTCCAGCGCCAGATCCTGCTGTTCGGCAGAGCCGATCGACCACTCCTCGCCCACCAGTGGCAGAGCGGCGCCTTGATGCAGGCCATTCAGTACGCGTAATTCAAACATCTGACCCTCTCCCTGTGCTCAACCCTTGAAGGCTCAAGCGGCATGCTCGTTGTCCAGCGGTTCAAGGTCGTCTTCAAGGTCGAATCGACCCATGACCCGGACCTTGGCTGCATTGCTGATTTCCGCAAAAGACAGTACGGGAACGTGATAGAACTCTTCCCTCAACAAGGTCCGCAGCGGACTGCGCAGGTCCTGCGCGACCAACAGAACCGCCTGCTCGGGCGCACGCACCGGAAACGCAATATTCATTTGCTGCACGAGCATCTGGCTGACCTCGTTGCTCAATGCGAAAAATGTTTCGGTCTGTGTCTGGCGCAGGCCGTCGCGCAGCAAGCCTTCACTTTCCGGCGTCAGCAGCCACACCTGCAGGCCTTCGGCACCGCAATACTGGTGGTAGATCTGCGACTTGAGCGCGATGCGCACGTAATCGGTCAGCACGCTGGTATCGCGTTCGTGCTGGCAGTGTTCGATCAGTGTTTCGGCGATCACGCGGATGGCGCGCAGCGGCACACACTCCGACGCCAGCCGCTGCAAAACCGCCGAGAAGCGTGTCAGTGTGAGTACCCGCTGCATCTCTTGAGCGAGTTCCGGCTGCTCGGACTCCAGCCAGCCGAGAATGGCTTTGGTTTCCTGCAAGCCGATGAATTGCGGCCCGCATGCCTGCAGTGCGCGCTCCATGCGCTCGACAATCAGCGTCATTGAATCGACTGTAGGAAGGCCGTCGCTGTGCTCGGCAGGCAGCCAGACCCACTGATCTTCCTGGCGATCCGTCGTGCCGGACACGGCAGCAGGTAGCGTCTCTCCGTTCAACTGGCGGACATCTACCGCAACGTGGGTCTGGCTGAATGTCGCCCTGAGCATGGGCACGTCATACACCATGAAGCGAAATTCGTCTGGTGGCAGATGATCGACATGCTCAATGATGAAAGAAGGCAGGGTCAGGCCGAACTGCACCACCAGCCGGTTGCGGCGTTGGCGTATTTCGCTGATCAGCGCCTCGATCTGCGTGCTGTCCTGAGCAGGGTGAAACTGCATGACAAACTGGCGACTCGGAGAAAATGTGCGCAGGTCTTCCTTGCCATTCATTTCCGGAGCCACTGCGACGGTGCCTTGCTCCTCGGCTTTGGGCCTGGCCCGCTGCAATTGCAGCATCCCGCCCGCGCCGCAGATGATCGCGATGGTGATGAACACACCCGTCGGCATGCCGGGCAGCGCGGCAAAACCGAGCATGGCGACGGCGGCGATGATCCAGGCTTTCGGCTGGCTGGTGATTTGCTCGGCGATTTCCCGGCCGATGTTGGCTTCCACGCCGGCTTCGGTGTTGGGAACGCGGGTGATGATCATGCCGCATGTCACAGAGATCAGCAGCGCCGGAATCTGTGCGATCAGGCCGTCACCGATGGTCAGCACGGTGTACAACTGCAACGCGTCGCCAGCACTCATGCCATGCTGCACGACACCGATCGAGATGCCTCCGATCATGTTGATGGCGACGATGATCAAACCGGCGATAGCATCGCCGTTGACGAACTTCATCGCCCCGTCCATTGCGCCGAACAGCTGACTTTCCTTGTTCAGCTCGGCGCGTCGTTTGCGTGCTTCATGAACAGTGATCAGGTTTGCCCGCAAGTCGCTGTCGATGGACATCTGTTTACCGGGCATGGCATCGAGTGTGAATCGTGCGCCCACTTCGGCGACCCGTTCCGAGCCCTTGGTGATTACCAAAAAGTTGACCACTGTCAGGATCAGGAAGATCACCAGGCCTACCGCCAGGTTGCCGCCCACCACGAACTGACCGAACGCCTCGACAATGTGCCCGGCATCCTGGTTGAGCAGGATCAATCGGGTTGTGGAAATCGACAGCGCCAGACGAAACATGGTGGTCAGCAACAACACGGCCGGGAAGGTCGAGAAGGCCAGAGGCCTGGGCAGGTGCATGGCCAGCATGATCAGCAGACAGGAAATACAGATGTTCACGGCGATCAGTACGTCGACCAGCCCGGTGGGCAGCGGCGTGATCATCATGAACACAATGGCAATCACAAAGAATGCGCCGACGACTTCCGAGCGGCGCATGGCCGACAAGGCGACCATGTTCAGTACGTTGATGACTCTGTTCATCAGGCAAGCCCCACATAAAGCTGCTTCTGTTCCTGCTGGGTAAGCTCGGCCATCAGCACGAGCAGGTTACTCAGCGCGGTCTGGCGGCTTTTCATGTCGCGCCAGAGCAAAATCGGCAATTGCAGCAACATCGGCCGCAAGCCGTTGAGAAACGCCAGTTGGTGCTTGAGTTGTTTGCCACCGATGTGTTGGGTCAATTGCAGGGTCTGATTCACATTCATTCCGTTGGCTGTCAGGGTCAGCAAGTGCTTGAGAAAGGCTGGCGGATCGACTTTCAGATCGGGGTTCTTGTTGCGCATGCGCCCCAGCAGGTGCTCGCAGCCTTTCAGCAATGTGGTGACGTGGCGTGCGGTATTGAGCCCGTGCATCAGTGTGCGCAGTTGCTCATGGGAGGCCGACGGGGTCATGGCTGACAGGTCATCGGCGATGGCGATACGCATGTCTCGCAGGTCGAGGTTGAACTGTCCCGCTTCTTGCTGATCGCTGAGCAGCGCCTCTATCAGGCCGGTAATGTTCGGCTGCCCGGATACCGCCACGTTGTAGAGATTGCGCAGGGAAGCCCGGCGTTTGTTATCGATGTTCGGACGGGCGAAAGCTCTTGCGGTATTGATCCCCGCGCGCGCACGTGGACCGTATTTCCGTCGCAGCAGCTTCAGCTTCTGGGTCAGGACCACATGTTCGCCTGTAGCACCATCGGCTTCGGCTTGTTTTCTGGCAGCCTGCAATACCACGTGAGCCTTGGCGGCATCGCCGTCAGTAAAAGCCAGGACCAGCGAAAGATCGTTGGACGAGTCTTCCTGCATCAGCTTCTTGCGCAGCATTTTGGCGGCGTTATCCAGCCCGGTGTCCTGGGCTCCCATCAGTAACTGATAGAGCTCCCCCAGTTTGACTGCGCGGGACTGCAGGGCATTGTTGCTGGCAATCAGCTCGCGCTGGTGGAGGATGCGGCTGTGCTGGATAAGCGCCGCAGCGAAGCGGGAAACCTGCTGTTGAGAGGTTCCGGAGCCTTGTGCAGCGACACCGGGAGTCGGCGGCGCAACAGGCGGCACGACGCGGGTCGGCGCGACCGGGAGTGTCTGCATGGGAGGCGGAGCGACGATTTTCATAGGGCAGTTCTAAGCCGGGTCATGTCCTCTGAGTGGGCCACAGACCGGTTCGGTTCCCTTGGCAAGGGAGGAGGCGGGTTTGTGCCAAAAGCTGTTGTCGTAAAAAAAGGTTTGCGCAAGAATTTGTATTACAAAAAATTACACATTTATTAATTGTTATATAAATCAACTAGTTATAAGTTTTTTTGAGATGGCATAGTTATCGCTATAGGGCTTGCACACTATTGACTTAGGACAAGCCCATGTTTCCGAACCTTGTGATCCTTGATGCAACCCAGCCACGTCAGTCCTCTTCCTCAGCCGGCATTCGTCAGCTCACCGCTGATCAGATACAGATGCTCAGGGCTTTCATCCAGAAGCGCGTGATGAACCCCGATGATGTCGATGACATCCTGCAATGCGTGTTTCTGGAAGCCCTGCGCAACGAGCACAAGTTTCAGCACGCCAGCAAACCGCAGACCTGGCTGTGTGGCATTGCGTTGAACCTGATCCGCAATCACTTCCGTAAAATGTATCGCCAGCCTTACCAGGAAAGCTGGGAGGAAGACGTCCATTCCGAGCTTGATGGACACCGCGATGTCAGTCATCAGGTAGACGGCCATCGACAGCTGGCACGTGTCATCCAGGCCATTGACTGCCTGCCTTCGAACATGCAGAAGGTGCTGGAAGTTTCTCTGGAAATGGACGGCAACTATCAGGAAACCGCCAACAGTCTTGGCGTGCCGATTGGTACCGTCCGTTCACGCCTTTCGCGGGCGCGGGTGCAGTTGAAGCAGCAGATCGATCCGTTTGCATGACTGACGGTTTCGATAAATTTTCTGGAACCAACCCGACCCTGCAGCCACACAGTTGCCATCGCTCACTCTCGGATGGCAACTTACCATGCGTATATCCAGTTCTCCCTTCAGCGGTATCGTGAATCAACCCAACCCTGGCGAACTGGCTGGTGAGTCGCCGCTTGCCAAGGCCCTGCTGACGCCAGCCGGAGGTGCTCAAGCCGGCGTACAGTTCGGTCAGTCGGCTGCAAATCCGGCAGGCACACCCGCCGGAACCGAGCAAGCCGCGTCATCGATCCTGGCCCTGCTGTTGAAGGGCGGTGGCGAAAACACGCCAGTTACTGCCGGCCCGCAGGCACAGCCTCAGCCGTGCGGCGAGACGCCCGCACAAGTCGCGCCTGCTGCGCCCGTCGCTCCCACTGAGGCTGCGCAGGGCACTGATGCATCCGACCCGGCCAATGCGCCGAAGGCGGCAGATGCAGCGTTTCTCGACGATTCGGAATACTCGTCGCCCGAAGCCTTGAAACGCTGGGAACCGATGGTCGCGCATTTGCCGCCCGAGCAACGTCTGCAAGCTGAAAAGGAGCTGAACCGTCCTATCGCAGCAGCATGGATGGCCCGTGAAGATGGCCCCAATGCCGCAAAAGCGATGGAGTTCATCAATGCCAATCCTGCGTTGAAGACTGCCGTGGACGTTGGCAAGGATGGCGGCAATGCCGACGGCAAGATCACAAACAAGGACCTCAAGGCGTTTGCCAAAAACATGGAGAAGGCCGCAGACAAGGCCGACGACGATCTGGCTGACTACATCAAGAACAACCCTGACGCTGATCCCCAGTCGCTGGAAATGGTTCGTAACGCTTCGGTCATGCAGGCCAATATGCCTCTGGTCAGGGCTGCCGACCCCCACCATGCCGCCGATGCGAATGATAAAGACAAGGTCGATGGCAACGTCAGCGCCGATGACCTCAAGGGGCTGGCGCAAGGTAATCCGGGGCTGTCGGGAACACTCAAGCAATCCTGCAGCACTTGGTCGCAAGCCGGCTTTCTCGGTCAGCTTGACGAGGCGGGAATGTCGGGGCGCAAAAAGGCGGCGCACAGTCCCGACCAGTTATTCGACGCCAAAAACCTCAGTGAATGGATCAAGACCAGTGCGCCCACCAATGGTGGCCAGTTCGCCAGCATGCTCAGCGATGCTGCGACGCTGAATGCGGTGTCAGGCATCGATATCAGCAAACTCAACGCGGATGTGTTCGACCCCAACAAGTCCAAGTCCTACAGCGGCGCGCAAAAAGCCGCAGTCATGGTCAAGCTGCAGCAAACCCAGCAGAGCGTCATTGCCGGGCGACAATTACGCAATACCGAAAAAACCGAGTCGGAGCTGAACGACAGGATCAGAACGCTGCAGTCTGACCCCGACGTGCAGGCTTACCTGAACAAGTCCATACCTGATCAGGAGCGCAAGCTGGTAAACAGCGACGCTGCGTTGCGAAAAGCAGTGACCGAACAGGCGAAGAACGTTAACAGCGGTCAGGCGCTTCAGACTGATATGGCGACCGCTGACAAGGCCGTCGACAAGCACAAACCGAATGCCGATTACAGCGGTGCCATCAGCGGGCTGTCCGCTCAGTTGCAGTTACAGAAAGACCTGTTTCCCGATACCCAGGTGCCGACTGCCGATCAGGTCATCGGCAATCGTCCCGAGCTTCAATCGAAGATCGCTGATTCGTACGTTCGCAACTTCAGCGAGGGCGGCGCACTGAAACAACTGCTCGGCCAAAAGAAAGCCGACGCCGGTGAATCGCTGCAATCGGCTGATGATCAGAAAGCGATTTACGACAGCGTATTGCCCAGCGATTTTACCCAGAGCCAGCAAAGTGACTACCTGAACGCCACGGTCACCCAGCTTCAGGATTCGAAAAAGGGTCGCAAGCTGCTGGAAGGCAAGAACGAGGATAACCAGGGCCCGTCAATCGTCAGTCAGGTCGCCGCGGAAATGGGGCCTCGCGCGCTTCAATCGGTCATGGGCTTTGCGTCGGTGTCCGACATGCTCGCCCAGGGCAATAAGGTCGGTGCCGCACAAACCATCATCGACAGCGCGAAACTGGGCGGCGAGGCGATCAAGGGCGGCATCGATGCCGGGGCAA
>NZ_LJPW01000139.1 GCF_001400735.1 Pseudomonas caricapapayae
GCCCGGCGTGGCTTGCCAGCAGCTCAACGCATGAAAGTCTTCGGCGTTCGGGATGATCATTTCAGCGCGTTCGGCGGCCCGCGATATCACTCCGTCAAGTCTTGGAATCGTCAACCCGGCCAGACTCACGGCGATCTGATCGCCGGGCCTGATATCCAGTTTTTGCCAGCGCTGCAGCGAACCGGTGCTGATGCGACTGACGATACGGTCGTCGAGGCGCACTGGCGTCAGTTCCAGGACCGGCGTAATCCGGCCACTGCGACCGATATTGAAGCTGACCTTGCGCACCTCGGCCAGCGCCTGGGCGTAAGGATGCTTCCAGGCCGCGATCCAGTAAGGCGCAGTGGCTTGCCAGCGCTGCATGGGTGGTCGCTGGCCCTGACGGATGATCACGCCATCGGTAGCGAATGGCAGTGGGTTGCGATACCAGTGCTCGCGCCATTGCGCGGCCTGGGCATGATTTTCCAAGGGGTGCGTGTAAGCTTCGCTGTCCTCAAAACCCATGGCTTGCAGGCCTGCGAGTCGTTGCGGCATGTCGGCAGGCCCGCTCGGCCAGTCCCAGACGAACAGGCCGATGGCATCGGCCTGCTGTGGGCTGATCGTCTGCCGCGCCAATAGCCCTGCGACTTTGCTGCGCGCATTGACGCTGCCTGCTGCTGCCTGCACATGATCGGCCAGCCGCCAATAGAGTTCGCCTTGCAGAATCACAGCGTCCTGCTGGGGCAAGTGCTTGGGAATGGCCTTTATGAATCGCGCCTGCGAGGTCCAATCCTGGCCTTTGAGCCCATCCCCCCGGCTGATCGCCTGGGTCAGTCTGCCCTTGTCGTAGACCAGCGTAACGGCTACCCCATCGACCTTGGGTTGAACCCACACGTCGCTTCGGCCCTTGAGCCATCCCATGACACTTTTATCATCTGCCAGCTTGCTGACGCCCGTGTGCGGAACAGGATGCGCCAGCGGGCCAGACGCGGTTTTCAAAGGGTGATCGTCAATCGCCGCAACGGCAAAGCACAATCGCCAGGCGTCCAGCTTCAGTCGTGACTGATCGTAAAGCGCGTCCGGGATCTGCGAAATGCCACGGCGATGGTAACTGTCGTCCCATTCTGCGATCTGCTGCTGCAGGGCCGCGATCTCGATGTCTGCCCTGGCGGGGGACCAGTCGGGGCACTGGCTGGCATGGCCGAGAGGGGTGAGGAGTATCAGAAAGGCGCAGGTCATCAGGCGTAAGGCAAACGGCATCGAAGCATCCTTGCGTTAGGAATGGGCTCGATGAGGCTAGTTGCTGATGCGCTGTGCAGACGAATGGCCTGGTTACCGGGTTTTGCCATCGCACCGGGCGGCGCATTTGAAACCGGACGTGGAGCGTCCAGAACGGTGTATCGACGCGGAGCGTCGGCACGATAGTTACGGGACTATCGTTCCGCACGCCCTCGGACAGACGAAAAAAAGCCCCGGACGACCAGGTCGTCCGGGGCTTTTTGCAGGGTGTTACAGGCCGGCAGCTGCGCGCAAGGCGTCGGCGCGGTCGGTTTTTTCCCAGGTGAAGGCGGTGAAGGTGTCATCGCCAACAGTCATTTCGACCGGCGTACGACCAAAGTGGCCGTAGGCCGCAGTGGCCTGATACATCGGGTGCAGCAGGTCGAGCATGGTGGTGATCGCGTAGGGACGCAGGTCGAAGTTGTCGCGAACCAGCTTGATGATCTTGTCGTCGGACAGCTTGCCGGTGCCGAAGGTGTTCAGCGAGATCGAGGTCGGCTGAGCAACGCCAATGGCGTAGGAAACCTGGATTTCGCAACGCTCGGCCAGGCCGGCAGCCACGATGTTCTTGGCAACGTAACGACCTGCGTAGGCGGCCGAACGGTCAACCTTCGATGGGTCCTTGCCGGAGAAGGCACCACCACCGTGACGGGCCATGCCACCGTAGGTGTCGACGATGATCTTGCGGCCGGTCAGACCGCAGTCGCCTACCGGGCCACCGATGATGAAGTTGCCGGTCGGGTTGATGTGGAACTGGGTGTCCTTGTGCAGCAGGTGCGCCGGGATGACGTGCTTGACGATCAACTCCATCACGCCTTCACGCAGGTCCTTGTAGGACACATCCGGGTTGTGCTGAGTCGACAGCACGATGGCGTCGACGCCGACAACCTTGCCGTTTTCGTAACGGCAGGTGACCTGGGATTTTGCATCCGGGCGCAGCCACGGCAGCAGGCCGGACTTGCGGGCTTCAGCCTGGCGCTGCACCAGCTGGTGAGAGAAGGTGATCGGCGCTGGCATCAGCACGTCGGTTTCATTGCTGGCGTAACCGAACATAAGGCCCTGATCGCCAGCGCCCTGATCTTCAGGCTTGCTGCGGTCAACGCCCTGAGCGATGTCTACCGACTGCTTGCCGATGATGTTCATCACGCCGCAGGTCGCGCCGTCGAAACCGACGTCGGAGCTGTTGTAGCCGATGTCGAGGATGACGTTACGCACGATGTCTTCCAGATCGACCCAGGCCGAAGTCGACACTTCGCCAGCGATGATCGCGACACCGGTCTTGACCAGTGTTTCGCACGCTACACGGGCGTATTTGTCTTCAGCGATGATGGCGTCCAGAACCGCGTCGGAAATCTGGTCGGCGATCTTGTCCGGATGCCCTTCGGACACGGACTCGGAGGTGAAAAGTGAGTATTCGCTCATCTCTACGGGTTTCCTTCATTTTACCGATGGTGAGTGTCGCCAGCCGGTCGCTGAAAATGGCGAACCTGGATCTGGAAACCATTACGTAAGCCTACATAGAGGCTTTCCCCGGGAACTAGCCCCGCAGCGATGGCCCAATGGGCCAGGTCTTCCTGCTCGAAACCTAACCAGAGATCGCCACAGGCCTCCCTGGCCCAGCTCTGGTCATGACTACACAATTCTGTTACCAGCAAGCTACCGCCGGGTTTTACGTGTTCGGCCAGTTGCCTCAGGGCTTCGGCCGGTACTGCGAAATGGTGCAGCACCATGTTGAGGACGACGCAGTCGGCACTGACTTTAGCGTCTGTCAGTGCATCGGCCAGTCGCAATTCGACGTTGGCCAGTGACTTGCGCTCGCAGACGCCACGTGCCAGGTCGAGCATCACCGGGCTGTTGTCCATCGCGATGACCTGCCGGAAGCGTCGAGCCAGCTCTGGCAGAAAGCCGCCGTCACCGGGGCCTACTTCCAGAGCCGTGGCCTGCGCGCCGAAGCTCAGTTTGTCGAGCAATGTCAGCAGGCTCTCGCTGTACTGCGCCAAACCGGCGATCAGGTCCTGCTGGGCGCGAAACTTTTCTGCGGTGCGGGCAAAGAAATCCTGACTGGCCAAGGCACGTTGCCGATGCACCAGACCGATTCGGCTCCGTACATCGTCCGGCAGGTCCAGCGTATCCACTTCATCAAGCAGCGCCGCATGCAGTCTGCCGCCCGGTAAATCGGTATGAGGCAGGGCGCGGCGGTAGAAAATCGCGTTGCCTTCGCGCCGTGTGGCTACCAGATCAGCCTGCGCCAGCACCTTGAGGTGGTGACTCATGCCGGACTGGCCAATGGCAAAGATCTGCGCCAGTTCAAGTACGCCGAACGAATCATTGGTCAGCACACGCAGCACGTTCAGCCGCAGAGGGTCGCCGCCGGCCTTGCACAATGCAGAGAGGTCGTCGCATGCATCATGGCGAATTGCAGGTACACGCAGGTTCATAGCTGCGCAGTCTAGAGAGCGATCCGGAGTGCCGCAAGGGCAATATCAAAAAGTTTTGATATTGCTGGATGGATGGCACCGGTCAGCCATTGTGAACTTGTCGCGCTGACGGACGATCAAGTCTTTGCAGGCCAAATAATGTCCGTAACGCGGGAAAAAAGCCTATGGTCGATTATCTGTCATTGCCCCCGGCCCGTCCCTGAGGGAAAATGACCTTCTTTTTTCTCAGTCCTATTTCTTAATTCCCAGGAGATCAGCGATGCCAAGCCGTCGTGAGCGTGCCAACGCTATTCGTGCCCTCAGCATGGATGCCGTGCAAAAAGCCAACAGCGGCCATCCGGGTGCCCCTATGGGCATGGCGGATATCGCCGAGGTTCTATGGCGCGATTATCTGAAGCACAACCCCGCAAACCCTGCATTTGCCGACCGTGATCGTTTCATCATGTCCAATGGCCACGGCTCGATGCTGGTCTATTCGCTGCTGCACCTGACCGGTTATGACCTGTCCATCGACGACCTGAAAAACTTCCGCCAGCTGCACAGCCGCACACCGGGTCACCCGGAGTTCGGTTATACGCCTGGTGTCGAGACCACTACCGGTCCGCTGGGTCAGGGGTTTGCCAACGCTGTGGGTTTCGCCGCTGCCGAGAAGACCCTCGCCGCGCAGTTCAACCGTCCAGGCCATTCCATCGTTGATCACCATACCTACGTGTTCATGGGTGATGGCTGCATGATGGAAGGCATTTCCCACGAAGTCGCTTCGTTGGCGGGCACGCTGCAACTGAGCAAACTGATCGCGTTCTATGACGACAACGGCATCTCCATCGATGGCGAAGTGGAAGGCTGGTTTACCGACGATACGCCGAAGCGCTTCGAGTCCTACGGCTGGCTGGTCATCCGCAATGTCGACGGTCACGACCCCGAAGAAATCAAGACGGCCATCGATACCGCACGCAAGAGCGATCAGCCAACCCTGATCTGCTGCAAGACCACCATCGGTTTTGGCTCGCCTAACAAGCAGGGCAAGGAAGAGTCCCATGGTGCTCCACTGGGTGCCGACGAAATCGCCCTGACCCGTGCGGCGTTGAAATGGACCCACGGTCCTTTCGAAATTCCGGCTGATATCTACGCCGAGTGGAATGCGAAAGAAAAAGGTCTGGCTGCCGAAGCCGAGTGGGATCAGCGTTTTGCCGCGTACTCCGCCGCGTTCCCCGAGCTGGCCAACGATTTCATCCGTCGCATGAGCGGCGAATTGCCTGCCGATTTTGCCGAAAAATCAGCAGCCTACGTAAACGACGTCAACGCCAAGGGCGAGACCATCGCCAGCCGCAAGGCCAGCCAGAACGCGCTGAGCGCACTGGGCCCGTTGCTGCCGGAAATTCTGGGCGGTTCGGCCGACCTTGCCGGGTCCAACCTGACCATCTGGAAAGGCTGCAAGAGCATTACCGGCGAAGACCCTAACGGCAACTACCTGCATTACGGTGTTCGCGAGTTCGGCATGGGCGCCATGATGAACGGTATCGCCCTGCACGGCGGCTTCGTGCCTTACGGCGCAACCTTCCTGATCTTCATGGAATACGCTCGCAACGCGGTGCGTATGGCTTCGTTGATGAAGAAGCGCGTGATCTACGTGTTCACCCATGACTCCATCGGCCTGGGCGAAGACGGTCCGACTCACCAGCCAATCGAGCAATTGACCAGCCTGCGCACCACGCCGAATCTCGACACCTGGCGTCCGGCGGATGCCGTGGAATCGGCAGTGGCCTGGAAACACGCTATCGAGCGCAACGATGGCCCGTCGGCGTTGATCTTCTCGCGTCAGAACCTGACTCATCAGGCGCGTGACGAGAAGCAACTGTCCTACATCGCGCGTGGCGGCTACGTGCTGCGTGACTGCGCTGCCGAGCCTGAGCTGATCCTCATCGCAACCGGTTCTGAAGTCGGTCTGGCTGTGCAGGCGTATGACAAGCTGACCGAGCAGGGGCGCAACGTTCGTGTGGTCTCCATGCCGTGCACCAGCATTTTCGAAGCTCAGGACGCTGCGTACAAGCAAGCTGTTCTGCCGCTACAGGTCAGCGCGCGTATTGCCATCGAGGCGGCTCACGCCGACTACTGGTACAAATACGTGGGCCTGGAAGGTCGCGTGATCGGCATGACCACCTTCGGCGAGTCGGCACCTGCATCAGCGCTGTTCGAAGAGTTCGGCTTCACGCTGGAAAACGTCCTGAGCATTGCTGACGAGCTGCTGGAAGACTGATCAGCTGCTTGATGGTTTGTGTTTGATGGTTTGTGTTTGATTTTGTGGGAGCGGACTTGTCCGCGAATGCAGCAACTCGGTAAATCAGCTACACCGAGTGCTCCCATTCGCGGACAAGCGAAGCTTCGCCCGGTCCGCTCCCACATGATTGTTATTTCCTGGCGAAAATTTCATGCCCCAGCCCCGCCCTTATAAAGTTGCTCTGAACGGTTACGGCCGGATTGGTCGTTGTGTCGTTCGTGCATTGTGCGAGCGCGGGGCCAGGGCCGGGTTTGAAGTGGTTGCCATCAATGATCTGGCCGACATGGCCAGTCTCGAATACCTCACGCGTTTTGACTCCACACATGGCCGGTTCCCCGGCGAAGTGCGGGTCGAAGGGCAATATCTGCACATCAATGACCATCGCATCAGGGTCTTGCGCAGCGCAACGCCGGAAGACATCGACTGGGCCGGGCTGGAAGTCGATCTTGTGCTTGAGTGTTCCGGTGTCTACAACACGCGCGAAGACGGTCAGCGCTTTCTGGATGCCGGTGCGCCGAGGGTGCTGTTCTCCCAGCCGATGGCCAGCGAGCGGGATGTCGATGCCACCGTGGTGTTCGGCATCAACCAGCAAAGGCTCACCGGCCACGAGCTGCTGGTCTCTGCCGCCTCGTGCACCACCAATTGCAGTGTGCCGCTGCTGCGCTTGCTGGATCAGGCCATCGGCCTTGAGTACATCACCATTACGACCATCCACTCGGCGATGAATGATCAGCCGGTGATCGACGCTTACCATCACGAGGATCTGCGCCGTACCCGCTCGGCGTTCCAGTCGATCATTCCGGTGTCCACCGGTCTGGCGCGCGGAATCGAGCGGCTGCTTCCGGAACTTGCCGGCCGAATTCAGGCCAAAGCTGTTCGTGTGCCGACCGTGAATGTGTCGTGTCTGGACATTACCTTGCAGATGTCGCGAGACACCGATGCGGTCGAGATCAACCGCATCCTGCGCGAGGCCGCCACCAGCGGCCCGCTCAAGGGTTTGCTGGCCTACACTGAGCTGCCGCACGCCAGTTGCGATTTCAACCATGACCCGCATTCGGCGATTGTCGATGCGAGTCAGACCCGCGTTTCCGGTCCCAGGCTGGTCAATCTGCTGGCCTGGTTCGATAACGAATGGGGTTTTGCCAATCGAATGCTCGACGTCGCCGATCACTTTCTGCGCGTCGCTGACCAATAACAGTAAAAAAACAGGAATGCTCATGACCGTCTTGAAGATGACCGACCTCGATCTGCAAGGTAAACGTGTACTGATCCGCGAAGACCTCAATGTCCCGGTAAAGGACGGCGTTGTCAGCAGTGATGCACGTATTCTTGCTTCGCTGCCGACCATCAGGCTGGCATTGGAAAAAGGCGCGGCCGTCATGGTCTGCTCGCACCTGGGCCGTCCGACCGAGGGCGAATTTTCTGCCGAAAACAGCCTGAAACCGGTTGCCGACTATCTGAGCAAGGCGCTGGGTCGTGACGTTCCGCTGGTGGCGGATTATCTGGACGGTGTCGACGTGAAAGCGGGTGATGTCGTCCTGTTCGAGAACGTTCGCTTCAACAAGGGCGAGAAAAAGAACGCCGACGAGCTGGCGCAGAAATATGCGGCTCTGTGCGACGTGTTCGTGATGGACGCTTTCGGCACCGCTCACCGCGCAGAGGGTTCCACTCACGGCGTAGCCAGATTTGCCAAGGTTGCCGCTGCCGGTCCGTTGCTGGCTGCAGAGCTTGAAGCGCTGGGCAAGGCTCTGGGCGCGCCGGCCCAGCCAATGACCGCCATCGTTGCCGGTTCCAAGGTCTCTACCAAGCTGGACGTACTCAACAGCCTGAGCGGGATCTGCAATCAGTTGATCGTAGGCGGCGGCATTGCCAACACCTTCCTGGCTGCTGCTGGTCACAAGGTCGGCAAATCGTTGTATGAACCTGATCTGCTCGACACTGCACGTTCCATCGCTGCCAAGGTCAGCGTGCCATTGCCGACCGATGTCGTGGTCGCCAAAGAGTTCGCCGAGAGCGCTGCCGCTACCGTCAAACTGATCGGTGAGGTTGCCGAGGACGACATGATTCTCGACATTGGCCCGCAAACTGCTGCGCATTTCGCCGAATTACTGAAATCTTCCGGGACTATCCTGTGGAACGGTCCGGTCGGCGTGTTCGAGTTCGATCAGTTCGGTGAAGGCACCAGGACGCTGGCCAAGGCCATCGCCGAAAGCCAGGCGTTTTCCATCGCGGGCGGTGGCGACACGCTGGCGGCCATCGACAAGTACGGTGTTGCACAACAGATTTCCTACATTTCGACCGGTGGCGGTGCGTTCCTCGAGTTCGTGGAAGGCAAGGTTCTGCCAGCGGTGGAAGTGCTCGAACAACGCGCCAAGGCTTGAATGAAAGCTTTGGACAAGGAGTGGTCAATGGTCAGGGCGTTACCGTGGTTTCTCATCGCAGGTTTACTGGCCGGTTGCGCGGGCAGGCCTGTGGCTGAAGAGGTGGAGAGCGACTCCCCGACCCAACCGCTCCAGTTGAGTTGCTATCAGGCGGGCTGGCAGGCCGAAACCGTGCCTGTGGTTTACAAGCGCGGTGGCCCGGAGGTGTGGGATCGTTATGAATTCATGCCCAGAACAGGCAACGTAGGGTGTCTGTGAGTCAGGTCTGAAACCCGTTGGCAACATTGACGGGCTTCGGCGGTCTTTAAAGAGTGGATATATTTCCGGGGAAAGGAGTTTCGCCATGAAGATCGCTGCCCTGGCTCTGATGAGCTGCGTTGTACTGGCTGGTTGTACCGGTTCTGGTTCGCGTGCCAAGACCTGTCAGATATTCAGCCCGGCCTCCGTGAATGTGCCGACGACCGAGAACAGTCAGCGGGTCGAAGCGCATGTCACCGGCGAGCCGGCCGACGACCGTAAACAGGAACAGAACTGCCCCTGAGCGTTGAAATGACCGGCATATGCCGTATTTCGCAGGGCAGCCAGGAGACGTAATGAAAGGCGTGATTGCCCTCGGGGTTTTGGCAGTGCTCGGCGGTTGTTCAAGCATGAGCACACCGCAACAGAATGACCCGTGGAATCGTTGGGTGTGTGACAGCAATGCAGAGGTCAACTGGCGTTACATCGATTCGGCCAAAAAGGAAGTCGATGTGCGTCTGAATCAGAGCGATCAGGTGTTCAGGCTCAAGGCTGAACCCGGCGCTGCCAGCGGAACGCTTTACAGCAACAACGTGTTGGCATTCGTCAACAAGGGTAGCGAAGGCCTGATCTACTGGGACGCTACCAACGATCTGATCGGTCGCGGCTGCAAGGCCAGATAATTCGGATCTCGGGCACACACGCACGGCCTTCGTGGCTGAGCTTATAACTTGAATGGCAGCCGCCACTACGGCAGGCTTGCTCGATTAACGACCCTACCGGGAGAGAGACAGACAATGGCACTTATCAGCATGCGCCAGATGTTGGACCACGCAGCCGAATTCGGCTATGGCGTTCCAGCTTTCAACGTAAACAACCTGGAACAGATGCGCGCCATTATGGAAGCGGCCGACAAGACCGACTCCCCGGTGATCGTCCAGGCTTCTGCCGGTGCCCGCAAATACGCCGGCGCGCCGTTCCTGCGTCACCTGATCCTCGCCGCCATCGAAGAGTTTCCGCACATCCCGGTGGTCATGCACCAGGACCACGGCACCAGTCCTGACATCTGCCAACGCTCGATCCAGCTGGGCTTCAGCTCGGTCATGATGGACGGTTCGTTGCGCGAAGACGGCAAGTCTCCGGCCGACTATGACTACAACGTCGACGTTACCCGTCGCGTCGTATCCTTTGCTCACGCCTGCGGCGTTTCTGTGGAAGGTGAGCTGGGCGTGCTGGGTTCGCTGGAAACCGGTATGGCCGGTGAAGAAGACGGCGTTGGTGCGGAAGGTGTTCTGGATCACAGCCAGATGCTCACCGACCCTGAAGAAGCCGCTGACTTCGTCAAGCGTACCCAGGTCGATGCTCTGGCCATCGCTATCGGCACCAGCCACGGTGCTTACAAGTTCACCAAGCCGCCTACCGGCGACATCCTGGCGATCGAGCGCATCAAAGAGATTCACAAGCGAATCCCGAACACTCACCTGGTGATGCACGGTTCTTCTTCCGTTCCGCAGGAATGGCTGAAGATCATCAACGAGTTCGGCGGCGACATCAAAGAAACCTACGGTGTGCCGGTCGAAGAAATCGTCGAAGGCATCAAGCACGGCGTGCGCAAGGTCAACATCGATACCGACCTGCGCCTGGCGTCCACCGGTGCAATCCGCGAATTCATGGCCAAAAACCCGAGCGAGTTCGACCCGCGCAAATACCTGGCCAAGACTGTCGTGGCCATGCGTGATGTGTGTATCGCGCGTTACGAAGCGTTTGGCACTGCCGGCAACGCCTCGAAGATCAAACCGATCTCCCTGGACGCCATGTTCGAGCGCTACGCGCGTGGCGAACTGGATGCCAAGGTCAACTGAGTTGACCAGGCACTGAAGAAACCCGCAGAAATGCGGGTTTTTTTATGTCGGGTCAGAAGTAACTGCGCGGCGAATGAATGTGACGCGGAGCGTCACGAACTGCATTCCCACGCTGGAGCGTGAGGAACGATAATCCCCGCTATCGTGCAGACGCCCTGCGTCCTCTCTTGAAGCGCTTAAACGCTCTTCATCATCCCCGCACACGCCGCCTTGTACGCTTCGTGCTGATACTTGTTCAGGGTGTCGGGCAGGGCGAAGGTGTGTTTCTTGTTCTGCGCATTGACGGTCTGCGGTGAGATCAGCACCACGTTGCAATCGGACATCAGTTGAAAGATGGTTTCGATCTTGAAGGTGGTCGGGCCGCCAGCGAATTCGCCTTTCTTGCTGCGCTTCTTGATAACCACATGGCTGATGCCGTTTTCACGCACGAAACCGGCAAGTTGCGTGGAGAAGGCTTTGACGTTGGCGGCCTCGTCATCGTCCTCCAGTGCAAGCTTCTTCGTGGCGAGCGGCAAGTGCTCGATGTCGCCATTACGTCGAGTGGCGAGGGCGAAGATGGCTTCGCTGCCTTTGATTTCTACACCGCAAATAATCATGAGAAAACCTGATGAGCTCGTTCATAAAAGAGGCAGGTTATCTCATCGTAGACGTTATTCCTGCGCTATCGACTCCAGATACTCCGAGCGTTCATCGCTCATGCGCGCAATGCAGTCATTCTCACTGATGGTGAATGCCTTGCTGCCCGCAGCAGAGGGAAACACCTCGACGGCGCAATCGGCATCACGCAGCTTCTCCCAGGCTTGCTGGGCAGTCTTGAGTTTGCTGGTAAAGTCGTTGAACTGAGTCTTGTTGGCGACGAACTGGGACTGAACCCGTTTGAGCAGATTGTCGAAGTTTTCCTTGAGCAACTGCTCGGCCGTAGTGCGGCTGTAAACCGAACATTCCAGTGTCTGCTTGTCGTCCTCTACACCGTCGCACGGCGATGCATCCGGATTCTGAGCTGCATGCGCGCCTGTCACGGCTGTCGTCATCAGGGCCAGGGTCAGGAAAAACGTTTTCATCGAGTCGCTCCGATCCATTGATAGGCTGGATTCTGTCTCAAGCGCGAGACAATGAACAGGTTTACGACACTGCAAGACGATGCGCCGTCACCCTTTGTCGCATCTTGACGCTTTCGGCAAACCCCCTGTCGTTTTTGCACCCGGTTCTCCCGACCCTCCGGCATATGCTGACCCCATTAGCGCCGACAGCCGATTCGGTGCGCCAGAATCAAAAAGGGGACAGCCTGATGAGCCCAGCCGAATTGCACGCCGACAGCATCGTTATTGACGGGCTGATCATCGCCAAGTGGAATCGCGAGCTGTTTGAAGACATGCGCAAGGGTGGCCTGACCATGGCCAACTGCACCGTGTCGGTATGGGAAGGCTTTCAGGCCACCATCAACAGCATCTGCACCAGCCAGAAGCTGATGCGTGAAAACAGCGATCTGGTCATGCCGGTGCACACCACCGCCGACATTCGCAAGGCCAAGGAACTGGGTAAGACCGGGATTCTCTTCGGCTTTCAGAATGCACATGCTTATGAAGACCAGATCGGCTACGTCGAGATCTTCAAGAAGCTGGGCGTTGGCATCGTGCAGATGTGCTACAACACCCAGAATTTGGTAGGCACCGGCTGCTATGAGCGTGACGGCGGACTGTCGGGTTTCGGTCGTGAAATCGTTGCTGAAATGAACCGGGTCGGGGTGATGTGCGACTTGTCCCACGTCGGTTCGAAAACCTCGGAAGAGGTCATTCTCGAATCGAAAAAGCCGGTCTGCTATTCCCACTGTCTGCCGTCCGGCCTCAAGGAACATCCGCGCAACAAGTCCGACGCCGAGTTGAAGTTCATTGCCGACCACGGCGGTTTTGTGGGGGTGACCATGTTCGCGCCATTTCTGGCCAAGGGCATCGAATCGACCATCGACGATTACGCCGAAGCCATCGAATACGTGATGAACATCGTAGGTGAGGACGCTATCGGCATTGGTACTGACTTCACCCAGGGCCACGGCCAGGATTTTTTCGAATACTTGACCCACGACAAGGGCTATGCCCGTCGCCTGACCAACTTCGGCAAAATCATCAACCCGCTGGGCATCCGCACCGTGGGCGAATTTCCCAATCTGACTGAAACGCTGCTCAAACGGGGTCATCCCGAACGCGTGGTGCGCAAGATCATGGGTGAGAACTGGGTCAACGTTCTGGCCGACGTCTGGGGCGAATAACCCGCCAGCCATACCTTATCGAATTGAACCCCCACGGCTCTTGAGGCGGTGGGTGTAACCCGAATCATCTGGAGTTTGACCCCATGGCTAAAATCGCCCCGCAACTGCCCATCGAAGTCGACAGCGAAACCGGCGTCTGGACCTCCGATGCGTTGCCGATGCTGTATGTGCCCCGACATTTCTTCGTCAACAACCACATGGGGATCGAAGAGGTTCTGGGCGCTGATGCCTACGCCGACATCCTCTACAAGGCGGGTTACAAATCAGCCTGGCACTGGTGCGAAAAGGAAGCTGAATGCCACGGCCTGCAAGGCGTAGCCGTGTTCGAACACTACATGAAGCGTCTGTCGCAGCGTGGCTGGGGACTGTTCAGCATTCAGGACATCGACATCGAGAAAGGCACTGCCAGCGTGAAGCTGGAGCACTCCTGCTTCGTGTATGTCTACGGCAAGGTCGGGCGCAAGGTCGATTACATGTTCACCGGCTGGTTCGCCGGGGCGATGGATCAGATCCTTGCAGCCAGTGGCAGCTCGATTCGCACGGTTGCCGAGCAGGTCTACGGTGGCTCCGAAGAAGGTCATGACGACGGACTGTTTGTCGTCAAGCCGCTGTAAATCGAGGATCGCGTTATGGCTTTCGAAGCGATGTTCCAGCCGATCCAGATCGGCAAGCTCACTATCCGCAATCGTGTGCTCAGCACCGCGCACGCCGAGGTGTACGCCACCGACGGCGGCATGACCACGGATCGTTATGTGAAGTATTACGAGGAGAAAGCCAAGGGCGGCATCGGTTTGGCCATTTGCGGCGGCTCTTCAAGCGTTGCCATCGACAGCCCGCAAGGCTGGTGGAAGTCGGTCAACCTGGCGACCGACAGAATCATCCCGCATTTCCAGAACCTTGCCGATGCCATGCACAAGCATGGCGCCAAGATCATGATCCAGATTACCCACATGGGTCGTCGCTCGCGTTGGGATGGCGATCACTGGCCTACCCTGATGTCGCCATCCGGCATTCGCGAGCCGGTTCACCGGGCGACCTGCAAGACCATCGAGCCGGAGGAAATCTGGCGCGTGATCGGCAACTATGCCAGCGCTGCGGCCCGCGCCAAGGCCGGTGGCCTGGACGGCGTCGAATTGTCGGCGGTGCACCAGCACATGATCGACCAGTTCTGGAGCCCGCGGGTCAACAAGCGTACCGATGAGTGGGGCGGCAGTTTCGAGAACCGCATGCGCTTCGGTCTGGAAGTCATCAAGGCAGTGCGCAAGGAGGTCGGCCCCGACTTCTGTGTAGGGCTGCGCATCTGCGGCGACGAGTTCCACCCCGATGGTTTGAGCCACGAGGACATGAAGCAGATCGCCAGGTATTACGACGAGACCGGCATGATCGACTTCATCGGTGTGGTGGGCTCGGGTTGCGACACTCACAACACCCTGGCCAACGTCATTCCGAACATGAGTTATCCACCGGAGCCGTTCCTGCATCTGGCGGCCGGGATCAAGGAAGTGGTCAAGGCTCCTGTGCTCCACGCGCAGAACATCAAGGACCCGAATCAGGCAACGCGGATTCTGGAAGGCGGCTATGTCGATATGGTCGGCATGACCCGAGCGCACATTGCCGACCCGCACCTGATCGCCAAGATCAAGATGGGGCAGATCGATCAGATCAAGCAGTGCGTCGGTGCCAACTACTGCATCGACCGTCAGTACCAAGGGCTGGACGTGCTCTGTATCCAGAACGCCGCCACCTCCCGCGAATACATGGGCGTGCCGCACATCATCGAAAAATCCGCCGGGCCGAAGCGCAAAGTCGTGGTGGTCGGTGCCGGTCCTGCCGGGATGGAAGCTGCACGGGTGTCTGCCGAACGCGGGCATGACGTAACCCTGTTCGAAAAGAAGGACTTCATCGGCGGGCAGATCACTACCGCGTCGAAGGCACCACAGCGCGACCAGATCGCGGGCATTACGCGCTGGTTCCAACTGGAGCTGGCGCGCCTGAAGGTCGATCTGCGTCTGGGGACCGCAGCCGATGCTGCAACCATCCTCGACCTGCGTCCGGACATCGTGGTGCTGGCGGTAGGCGGACATCCGTTTCTGGAGCAGAACGAACACTGGGGCGCGGCAGAAGGGTTGGTAGTCAGCAGTTGGGATGTGCTGGATGGCAACGTTGCGCCGGGCAAGAATGTGCTGGTCTACGACACGATCTGCGAATTCACCGGCATGTCGGTAGCCGATTTTCTGGCCGACAAAGGCAGCCAGGTCGAGATCGTCACCGACGATATCAAGCCGGGCGTGGCGATTGGCGGTACCTCGTTCCCGACCTACTACCGCAGCATGTACCCCAAGGAAGTGATCATGACCGGCGACATGATGCTGGAAAAGGTCTATCGCGAGGGCGACAAGCTGGTGGCGGTGCTGGAAAACGAATACACCGGTGCCAGGGAAGAGCGAGTGGTCGATCAGGTGGTGGTGGAAAACGGTGTGCGTCCTGACGAGGCGATCTACTACGCGCTCAAGGAAGGATCGCGCAACAAGGGCCAGATCGACATCGACGCGCTGTTCGCCATCCAGCCACAGCCTTCGTTGAGCCAGCCGGGTGACGGTTACTTGCTGTTTCGTATCGGCGATTGCGTGGCGCAGCGTAATACCCACGCGGCGATCTATGACGGCTTGCGGCTGTGCAAGGATTTTTGACGGCAGCTCAGGTTCTTGACTCCAGGCGGCCAGTAAAAGCCTTCTCAGTGCTTTTTCTGGCGGCTTGAAGCCTGCAGCTCGCGTCTTGAGGGCAACTCAATGCTAGACACCCTTCTTCCGATCCTGCTGTTCAGCGCCATGGCCCTTGCGGCGCTGGGTGCCTGGCGTCGGGTAACCCTGTGGCGCAACGGTCGGCCTTCTAAAGTCGATTTGCTCGGCGGGCTGCTGGCCATGCCCAAACGCTATATGGTCGATCTGCACCACGTGGTTGCGCGTGACAAATACATTGCCAATACCCACGTTGCCACAGCAGGCGGCGCGGTAGCTTCGATTGTGCTGGCGATTCTGGTGCACGGTTTCGGTCTGCATAATCGCGTGCTCGGCTATGCGTTGCTGCTGATGACGGCGGTGATGTTTGTCGGCGCGGTGTTTGTCTATCGCCGTCGTCTCAATCCGCCTGCGCGTCTGTCGAAGGGGCCGTGGATGCGCCTGCCGAAAAGCCTCATGGCGTTTTCCGCAAGTTTTTTTCTGGTCACCTTTCCGGTCGCCGGGTTTCTCCCGGAGCACTTCGGCGGATGGCTGGTGGTCGCGGTCCTCGGGCTTGGCGTTTTGTGGGGCGTGAGCGAGCTGTTTTTCGGCATGACCTGGGGCGGCCCGATGAAGCACGCTTTCGCCGGAGCCTTGCACCTGGCCTGGCACCGTCGTGCCGAGCGCTTCGGTGGCGGACGCTCCACCGGGCTGAAGCCGCTGGACCTGAATGATCGCACTGCGCCACTGGGCGTGGAAAAACCCAAGGACTTCACCTGGAATCAGCTGCTGGGTTTCGATGCCTGCGTGCAGTGCGGCAAATGCGAAGCGGCCTGCCCGGCGTTTGCGGCAGGCCAGCCGCTGAACCCCAAGAAGCTGATCCAGGACATGGTGGTCGGCCTTGCCGGTGGCACCGATGCAACATTTGCCGGCAGTCCGTATCCATCGCTGGACGGCAAAGGCAAGCCGCTGGGCGAGCATGGTGGTAATCCGCATCAGCCCATCGTCAACGGGCTGGTGGACGCCGAAACGCTGTGGTCCTGCACCACGTGCCGTGCCTGCGTCGAAGAGTGTCCGATGATGATCGAGCATGTCGATGCCATCGTCGACATGCGCCGTCACCTGACCCTCGAAAAGGGCGCGACGCCGAACAAGGGTGCCGAAGTGCTGGACAACCTGATCGCCACCGACAACCCCGGCGGTTTTGCACCGGGCGGACGAATGAACTGGGCGGCCGATCTGAACCTGAACCTGCTCAGTGAAAGAAAGACTGTGGACGTATTGTTCTGGGTGGGCGATGGCGCATTCGACATGCGCAATCAACGAACCTTGCGCGCCTTCGTCAAAGTCCTCACGGCGGCCAGGATAGATTTCGCCGTATTGGGCCTCGAAGAGCGCGACAGCGGTGATGTAGCGAGGCGTCTGGGTGATGAGGCAACCTTTCAGATGCTTGCCCGACGTAACATTCAAACCCTGGCAAATTACCGTTTCCAACGCATCGTCACCTGCGACCCGCACAGTTTCCATGTGCTGAAAAACGAATACGGCGCGTTTGGCGGCGACTATCAGGTGCAGCATCACAGCACCTTCATGGCCGAGCTGGTGCGCGGCGGCGCTTTGAAGCTGGGCCAGCACAAAGGCACCAGCGTGACTTATCACGACCCCTGTTACCTGGGCCGCTACAACGGCGAATACGAGGCTCCCCGTGAAGTGCTGCGTGCACTGGGGATCGAGATCAGGGAAATGCAGCGCTCGGGTTTTCGTTCCCGCTGCTGTGGCGGCGGTGGCGGCGCGCCCATTACGGATATCCCCGGCAAACAGCGGATTCCCGACATGCGCATGGACGACATCCGTGAAACTGCTGCCGAGCTGGTGGCTGTAGGTTGTCCACAGTGCACGGCAATGCTTGAAGGCGTTGTCGAACCGCGACCGCTGATCAAGGACATCGCTGAACTGGTAGCCGATGCGCTGGTTGCGGAAGTTATCCCCAGCCCATCCGCTCCCGCCAGACGTGAACCTGCGGAGGTAAATTGATGAGTGACGTAATCCGCCGTGACCCTCGCGCCGAATGGATCGCCCGCAATCGACTGCACCCGCTGCATGCGGCCATGCAACCTGCACAAACTACCTGGATGGGACCGAATGGCCTTATGCGCAAGAACGTGCATGGCCTTGGGTTCATCGGCCCCGGCGGAATCAAGCGCATCGACCGCAGCGGCGCGCAGCAGGGCGGGGCGGTCAAGCGTTCGGCGACCGCAGCTGTGCAATTGCCGCTGCATATCATCAGTGAGCCGGCATTTTATATCAGTGTGGTTCCCGACATGGTCGGCGGCCGCCTGAGCAGCCACGATCGCGATCTGCTTGGGCTTGCGCGTCAGTTGGCGGGGGCCGAGGGGGCTGTGCTGGTGATCGTGTTCGGCGAGCATAAAGAAACTGGATTCGACACGGCCGGGGTGGATCGCCTGCTGCTCATCAACGGCACCGAATTCGACGGTTATTCACCGGAGCAACGCGTACAGGGCCTGCGCGCTGTGGATAACCAGTTCAGCCCGCGCCATTGGCTGCTGCCGGACAGCCGTACCGGCGGTGGCGAACTGGGAAGACGTTTTGCCGCCAGCATCGGCGAGCGACCCGCAACGCGGGTCTGGCAGGTCAAGGATCAGCTGTGCATAAGCCGCGCAGGTGCAGGCCGCGAAGACCTGACTCGGCCTGTGGCACGCTTGATTCTGGCCGCCGTGGAATGCGCCGAACCGGTCAGCGAAACTCGACACGAGGTTGTGTCCGTCGAGTTATCCACACGGGTGGCGCGCAGCCTGCCGCGTATCGAGGATCTAGGGGCTGTAGCCGTCGATCCTGGAGTTATCCCTATGGCCGAAGCCGAATTTATCCTGTCCGGCGGCAACGGAGTCAGGGACTGGGACCTTTTTCATCGCGCCGCTGCGGTTCTCGGCGCTACCGAGGGTGCGTCCCGGGTAGCGGTAGACGATGGGTTCATGGGCCGCGAACGTCAGGTCGGAGCCAGTGGCACCTGGGTCACGGCAAGGGTTTATGTCGCGATCGGTATCTCCGGGGCCATTCAGCACCTGCAAGGTATCGGTGCCTGTGACAAGGTCATTGCGATCAATCTGGATGCGGGGTGCGACATGATCAAGCGCGCTGATCTTTCGGTCATCGGTGATGGTGCCGAGATCCTCACCGCGTTGATCGCAGCGGTTGAAGCCTGGCGTAGCGGGGAGAAACGTGATGCGGCTTGAATCCGGGAATTTATCTGTGGATAAACCTGTTTTGCAGATCATCAGTCTGGTGTCCATTGGGGCGCACCCGACATCGGGTCGCGCACGTCGCGCCGAACAGGATGCACGCGCTGTCGAGCTGGGCCTGCAACTGGCTGGGGATAACTTGCAGGTGTTGCACGCCGGTAATCCTGAAGAGCCAGCATTACGGGCTTATCTGGGAATGGGCTTGAGTGAGCTGCATGTACTGGAGCAGCCGGACGGTGCCGATGCGCTGGTCGCTTTGACGGACTATATCCGTGGTTCTGCCGCACAGGTGGTGTTGAGCGGCAGCCAGGCGGAAACGGGAGAAGGATCGGGCATGTTGCCGTTTTTGCTGGCTGAAAGGCTGGGCTGGCCACTGGTAACTGGCCTGGCCGAAGTCGAGTCGCTGAATAATGGCACCGCCCTGGTGCTGCAGGCTCTCCCTCGTGGCCAGCGTCGTCGCCTTCAGGTTCGTCTGCCGTTTATAGCCACTGTGGATAACGCGGCTCCCAAACCCCGGCAAAGTGCATTCGGGCCGGCGCAACGTGGAGGGCTGGCCGTAGACAAGCCAGAGGTAATCATGGATGACTTGTTCACAGCCCAATCGCTACAGCCCGCCAAACCGCGACCCAAGCGTCTCAAGGTGATCAAGGCCAAGAGCGGTGCAGACCGTATGAAAGCGGCTACCGCCAAAGCCAGCACGGGGACAGGGCTTGTGCTGAAGGGCTTGTCGTCCGAGGAAAGTGCAGCGGCGATCCTGAAGCTACTGGTCGATGAGGGTGTGGTGCGGTGACACAGCAGACTTACACACATTATGTGTGCGTGCAGTTGTGGATAACGTGTTTGCTGATCGCTCGACCCCGCGAATTACGTGGCTCTGAAGGCGGTGATCATAAAATGATCAGATTTGATTAACAGTATTTGACCCTGAGTGTGGATAAACAGGCCCTCTCTGGAGAGACATTACGTAATTGCCCACAATCTCTGTTGGTGTGCCTGTGGGTAAGTTGTTCATGATTGCCTGAACGCCTTTGTTTACGAGGCCTTTAGAGGTTTGTACGAAAAACGATCAAAGCTTGGCGTATGGTTTGGCAGAGGCTTCTCAAAGCGGCGCAGGGGTGTGGATTCAGGATTTCTCCAGAGCGTTACTCTGCTGAGCAGCGTTATCCCCAATGCTTGTTGGTGCCTCTGTGGATAAAGTGTTGGTGTCTGCCTGCAGCCTTTGAAATACGGGCTGTACAGTGAGTTGGTTGAAAAGTAACCAGCTCATCTGTATGCCCTATTCAGTCACCTGGATGAGTTGCTTAATCATTCATGCAAGTATGCTTTATTACCGGGAAGATTAGTTGCTCCCCGGTAATGCCGTTTGAGCAGTGAGTGTCTAGAACCAGTCGACCTCCCCAATCAATTTCCACAATGCCTCAATGTTAGGTTGGTCTGGCGCCCATTCAGGTATTGATGGGTGGGCTTGAAGACACTCGTAGATAAAATCATGATGGATCACCCGATGGCTCTTCTGGTACTGCACGCCTGGTGCCCACACCGTAACATCACCGCCGCTCGCGAATTCAGTCGTGACGGTCAGAGGGTCGCTTGCATCGGAAAAACGGTCATTTGGGCTCTGCGCGATAATCTTGTAACTGTACTCAGTTGAAGGAGCGAGTCCAGCGTCGGTATAAGTGGTTTGTGGCGCGACGACAATAGCAATCCGCATCTCATTCCGGTAAACAAGATACTGCCTGATGCGCCCCGCAGGGGCTTTCCACTCAAAGGACACGCTGTAAGGAGTGATCGCCGTTGCGTTAAGATCAGTGGGTTTTGATGGCGTTTGATCCTGATCCATGTATACCTTCAGCACTGGGGACAGGTCTGATGTGTTCCCTTCGGTGTCAGTCGCGCTGATCCGATACTCGTAGACAGCGCCAGATGAGACATCTCTATCGACAAACGGTGGTGCCGCTGGATTGCCTATCAGCTTGTCGTTTTTGAACAGATTATAGACCCGGATCTGGTGTGCACCTTCTGAAAGGCGCCATATCAGCGTTACCGAATCCCTTGTATGCATTGACAATGTGAGATCAGCAGGTGCTGAAGGTTTCTCGGGCGCAGGCGTTTCGCCCCCGGTAAGGTAGCCGTAGCGGTTCGCAAACTCCCAGTCGTATTCCTTGCCGGTCTTGTCCTTGCCAGCATCCCAGTTGACTGACCAGGTCATCAGACCGCGAATCGGGTTGCCTTCGGCTTCCAGTCTGTCCAAGGCGTATTTCACGTCCTCGGCGTTGATCACATAGCCGGTTGCGGCACCGTCATTATTGGAGGGTAAACCGATAGCAAACTTGTTTGCCGGAATTTTCGTGAAGCCGCGCGTACCGTGGATCAGGCTATCGGTCAGGTAATAGAGGAAGCTTTTCTTGTGCGCATCATTGTTTTGCGTCACCCATAGATTGAGCTCGTCAACCCATATGCCATCGCCGCCCTGATTGTAGTATTGAGGTGCGATGAAGTCGTAGACCCCTTCCAGTGCATCGATGTAAGCAAGGTATGCGCCGCCACTTCTAAAGGACGTGAGCAAGGCTAAGGCTTCTTTCAGAAAAGGAAAGAAGATGATGATTTCTTTCAGCAGCGGCGTCAGCAGAGGAGTATCGCGAGCAGGAGCCCTCAGATAAGGAAACTCTGGGGCCATGCTGATAATGAAGTGCTTGCCTTCGGTCTTGTAATATTCACGCACCATTCTCAGTGCAGCGGGTAATACCGTCCGATTATCCGCAAAGGTAATAGCGGACTGTTCAAGATCGATGTCCAGGCCGTCAAAACCGTAGACTTCGACCAGACGAATAATTTCATAGGCCAAGGGTTCCTCTTGGCCCGCATGCAGCTCAATATGCGCATCAGCCCCGCCAAGAGAGATCAGCACCGCACGGCCTTGTGCATTCAGCGCTGCCACCTGGGCGCGAAATGCGTCATCACTCAGGTTGTAAGGCTTGAAGGTCGGGATGCCGGCGCCTGTCATGAAGGCCACCGCCACTACGTTATAAGCTTCCTTGATGTCTGTCAGGGCCATCTCTTTGAACAGACCCTGCTGGTAACCCTGGCCTGGTTGAGGTGCCCAGTTATGCCAAAACCCCATGAGGATGTTTTTCCCGGATATATCCGTCATGTCCGAGGCTGCGTCGATGTTGGGGTTCTTGTATTGCGCGATGACTTTCTTGTCGAGCATGGTTCGTGTCTCCGTCCGTTGGATTGACTTCAACGGGAGTTGATCACGAAGTTTTTTTTCACGTAACTGTCAGAAATGACGGTGTCGGCGGGAAGCTATTTGTGCAGGCGTGGCCAGGGCAGACTCACTTCGTGAATGAAATGAGTCTGCCCTGGAGGAACGGGCGCGTTGGCGGGACAACTTCCTACTCGTGATTGACCGCCACGCCCTTCAGATACGGTGCAGGCTCCGCGCCAAGATTTTCCAGCATGCGTGAGCTGTACCAATCGACGAAGTTGACCACGCCGAACTCATAGGTCTTCGAGTAAGGCCCGGGTTGGTAGGCCGTTGAGTTGATGCCGCGCTGGTTTTCTTCGGCAAGGCGACGGTCCTGATCATTGGTGGCATCCCAGACCTGCCGCATGCGTTCAACGTCGTAATCCACACCCTCGACCGCATCCTTGTGGACGATCCATTTGGTGGTGACCATGGTCTCCTGTGCACTGATTGGCCACACCGTGAACACGATGATGTGATCGCCCATGCAGTGGTTCCAGGAGTGCGGCAGATGCAGAATACGCATCGACCCGAGGTCCGGGTTCTGGATGCGGCCCATCAGTTTTTTGCAGCCGACCTTGCCGTCCAGGGTCATCGACACTGTGCCCTTGAGCAGCGGCATGCGCACGATACGGTTACGCAGGCCGAAGCTGGCGTGGGCGTAGGGGATTTTCTCTGCATCCCACGCCGCGGCGGAGGCGGCGACGTGATCCTTGAAAGCCTGATCGGCACGCGGGTCTGTGACATCGTCCCATTCCAGCAGTGTCTTGAGCAGCTCGGGGTGCGAGCCGCCGCAGTGGTAGCACTCGCGGTTGTTCTCCAGTACCAGCTTCCAGTTGGCTTTTTCCATCAAGGTGGTCTGCACAGCCACCTTGGTGTTCTCCATATCATAGGGTTCCATGTAATGCCGCAGTGTCGCCAGGAACTCATCGATGGCAGGCGGATTCTCGGCAAGACTGATGAATATGTACCCGCCTGCTGTCTTCACGTGCACCGGCTTGAGCCCGAACTGCTTCATGTCGAAGTCGTCGCCCATTTCAGTGCCCGCATACAGCAGGCGCCCGTCCAGCTCATACGTCCACTGGTGGTAGTGGCAAACCAGTTTGGCGACCTTGCCTTTCTCGGCAGTGCACAGCCGTGAGCCGCGATGGCGGCAGACGTTGTGGAACGCATTGACTGCACCGTCCGGACCGCGCACGACCAGGATCGGGTTCTTGCCGATCTGCAATGTCAGGTAATTGCCCTTGGTCGGGATTTCGCAGGTCATCCCGGCAATCAGCCACTCCTTGTGAAAGATCTCCTGCATGTCGATTTCAAACAGTCGGTCATCACTGTAGAAAGGCTGCGGCAGCGAGTACGTGCGCTCACGATTCTGCAGCATCTCGGCAGTGGCCTTGCGTGCAGGTTCCAGCGGATCGCCCAGGCTCAAGGTTGCGGTGACGTCCATCGATTAAATCCCTCATGACCGCGTCATGGGCGGCCTGCGAATGTGGCTGATACGGGTCTGATTGCGTTGCGCGCTTGACGATGAATCAGTCGATCATGCTCATGACCCTTGAGGGCGAGTGTGGAGCCGGGCGCGCAGTGAACCTTATCCATGGGCGACATGGCCGCATCCGTTCCCGACGCGACGGGCCTTGTTGGACGGGGCTGGTCGCGGTAAGTACGTGAATGTCGTTGATAGGTAAATGGTCGCCTTGCGCGTTACGCAGAATCCGCAGCATGAGAGGCCGACAGTCGGCCGTGGAGATCGAGTATGTCCCAAAGTTTCCTGAGCCCGGTGACAACCCAGACATGGGCCAACGGTCGCCACCTGGTACGTGTCGTCAAAGTCATCCAGGAAACCTGGGACGTACGCACCTTCTGTTTCATGGCCGATCAGCCGATCATGTTCTTCTTCAAGCCAGGGCAGTTCGTGACTCTGGAGCTGGAAGTCGACGGCTTACCGATCATGCGCTCGTACACCATCTCCAGCTCGCCGTCGGTGCCCTACAGCTTTTCGATCACCGTCAAGCGCGTGCCGGGTGGCAAGGTCTCCAATTACCTGCACGACACGCTGACTGAAGGGCAGGAATTGGCGGTGCACGGGCCGGTCGGGCTGTTCAATGCCATCGACTTCCCGAACCCGAAGATTCTTTACCTCAGCGGCGGCGTCGGCATCACGCCGGTGATGTCCATGGCGCGCTGGTTCTATGACACCAACGCCAACGTCGACATGGTGTTCGTGCACAGCGCTCGCTCACCCAAGGACATCATCTACCATCGCGAGCTGGAGCACATGGCGTCGCGGATCGACAACTTCAGCCTGCACCTTGTGTGTGAAAAGCACGGGTTGGGCGAGCCGTGGGCCGGCTATCGCGGCTACCTGAACCAGAAAATGCTCGAGCTGATGGCGCCGGATTTCATGGACCGTGAGGTGTTCTGTTGCGGCCCGACGCCGTATATGACAGCGGTCAAGCGTCTGCTGCAGGAAAACGGTTTCAACATGGCGCAATACCATGAAGAGTCGTTCGGCGCGACGCCGCCTGAAGCCAGAGCCGATGCTGTCGAGCAGGCCGAAATCGCTGCCGACGCGCCAGACATCGATGCCGCCGATCTGCATCAGGTGGAGTTCACCGACACCGGCAAGAGCATCCGCGTGGCACCGGGCGAAACCGTCCATGCCGCCGCCGCCAAACTCGGCCTGATGATCCCCAAAGCCTGCGGCATGGGCATCTGCGGGACCTGCAAGGTGATGAAACTGAGCGGCGAAGTAGAGATGGAACACAACGGCGGCATTACCGACGAGGACGTCGCGGAGGGGTACATTCTGTCCTGCTGCAGCGTTCCGAAAGGGGACGTACGGATCGAGTATTGAGCGCGTCTGACGCACTGCACGTTCAGGACAGAACGCAGAGCGTCCGGAAACTGCATGCCCACGCTGGAGCATGGGCACGATAGCGTTCTCTCGGACATTTATCGTTCCGCACGCTCCGGAGCGGAATGCCTCTCGTGACGCTCTGCGTCACAAATCTTCGCCTCGGCGCAAACCTGGGGAGAGGGCAGCGGCTTTTTTCAGCTCATGAGCAACAAGGTCATGATCCACTGTGACTCTGCCTGTAAGCCGCCAGTGCGGGCAGCAGTTGCTGGTCGATGGCCTGGCGTACGGCGGGGAGGAGGGTGGCGCTGCCGGTCAGGAGCTGTTCTACCAGACGTCGCAAGGCTGTAGCACGTTCCGCATTCAGGCCGCAGACGGCGTTCGCGCAGGCTTGCTCAGCGGTTGCGCCACCGGGTGCTTCGAAGCCCAGGGCTCTGAGTTGGCCGAGCAGGTCTTCCTGGTCTATCAAATCTGCATGCATCATGGCGTCTGTTCCTGTGATCGGGCTTTTTTCCGATTCTGGTAGGGCAACCTGCCAAGGGCAAGTCCTGTACGTCGTGCATGGCAGGATTGACTACAGGTGCGTCGTTTTCAGTTCAGTTCGCGGTCATTGGGTTTGCAGGTTTTCTATCGTGTTGTCGACCATGACTTTCGCCATTTCCACCAGATGCATGATGGTAAGCGTCATGTCGCGCTGTGCGCCGGTCATGCTGTCGCTGAATTCATAGGCGCTGGTGGCGGCGCAGCGCAGCAGATCGCTGGCATGCATCAGGGCGTCTTCGTGGCTGACGTCGGGGCTGGCGCTGTAAAGGGGTGGGTCGGGGACGATTTTCAACATGTGATGTATCTCCTGGAGTTTTAGAAGACCATCACCGTCGGCTACCAAGCGAGGGTGGTGATCATGCGCAGGTAGTAGCCCGGTCCAGGAACCCCGGTGCATCCGAGGATGCCCCACGCACGACCACCATAAAAGCGCAGGCCGTGAAAGGGCACCTGCACAAGGTGGCGCAATGCGCCTGGATAACGAGGGCTACTAATCCTCATCGCTGAATATGCAGCGACGGGCGCAGAGTAGTGATCGAAATCGGCAGGCACAAGAGGCCGGGAGTTTCTCGGAAATTTCCTTCAAACGAAAGAGACGGGTCCCGCAAATTCGTTACAAATTCTTGTTAATTGCTCAGGTTTGCTAAACTGCGCAGCTTGCCAGGAGCTGCCATGAATTACCGTCACGCCTACCATGCCGGCAACCACGCCGACGTGTTCAAACACCTGACACTGACTCGCTTGATCGCCCTTATGGCGCGCAAGGAGCAACCGTTCGCCTATCTCGACACTCACGCCGGGCTCGGGTTATACGACCTCAAGGGCGATCAGGCCACCCGTACCGGAGAATGGCTGGAAGGTGTCGGCCGTCTGTGGAACGCGTCAGACCTGCCTGCGCTGACCTCTGCTTATCTGCAAGTGCTGCACGAGATGAACCCCGATGGCGAGCTGCGCTACTACCCCGGCTCGCCGGAACTGGCCCGCCGCCTGACGCGTGAGCGCGAGCGTGTGTTGCTCAATGAAAAGCACCCCGAAGACGGGCGCCTGCTCAAGGAAAACATGAAGGGCGACCGCCGCGTTGCGGTGCATCTGGGGGAAGGCTGGCACGTGCCGCGTGCCTTGTTGCCGGTGGCGGAGAAGCGGGCCGTGATGCTCATCGACCCGCCGTTCGAGCAGCTCGACGAAATGAAACGTTGCGCCGTCGCGCTCAAGGAAACCATCGGGCGCATGCGCCAGACGGTGGCCGCGATCTGGTATCCGATCAAGGATCCACGCCAGCTGCGCCGCTTCTATCAGGACCTGGCAGAAACCGGCGCGCCCAAACTGCTGCGTGTCGAGCTGTACGTCCACCCGCTGGACACCCCGGCCAGCCTTAACGGCTCGGGCCTGGCCATCGCCAATCCGCCCTGGGGTCTGGAAGAAGAACTGCGTGAGCTGATGCCCTATCTGGCTGAAAAACTGGGCCAGACCCAAGGCGGCTGGAAAATGGACTGGTTGATCGCAGAGTAGGCGCGCCTGCATCCGTCACTGCGCGCCCACGCATAGCGCTCAACGTGACACACAGGTCCTGACAGGCTTTAGAATACGGTGTAGAGCGGACCGGGCGACGCTTCGCTCGTCCGCGATCTGTGTGTTTTGTGGGAGCGGACCGGGCGACGCTTCGCTTGTCCGCGAAGAGGGTCGTCCATCCGCAAAAAAACTGTCGCCCCCACCATCGCCTTCGCGGACAAGTCCGCTCCCACACAAGCGCTCCCGCGCCCTCCGGGCAGCAGCCCGTTTCCTCACGCTCCAGGGGGAGTGTCTCAGGCCGGCATGCACACACCCGTGCCGCCCAGGCCGCAATAACCCTGGGGGTTCTTGGCCAGGTATTGCTGGTGGTAGGCCTCGGCGAAGTAGACCGTCGGGGCTTGTTCGATTTCAGTGGTGATTTCGCCTAGCCCGGCCTTGCTCAGTTCCGCCTGGAAGGCCGCAGAACTGGTCTTGGCGACGTCGAGCTGCTCGGGTGTGGTGCAGTAGATGACCGAGCGGTACTGCGTGCCGATGTCGTTGCCCTGACGCATGCCCTGGGTCGGGTTGTGTGCTTCCCAGAATACTTTGAGCAGCGACGCGTAGCTGATTTTCTCAGGCTCGTAGACGACCAGCACGACCTCGGTGTGGCCGGTCAGACCGGAGCAGACTTCTTCGTAGGTCGGGTTCGGCGTAAATCCGCCCGCGTACCCCACGACAGTGCTCACCACACCTTCCTGTTGCCACAGGCGGCGCTCTGCGCCCCAGAAGCAACCCATGCCGAAGATGGCGAATTCGACATTGCTCGAAAACGGCCCCAGCAGCGGATTACCGTTGACGAAGTGAGTTTCCGGAAGCGCCATAGGCGTTTCGCGACCTGGCAGTGCTTGTTCGGCGGTAGGCAATACGTTTTTGTTCACTAGAATTTCCGAGCGCAGAGTCATGAACCATATCCTCTCGTTTAGAGACAGGCAGCGGTGGCCAGGACGGATGAATGGAGTAGATAAGTCCCGTTACACGCAGAAACAAGGGCTGCCGTGTAATAACAGACCGACAGTGTGCCCGAGAGAGCAGGGTGCAGGGAAGGTGGTCAGGCGGACGGGCGACGAGGGTAGCGATTCAGTTTCTCGATCAGCTCTTCGCCGGGGATAGGCCTGTCGAACAGATAGCCCTGGCCTACATCGCAACGATGGCGGCGCAGAAATGCCAGCTGGGCGGCGGTTTCAATGCCTTCGGCGACCACTTTGAGCTTGAGGTTGTGAGCCATCGCGATGACGGCCGAGGTGATTTCCATGTCGTCTTCATCATCCGGAATATCGCGAATGAAGCTGCGATCGATCTTGATCACATCGATAGGGAATTTTTTCAGGTAGCTGAACGACGAGTAGCCAGTGCCGAAGTCATCCATGGCCAGCGACAGACCGAGTTTCTTCAGCGAATCCAGCTGCTGGCGGGTGTCTTCGGTGGCTTCCAGCAGCAGACCTTCGGTCAGTTCCAGTTCCAGCAGCGAAGGGTCCAGCTCTTCTTCCCTGAGGATGGAAGCAATCGACGACACCAGCTCGGGGTCGGAAAACTGCTTGGGTGACACATTGATCGCCACCTGCAGGTTGCCGAAGCCGGCGGCGGTCAGGTCCTTGCTCATGCGGCAGGACTGACGAGCAACCCATTTGCCGATGGGGATAATCAGGCCGGTTTCTTCTGCCACGCTGATGAACTGGTCGGGGCGGATCATGCCTTTTTCAGGATGATTCCAGCGCAGCAGCGCTTCCATGCCCAGCAGACGGCCGGTCAGCAGGCACAGCTTGGGCTGATAGAACACCTCCAGCTCGTTCTGGGTCAGGGCACGGCGCAGGTTGTTTTCCACAAACAGCTTATAGCTGGCCTCGGCATTCAAGGCTTCGGTAAATACCTGAACCTGATGTTTGCCGTTGGCTTTGGCCTTGTGCAGGGCCAGGCCGGCGTTTTTCATCAGGGTCTGCGGGTCACGGCCATGCAGCGGCGCGCAGGCAAGACCCACCGAGCCGGTGACGCTGATCAACTGATTGTCGACGAACATCGGTTTGTCCAGGGTGGCCAGGACCTGGCTGGCGGTGGCCTGTCCAGCCTCCTGATCGGTGTTGTCGAGCAGAACGGCGAATTCGTTACTCGCAAAGCGTGCCAGTACGTCGGACGGGCTCAACGTGTTGCGCAGGCGTCGTGCCAGACTGATCAGCAGTTTGTCGCCGGTCTGGTGGCCGAGGCTGTCATTGATGCGCTTGAAGTTGTCGATGTCGACCAGCAACAGACTCATCGGTGTGTCGGTATCGCGGGCAAAACGTTCGTCCAGATTGCGAATGAACGCCGGACGGTTGCCCAGATTGGTCAGGTTGTCGGTGTAAGCCAGGCGCTCGATACGCTGCTGGGCCAGCTTGCTCTGCGTGATGTCTTCATAAATGCCGATGTAGTGGGTCAGCTCGCGATTATCGCCATACACCTTGGAAATCGACAGCTGGCCCCAGTAGGGTTCGAGGTTCTTGCGTCGACTCTTGAACTCGCCCTGCCAGCTGTTGCTATTGGTCAGGCTGGAGTTCGCTTCCAGCAGCAACTGATTGAGATTTTCCAGCGCAGGCAATTCCGAAAGCTTGTGCCCGGAGACCTCATCGGAACTGTACTGGGTGATCGCTGTAAAGCTGGGATTGACGTACTCGACTACGCCGTTGCAGTTGACCAGCAGAAAGGCGTTGGCGCTTTGTTCGACTGCACGCTGAAACAGGTGCAGTGCATTGGTCGCAGCCCGACGGTTGTGGTTGTTGATGACCTGGGCAAACTGGTCGGCCAGCTCGCCGGCGAACGCGATTTCATCGGACTGCCATTCACGTGAAGAAGCGGATTGCTCCAGGCAGAGCACGCCAATGACCTGTCCATCAATGCGGATACTGGCATCGAGGACAGCCTTGTGTTCTCCAGGCGTAAGGATTTCGGCCATTTCGCGGGTGCGCGGGTCGGTCTGGATATTGCTGGCGTCGATTGCCCTGCTGGTATTGAGCGCTTGCAGATAGGTGGGATAAGGGCTGATATCAATCGGCGTACGCGACTGATAGTCGCCGCTTTCCCGACGGTAGTCAGTGATCGGCTCCAGACGCTTGTCGATAAGGTTCCAGATACTGACATGGTCGACATCGTAGATGTCACAGGCACTTTTGGTGATCAGTTTTGCCGCTTCCAGCAAGGTGTTGGCCGTGGTGTAACGATGGCGGGTCAGGCGCAGGATCAGGTCCTGCTGGGCACGCACGCGCTCCAGATGCGCAAACTGATCACGCTGGGCGCGCTGGTTGAGCTCCAGGGCAATCTGCAGGCGCAGGTTACGCGTTTCTAGATCGGAATCAGTGGCCGGCTCGCCTTCTGTGACAAGATCATCGACGATCAGAAAATAACCACGTAACAGATGACGGTTGTGCTGCTTGTAGGCTTCGCCGATCTCCAGCAAGCCAAGCGCGCCCTTGGGGCTGTGCAGGGTGTAGCGAATCAGGTAATTCGGAGACGAGGCCAGTTGCAGCTGGATGTCATCGTGCAGTTGATAACGTGCTTCCGGCTCCATGAGGCTGGCATAAGGGGATCCAATCAAGGCGCAAAGGTCGACGGCGGGCAAGCCGAACTGCTTTTCGCAATTCGGATCAAGAAACAATAGCGCCCAATTGGCTTCATTCAGCCGCTCGAAACGCAGCATTCCCAGGCGCGAAGGCACTGGCAATTGCGTCACTACCTCGGCTGCGGATCTACCGGCAGCATCGGTTTGGCTTTTCATGAACAAACTCGCTTCCGGAATACTAGTCGCGACAGGCGTAAAGCCCACTTTCGCGTATGGCAAGGTTGCATCATGCGGCCCGTGCTTACAAGAGACCACAGTGGCTTAGTGCTATAAAAGTGTCGGCCGATTGCCCAGGTTCTTCAATGTATCTGGTCGGATACTTGAAACGGCCTGTTTTTCGGGCAAAGCCCCTGTTTTAAAGAGGGTATTCGCCCTGCAGATTTGCGCCCGTCGGGCAGGGTTGTCAATCAGGTCCTGGCTGACTCGGCGTCCTTTGCCGGTAATTGCAGGAAAATCCCGGCCGCAAACATGGCCAGCACTCCGACGCTCAGGAAGGTCAGCTGAAATGCTTCCAGAACATTGCTGACTTCGCCAGTGGCAACTTCTTCGCTGAACCCGCCCAGCAATGCCGCAGCGCTTGCAACCCCAAGGCTCAGCGACAGTTGAGCCACTACCGAGAGCAGGCTGTTGCCGCTCGCCGCGCTGGCATCGTCCAGATCGATCAGGGTGACGGTGTTCATCGCTGTGAACTGCAAGGAGTTGACGGCACCCAGCAGCCCCAGGTGCACCAGCAATACCCAGTAGGGCGTCTGCACGTCCACCAGCGCAAGACTTGCCAGCAGGATACCCAGCAGCAGTGTGTTACCGGTCAGAATGACGCGATAGCCCAGATGCTCGATCAGCCAACGTGCGACGGTCTTGGCGAACATTCCCGCAGCTGCCAGGGGCAACATGCTCATACCCGCCTCAGAGGGCGAATACCCCAGCGCAACCTGCAACAGCAATGGGATCAGGAACGGCAGGGCACCGCTGCCCAGGCGGGCGAACAGATTGCCCAGAATACCCACGGCAAATGTTCGGGTGCGAAACAGCGAAGGGGCAAACAACGGCGATTCGATGTGCCCGGCGCGCAGCCAGTAAGCCGCCAGACAGCCCGTTCCGGCAAACAACAACAGCACCACGCGCATGTGCGGCAGGTGCAGCTCGCCCAGCCCTTCCAGAGCAATGGTGATCAGCACCATCGCTGCGCCAAACAGGATGAATCCGACGCCGTCAAACCGCGTTCGGCCGCCTCCGGGAAGGTCGGGGATGAAGTGTTTGACGGCATAACAGCCGAGTATCCCGACCGGAATATTGAGCAGGAAAATCCAGTGCCAGCTCAGGTACTCGACCATCCAGCCGCCGAGCGTCGGGCCCAGCAAAGGCCCCAAAAGACCGGGCACGGTGATAAAACCCATGATCCGAACCAGCTCCGACCGCGGATACGCACGCAAGACAATCAGGCGCCCGATGGGCAGCATCAGCGCGCCGCCCAGCCCCTGGATCACCCGTGCCGCCACCAGTACGTTGAGCGACCAGGACAGTGCGCACAGCAATGATCCGAAGCTGAACAGCAGGATGGCGCTGAAAAAGATGCGCTTGATCCCGAACCGGTCGGCAATCCAGCCCGACGCCGGGATCAGCAGTGCGATGGTCAGCATGTAGGCAATGACCACCGACTGCATGCGCAGCGGGTCTTGTGCCAGGGAGCTGGCCATGGACGGCAGAGCGGTATTGAGAATCGTACCGTCCAGGCTTTGCATGAAGAACGCAATGGCGATGACCCACGGCATCCAGCGCAGGGTCTTTTCATCCATGAGCGGCGCTGCTGAGTTCGACATTAGGCTCCTGCTACAGGGTAAGGGTGAGTTGGCTGATCAGCGCACCAGGCAGCTGGATCGACCCCGTCTGGCGCTGAGTGTAGGTGCTCGACTGGAGAATCAGTTCCCGCTCGCGTGTCAGGCCCTCCAGTGCGCTACCCAGCAGACTGTAGGCGCTGTCATCGAAACGCATGGTGCTGACCGGCGCGACGATCTTGCCGTCTTCGACCCAGAACGTTGCGAAACGTGTCATCCCGGTCAGACGTGCGGCGGCGCGGTCCGAGAAGTTCAAGTACCACAGGTTGCTGATGTAAAGGCCTGTGCCGAGCTTTTCAAGGATCTGATCCAGCTCCAGCGCACCGCCGGCAATGCTCAACGCGCTGGGACCTTCACCGTAATCCGCGCCGTTGGCGGGCAGGTCGTATTCGGCGGCGCTGCTCGAGTCCACCAGACGCTCGCGGGCCTGACCGTTGACGATCAGGGTCAGGTCCTTGCGCGGGTAGCCTTCGCGTGAGAAGGCTGGCGAGAGCGAACCGCTGACCTGCTCGTCGAAGCTGATCAGTGGGCTGAAACGAGTCTCGCCGTCATACAGTCGCTGCAGCGGACTGCGTTTGCTGGCCAGTGCCTGCGCGGAAAACCCGCCCCAGGTGAGCATACCGATGACTTCGTCCAGTGCTGCCGGAGCCAGATAGGCGCGGTATTGACCGGGTTGAAGGATATGCAGTGGACGGCCGAGAAATTCCAGTTGCTCACGGGCCTGCTGAAAACGCTGCACAAAGGCTGCGTTGTTCCAGTCGTGACCTGCGTAGCTGGCTTTTACGGCCTGGCCGTTTTCATGGAACAGGCTCCATTCGAAATTGAAGCTGTTGGCCTGGTGCCAGCCCAGCGCGCCCCACGAACTGGCGAAGCCACGATACAGCGGGCCTGCCGCGTAAAAGCCCACCAGGTCCAGACCTTCTGACAATCCGCTGATCTGCTCGACGACCAGCGCACTGTCAGGCAGGGGCAGGTCTTGCACGTTGCTGCTTTGCCACGCCTGGGTGTTGGGCAACAGATAAGGGTCTTTCGCCAGCGAAGGCAACGTTTCGCGCAATTGCTGCAAGGCTTCGGCGAGGCGGCGGGTGTCGGTCTCCTCGTCTCCGGACAGGGTCAGTTCCAGGTTGGCATGCCGCCCGTCATCGATCAGTTTGAAGGTCGCAATGACTTGCTGCACGCTCCCGGCCTGTCGAACCTGGCCGTGGTTGAATCGAATAAAATCGGACGCTTCGGCGTCGTAGGCCAAGGTGAAGTGTTCTGTAGGGCTGATGCCAGCCTTGAGCACGGCGACCAGCGCCTCGAATTGCTGTTGGTGCGACATCAGGCATCCCCTCCAAACACATCGACATTGGCAAAAACACACGCCGGAGAGGCATGACCGACACGAATGACCTGATTGGGTTCGCCCTTGCCGCAGTTGGGCGTGCCCAGCACCTTGAAGGTACTGGCATCACCGACTGCGCTGAGGTTCTTCCAGAACTGTGCAGAGATCGCTCGATAGTTGGGATTCTTCACCACGCCCTTGAGTTCACCGTTTTCAATCAGTTGGCCCCATTCGCAGCCGAACTGGAACTTGTTGCGCGCGTCATCAATGGACCAGGAGCGATTGCTCGACATCAGAATGCCGTGTTCTATGTTGCCGATCAGGCTGTCCAGCGTCTGGTCGCCCGGTTCGATGTTCAGGTTGGCCATGCGGTCGATGGGCGCGCGGTTCCAGCCGCAGGCGCGGCTGTTGGCAACCCCGTCCAGGCCGCTTCGGTATTGCGACAGCGCGCCGCCCAGCGGGCGTTGCAGCAGGCCGTCACGAATCAGGAACTGCTTGCTGGCAGCCGTCCCGTCATCGTCGTGCGCGTAACTGGCCAGTTGTTCGGGAATGTCCGGGTCGAACGTCACGTTCAGCAGACTTGAGCCGTATTGCAGGGTGCCGAAATCAGTGGTCTTGACGAAGCTGGTGCCAGCGTAATTGCGTTCGTCGCCGAGAATCCGGTCCAGTTCCAGCGGATGACCGATGGACTCGTGAATCTGCAGAACCATCTGGTCCGGCATCAGCAACAGATCGCGCGGGCCTGATGGCGTATTGGGTGCGAGGATAAGCTGCAAGGCCTCATCGGCCACTCTGGCCGCAGACCCGATAAGGCCGCAACTGCTCAGCACCTCGAGGCCGCCCTGCTGGCCGAAATTGTCGCCGCTCAGGTTGCGCGTCTGGCTGTCGCGACCGTCGTAGGCCGTCACGCTCATGCCGGGAAACACGAAGCGCTGCGCCTGACGAAGCTCCGCGCCCGCGCTATTCAGGTAAATCTGTTCGACCGTTTCCAGTCCCAGTACGGCCTGCCAGTTGACCAGCCGCTGGTCGTGCGGGACAGCGCTGGACTCCGCCATCAGCAGGCCGATGCAGTCGCTCAGCGGCGGGAAGGCTTGATCCATGTGCGGTGACAGATAGTCCGCTTTGGCGGTCGAAACGGCTTGATCGCTCAGGTTCAGCAGCGCATGCGGTGCCAGGCGACGAGCCAGCGCTTCGGCCTGATGCAAGGCTGCCTGCAAACCCTGTCGGGAAATGTCATTGGTGGCGGCGTAGGCTTCAACGCCGTTCAGGCGCACGGTTAGCATCGCGCCTTCGTCGCGGCTCAGCGAGGGCGGCTCGGCCACATTCTTGCGTACGCAGAGACGTTGGCCGGAGCGGTGCACATAACGTACGGAAAAGAATTGCGCTTCACTCTGCAGAGCAGCGAAGTGCTGTTTGAGCCGGGCGGAGAAGTCGAACATGCAGACAAGTTCCTTCTTGAGGGCGGTCGGTAAAGTCCGGACGGCCTTGTGAGCCGTTTGCCTTTGAGAAAGAGATTACCCCGTAGATTGCCCGGCTGCACCTGCAAGCTTGATTTAGACGCTTCAGCCCTGCATTACCAGCTTGATATCGGCGGCCAGTTCGCGCACGCGCGCCTCCTCGGTGTCCCATGAGCACATGAAGCGTGCGCCGCCGTTGCCGATGAAGGTGTAGAAGCGCCAGCCTCTGGCGGTCAATGCGGCAATGGCCGGTTCCGACAATTGCAGGAAGACGCCATTGGCCTGCACCGGAAACATCAGCTCTACGCCCGGAATATCCCTGACCAGTTCGGCCAGGAGCTGTGCACAACGGTTGGCATGGCGTGCGTGTTTGAGCCAGGCGTCGTTTTCCAGCAGACCGACCCACGGCGCAGACAGAAAGCGCATTTTCGACGCCAGTTGCCCGGCCTGCTTGCAGCGATAATCGAAGTCTTCGGCCAGGTCATGGTTGAAGAACAGGATGGCTTCGCCTAGGTTCCGCCGAAGCACAACACATCAACGCCGGACTTCCAGGTCAGTTCAGCCGGAGACGCCTCCAGAAAGGCACAGGCGTTGGAGAACCGCGCACCGTCCATGTGCAGATGCAGGCCCAGTTCCTTGCAGGTCGCGCTGATCGCCTTGAGCTCTGCGGGTTGATACACGCCGCCGACCTCGGTCGCTTGAGTCAGGGTTACGACGCGCGGCTTGGGGTAGTGAATGTCCTGGCGCTTGAGCGCTACTTCGCGAATCGATTCCGGGGTCAGCTTGCCGCCCGCGCTGCGAGCCGTCAGCAGCTTGGAACCATTGGAGAAAAACTCTGGCGCTCCGCACTCATCGGTTTCGACGTGAGCCGTTTCCGAGCAGATGACACTGTGGTAACTCTGGCACAGCGATGACAGCGCCAGCGAGTTGGCCGCCGTGCCGTTGAAGGCAAAAAACACTTCGCAGTCGGTTTCGAACAGACGACGGAAATCATCTGAAGCGCGTGCAGTCCATTGATCGTCGCCATAGGCACGTTGATGCCCTTTGTTCGCCTGCTCCATGGCCGCCCACGCTTCAGGGCAGATACCGGAATAGTTGTCGCTGGCGAACTGTTGGCTTTGGTCTGTCATGTCCGATTCCTTATGGGCGATTATGGTGCGCACTGTAGCGACAATATAAGGTGCGGTCATGTGTTGGCTGCACGACGCAATTCCGCATTCAGGAGCAATATGGATCTTTCCAACCCGCCTTTTCTGCCCGGACGCAACAAGGCGCTGGACCTGCTCAAGTGGCTGGCGATGCTGAGCATGGTGCTCGATCATCTCCGCTACGTGGGTTGGTCAGTTGATTTTCTTTACGTGCCGGGGCGTTTCGCTTTTCCCTGGTTCTGTCTGGCGATTGCCGTAAACCTTTCACGACGCAGCGCCGCCATTGTGGCCCCGCGCGTGCAATGGCGCTACCTGGGCTGGCTGCTGGTATTTGCTGTGTTATCGGAGATCCCGTATCGCTTGTTCATGGCGGACACGACCGTCCTGAACGTGATGCCGACCCTGCTGCTGGGGCTGCTGATTGCTCAAGGCTGGCGGCACCGTAATGTCACAACCCGGACCATGGCCATCGTCGCGCTGCTGCTGGGCGCGGTTTTTCAGCAGCAATTGATGTTTGGTTTTGCCGGTGTGCTGCTGCCACTGGTCTTTGTACTGGTATTGGAAAAGCGGCTTTGGTATTCGGTGTTTCCGGCGGCTTTCTGTCTGGCAGGCAATGCCTGGCCACAGATGATTGCCGGCGCGAGCTGGGGCGATCCGGTTTCCATCGGTTCGATAGTCGCCTGCCTGTTGGCTCCCGCGCTGGGCATGGTGCTACTGCGTAGCAAACCAAAGTTTGCAGTGATCCCGATGCGGCGCTGGGCCTATGCGATCTACCCGCTGCATTTTCTGGTACTGCTGGGCGCGCGGGCGGTGCTGGAACCATAACTATCGTGCGACGCTCCGCGTCGCACGATAGTTATGGACGCTCTGCGTCCTCTTGCAACGCAGAGCGCCCCTTCAGGCATCAGCTGTTAGGCAGCAACCGGCAGGTGATGCTCTTGATATACCGCGTCTCGGCAATGGCCGGGTGTACCGGGTGGTCCGGGCCCTGGCCACCGCGTTCCAGCAGCTGGATGTTGCGGTCCAGATGGCGGGCGCTGGTCAGGAGGATGTTTTGCAGGTCGTCTTCCGGCAGGTGCATCGAGCACGATGCGCTGACCAGAATGCCGTCCTTGCTGAGCAGGCGCATGGCTTGCTCGTTCAGGCGGCGGTAGGCGCCTTCACCGTTTTTCATGTCTTTCTTGCGTTTGATGAACGCAGGCGGGTCGGCGACGATGACATCGAAACGCTCTTCAGCGGCTTTCAGTTCCTTGAGCGCTTCGAAGACGTCGCCTTCGATGCAGGTCATTTTTTCTGCAAAGCCGTTCAGCGCCGCATTGCGCTCCACGCCATCCAGTGCAAAAGACGAGGCATCGACGCAGGTCACGTCGCTGGCACCAAAGGCTGCTGCCTGAATCCCCCAGCCACCGATGTAGCTGTACAGGTCCAGCACACGCTTGCCTTTAACGTAAGGCGCTATGCGCGCGCGGTTCATGCGATGGTCGTAGAACCAGCCGGTCTTCTGTCCGGCCATGACCGGCGCTTCGAACTTGACGCCGTTCTCTTCCAGCGCAACCCATTCAGGAACCAGACCGAACACGGTCTCGACATAACGATTCAGGCCTTCCGCATCACGAGCGGCCGAATCATTCTTGAACAGGATGCCGCTTGGCTTGATGACCTGAACCAGCGCCGCAATGATATCGTCCTTGTGGTTTTCCATCGTGGCCGAGGCCAGTTGAACCACCAGAATGTCACCGAACCGGTCCACCACCAGACCCGGCATCAGGTCTGAATCGCCGTAGACCAAACGGTAGAAAGGCTTGTCGAACAGGCGCTCGCGCAGCGACAGTGCGACGTTGAGGCGATGCACGAGCAGGGATTTGTCGAGTGGCAGTTTGATGTCGCGCGACAGCAAGCGTGCGCAGATCAGGTTGTTCGGGCTCATCGCGACGATGCCCAGCGGCTTGCCGCCCGCAGCTTCGAGGATTGCCTGATCACCGGCTGCAAAGCCATGCAGCGGGGTGGCGGCTACGTCGATCTCGTTGCTGTAGACCCACAGATGACCGGCGCGCAGGCGGCGGTCGGCATTGGCTTTGAGGCGCAAGCTAGGCAGGGACATGACGTCGCTCCTGAAAAAAGAGCGGGATTATAGCGCGTCATCCCGGTCATGCGCCGGGATGACTGCAATAATCGCAGCCGATTACGCTGACAGCGCTTCGATCAGTTTGCTGTTGAAAGCAGGGATATCATCCGGCTGGCGGCTGCTGATCAGCGTACCGTCGGTTACCACCTCCTGATCAACCCACTTCGCGCCTGCGTTGACCAGGTCATCTTTCAGCGTCTTGAAGCTGGTCAGCGTTTTACCTTTCACCAGCCCCGCCGATATCAGCAGCCAGCCACCGTGGCAAATGACGGCCACCGGCTTGCCGGAGGCCTCGATGTCCTTGACGAGCTTCTGTGCATCGGTGTCTATGCGGATCGTATCGGAATTCTGTACGCCGCCCGGCAGGACCACGCCGTGGTAGTCGTTGGCGTTGGCAGCCTTGAACGTGCGATCGATCTTGAAATCGTCGGCAGGTTTGTCGTGATTCCAGCCTTTGACCTTGCCCTCGTCGGTGGAAAGGATTTCCACGGTGGCACCTGCTTGTTCCAGCGCTTCCTTCGGGCCGGTCAGTTCGACCTGTTCGAAACCGTCGGTTACAAGAATTGCGATGTGTTTGCCAGTCAGTGCTTTGGACATGGGATCCTCCAGTGTCGGGCTATGGTGTGGCGTCTGGCGGGCCGTTTTGCGGTCGCCATTCACGCCGTCAACACAAGGTCCGAAGCCTGGCGTTTGGCAAAGTTCCGAGAATATCTTCGTCTCGGGTGATGGACCGTTTCCCCGCAAGGGGTCAGAATCCAGACATTACCGTGAGTAAAATTCTATGTCCGAAGAGCTAAGTCCAGAACAGATCCAGCAAGCGTTGCAGGGCATCAGCGTGCCCCCGCAGCCGCAGATCATGGTGGATCTGCAGATGGAGCAATACATGCCCGATCCGGACCTGGGAGCAATTGCCCGACTGATTGCGCAGGATCCAGGGCTGTCCGGGGCGTTGCTGAAGATTGTAAATTCTGCTCACTATGGCCTGTCCAACAAGATCGCCTCGATCGAAAAGGCCGTGAATCTGCTTGGCAGCCGCACCGTCATCAACCTGATCAACGCGCAGTCGATCAGAGGCGAGATGACCGATGAAACCATCGTCGCGCTCAACCGCTTCTGGGATACGGCGCAGGATGTTGCAATGACCAGTCTCACGCTGGCCAAGCGCATCGGCTCGCAGACTGTGGATGAATCCTACGCGCTGGGCCTGTTCCATGACTGTGGCATTCCGTTGATGCTCAAGCGTTTCCCGAATTACATGCCCGTGCTGGAAGATGCCTACGCCAACGCAGGACCCGATTGCCGCGTCGTCGATACCGAAAACAACGCGTTCGATACCAACCACTCGGTCGTCGGCTACTACACTGCCAAGTCATGGCGCTTGCCTGCGCACGTTACCGACGCGATCGCCAATCATCACAACGCATTGGCGATTTTTCAGGACGATACCAGTCGAAATGCTCCACTCAAGAACCTTTTGGCTCCCCTGAAGATGGCTGAGCATATCTGTCAGTCTTATCAGGTATTGGGCAACCAGGACGAAGATCACGAATGGGAATGCATTGGTGCGCTGGTGCTGGATTACGTGGGTTTGTCCGAATATGACTTTGAATACCTGAGGGAAAGCATCCGTGAGCTGGGTGCGCGCTGATCCTGCGCGCCGCCAGGCTGTCCTGTCTGCACAACCGAGTTACCCATGCCTGAATTACCCGAAGTCGAAACCACCCGTCGTGGCATTGCGCCCCATCTTGAAGGTCAGCGTGTCAGTCGCGTGATCGTGCGCGATAGCCGTCTGCGCTGGCCCGTCCCTGAAGACCTGGACATCCGTTTGTCCGGGCAGCGCATCGTGCAGGTGGATCGGCGCGCCAAGTACCTTTTGATTCAGGCCGAAGCAGGCACTTTGATAAGCCATCTGGGCATGTCGGGCAATCTGCGCCTCGTTGAAGCCGGGCTTCCGGCGCTCAAGCACGAACATGTCGATATTGAGCTGGAGTCCGGACTGGCCCTGCGCTACACCGACCCGCGTCGCTTCGGGGCGATGCTCTGGAGTCTCGATCCGCATAACCACGAGCTGTTGATTCGTCTGGGACCGGAGCCGCTGACCGACCTGTTCGACGGTCAGCGCCTTTACGAGCGCTCGCGTGGCAAGTCGATTGCGGTCAAACCGTTCGTCATGGACAACGCCGTGGTGGTCGGGGTGGGCAATATTTATGCGACCGAAGCACTGTTCGCGGCGGGTATCGACCCGCGCCGTGATGCTGGCAGCATCTCACGTGCGCGTTATCTGAAGCTCGCCATCGAGATCAAGCGGATTCTGGCCTACGCTATAGAGCGTGGTGGCACCACACTCCGGGACTTCATCGGCGGCGACGGTAAACCAGGGTATTTCCAGCAGGAGCTATTCGTCTACGGACGTGGCGGTCAACCATGCAAGGTGTGCGGTACGACGTTGCGTGAGGTCAAGCTGGGTCAGCGCGCCAGTGTCTACTGTGCAAAATGCCAGCGCTGAAATACCCCTGACCCGGTGCCTGGGCCACTTGCTTAACCCGCGTCCCTGTTTATAGTGATGGCACCTTAATCCGCTACGCCTGAAGGACCAAGCCATGAGCCCGTTTCGTATTCTCGCTGCCACGCTGACGCTGTTCATTGGCCTGCAAGCGCTGCCTGCGATTGCTGCCGACGTCTCCACGGGCAGCGGCGATCCGGTCTACACGATTCAAAACCCGCCAGCGTTCGCGATGATCGGCGACTTGCTGATTGCTCGTCCGCTGTTGATCGCGGCCACGGTTATCGGCACGGGACTGTTTGTGATTGCAGCGCCCTTTGCCGCGGCTGGCGGCAACCTCGGTGCAACGGGCAAGGCGCTGGTCGTCGATCCAGGCAAGGCGGCCTTCGTGCGTTGTCTGGGTTGTACCGGCGACGGGTACGGCAAGCAGCAGTAAACCTGTATCAGGCTTTGCTGGTGATGATCCGGTACTTGTCCATCAATTGCTCTTTGCTCTCGACGTGGTTTTCATCCAGAGGGATGCAGTCGACCGGGCAGACCTGCTGGCATTGAGGCTCGTCGTAGTGCCCCACGCATTCGGTGCACAGGTTCGGGTTGATCACGTAGATCTCCTCACCTTGTGAAATCGCCTCGTTTGGGCACTCGGGTTCGCAGACGTCGCAATTGATGCAATCGTCAGTGATGATAAGGGACATGAATTGCTCCTGCCGCGGCCGACGCCGGGGCACATTAAAACCAATGCGGCGAATTGTGCCGCATTAGGCTTCGGGATGCACCTTCACATGCAGTGCGTCTAGAGTTTGAAGCGCTCGGTCAGCGCCTGAGCGACGGCAGGGTGAACGAATTTGGTGATATCGCCGCCCAACGCCGCGATTTCACGCACCAACGTCGAGGAAATGAACGAGTAGCGCTCCGACGGCGTCAGGAACAGGCTTTCGACGTCCGGTGCCAATTGGCGATTCATGTTGGCCAGTTGAAACTCGTACTCAAAGTCCGATACCGCGCGTAAGCCGCGCAGAAAGACATTGGCGTTCTGTTCCTTGGCAAAGTGCGCGAGCAGCGTCGAAAAACCGACAACTTCCACGTTAGGCAGGTGTTTGGTGACTTCGCGGGCCAGCTCGACGCGTTGCTCCAGAGGGAACAGCGGATTTTTCTTCGGGCTGGCGGCAACCGCAATGACCACTTGGTCGAACAGGCGCGAGGCGCGCTCGACCAAATCTCCATGGCCCTTGGTAATCGGGTCGAAGGTGCCTGGGTACAACACTCGGTTCATCGCGTCGTCCTGGTCGGAGTCCGTTGTGGGACTCGGATGGTATCGCAGCCTTCCCGATGGGCCAAGCTGCGCAGCAGGTCTCACGCGTCGTATTGTGCCGATTATCGGCCATGTCTCAGCCGAAACCCGCAAATTCGGGGTTATTTACCGTGATGGGAATAATGTTCAGGGCTTGGTAGTGGGTGCAGATTCTGTGCACGGCGTGGCAAAACAAGCCTGGGTCCTATCGAGCCTCGAATCGGCCTGCCGAGGCATGATTCCGGCGAGCAGGCGGGTATTCGGGTTTTGCGACAAACGGTTTTTGGGTGAGGTATCACCACGCGGCTGCACATTGCCTGCGTCGACTTGACACTGCCACTGCCTCGATTCTGCCACCATTGCAGCATCTGCCTGCGATAAGATTGCCATCATCTGATCAGCAATTAGAGTGGCCTGGCCCAGCATGGCATCCCGTACCAAAACCCGTGAACGCATCGTGCAAACCAGTCTGGAGCTGTTCAATCAGCAGGGTGAGCGAAGCGTGACCACCAATCATATTGCTGCGCACATGGAAATCTCGCCCGGCAATCTCTATTACCATTTCGCCAACAAGCAGGCGATCATTGCCGAGCTGTTCACTGAGTACGAGATGCTGGTGGGCAGTTTTCTGACCTTGCCGACAGATCGCCTGCCGACCATTGAGGACAAGCGCGATTATTTCCTGGCGATAATCGATGCGATGTGGCGCTACCGGTTCCTGCATCGTGACCTTGAACATCTGCTGACCTCGGATGCCGAGCTGGCAAGACGCTACCGGCGCTTTTCGTACCGCTGCCTGATGCAGGCGATGACCATCTATCGCGGGTTCATCAAGGCGGGCATCCTGAAAATGGATGAGTCGCAGATCGAGTGGACCAGTCTCAACACCTGGATCGTGTTGACGTCGTGGGTGCGTTTTCTGTGCACCAATCGGGAAAACTCTACCGAGTTGAACCAATCAGCGATTCGACGTGGCGTCTATCAGGTTCTTATGCTCGAATCTGTCTTTGTCGCGCCTCAGGCTCGCGAAGCGTTCGACGCGTTGTGCGCAACGTTTCATTCGCCGCTGCCCGAGGTTCTGATGTGAATTTCAGAGCCGATGAGCAGCCTGCTCGTCGGTTCTCTGCCACAGGAGTGTGTCATGTCCATTGCGCAACTGATCAGCCCCGAGCAACTGGCTGCACGCCAGAAAACCCCAGGCCTGGTGATTCTCGATTGTCGTTATGCGCTTGAAGATTCCGACTACGGTCAGCGCAGTTACGCCCAGGGGCGTATCGAGGGCGCGTCCTTTGCCGATCTGAAGCGCGACCTCAGCGGACCAGTGGTCAAGGGCAAAACGGGACGCCACCCGCTACCGGAGCCCCAGGCATTGTTACAGTGCTTTCAGACCTGGGGCATCAATGCTGACAGCGATGTCGTGCTGTATGACGACGGGCCGGGAATGTATGCCGCACGTGCCTGGTGGTTGCTGGCCTGGATGGGCAAGCGCGAAGGTGTTTATCTGCTCGATGGCGGGTTGAAGGCCTGGCATGCGGCCGGATTGCCGTTGAGCCTCGATGCGCCGAATCATGAGCCGGGTCGTTTCAGCGGAGAACCGGACATGTCGATGGTGCTCAGTGGCAGTCGCCTGCATGGCCGTCTCGGACGCCCGGAAATGACCCTGATCGATGCCCGCGCCGAAGCGCGCTTTCGAGGCGACGTAGAGCCTCTGGACCCGGTTGCCGGGCACATCCCCGGCGCTCAGTGTGCGGCATGCACTGACAACCTGGGGCCGGATGGACGCTTTTTACCGCCTGATCGGCTCAGGCAGCGTTTCGCCGAAAAGCTCCAGGGCCGTCCACCGGAAAGTCTGGTGTCCTATTGCGGTTCGGGGGTCACTGCCTGCCATAACCTGTTCGCCCTTTGCCTGGCCGGCTATCCGTTGGCAACGCTCTATGCAGGCTCGTGGAGTGAGTGGATCAACGATCCTGAGCATGAAATCGCCACTGGCGCCAGTTGATCCGTCGTCAGTCCGCGCAGGCGCTTGCCCGTTCCTGTGCGGCGGTCAGCCATAGCGGGATGCGACGTTCGAGGTAATAACCCGGATTGTGTAGCGAGCCATCGACGAAACCGACATGCCCGCCTTTGCTGTGCAGTTCGAATTCGGTGCAGGACGACAGCTCGCTCGGCTCGGGCAGGCTGTGAGGGAATACGAACGGGTCGTCGCTGGACTGGATAATCAGCGTCGGTGTCCTGATCTGGCCAAGGTAATAGCGACTCGAGGCTCTGCGGTAGTAATCCGTGGCATCGGTAAAACCATGCAGCGGCGCAGTCACCCGGCCGTCGAAGTCCCAGAACGTGCGCATGTTCTCCAGTGAGCCCAGTGCGGCGAGTTCGGCAAGCCCCTCGCTGATGCCTTCATGCTCGAAGCGGTTCTGTTTGTCCCGGATATAAGCCAGCATTTCGCGCATGAAGTGCCGCTGATAGACCCTGGAAAACCCTTGGCCGATACGATTGGCGCATTCGTCCAGACGAAACGGTACAGACACCGCAACGGCCCCCAGCAGGTTACTGTCTGCGCCGTACTCTCCCAGGTACTTGAGCAACACATTGCCGCCCAGCGAATATCCTGCGGCGTACAAGGGTGCCGACGGACGCAGTGAGCGTAAATGAGCGATCACTTCGGCCAGATCCTCGCTGGCACCGGAGTGATAACTGCGCGACAGCAGGTTCGGCTCTCCCGAGCACCCGCGCCAGTTCAGCGCTACGCTGGCCCAGCCTTGTGCTGCCATCGCTTTTTGCAGACCGGCTACGTAAGGCGAATTGGACGACCCGGTCAGGCCATGCAGCACCAGCACAAGAGGCTTGTCGGCATCAATCGGACCGTGCCAATCCATGTCCAGAAAGTCCCCGTCCTTCAACCACAACCGCTCGCGAGTACGCGCCAGCAACGTGGGTTTGCGCAACAGCGGGCCCCACAGCGTCTGCAGATGCGGATTGCCCATGCCGACGGCCGGTACGAATGGATTGAGATGGGGCAGGAAGGGAGGCTGTGTGGGCACGGGCTTGCTCAACGATCAATTCAGGGGCTGACGCTGTACGTTGCCACCAAGTGGGTCGGGATGTAAGTGGCCTGACGGTATCCATTGCGCGTGGAGCTGCATTTCGTGACGCTTCGCATTGCAAAAGAGGATGCGGAGCGTTGCGCGATAGTCGAGGTTATCGTCCCGCACGCTCCCGTATTGATTACCCCCGCTGCCACAGCGCGTAATACACCTGACCAGCCTTTTTTTCGCGGTGCAATCGCCAGCTGCCCGGCAAGCCGGTGGTCGATGGCGGTGTCTCGCTTTCGGTGTAGATCCAGGCGGTATCTGCCAGCCAGCCGTGGCTTTCCAGCAGGTTGCAGGCTGAAGCCAGCAGGCCCTGATGGAAGGGCGGGTCGAGAAAGACCACGTCGAAGGGCGATGCAGCGGCGGTTTCCAGATGGCGCAGGGCGTCAGTCTGCGAGACCTGGCCACTGGTGCAGTTCAGTGCGTTGAGGTTCTGGCGCAGGCTGGCGATGGCCGCCGCGTTGCTGTCCAGTGCCAGGCCCATGCTGGCACCTCGGGACAGGGCTTCGAAATACAGCGCGCCGCTGCCGGTGAAGACGTCCAGCACTCTGGCTCCGGCAATATAGGGGGCCAGCCAGTTGAACAGGGTCTCGCGCACGCGATCAGGCGTCGGGCGCAGGCCGGGGGCGTCGGGGAAGGTCAGCCTGCGGCTGCCCCATTCTCCGCCGATGATACGAAGCTGACCCAGGCCGTTATGGCCCTTCGGACGTGGATTGGCCATCAGTGTTCCGGGACCCCTGCAGGTTGGCGGGCGGGCTTGTCGGTGGGCGCTGGCAGTGGTTTTTGCTCCACGGTCGGGCCAACGGTGACAATGACCATCTTGTCGGCGCTCAGATGCTTGCTCATCGCCGCTTTCACCTGTTCGACGGTCACGCTCTGGGCAGCGGCCATGTAGTCTTCAAGGTAGGTCAGCGGCAGGTTATAGAAGCCGATGGCACCCAGTTGGCCGACGATGGCCGAATTACTGGCGGCGGTCAGCGGGAAGCTACCGGTCAGTTCGCGTTTCACATCGTCGACTTCTTTCTGGGTCGGGCCGTTGGCGAGGAAGTCGCGAACGATGTCCTGCACCAGTTTGAGGGTGTTTTCACTCATTTCCGCACGCGTTTGCAGGCCGATCATGAACGGTCCGGCAACCTGCATGGCGGTGAAACCGGACGAGACACCGTAGGTCAGGCCACGTTTTTCCCGCACTTCGGTCATCAGTCGGCTGCCAAAGCCGCCACCGCCCAGCACCGAGTTACCCACGGTCAGCGCCGCGTAATCCGGATCGTTGCGGTCGATGCCCAGTTGCGCGAGCATCAGGTGGGTCTGGTTGGATGCAAACTCGATGTGCGTGGCACCTGCCTTGGGTTCGACAGGGTCGGCGACTTTGGCCAGGGCCGGGCCTTTGGGCAGCGAGGCGGATACCTGGGCGGCGACGGCTTGTGCTTCGTCTCTCGACAGGTCGCCCACCAGTGCGATCACTGCGTTACCAGCCGCATAGCCTTTGGCGTGGAAAGCCTTGAGCTGAGCCAGAGTAATGGCGTTGATGCTCTTGGCGTCACCCTCGCTCGGGTGAGCGTAGGGATGGTCGCCGTACAGACGGTTGAACAGTTCCTTGCTGGCGATAGCGCCGGGGTTCTGCTTCTGGCTCTCGAAACTGGCGATCAACTGGTTCTTGATGCGCGCCAGAGAGTCGGCAGGGAAGGTGGGTTTGCCCACGACTTCGCTGAACAGCTTCAGGGCGGGGTCGCGTTTGTCGGCAGCACTCAGGCTGCGCAGGGACGTCACGGCCATGTCGCGGTAGGAACCGTTGCTGAAGTCGGCTCCCAGACCTTCGAAACCCTGAGCGATGGCGCTGACGTCCTTGCCTTTGATGCCTTCGTTGAGCATGGCGTTGGTCAGCAGGGCAATGCCGGGGGATTTCTGGTCCTGGCTACTGCCTGCGGCAAATGTCAGGCGCATGTCGAACATCGGCAATTCGCGGGACTCCACGAACAGCACCCTGGCGCCCTCGGCGGTGTTCCAGGTCTGGATATTCAGGGCGCGACGGGCCGGAGCCTTGCCGTCCAGTTCCTTGAGGGTTTGCAGGTTGCTGCCCAGCGCCGGAGCGCCCGGCTCGGCAGGTGTGGCAGTGTCGGCAGCGGCTGGCAGGGCGACAAGGGCACCGAGCGAACCGGCCAGGATCAGGCCAAGCAGCGCATGACGTGGAGCATTGCGCGTGATCATTTGGCTTTCTCCTCAGGCAGAACGTGTGCAACGCTGAGGCGCTCACGGGTGAAATAAGTGTTGGCAGCCTTCTGGATGTCTTGCGGGGTCACGCTCTGCAGCGCTTCCAGCTCGTTGTCCATCAGCTTCCAGGACAGGCCGACGGTTTCCAGTTCTCCGATCATGGTTGCCTGGCTGGTGATCGAGTCGCGCTCATAGACCACGCCGGCAATGACCTGGGCTCTCACGCGCTCGAGTTCCTCTGCGGACGGTGCCTTGGTTTTCAGCTCATCGAGCAGACGCCAGATACCGGCTTCTACATCGGCCAGGGTCTTCTTCTTCTGCTGGTTGGGTGTGGCGCTGATCATGAACAGGCTGTCGCCGCGAGCAAAGGCGTCATAGCGCGACGAGGCGCCGGAGACCAGTTCTTCGCCACGTTCCAGGCGTGAGGGGATGCGTGCGCTGTAACCGCCGTCGAGCAGTGCTGCAATCAGGCGCAGGGCGTTTGCCGAACGCTGATCTTCAGCGGTCGCGACGCTCGGCACATTGAAGCCGTAAATCAGGCTGGGCAGTTGGGTCTTGACGTGCAGGGTGATCTTGCGCTCACCCGGCTCTGCCAGTTCCAGTGGCTTTTTCGAAGGCGGTATGTCGCGGCGCGGGACCGGCCCGAAGAAGCGTTCTGCCAGGGCTTTGACTTCGTCCGGCTGCACATCACCGACCACCACCAGCGTTGCGTTGTTCGGCGCATACCAGGATTCGTACCAGTGGCGCAGCTCTTCAACCTTCATGCGTTCCAGGTCCGCCATCCAGCCAATGGTCGGCGTGTGGTAGCCGCTGGCGGGGTAGGCCATTGCCTTGAAGCGCTCGAACGCCTTGCCTATCGGCTTGTCATCGGTGCGCAGACGGCGCTCTTCCTTGATGACTTCAATCTCGCGGCTGAATTCGTCGGCAGGCAATTTCAGGGTGGCCATGCGATCGGCTTCCAGTTCCAGCGCGACGCTCAGGCGATCACGGGCCAGCACCTGATAGTAGGCGGTGTAGTCATCGCTGGTGAACGCATTCTCTTCAGCGCCCAGATCGCGCAGAATCAGCGAGGATTCACCCGGGCCGGTCTTGCTGCTGCCTTTGAACATCATGTGTTCAAGCGCGTGGGACAGGCCGGTCTGGCCCGGCGTTTCGTAGCTGGAGCCGACCTTGTACCAGATCTGCGAAACCACCACCGGGGCGCGGTGGTCTTCGCGGACAATAACCTTCAGGCCATTGTCGAGGGTAAATTCATGGGTCGGTTGCGGATCGGCAGCCAATGCTGTCAAAGGCAGACAAACTGTGCTGAGCAGCAGGCCTGCGGCGCGGCGGGCTAAAGCATTCATTCGTAGTTTGAACCTGTAGAACGGCCCGCGTGAACTTAGCGTCGGCGGGCGCGGGGGTGTTAGGATACTGATCCGTTTGCTTCAGAGACAGCCTTCACTGGCCAATTGCGAGTGAAACCTGTCTGAAACGCAGGTAAAGGTAGCTGGACAAGCGGCCGTTGAGTGAACAAGAAGTCCTAAACGCAGTCTGTTTTGCATGTCAGAATTTTTCCGGGTCGCCCTCTGGCGTCCCGCAACCTTGAGATAGCCGTCCTCCATGTTTGGTTCCAACGACGACAAGAAGACCCCAGCCGAGGCTGGAGAGAAGAAAGGCCTGTTCGGGTGGCTGCGCAAGAAACCGCAGCAAACCGAGCCAGCGCCGCAAGAATCATCCCCGACGCAACCCGATCCGGTCCCTGACCAGGTTGTGACAACGCCGCAGGTTGAGCCTCCTGTTGCCTCGCAATCCGCATCCGGGAGCACCGCCCAGGCGGCTGCACCTGCGCCGCAAGCCCCTGTCGAGCCTGGTGCGCCGTCGCCTCAGCCCTGGCTGACCTTGCCGGTAACTGAAGAGCCGGTAGCACTGAGTGACGAGCGCGAGCCGCATGTTACTCCGCCTATTCCAGCGCAGAGTCATGCTGCACCCGCACCCGCACCCGCACCCGCACCCGCACCCGCACCCGCAACCACAGCACCTGTGCCCGTCGCATCGGAACCCGCAGTCGATATCGTGCCGGTCGATATTCCTGAGCCTGTGCTGGTCCGGCCTGCACCGGAGCCAGTCGTTGCGCAGGCAGTGCCACAGCCTGTGCAAGCTGTTCCGGAGGTGCCTGCGGTCCCAGCCCCGGTCCCGGTACAAGAGCCTGAAGCCGCCAAAGTCGGTTTCTTCGCGCGCCTCAAGCAGGGGTTGTCGAAAACCAGCGCCAGCATCGGTGAAGGCATGGCCAGCCTTTTTCTGGGCAAGAAAGCTATCGATGATGACCTGCTTGAAGAAATCGAAACCCGCCTGCTGACGGCAGATGTCGGCGTTGAAGCCACGTCGGTCATCATTCAGAGCCTGACCCAGAAAGTCGCCCGCAAGCAGCTGACCGATGCCCAGGCGCTGTACACCTCGTTGCAGGGCGAGCTGGCCGCGATGCTCAAGCCTGTCGAGCAGCCCCTGGTCATCAAGTCCGAACACAAGCCGTTCGTGATTCTGGTAGTCGGCGTCAATGGTGCGGGCAAGACCACGACCATCGGCAAGCTGGCCAAGAAGCTGCAACTGGAAGGCAAGAAAGTCATGCTGGCGGCGGGTGACACGTTCCGCGCTGCAGCCGTCGAGCAATTGCAGGTCTGGGGTGAGCGTAATCACATACCGGTCATCGCCCAGCACACCGGTGCCGACTCTGCTTCGGTCATCTTCGATGCTGTGCAGGCCGCCAAGGCTCGCGGTATCGACGTGCTGATCGCCGACACTGCCGGCCGTCTGCACACCAAAGACAACCTGATGGAGGAGTTGAAGAAGGTTCGCCGTGTGATCGGCAAGCTGGACGCCGACGCCCCCCATGAGGTGTTGCTGGTCCTCGACGCAGGCACCGGACAGAACGCTATCAACCAGGCCAGGCAATTCAACCAGACGGTCACGCTGACCGGGCTGGCGCTGACCAAGCTGGATGGCACCGCCAAGGGCGGCGTGATTTTCGCCCTGGCCAAGCAGTTCGGCTTGCCGATTCGCTATATCGGCGTCGGTGAAGGTATCGATGATCTGCGTACCTTTGAGGCCGAACCTTTTGTTCAGGCACTGTTTGCGGAGCGGGAGCGTTCATGATTCGATTCGAGCAGGTCGGTAAGCGCTACCCGAATGGACATGTCGGGCTGCATGAACTGAGCTTTCGAGTACGTCGCGGCGAATTTCTGTTCGTCACGGGTCATTCCGGTGCAGGTAAAAGCACCCTGCTGCGCCTGTTGCTGGCCATGGAGCGTCCGACCACCGGCAAGCTGATGCTGGCCGGTCAGGACCTTGGGCAGATCAGCAACGCACAGATCCCGTTTCTGCGTCGTCAGATCGGCGTGGTGTTCCAGAACCATCAACTGCTGTTTGATCGCACGGTGTTCAACAACATCGCATTGCCCTTGCAGATCCTCGGCCTGTCCAAACCCGAGATCGCCAAGCGGGTCGATTCGGCCCTCGAGCGCGTGGCACTGTCCGACAAGGCCGAGCTGTATCCAGGTGATCTTTCCACGGGGCAGCAACAGCGTGTCGGGATCGCCCGCGCCATTGTTCATCGCCCGGCCCTGCTGCTGGCCGATGAACCGACTGGTAACCTCGATCCACGCCTTGCAGCGGAAATCATGGGTGTGTTTGAAGATATTAACCGGCTGGGGACCAGCGTGCTGATTGCCAGTCACGACCTTGCCTTGATCGCCCGCATGCGCCATCGCATGCTGACCCTGCAGCGCGGTCGTCTGATCGGTGACGGGGAGGCCGGAGTATGAGTGCTACACGCAGCCCCAAGGTGTCGGAGCGCGTTGCGCCCAAAGCCGCCGATCCAGTGCCGCCGAAAAAGAAAAAGCAGCGCCACGATCACGATGATGACGGCCCGGATTTCAACGCGTTGTTGTCGGCCTGGCTGGAAAGCCATCGGTCCAGTCTGGTGGACAGCCTGCGACGTCTGGGCAAGCAACCCATTGGCAGCTTCTTCACTTGCCTGGTTATGGCGATTGCCTTGAGCCTGCCGATGGGCTTGTCGTTGCTGTTGAGCAATGTCGAGCGCCTGGGCGGTTCATGGCAGCGCGCAGCGCAGATTTCCATCTACCTGAAAATGGATGCAAGTACCGCTGATGGCACTCGCTTACGTGACGAGATCAAGTCGATGCCCGGCGTGGCAGACGCTGAGTACATCAGCAGCGAACAAGCGCTGGGTGAGTTCAAGCAGCAGTCCGGGCTGGGCGAAGCACTCAAGGAATTGCCGGAAAACCCGCTCCCGGGCGTGGTGCTGGTAACCCCGGATGAGGTCGACAAGCCTGCACTGGAAGCCTTGCGCACGCGTTTGGCGGAACTGCCTAAAGTCGAGCAGGCGCAACTCGATCTGGTCTGGGTCGAAAGGCTGGCCGCTATCCTCAAGCTGGGTGATCGGTTCGTCTTCGGCTTGACGGTTCTGCTGGTCTCGGCTTTGCTGTTAGTAATTGGTAACACAATACGTTTACACATTGAAAACCGCCGTACTGAAATCGAAGTCATCAAGCTGGTGGGTGGCACTGACAGTTACGTACGCAGGCCCTTCCTCTATATGGGCGCGCTGTATGGTTTCGGGGCAGGAATCCTGTCCTGGGGCGTTCTGGCTTATGGCCTGAACTGGCTGAACGGAGCGGTCGTCGGGCTGGCGGGTCTCTATGGAAGTGACTTCGCGCTGGCTGGCGTTCCGATGGGCGATGGTCTTTCGCTCTTGCTTGGAGCGGTTCTGTTAGGGTATATCGGTGCCTGGATTGCGGTCGCCCGCCACTTGCGTGAGCTGGCACCCCGATAGAGCCAAATTATTGTTTCACCAGACTGGCCTCTGAAAATCAAGGAACTTGGTTAGCGGTTCCGGGTCAATCTGGCTAGTGCTGAACTGCACATCACATGTGCGCTGGAGGTTTTTTCGTATGACCACTTCTTTGCAACCTGCTTATGCTTTAGTCCCGGGTGCGAACCTTGAGGCCTATGTGCACACGGTCAACAGCATCCCCTTGCTGACGCCCGAGCAGGAGCGTGAACTGGCTGAGAGTCTCTACTATGAGCAGGATCTGGACGCGGCCCGACAAATGGTCCTCGCTCACCTGCGCTTCGTCGTGCACATCGCGCGCAGTTATTCGGGTTACGGTCTGGCTCAGGCTGACCTGATCCAGGAAGGCAACGTCGGCCTGATGAAGGCCGTGAAGCGCTTCAACCCGGAAATGGGCGTGCGTCTGGTTTCTTTTGCCGTGCACTGGATCAAGGCCGAGATTCACGAGTTCATCCTGCGCAACTGGCGTATCGTCAAGGTCGCCACGACCAAGGCGCAGCGCAAGCTGTTCTTCAACCTGCGCAGCCAGAAGAAGCGTCTGGCCTGGCTGAACAACGATGAAGTCCATCGCGTCGCAGAAAGCCTTGGCGTCGAGCCGCGTGAAGTCCGTGAAATGGAAAGCCGTCTGACGGGCCACGACATGGCCTTTGACCCGGCTGCCGAAGCGGATGACGACAGCGCCTTTCAGTCGCCGGCCAATTACCTGGAAGACCACCGCTACGACCCGGCGCGTCAACTGGAAGACTCCGACTGGACCGACAACTCCACCGCCAATCTGCATCAGGCGCTGGATGTGCTCGACGAACGCAGCCGTGACATTCTCTACCAGCGTTGGCTGGCAGAGGAAAAAGCCACGCTGCACGACCTGGCGCAGAAGTACAACGTCTCTGCCGAGCGTATTCGTCAGCTGGAAAAAAGCGCGATGAACAAGCTCAAGACGTCGATAGCCGCGTAAGGCTACCCGGACGAAAAACGCCCCGAGATGATCGGGGCGTTTTTGGTTGTGTATCAGCTATCGTGCGGCGCTCTGCGTCCTCTATGCGACGCGGAGCGCGCGTCAAGCCCTCACCATCTCCGGCTGCTGTTCAACCCCTGCAGGTATTCATCACCACCCAACTGACGCATTTGCTGACGAATCCAGCCTGCACGGCGAGACACGTAACTGCTCGGGTGGCTGGCGCTCCATTGGCGAGGGTTGGGGAGGACGGCAGCCAGGTAGCTGGCCTGTTGGGCAGAAAGCGCGCTGGCATTGGTGCGGAAGTGATGCTGCGCCGCAGCCTGGGCCCCGAACACGCCTTCGTCCCATTCAACGCTGTTCAGGTACACCTCAAGGATGCGCTCCTTGGACCACAGCAGCTCGATAAGCAGGGTGAACCACGCTTCCAGCCCCTTGCGCAGGTAGCTGCGGCCGGACCACAGGAACAGATTTTTCGACACCTGCTGGCTCAACGTGCTGGCCCCGCGAATAGAACCGCCTTGCTCGTTGTGCAGAATGGCGGCCTGAATCGCATCGACGTCAAAGCCCCAATGCTCGGCAAACTTCTGGTCTTCGCCAGCAATGACCGCGATTTTCAGGTTATTGGAAATTTTGTCCCACGGCTCCCAGTCGCGTTGCAGGTCGATGGGCTCGCCGTCGACCCAGGATTCGACCTTGCGCTCGACCATCAGCGCCGTACCCGGTGGCGGTACCCAGCGCAGGATCAAAACCACGAAAACACTGCTCGCGGCGAACCACAGCAGGGCTTTGACGATGCGACGAAGAATAGACTGCAGCATAGAGATGGCTTGGCCGAACCCGTTGAGCGGGCCATTATACAGACCCTGCGCCTTTCGACGATTTTTCACTGGAGTTCCTGATGCTTCGTAGCTTTTTGATGCTTGCCGCGTTCTTCGGCTTTACGGGTGTGGCCTTGGGCGCATTTGCGGCGCACGGTCTCAAGGAGCGCTTGAGTGCCGAGTACCTGGCGGTGTTTCACACAGGCGTGCTTTATCAACTGATTCACGCGTTGGCTCTGCTGGGCGTGGCGATACTGGCAACGCACATCCCCGGCCGCTTGATCACCTGGGCCGGGTTTTCCTTCGCAGTCGGTATTCTGCTGTTTTCCGGCAGCCTCTATGCCTTGACCCTCACCGGGTTCAGCAAGCTGGGCATCGTCACCCCGTTCGGTGGCCTGGCATTTCTGTTCGGCTGGTCGATGCTGGGGCTGGCGGCCTGGAGGCTGGGTTCTGCTCCTTGAGTGAAGGCTTGAACGGCAGGCCGTGCTTGAGACGAATGGCGTGGCTTTGCCTTGGTCATACCGGCTGATCGGGCTAGAATGCTCGCCCCCTAAAAATGATGGCTGCTCCCGCATGCACATTCAGTTGAACGGTGAACCCTTTGAATTGCCCGATGGTGAAACCGTCGCGGCATTACTGACCCGCCTGGACCTTGCCGGACGCCGGGTTGCGGTGGAGCTGAACCTGGATATCGTGCCGCGCAGCCAGCATGTGACAGCCGTCCTGCGTGAGGGCGATCAGGTCGAAGTGGTTCATGCCATTGGTGGCGGCTAGTCGGCAATTCGCACTGCGCCCACCCCCAATCTGCCCGTAATGAGGATTTCCGATGAGCAATGTTCGCAGCGACAAGCCTTTCGTTCTGGCCGGTCGGACCTTCGAGTCGCGCCTGTTGGTAGGCACCGGCAAGTACATCGATATGGAACAGACCCGTCTGGCCATCGAGGCCTCGGGTGCCGAGATCGTCACCGTGGCCGTACGTCGCACCAACCTGGGCCAGAACCCGGGTGAGCCAAACCTGCTGGACGTACTGCCACCCGACCGCTACACGATTCTGCCGAATACTGCTGGCTGCTTCGATGCGACCGAGGCTGTGCGTACCTGCCGCCTGTCGCGGGAACTGCTCGACGGCCGCAATCTGGTCAAGCTCGAAGTGCTGGCCGACCAGAAAACCCTGTTCCCGAATGTGATCGAAACGCTCAAGGCCGCCGAGATCCTGGTCAAGGACGGTTTTGACGTAATGGTTTACACCAGCGATGACCCGATCATCGCCCGCCAGCTGGCGGAAATCGGCTGTATCGCGATCATGCCGCTGGCCGGACTGATCGGCAGCGGGCTGGGGATCTGCAACCCGTACAACCTGCAGATCATTCTTGAAGAAACCCAAGTGCCTGTGCTGGTCGATGCCGGTGTCGGCACCGCGTCCGACGCCACTATCGCGATGGAGCTGGGCTGTGAAGCCGTGTTGATGAACTCGGCCATCGCCCATGCCCGGCAGCCGGTCATGATGGCCGAAGCCATGAAGCACGCTGTAATTGCTGGTCGTCTGGCCTACCTTGCCGGGCGTATGCCACGAAAACTCTATGCCAGCGCGTCTTCGCCGCTGGATGGCCTGATCAAGTAAGAGCCCGTTGATGACTGATTCGCACGTACCGCACCCAGAGTCGCCTGCTGTAGAAGAGGGCGAAGAGCGCCCGCACCGCCGCATCAAGAGTTTCGTGATGCGCGCCGGTCGCATGACCGAAGGTCAGCAGCGCGGCCTTGATCAGGGCCGCCCCTTGTATGGCCTTTCTCTGACTGAGGCGCCGGTGGATTTCGATCAGGTATTCGGTCGTTCTGCACCGCGCACTCTGGAGATCGGTTTTGGCATGGGCCACTCGTTGCTGGAAATGGCGGCAGCGGCTCCCGAGCACGATTTCATCGGTGTCGAGGTGCATTCTCCTGGCGTGGGCGCGCTGCTCAATGGCGTGCTGACCCAGGGGCTGACCAATGTACGCGTCTACGATTGTGACGCCATTGAAGTGCTCAACCGTTGCATCGCGGATAACAGCCTTGATCGCCTGATGCTGTTCTTCCCGGATCCGTGGCACAAGAGCCGTCACCACAAGCGCCGCATCGTGCAGCCCGAGTTTGCAGCATTGGTACGCAGCAAGTTGAAGGTTGGCGGTGTGTTCCACATGGCCACCGATTGGGGGCCGTACGCGGAATACATGCTGGAAGTGATGAGCGTAGCGCCCGGTTATCGCAATCAGGCCGACGACAACCAGTACGTACCCCGCCCGGCCGAACGCCCGATTACCAAGTTCGAGCGCCGTGGCGAAAAGCTCGGCCACGGCGTCTGGGATCTGAAGTTCGAAAAGATCGACTGAACAGGCAGTTCGTGCCCGGTCCCTCGGGCACGACCCTGCAACAGAAAGCGTATCCCGCCTCTTATTGAATTTCGTCCGGCTTGACGATTACCCAGTTCTTGTCAGCCGTGACCGGCAACTTCTCTTTGGCCTGGGCTTCGGCGTTGTCCTTGATCATGCCGTTCAACTGGGTCATGTACTTGTCTTTGCGGTTGATCCACAAGTGCACGCCGCCCTTGCTCACATCGACGCTGTGAAACAGCATGTAGCCGTCGCTGGTCGGGGTATCGCCGCCAACCAGCACCGGTTTTTTCCACTGGTCGATGTAGGTCAGAATCGCCGCCTGCTTACCGGCCATCCAGGTGGCCGGGGTCCACAGGTAAGGCGTCAGTTCCAGACCCATGTTGCTTTTCGCATCGTATTTGCCGGCGGTGATCTGCTTGCGGGCAGTGGTCAGCTCGCCGGTCTTGCGGTCTTTCAGCAGCGTGGTGACGCCTATCACATTCTGCGGTTTGACGTTGTAACCGTACTTGGGATCGGCGGCGACCATGCGCACCAGCTCTTCGGACGCTGCGGTCATCACGTAGACCTCGATGCCGTTCTCCATCAGCTTGTTGTACAGCTCGGTCTGGCCAGTGAATACACGTGGCGGCTCGACATTGAGCTGCTTGACGGTATCGCCGTCGTAATAGGTCGCAGGGATCGGCTTTTTCAGGGCCATCAACTCATCGACGTAGCCTTTCAGCTCCTGCAGCGTAAAGCCGGAAAACACCTGCGCGACCCACGGGTAGCAGACCATGTCGTCTATTTCGCAAAGACGGTAGTAGTAACTGAACAGGCTTTCCTTGTGTTCGGCGGTGTCTTTGAAAGGGATGAGTTTCAAGGAAGGATCGAGCGTTTCGCGGGTAATCAGCCCTTTGTTTTCCATGTACGGCAGCAGCGACTCTTCAAGGTCGAAGCGGTAGCTGGTGTTGTCCATGTCAAAGACCGCGTAGTTGCCCTTGTTGGCGTTGGCGGCAATCATCGCGTCGAGCGCCTTGGCGGCGGGCTCAGGCCAGTGCTTCAATTCAGTGGCAGCAAAGGACTGGCTGGCAAGCCCGGCACAGAGTGCGGCAGCCAGCAGTTTTGGCGCGATTTTCATAGGCGATTTCCCCTTGTCATAAAAACGAAGGGGCAGACCGTAACAAAATATTGTGAAGGCAAAAGTACGTCAGCGACCCGAAAAAGGCCTAAAGACGTCGTTTGCCCCTTTGTTTGCGACGCTAAAACCAAAAGCGACACTTTTGTTGCAGTTTTTTGTGGGCAACCGTTGTTGCACTGAAAACAGCGATCAGGTGCGTTCCCAGACTTCAAAATTGTAAGCAGGCTTGTCGTCGATGGCGGCGTTTTCGGCAGTGGACACCAGCGTCCATTGCGCCTTGTCGAACTCAGGAAACCACGCGTCGCCTTCCGGGCTCAGTGCGACGCGAGTCAGGTAGAGACGATCTGCCCGATCAAGGGCCTGAGCGTAAAGCTGAGCGCCGCCGATCAGCATCAGCTCGTCCACGCCCTGTTGCTGCGCCCACTGTTCGGCACGCACGACTGCGGCGTCCAGCGAGGCGAAGACTTCGGCGCCTTCAAGCTGCAGGCCGGTCTGGCGGCTGACCACCAGATTCAAACGACCGGGTAGCGGACGACCGAGCGAATCCCAGGTCTTGCGGCCCATGATGATCGGCTTGCCGAGCGTCGTTGCCTTGAAATATTTGAAATCCCCCGGCAAATGCCAGGGCATGGAGTTTTCGACGCCGATCACTCGGTTTTCACCAAGGGCGGCAATCAGGCTGAGGGGGAGGTGAGTTTTCATGCCGCGAGGATATCAGAGGTCACGGGGCAGGCGAATGAACTGACACACGCCGTGCTCAGTCCCATGACAGCGGTTATGCTCGCCGCTGAATTCAATCAAGAGACACTGTGTGACTGTATTGACCCCACTCGATACCCTCTGGCTGACCGAAGCCGTGCGCCTGCGTGAACAACAGGCTGGCGCGCTGGACGATCAGGACGCCAATCGCCGTGCCCGCGCTGCCGGGGGCGATCTGACTGCCCGCCTTACCCATCGCGCCCTCGGGTTGGCAGAGCGTGACGGCATGCTCGGCGCATTGCACCGCTGGAAGCAGGGTGCGCGGCTGGCAATCATTGCACTGGCGATGCTCGCGCTCATCAGTGGCGCAGGCCTGGCGTTCGCTGCAATGGGCGACGGGCAGGCCCCGGTCAACGTGTTCTGGGCGTTGGGCAGTTTGCTTGGGCTGAACCTGGTGCTGTTGCTGACCTGGACGCTGGGGCTGATCTTCGCTGGACGCAGCAATACCGGATTGGGCCGGTTATGGCTGTGGCTGAGTGAAAAGCTCGCCCGTGATGCGCAGGCCGCGCAACTCGCACCTGCTCTGATCCTGCTGCTGCAGCGTAAGCGCCTGAACCGCTGGGTGCTGGGGCTGGTGGTGCACAGCCTGTGGCTGCTGGCGCTGTTCAGTGCGCTGGCGGTGCTGTTAATGCTGATGGCAACCCGGCGTTATGGATTCGTCTGGGAAACCACTATTTTGAGCGGCGACACCTTTGTCAGCCTGACCCAGGCCCTCAGTACGGTGCCAGCCTGGCTGGGCTTCAGCGTGCCGGACGAAACCATGATTCGCGCCAGCGGCAATGGCGCTTTGAGTATCGAGAGTGCCCGCCAGGCCTGGGCTGCGTGGCTGGTGGGTGTGTTGCTGGTCTACGGCATCGTGCCGCGTCTGCTGCTGGCCGGCTTCTGTCTGTGGCGCTGGAAGCAGAGGCGGGCAGCGCTGAGCCTTGACCTTGATTTACCTCAATACCTTGAATTGCGTGAGCGCCTGATGCCCAGCAGCGAGCGTTTGGGCGTCAACGATGCCGAGCCTGCTGCGCTGCATCAGGTGCAGTCCAGCGCAGGAGCAACCGAAAGCAACGGCGCGCTGCTGGTGGCAATCGAGCTGGATGATCAGCAGTTCTGGCCGCCCGAGCTACCGCCCGGTGTGGCCGATGCAGGCATTCTCGACAGCCGTGAATCGCGCCACAAGCTGCTGGAGCAACTGACCCGGTTCCCGCCTTCGCGCATGGTGATCGCGTGTGATCCGCGCCGCTCGCCGGACCGCGGCAGCCTGGCGCTGATCGCCGAACTGGCGCGCTGCGCCGGAGCAACGCGCATCTGGCTGTTGCCCGCGCCTGCCGGGCAGACGCTTGATTCGGAGCGTTTGGGCGACTGGCACGTCGCGCTGGATCAATTGCAGTTGCCGCACGCCGACACTGTGCCCTTGAACTGGCTGGAGACAGGCCATGACTGAAGCAGACGGCACTCGCGCAATCAAGCTGGCGGTCGTCGGTCATACCAACGTCGGCAAGACTTCGCTGCTGCGCACCCTGACCGGCGATGTCAGCTTCGGCGAAGTGTCACACCGGCCCAGCACTACTCGGCATGTCGAGGGCGCACGCCTTTCTGTGGACGGTCAGGCCGTGGTCGAGCTGTACGACACGCCCGGTCTGGAAGACGCCATCGCGCTGCTCGATTATCTGGAGCGCCTCGACCGTCCCGGCGAGCGCCTGGATGGCCCGGCGCGGCTGGCGCGTTTTCTGGAGGGTAGCGAAGCACGGCAGCGCTTCGAGCAAGAGGCCAAGGTCATGCGCCAGTTGCTCGGTTCGGATGCCGGTCTGTATGTGATCGATGCGCGTGAGCCGGTGCTGGCCAAATACCGTGACGAGCTGGCGGTACTGGCGAGCTGCGGCAAGCCGCTGCTGCCGGTTCTGAATTTTGTCAGTGCGCAGCAGCACCGTGAGCCCGAGTGGCGAGAAGCACTTTCACGTCTGGGCCTGCATGCGCTGGTGCGTTTCGACAGCGTGGCACCGCCGGAAGACGGCGGCCGTCGTCTGTATGAAAGCCTGGCGTTGCTGCTGGAAAGCGCGCGGCCTCGGCTCGAGCGTTTGATTGAAGATCAAGAGAAGCAACGTCGCGCCAGAAAGCACAGCGCGGCGCGTCTCATCGCCGAGTTGTTGATTGACTGTGCGGCCTGTCGGCGCAGCGTCGAGACCACGCCAGAGCATGAGCAGCAGGCGGTGGAGGCCTTGCGTGAGGCTGTCCGGCGGCGCGAGCAGCAGAGTGTCGAGGCGCTGCTCAAGCTGTATGCGTTTCGCAAGGGCGATGTTACCAGCAGCGATTTACCGTTGATGGACGGCCGTTGGGGGGATGACCTGTTCAATCCGGAAACCCTCAAATTGATGGGCGTGCGCGTTGGTGGCGGCGTGGCCGCTGGCGCTGCGGCCGGGGCAGGGGTCGACCTGATGGTCGGCGGCGTGACGCTGGGCGCGGCGGCGTTGGTCGGGGCGATTGCAGGGGGGGCGTTATCCACGGCGCGCAGCTACGGAGGCCGGTTGCTGGGCAAGCTCAAGGGGCGCAGAGAACTGACCGTCGACGATGCGGTACTGCGTCTGCTCGCCCTGCGTCAGCGCCACTTGCTGCTGGCGCTGGGTGTCAGAGGTCACGCAGCCCTGCACAGCATGGAATTGACCACACCGCAGGACAAGACCTGGCGCAAAGGCAAAATTCCCGAGCCCCTGTCACGCGCCCGCGCCCACCCGCAATGGTCGACGCTCAACCCGCAGCCCAGGCCTAATCAGGGCGAAAGGCAGGAAGCTATCGATGAGTTGGCGGAGGCGGTATTGCAGGACTGAGCCTTCAGGCGCTGAGGACAGGACGCAGAGCGTCGGCACGATAGTTACGGGGCCATCGCTCCGCACGCTCCAGTGTGGGAATGCCTTGCGTGACGCTCCGCGTCACAGATTTATGGCGTGCCGCCGAGCGATGGTCAGAGGGATTCAGGCTGCTGGCCAAGCAGTGAAAACGCGTCGCTGATTTTTTATTGATTGATCGTTCAATAAAAAAACTTTAGACTGACGTCACCACTTTGGTACAACGATCACTGCAGACATCGGGAGATTTGCGCCAATGCCCAAGGTCGGAATGCAACCCATCCGCCGCCAACAACTGATCCAGGCCACGCTCACTGCGGTCGATCAGGTCGGTATGGGCGATGCCAGCATCGCCTTGATTGCGCGACTGGCGGGCGTCTCCAACGGCATCATCAGTCACTATTTCCAGGACAAGAACGGTCTGATAGCTGCCACGATGCGGCACCTGATGAACGCCTTGATCCAGAACGTCCGCGAGCGTCGGCAGGCGCTGACCGAAGACAGTCCCAGGGCTCATCTGCAAGTGATTATCGAAGGCAACTTCGACGCCAGCCAGGTCAGCGGCCCGGCCATGAAAACCTGGCTGGCCTTCTGGGCGACCAGCATGCATCACCCTTCGCTGCATCGTTTGCAGCGTATCAACGACCACCGTTTGTATTCGAACCTGTGCTGTCAGTTCCGCCGTACCTTGCCACTGGAACAGGCACGCAGCGCCGCTCGCGGACTGGCAGCCCTGATCGACGGGCTGTGGTTGAGAGGCGCACTGTCAGGCGATGCATTCGACACTGAGCAAGCGCAACGGATCGCCTACGAATACATGGATTTTCAATTGGCGAAATCGGCAGGCTGAGCGCTTTCGAAGCCTGCTTGCCGAACGACTGGACACGCGTGTTGCCCAATGTTTCCGGCACACTGAGATCAGTCATCGCCCCCCACTGAATTTGCGAGGACTTTATGGCCCGTTTTGAACTGCAGAAACTTTACATCGATGGCGGTTATGTCGATGCCAGCAATCCCGAAACCTTCGACGCCATCAACCCGGCGAACGGCGAAGTACTGGCGCAGATCCAGCGCGCCGGCAAAGACGACGTCGAGCGCGCAGTCGTGGCTGCTGAAAAAGGCCAGAAAATCTGGGCTGCGATGACTGCCGTCGAGCGTTCGCGGATTCTGCGTCGTGCCGTCGACATTCTGCGTGAGCGCAACGATGAACTGGCGGCTCTGGAAACGCTGGACACCGGCAAGGCCATCTCCGAAACCCGCTTCGTGGATATCGTGACCGGCGCCGACGTGCTGGAATATTACGC
>NZ_LJPW01000174.1 GCF_001400735.1 Pseudomonas caricapapayae
GTGTCGAAGCGTCCTATGCCGGGCTTGGCTACGCAGTCTTTGCCATGACCATGACGCTGGGGCGGCTGTCTGGTGACGCCATCGTCCGGCGGGTCGGTTCCAATCGGGTCATCATCCTGGGCGGTTTATGTGCGGCGGCGGGCCTGGCGGTTGCCACGTTGGTCCCGGCCTGGCAGGCGGCGCTGCTGGGCTATGCGTTGGTAGGCGCGGGGTGTTCGAACATCGTGCCGGTCTGTTACAGCGCAGTCGGCCGACAGAAAACCATGCCGGAAAGCGTGGCCATCCCGGCGATTACCACCGTCGGTTACGCCGGGATTCTGATCGGTCCTGCCGCAATCGGTTTTATTGCGCATGTCAGCAGTCTTGAGCTGGCGTTCATGATCGTTGCCGTGATGTTACTGGGCGTGGCGATCGGTGGCAGCAAGCTCAGGACGTGATGTTGACTACAAGGTACGCGCCATCCCCGACACCCGGATCGAACTCCCCGGTTGTTCAGGGATTTCGGCGCGCAGGCGTGACGGGCTGCCCATGTCCTCGCCCTGAATAATGTCTATCAAGCCGCCGTGCGGCCAACCGATATCGCGCAGATATCCGCCCAGCGCTGCTGTGGCTGCGCCGGTGGCCGGGTCTTCGTAGACGCCACCGAAGGCAAACGGATTGCGGGTGTGGAACAGCTGATCGGTTTCGGCCCACAGGAGCAGAATCGTGGCCCAGCCTTCACGTACCATCAGCTCTCGACCCGCTTGCTGGTCATAGCGCATGGCCTTGAGCCGGGTACGACTGTTCAGCGCCAGTACCAGGTGTCCGGCACCGCCATTGATGTGTGCTGGCGCAATGCGCTCATCCAGATCGCCATGCGTGTAGCCGAACAGCGTCAGCGCTTGCTCAAGCAATTGCGCACTGATCGGCTTGCTGAACGTCGCCGGCGACTGTAGCGCTGCCGAGGTCAAAGCGCCTTGCGCATGGCCTTCGACAGTGATATTCGCCTGATTGAGCGTCAGATTGAACACGCCATCGCCGTGCTGTGAGGCCAGCGCGGCCCCCAGGGCGATGGTTGCGTGCCCGCAAAACGGCACTTCTGCCAGCGGCGAGAAATACCGTACCCGCCAGCCATCTTCGACAGGCGCGGCGAACGCTGTTTCGGAAAAACCAATGTCGGCGGCAATCTGCTGCATGACGGCATCATCGGGTAACGCATTGCCGATCCAGACACCTGCCGGATTGCCACCGCGATCTCCATCGCTGAACGCCGCCAGTTTGAGTACTTCGGTTGTCATTGAAGAGAGCCTTCCTGTGGTCAGTGACAGACAGTTTGCAATGGAGCTGGCCGGATAATCCAGTGAGGAAAGCTGATGCAGTGCATTCAGGCACCTGATGCCTGAATCGGTGCGTTCAAAGCGCCTCACACCTCGCCACGCGCCGCTGCACGATACGCTCACGCAATGTGTCGTAGGCCCAGTTGAACAGCAGGGTGTACGGCAGAAACATCAGCAGCAGGCCGATGTCCAGCCAGAATGCTTCCATCAGGCTGATCGTCAGCCACCACGCGGCCAACGGCACGACGGCCAGAATCAGTCCGGCCTCGAAACCCATTGCGTGCAAGACGCGGGTCGTCAGGCTCATGGTCAATCCGTATCGGTTGCGCAGTCGGTCGAACAGGGCGTTGTAGACCATGTTCCAGAGCATGGCGACGGTCGAAATCATCACCGTCATGGCACCCATCATTACCAGCGAGTGGTTCATGATCCAGGCCAGCAGCGGTGCGACCAGAATCACACCGCCGATTTCGAACAGACTTGCATGCAACGCTCGCTCGCGCAGGGTTTTGGGCGCGACGGAGGCGTTCCGGGCGGCTCGCTGTTGGCTTTTGCTCATGATCACGTTGTCCTTTACTGGGTTCGTGGCAGCATTATCATCGGTGTTTGCGTTAAGCTGAAAATCAATACCATCGGTAAAGCCGATAAGAGAATGTCATGAGCTATTCGCCGGAAGCGCTGGAAGCCTTTGCCCAGATTGCCGCGCTGGGTTCGTTCAGTGCGGCCGCACGGCGTCTGGGCAAGAGTCAATCGACCATCAGTGAAGCGATTGCCCGGCTGGAGATCGATCTCGGGCTGGAGCTGTTCGATCGTTCATCGCGGCAACCGGTACTGACTGAAGCCGGGAGGGCCATGCTCGGCCGTGTCGACGACCTGCTGTGCGCTTCTGACCGCCTGCGCCGTACGGCCGCGCGGCTTTCGGCAGGGGTTGAACCGCGGTTGACGCTGGTGCTGTCGGATGCCAACCAGTTTGCCGATTTCGAGCGACTGATGACCGAGCTGGATCAGCGCTTTCCGGACCTGGAGATGGAATGCGTATTCGCCGAGCACGGTGATGCAATCAGCCTGGTGCAGTCGGGCAGGGCATCACTGGGGCTGCTGTCGGCGCAAGCCAGCTATCCACCGGAAATCGGTCACGCAACCATCGATGAAAGTGCCGACTTCGGCCTGTTCGTCTCGCATACGCATCCGCTTGCCGCGCTGGAGCGCGTTGACTATCAACAACTGGCACGTCATCGCGCATTGCGCCTCAATACGCTCGTCGAGCACAGCATTCCCACCGATGATCTGCCTACCAGCGGCCATCGTCATTGGTCGGCACCCAATTACCTGTTGCTGATGGACATGGCGGCCTTTGGTTTTGGCTGGTCGGCATTGCCACGCTGGCTGGTGTCACGCTATTCGGGCGGACTGTTGAAGGAGCTGAAGGTCTCCGGTTGGCCGCGTCGCTCGGCGGTAGACGTCATCTGGTCATTCCAGCGCAGCCTGGGACCAGCGGGGGCGTGGCTGCTGGAGTCGCTGGTGCCATTTGCTGGGGAGTGACGGGGCTGTCTTCAGAAACGATATGCAGCAGGCACAGGGTCTGTCGACGTGTTTTGCGCTGTACGGATGGCATGACCTGCAAGCCCTGCCATTGATGGCAATGCGCATGCTCGCAACCTGACGGATTTGTCGCTATAAAGTACAGACATTCATATGAAGAGCAGGGCTTGGCATGACGTTCGACTGGCACTCCGATCCTGTTACACGCGATACCGCCGTGGACAACCGATACCGGAATACGCAGAACGTGAGGCGGTTCATGATCGGACAGTGCGGGCCGTCGTTCAGGTTCGACCGGTCGTTCATGACATGGATCAGGAATGGCGAGGCCAAAAGCATGGGGCAAGTGGCGGACCAATGGTTGCGTCTGCAGGCATCTGTGCCGGAATAGAACTGATCTCGCGAACTGGAGATGCTTGCTCGGGCGAATGCCTGTCATTCGTCATGCTGTCTTGAGAACCACCTCCCACTGTGATTTTGTCGAAAGCCAGCGTTTTTCGAGTTCAAAATGCCATTATTTTTGCAAGCGGGCACTTTTTCTCGTAGCGTGCTCGTGCCGCCCTGTCTGACGGGAAAGCGGCACAACCAAAACCGCAGGTGCCGCCGCCGTGACCCCGACAGATTTACAACATCTCCAGAGCCGGTTGTCTGCGCTGGAGCAGGAAAACGCTTCGCTTAAAGAGCGCCTGAGCGTCAGTGGTCGGGAGGCTGAATACGCGCTGGCGCAATCTCAGGAGCGTTATCGTTTTCTGTTCGACGCGATGGATGAAGGCTTTTGCATCATCGAGTTCTTTGACGGCCCGCATGGACCGCTGAGCGATTACATTCACATCGAAGCCAACCCGGCTTATGAGTATCACGCCGGCATTGCCAATGTGGTGGGCAAGAAGCTGCGCGAGATGGTACGCGAAGAGGCCGATGGCTGGGTCGAGTTCTACGGCAAGGTATTGCGCACCGGAGAGCCGGTACGCTTCGAGCGCGAGTTGGTGGCCACCGGACGCTATCTGGCATTGACGGCATTTCGCATCGAGCCGGCCAGCCGCAGGCAGGTCGCCGTGTTGTTTCAGGACATCACTGAGCGCAAGCGTGCTGAACTGGCGTTGCAGCAACTGAACGAAACCCTGGAGGCGCGCATTGTCGAGGCCGTGGCCGAGCGCAACGTGCTCGCCGATGTCGTCAATGGCACTAACGCGTTCATTCATGTCGTCGACTGCAATTATCGCTGGATGGCCATCAATGGTTCCGCGCTGCGCGAGTTCGAGCGCCTTTTCGGTGTCCGTCCGCAAGTGGGCGACAATATGCTCGACTTGCTGGACAACTGTCCGCAGAGCAAAGCAGGGCTTGAACAGCGCTGGACGCGGGCGTTGTCGGGTGAGGAGTTTGCCGAAAACGTCAGCTTCAGCGATTCGAAAGATCCGGCCAGCCACTTCGAACTGCGCTACAGCACCTTGCGCAATGCAGAAGGACAGGCCATTGGCGCGTATCTGTTTGCCTACGACGTCAGCGAGCGGTTGCGCGAGCAGGAGCGCCTGACTCAGGCCGAGGAAGCCTTGCGTCAGTCGCAGAAGATGGAGGCTGTCGGCCAGTTGACTGGCGGTATCGCTCACGACTTCAATAACCTGCTCACCGGCATCACTGGCTCGCTGGAACTGCTCAAGACGCGCATGAGTCAGGGTCGTTTCACCGAAATAGATCGCTACATAGGTGCAGCCCAGGACGCGTCCAAGCGTGCCGCCTCGCTGACTCACCGCCTGCTGGCGTTTTCACGTCGGCAGACGCTTGACCCCAAGCCGGTAGATATCAACCGGTTGGTCATCGGGATGGAAGAGCTGATTCGACGTACCGTCGGGCCGCACATCACGCTGGAAGTCGTGACGTCAGTCGGACTGTGGTCAACGTTCATCGATGCCCCGCAACTGGAAAATGCACTGCTGAACCTGTGTATCAACGCGAGGGACGCCATGCCGCGAGGCGGGCGAATCACCATCGAGACAGCCAACAGGTGGATCGACGAGCGCGGCTCCCAGAGCCGTGATCTGACACCGGGTCAGTACCTGTCGCTGTGTGTCAGCGATACCGGCACGGGCATGTCGCCCGAGGTCATCAATCGGGCATTCGATCCGTTTTTCACCACCAAGCCATTGGGGCAGGGTACCGGGCTGGGTCTGTCGATGGTGTATGGTTTTGTGCGTCAGTCCGGCGGGCAAGTGCGTATTTACTCGGAACCTGATCAAGGCACGACCATGTGTCTGTACTTGCCGCGTCATTACCTCGGCGCTCCGGAAGAGATCGAGGCGGTCGGGGCTTGCGAATCGGCCCTGGCGCAGACCGAGCGCACAGTAATGATCGTTGACGACGAGCCGACCATTCGAATGCTGGTTGCCGAAGTGCTCGAAGATCAGGGGTATATCCCGATCGAGGCGGGCGAAGGCGCGTCGGCGCTCAAGGTGCTGGAGTCCGATGCACGTATTGACCTGCTGGTGACCGATGTCGGTTTGCCGGGCGGCATGAACGGTCGGCAACTGGCAGATGCCGCGCGCATGATTCGACCCGACCTCAAAGTGCTGTTCATCACCGGTTACGCAGAGAACGCGATCATTGGCAATGGTCACCTGGATCCGGGGATGTGGGTGCTCACCAAGCCGTTCACCATGGAAGCCTTCGCTGGCCGCATATACGAAATGATCGAACGCGAGGATTGAGCCAACAGCTGTCAGCGGGTCGGCAGTGCCTGGAATTCGCCCTTGGAGAGGCCTTGCACATCGTTGCCCATGCTGTCGCGGATATTCAGGTCGGCACCTTTGTCGGTCAACGCCTTGAGCACTTCAGTGCGTTTGAACAGCGCCGCATACATGGCGGCCGTCTGTCCGGCATTGTTGGTCAGATCAGGGCCGCAGTCGGCCTGAACCAGGCGCTTGGCGATGCTCAGTTCGCCCTTGAAAATCGCGCCCATCAGCGCCGTGTTGCCACGATTGTCCTTTGCGCAGGGATCTGCTCCGGCATTTATCAGGCGTTCCACCGAGTCTTCATGGCCGTGATAGGCCGCCAGGATAAGACCGGTGTAACCTTGCTCGTCACGCACATTGAGGTCGTAATGCGCCTCGATGAAGGTGTCCAGCATTGGATTGTTGCCTTCACGGGATGCATCGAAAAACAGCGTGCGCAGCTGACCGGCAGCCTGCTCGGCGGTCAGTTCCGACGGCGGTGTGGTTGTGGGTGGCGTGGCGTGTGCGGCTGCAGCAAACAGCAGCAAGCCATAGACAAGATTCTTCACAGGCATTCTCCTGGCTGGAACCGCCCCGGCGTTCGGAACGCCGGGGCGGGGCATCAGATCATCAGTCTTTGAGGCTTGCGGCCAGCGACTTGACCTTGCTCAGATCGCCTTTGGCGACTTCGGTTACCCGAGTGCCGTAATCCGGGTCTGCCTTGTACAGGAACGAAAGCATGATGTTCTTGCTCTCAGTGTCGGTATCAGCCAGTGACTCGCCAAAGCTCTGGACCAGGTCGGTCTTCTCTTTCGGGCTGTAGGAGCGATACAGATCACCTGCCTGCTTGAAGTTCTGCTCTCGCGTGATCTTCGCCTGCTGGGTAGTGCCACTGACTGGCAGCTCGCTGTAACGCGCTTTCTCATCAGCCGGACGCGGCTCGAGACGGCTTGGCTCGTAGTTGACACCACTGGTGGTGTGGCCACTATTCAGAGCACCATCCTGATTGCCATTGTTCACCGCAACTTTAGGCTGGTTGACCGGCAGGCTCAGACCATTCGCGCCCAGGCGATACATCTGGGTGTCGGCGTAGGAGAACACACGGCCTTGCAGCAGACGGTCTTCTGAAGGCTCGATGCCCGGTACCAGGTTGGCCGGTGCCATCGCGACCTGTTCGGTTTCCTGGAAGAAGTTGTCGACGTTCTTGTTCAAGACCATCTGGCCGATTTTCTTCTCGGGCACGTCTGGCCAGATCTTGGTAGCGTCCAGCGGGTCAAAGTCGAATTTCGACAGCTCTTCAGGCTTCAGGACCTGAACGTACAAATCCCATTTCGGGAAGTCGCCCTTCTTGATAGCGCCGACCAGATCGTTGGTCAGATGGCTGTAGTCCTTGGACTGCACCTGTGCGACTTCTTTCGGATCAAGGTTCTTGATGCCTTGCAGGGTCTTCCAGTGGAACTTGACGTAGTGCACTTCACCTTTGGCATTGACCAGCTTGTAGGCATGCACACCGTTGCCGTCCATAAAGCGATAGCCTGCCGGCGTGCCTTCATTGGAGTACAGCAGGGTCAGCGTACGGGTGGCTTCCGGGACATGCGAGAAGAAGTCGAAGCGACGTGAATCGTTGTCCAGGTTGGTACGCGGGTCGGGCTTGAAGGCGTGGACCATGTCCGGGAACTTGATAGCGTCACGAATGAAGAAGGTCGGGAAGTTGTTGCCTACCAGGTCCCAGTTACCGTCTGCCGTGTAGAACTTGGTGGCGAAGCCGTGAGGGTCGCGGAGGGTTTCAGGCGAGTGGTTACCGTGAACCACGGAAGAAAACCGCACGAATACCGGTGTTTTTTCGCCCGATTTGAAAACCGTTGCCTTGCTCAGGTCGCTGATGTCGGCCGATGCAGTGAACTCGCCTTTGACACCTGTACCACGGGCATGGACCACGCGCTCCGGAATACGCTCGCGATCAAAGCGCTGCAGCTTCTGCAGCAATTGCACGTCTTGCAACAGCACAGGCCCTTGAGCGCCTGCAGTCTGAGAGTTCTGGTTATCACCGACGACGGCACCATTGTCGCGGGTCAGGGTGTCGGCTGCAAACGCGGTCGGCACCGTGACGAGACCGACTGCAGTCAGACATACCATGTGTCTGGACCAGTTTAATAACGGCATTTTGAATCCCTCATATTTTTAGTAGGCCGGTTTATCTTAGGCGCGTGAGGGCAGTGCAGTGATTATAAAAATATATCGGGGTGATTGAGATAAATACTGGCGGGAACAGGGAACCGGACAAAATACGTTCATATTTAGTTGGGGTATCTGCCAAGTGGCTAATGACATCATGCCCTGAATGAAACCGTCTAAAATAAACGCGTTAGTTTTATAATTATCTGAAAGTAAAGCGTTTTTTATTAAATGTCGGTGCTCATTAAAACACCGTCAGGATTTAGTTATCAGGCTTAATGAAACTCATTATCAATGGTGCCTTACACGACTCTTGTCTTGCGTGTGGTGCGGTATGGGACGATCGTACGACATTCTGAATGTAATACTGAAAGTGGGTGGCTTTTTGATATTATTCTTTTGAGTCATCGTATAAGTTGCAACTAATTAGCTGTGTAGCAAGATGACACTATCGGTGGTCAGGGCGTCGACGCGCTATCATGTGGCCACATCCCGTCCATGTACACCCCCGCTTGGAGCCCTCGTCTCATGTCCACCATCATGCTGCTACACACCCCGCCGCCGGAGTTCATCCGTAGCCAGATACAGCAGATGGTCGTCGACTACGTAACCGACATCAGCATGGTAGCCATCGCACCGGACAATCCGCTGTACAACCTTTATCAGTACGGCGTTGGGTACGAGGTGCATCTGTACCTGAATGCCATAGGCGGTTCACACAGTCTGGCGGTGGAGCTGATCGTCGCGCTGGACGATGAAGACCCTGAAACCGTCTTGGGGTTTTTACTGTATCTGCCCGTGCAGGATGATCCGCAGGCCTGCGCAGTGGCCTACATGACGGTGCGCGAAAGCCATCGTCGTCAAGGCATTGCACGCTCGATGCTGGATAAAATGGTCGGTCGCTATCCACACGCCGAACTGTATTGCGTGGTCGACAAAGTGCCGTATTTCGAGGCGTCAGGCTTCCAGGTACTGGGCGCGCGCGGCCCGCAGGTCATCATGAATACCCGGGATCATGGAACTGATGGCTTGCTTGCCGTTATGGACATAGCACCGATCTATAGCTCGGTTGAAGTGCGTCAGATTCACGCGTACCTGATCAAGCAGCACGGCAAGAGCGCAATGATCGAAGCTGAGAAACAGCGTGACCACCATCTTGACCGGATGACCCGCGATGCCAGGGCGTTCGCCGAACAGCGCCTCGCGAAACATGGTCTGCCAGAAGATGTTGCGCAAACCTTCAGGCTGCACTGACAGCCGTACGGTAAGAATGAGGCTGAACCGATAGAGGGCGCTAGTTGCGCAAGCGTTAGTTGTCAAAGCCATCTATCAAAAAAGTGAAGGGCGTGCTGGAACGATCCAAATGAGGTGAAGTCATTATGACATCACCGATTTTCGATCACTCATTCCGGCACGGACGTCACCCCTCATTCAGCAACAGGTAAGCCCCATGAATTTCCTGCGTCAGTCCAAGTTTTCGACCAAGCTTCTTTCGGCATTCATCGTCTGTGCGTTGATTACACTGGCCGTTGGCGGCCTGGGTATGGTGGGCATTACCCGTCTTGCCAATGCGCTCGAGCTGACCTTTTCCAACAACCTTGTTTCTGTCAGCAACACCAATGAGACGCTGACCAGCCTCACCGCGCACAACCGTGGACTGTACCGTTTGCTCGATGCGCAGGACGGTGGTGTGTCTGAGGCCGACAAGGATCGAGTTCGTCAGGCACTGAACGACGATCTGGCTCGCGCTCAGAAAGTGTTCGCGATTTACCGCGCCACGCCTCTGGAAGATGACGAGCGTGCTGCCGGCGACCAGCTTGAGCTGATGCTGCCTGGCTACATCGCTGGCGCTCAGCAGGTGGTTGAACTGATGAGGGCTGGTGATTACGAAGCCGCCCGTGCCCGTCTGAACACGCTGTCCACCGACGGCTTTACCAAAGTACGCGGCTACCTGCGGACCATGATCGATTCCAACAACCGTCAGATCAAGGAGGGCGCTGCAGCCGCGGGCGACCTCAAGGCCACGTCGGTGCTGATGCTGGAGATTGGCGTTGTGATTGCCTTTCTGGTGGCAATCATGCTGGGCGTGCTGATCACCCGGATGATTACCCGACCGCTGGCTGTCGCGGTAGCCAGTGCTCAGCGCATTGCGGGGGGCGATCTGACCCAGCCCATTGTCTCTGACCGTGGCGACGAGGCCGGGCAACTGCTGGACGCGCTGTCCGACATGCAGACCGGTCTGAAACATACCATTCAACAGATTGCCAGCGCCTCTGACCAGTTGGCCTCTGCTGCCGAAGAACTGAGTGCCGTGACGGATGAAAGCACGCGTGGGCTGACCCGCCAGAACGACGAAATCCAACAGGCTGCGACCGCCGTCAATCAAATGACCGCTGCGGTGGAAGAAGTGGCGCGCAATGCGGTATCGACGTCCGAGGCGTCCAAGGCTGCGACGGATGATGCCGTCGATGGTCGTGGCCAGGTGGATCATACGGTCAAGGGCATTACCACCATGGTGCACGAGATCACCGAGTCCACTGGTGCTGTTTCGGAGCTGGCCGGCCATGTGCGCGAAATCAGCAAGGTGCTGGACGTCATTCGCAGCATCGCCGAGCAGACCAACCTGCTGGCGTTGAACGCTGCCATCGAAGCCGCGCGCGCCGGTGAACAGGGGCGCGGTTTTGCGGTGGTGGCTGACGAGGTGCGTGCCCTGGCACACCGCACTCAGGCGTCGACCGTGGAAATCGAAGGCATGATCAGTACTGTGCAGTCCGGTGCCGATGGCGCTGTTGCTGCGATGGGCAAGAGCCTGTCACTGGCCACCAATACTCAGGAGCTGGCACTGCGCGCCGGTGCAGCGCTAGAGAAGATCACACTTGGTGTAGCCACCATCAACGAACGTAATCTGGTTATTGCCTCGGCTTCCGAAGAGCAGGCCCAGGTTGCCCGCGAGGTGGATCGCAATCTGCTCAACATTCAGGACCTTTCGACCCAGAGCGCTGCAGGTGCCAACCAGACCAGTGCGTCCAGTCAGGAACTGTCGCGACTGGCCACCTCATTCAATTCGCTGGTCGCCAACTTCAAGCTGTAATTCGTTTCACCCGGGCAGTGCCCGGACGCTGCTCCCGTCTTATCTGTGCGGTTTGCGCCGCAAGGGGAGCCTCCTCTGGGCGCACATGGTTGGTGCTCCGGGTGAGTGCTCTGGCGATTAAATTCCGCTCAGGCATGAAAAAGGCGTTGCGTCCGACCGGGTTATTTCGCGCATCATAGGCGGACTCAGCCCGAGAGAGACTCTTCATGCCTGTTATTTTCAACACCCTGCGCCTGTCGCTCCCGAGAGTATGCTTATCATTTATGGCGGTGCTGTGCTCCGGGATACTTGCCAGTGCTGCGCTGGCCAGTGACGAAACGCAACTGGTCGAATCCCTCAATGCCTACCGTGGTCAGGCACAACGTTGTGGCGAACAGGTGTCGATGGAACTGCCACCGCTGACCAGCGACGCACGTCTGGTACTGCCCGCCAGTGGCAACCTGGACCTGCAGCAGGCGCTGACGCGTGCCTCTTACCCGATGGTCACCGTGCAGGCGATCAGCCTGTCCGGCCCGAGTGACGCCGACTCGGCGCTGAAAGCCGTACTGGAGAGTTTCTGTCGCGTAGTGCTGGACCCGCAGTTCGTCGATATCGGGGTTAGCCGGGAAGGGCGAGACTGGCGCATTGTACTGGCACGTTCTCTGGTGGCCTCACGCCTCGGCGATTGGCAGGCAGAAGGGCAAAAGATTCTGGAAATGGTCAACAATGCCCGCACCCAGGCGCGTCAATGTGGTACGCAATCCTTTGCTGCTACGACGCCATTGACCTGGAACCTTGTACTGGGCACGGCGGCACAACACCATTCGCGAGCGATGGCCAATCAGAACTTTTTCGACCACAAGGATCGCGACGGCCGCACGCCGGGCGACAGGGCCGAACTGGCAGGGTATGCAGGCCAGCAGGTCGGCGAGAACATTGCTGCGGGCCAGGACAGTGCGCGCAAGGTCGTGGACGGCTGGCTGGTGAGTCCGGGCCACTGCGCCAACCTCATGAGCCCTGATTTTCGCGAAATGGGAGCAGCCTACGCGATGGACCCCAAAAGTGACGCAGGGATTTACTGGACAGCGATGTTCGGCACACAGCAGTAGCGCTCTGCCTTGAACGCTGTCAGTTAAAAGCGGAAGGCCTGACGGCCGATGAGCAGCCATTGGCCATTCTGCTTTTGCCAGATCTGGAAGTTCTCGATTTCCGTCGGCACAACCTTGCCGCTGTTCACCGCTTGTGCCGAGAAGTGATTGCGTACCAGCGCGACGTCGCCGGACAGGGTGATCTTCTGATTGAGCATCTTCAGGTCATTGAACGCGCTCTTGCCGGTTTCGATGTCGGCAATGAAGGCTTTTTTGTCCTGGATGTTACCGCTGGAGTGCCCATACGTGAGGTTGTCGGCGGTCAGCGCCTCGAGTTGCGCTATATCCTTGTGCCACATGGCTTGTGTCAGCTTATCGACCGCGCTGGCAACGTCAGCCTCGTCGGAGGTTGCGGCTGCGACGTAACCGGTGAACAGGCACATAAAGGCCATTAGCAGTGTCAGCTTTTTCATGTTTATCCCTTTTCTTGTCGTTATTGAAGGTAAGCAGGATTGTGCAGACGAAATGATTCATCTGTCGTCGTACAACTTAGATCAGGGCGGGCCATTCGACAAGAGGAGATGCCGGGAAGCGTACTTTCCGGCGAAGGTGCTTAAACGCGAAACTGCTTGGTAAGACGGTTAAGGCCAGAAGCCAGTGTCGACAGCTCGGCAGTGGCAATCGCGGTCTGATTCGAGCCCTCTGACGTTTGGCTGGACAGGTCACGAATGCTCACCAGACTCCTGTCCACCTCGCGAGCTACCTGTGCCTGCTCTTCGGCGGCGGTAGCGATCATCAGGTTACGTTCATTGATCTGGCTGATGGATTCGGTGATATCGAGCAGCGCCTTGCCAGCGCCATTGGCCATTTCCAGCGTCTTGTGCGCCTGAAAGCTGGTCTGCTCCATGGCAGTGACGGCATTGCCAGTGCCGGTTTGAATCGAACTGACCATCTGCTCGATTTCGCGGGTCGATTGCTGGGTACGATGCGCCAGTGCCCGGACTTCGTCCGCGACCACCGCAAAGCCTCGTCCGGCTTCGCCTGCGCGGGCAGCTTCGATGGCCGCGTTGAGTGCCAGCAGGTTGGTCTGTTCTGCAATGGCGCGGATCACGTCCAGCACCTTGCTGATGTCGGTTGCCATGACGGCCAGGCCTTGTACCTCGGTGGAGGTTATCTGCACCTTGGACACCATCAGGTTGATTGCCGTGACGGTTTCATCGACTTGCGCACGTCCGGCCATGGCCGCCGTGCTCGATTGAGAGGTCACCTGCGAGGCCGATGCGGCGTTGCTGGCCACTTCCTCTACTGCCGCGCTCATCTGGTTGACGGCCGTGGCTGCCATCTCGATCTCGTTGCTCTGACGCTGGATAGTGCGCGATGCGTCTTCGGTGACTGCGTGCATCTCCTCGGACGTCGCGGCCAGTTGGGTTGAAGAGTCACCGATCAGTGTCAGGGCGCTGCGCAGGTTGGTTTGCATCAACGCCAGTGCTGCGATCAGTCTCGCTGCTTCATCACTGCCGTCTTGTGGAATGTCTTTGCTCAGGTCATTGGCCGCAATGCGTTGCGCAATGTTCAGTGATTCACCGATCGGCCCGGTCAGGCTGCGGGTATACATCCAGGCCAGCAGCAGCGTCGCAATTACACCGGCTGCGATAAAGATACTCACCATCCACAAGGTTTGCTGGTAGGCAGACTCGGCTTGATCACCCGCTTTTTCTGCCTTGCTGTCATTGATACCAATGAGTTTCTTCAGTGTATTTTCGACCTGATCCGCCGCACTTTTCATTTCGCCGTTGGAGATGGCGACGGCTCCCTCAAGATTGCCAGCAGCGACAGAGGCCAGATAACGATCCTGAGCGGTCTGATAGTCAGAATTGGCTTTGCGGAGTTCTTCGAACGCCTGACGCCCTTGAGGCGTAACGAGCAGCTTGCTGAGGGCATCCGAATAACCGGCAATCAGCGCACGGGACTGTTGAATGTCGCTGAGCGCCTTGGTCCTTCGATCCTGGGGCTCGAGGGGGTTTCGCAGGCGAGCGTTATTGCCCCTGATTCCTACAAATTCCCTGTCCAGAGAGCCGAGCAGTTTTACGCTGGGCAGGACATTGGTTTCGATGAATTTTTCTGCGGTATTGAGCTGTGCGGCCTGACGCAGGGCCAGTAAGCCCAGAGCGACGATCATCAGGCAGAAAATACCGAAACATAAAGCCGAACGCGGGGCGAGGTTGAGTTTGCGCAGGATCATTGCTGTTTCTCCGAGGTAGGCAACAAGCTATCGCCTGCCTTGGGGTTTTCTTGACGTCTTGCGCACATTCGAAATCAGATTTCGGATCAAGCCTTTCAGAGAAATGGTAAGAAAATATTTCTAGTTGTGACTGAATTGCATTTGAATGGTGTGTAAAGCGGGCTGCCTGCCGCAGCCCCATCGAATCACCGCGCTTCCATACCCAGCATGAAGGTATCGACTGCTCGCTTGACCATTTTTTGAATCTGCTCGACACCCAGGCGCTCGGGGGCTTGCTGATAGAGACGGATGTCGGTTTCGGCAGTCAGCAAGGAGGTCAACTGCAGCGCAGCAATATGCGGATCGGTTTTGCGCAGCTGGCCGCGCTGCATGGCCGCAGTCATCAGTGTGGTGACGGTTTGCAGGCATTCCCGAGGGCCCGAATCGTAGAACATCATGCCGATGTCGGAGTGCCCGGATTCGGCTACCACCATGCGGTACACCGCCAACGCACTGTCATCATTGATGAGTACCATCAACATTCGCTCCCCGAAGCGGGTGAACAGCGTTCTGAGGTCTAGTTCCGTATCGGTGCCTGTGTCGTCATAGGTCGCCAGTTCTGAAACAGCCTCGGCCAGATGGGCGGTTGCAAGCCGGTTGACCACTGCGATGAACAGTTCTTCCTTGGACGGAAAATAACTGTAGATCGTCGCCTTGGAGCCGCCCATTCGCTTGGTGACTTCATTCATCGACGCGCGCTCGTAGCCCATTTCGAGGAAGACGCTTGCTGCGGCATCAATGATGGCTTCGCGGCGTGCTTCAGTACGCACCTTCATTTATATGCTCAATCCTTTAGTGAACCGTGTAGTACAGGTAATGCAGAATTCTCTAGACTGGAACTGAACCGTTCGGTACGATTTCAGCCGACTCCGTGGAGCTTACTGGAAAAGACGGCGCAGATAAATGCCGACGGATCGACGCTCTGTATATTTTGCCAACCCGATGGACTGCGCCAGGGTATCCATTGCTCGAAATCCTTCAATGATGGAGTGAACAGGTCCATGAACATCATCGATTTCAAGAAGCCCGTCAAACGCTCTTTTCGTGGTAATACGGCAGCGGTGCCACAGCTTGAAAAGGTGCTGACCGTCACGTTGAGAACCGATGCGCCTGTCCTGCTAGGCATATGCAGCGATGGGCTGCGCAGCAACAGCAGGATTCTGGGCGGTGAGTTTCATGGCGAATATTTCAGCGGTTCGGTGCTGGCTGGCGGTAGCAATATGCTGGTCGAGTTGTCGTCCGAGCTTGCTTTTCTCGACACACGTTTCACCCTGATCACTCAATTGGGTGAACTGATCAACATTGAAAGCAGGGGCGTTCTGCTGATGGACGAAGTGGGTCAGCAGGAGTTGCAGAACGGGATCTGGCCGATCAGTGAAGGCCATTACCAATGCACCTGTACGCCGCGCTTCCAGGTTTCTCTGGGCCCTAATGAATGGCTGGAGAAGAGCGCTTTCATTGGCCGGTTCGAATACATTCAAGGCAATGAAACGCTGATCAGTTTTTACCGGATGAAGCCCTGATCATCCCTGCGATTGGTCAAGGAGCAAGCCTCTGCAGGCCTGCTCCGTTGCCACTGCTTAGAACGTGACGCTGGCGCTCAGGCGCGCAGTGCGGGGTTCGCCAACGTTGACCTGCAACTGGCTGCCGGTACTGGAAGGGTAGTATTGCTTGTCGAACAGGTTATCCACGTTCAATTGCAGACGCGTCTTGTAACCGGCCATGGGCACGTCCCAGCGCAGAAATGCATCGGCTACGGTGTAGCTGCTCATGTAGAAGGTATTGGCATCGTCGCCAGCGCGCTCGCCGACATAGCGCGCGCCGCCGCCGGCATGCCAGTCGCCCAGATCGGACGGGATCTGCAGATGATGGGTGAGGTACAGGCTGGCAGTGTGCCTGGGTGCCTGGCTCAAACGATTGCCCTTGTTGCTCGGATCATCAAGCACTTCGGTGTGGGTATACGCGTAGGTGCCGATCATGTCCCAGCGTTCGGCTATGCGCCCGGTCACGTCCAGCTCCACCCCTTGTGAACCCACCTTGCCAGCCGCCTCGCTGACGCCGGTCACGCCGGTGGGGGTGACGACGTTTTTCTTTTCGATGTCGAATACAGCGAGGTTGACGTTGAGCTCGGGTGCCAGCGCGTATTTGGCCCCGACCTCATAACTGCGGCCTTCTTCCGGATCGAAGGTCGTGCCGTCATCGTTGACCTCATCATTGGGTACGAACGAGCGGCTGTAGTTGCCGTACAGCGACAGGTCTTCATTGACCTTGAAGACCAGACCGGCCATCGGCAGGAATACATCGTCATTGCTGTCCAGGTTCACCGTGCGGCTGGCACCCAGACCTTGTTTGATGTACTGGTCATAATGCTGATAACGGCCACCCAGGACCAGAATCCAGCGATCGTTCAGGTGCCAGTTGTCCTTGAGGTAAATCGACGATGACGTCAGTTGATTGCTCAGGTTGCTGTTTGCCGCACTGACCACACTGGGCTCTGCCAAACCGCCATAGCTGGGCGAAAAGATGTTGAAGCCGTTCTGGGCGGTGTTGCGGTAGGTCTTGCCGCGATACTTGTCGGAATCCTCCTGCTCGGCACCGATCAGCACATCATGCTGCTGGCCGAGAATCTCCTGTTTGCCGATGAAGTCCCAACTGGCATAGCGCGTTTCGTAATCATAATGGCCACCATTGGCCTGACGACGCAGTACACCGCTGCTGGAGAGCGTGCTCGGTTGTGCAATAGAGAGGCTGTAGCGGTCGTTGTTCCAGCCGTAGGTCAGGCGGGTTTTCCAGTCGTCACTGAGCTGGTACTCGAAACGCGCGGTTGCGGTTTCGCTGATGCCGACCGTATTGGACCACTTTTCGTCCAGGCGCTTGTCGTAGCTGATATCCGCCGGATGGCCACCCGTGAACACCGTACCGCGGTCGAACGGACTGACGTAATCGTTGTATTCATAGGCGAGTGTCAGGCTGGCGCGCTCTCCGGTCCAGGACAGCGATGGTGCGATCAGGGTGTGTTGGTCGACGCCATAGTTGCGCCAATAGTCCTCGCTCTGACGTTCTGCCACCAGGCGGTAAGCCAGCCCGGAGTCGCCCAGCGGGCCGGTGGTGTCGATGCCGAAGCTGCCGCCGCCTTCGCTGTAGGCCGAGCCACTGAGTGTGGTGCTTTGCACGTATTGCGGCTGTTTGCTGATTACGTTGATCACGCCCCCCGGCTCCATCGCTCCGTACAGCAGCGATGCCGGGCCTTTGAGCACCTCGACGCGATCGGTGGTGGCACCGAAGTTTTTCGATACCACCGAGCGCACGCCGTCACGCAGGATCGAGCCGTCGTCGTTGGTGCCGAAACCACGCTTGATCACTGAATCCTTGGTGTTGCCCAGGGTATTGCCCTGGCTGACGCCACTGACGAACTTCATCGCATCGTCCAGCGAGCGCACGTTGTAGTCGGCGATGGTCTGCGGCGTCACCACATTGACCGACTGTGCCTCTTCCTTCAGCGGTACATCACTCTTGCTGGCGGTGCTTGCGCTGTTGGCACTGTAACCTTCCTGGGTTTCGGTGGCGGCTGCGGATACTTGCGTGGCCGGCAAGGTTGCAGTTTCAGCCGCATGCACAGCGCTGCTGGAATATATCGCCAGAGAAAGTGCGGAAAGCAGAAAAGCGCCGGGACGGCGAGGGCGTAAGGAGGAAGTGCTCAAGTGAGATGCTCTGCTAGGACGTTAATAGCAATAATTGTAATTTGATATTAATTCTCATGTAAATAAATGAATGATCCTGAGGCGGGCTTCGATCGCCCTGGCGGGTCGGCCGCTCTGCCGGTCAGGATTGAGTCGGTACGTTGGCAGCAATCCGTTTACCCATGCTGATGATGGCTTCAGGTGTGTATCCCAGCGTTTGGTAAAAGGCCTGCACACATTCGTTGAACGTATGAATCTGCAGGTTGATCTTGACGCAGCCAAGATCTGTCAGGGCTTGTTCTGCGTGCTTGACCAGCATTGTTCCCAGCCCTCGGCCGCGCTGTTGCGGGTCCACTGCAACCGAATACAGCCAGCCGCGATGGCCGTCGTAACCGGCAAGAAGGGTCCCGGCCACACGGCCGTCTGCAACAGCGACGAAAAACAGTCGGTCCTCGACAGCCAGTTTTTTGTTGATCGACAGGTCCGGGCGATTATGTGGCTGGTCGTCGTTGAAAACTGTCTCCCACAGTTCGATGACCGCGAGACGGTGTAACGAATCTGAATACTCGACAATGCAGTTCATTGTGCGGTCCTTTGATGAGCGCGCAGGATGCGGCGTCGCGTCCGGCAATGTCTAACCGGCGTTCCTGGACGGCTGGTCCTGTGTTGTGACCCTGGGGAGCGAGGCGGGTGTGTCGAGCAGTGTACGGATAGCGCGACTGTAAGCGGGCTGCCCGAGTTGCATGCTGTTGTTGTGCGTACCGCCGGGTACGAGCAGCAGTTTCTTGGGCTCCTGTGCCGCGTCAAACAGCTGCTCGCTGAAACGAGCCGGTACATAGCGATCTTCGGTGCCGTGCACGATCAGAACGGGCATGTGGATGTCTGCAATCTTGTCCAGAGAGTCGAACTTCTGAGACAGCAGCCAGCGCACCGGCAACGAGGTATTGGCGAGCGCGGTGGCCACATCCGCCAGATTGGTGAAGGTCGACTCTATTATCAGCCCGCGGGCCTGAATCGGTGCATTGTCCTTTTTTGCGTCTCTGCCCAGTTCGGCCGCCAGGTCCACTGCAACTGCGCCCCCTAGAGAATGTCCGTAGATCAGCCTGCGTTGCGGATCGGGTTGTAATTGCTTCAGGCGCTGCCACGCGACACGTGCGTCTTCATACACGGATTTCTCTGACGGCAGTTGGCCCATGCTCTGACCGAAACCCCGATAGTCGATCGCCAGTATGGAATAGCCCTGTGCCTTGAGTTGCTGGATTCGAAACAGCTGGCCTGTCAGGTTCCACCTTGAACCGTGCAGGTACAGCACGGCTGGCGCGTTCCGGTCTGACGCAGGCCACCACCAGGCGTGGATATTCTGCGATGTACCAAATGAAGGCGCGCGGAGTTCGATTTCCTGCACATCGGCGGGCAGACCGCTGTACCAGCTGGCCGTACCGGGCTCAATGCGAAATACCAGTTCGCGCTCCTTGTGCTCGAGCACCGCACAGCCGACCGGCAGACCAAGAATGATGGCCGACATGCAGATCCATCCAAGGGGGCGGGCTTTGAAACGCGCCAGAAGTGAAATCGGCATAAGACGAGTGTTCCAGTCAACAAAGTGAAATAAATGCCGGTTCTGCAGGCGGGTTGCAAGACGAACTGCCAAACATGGGTTACAGCATATTGCACAGCCAGCCAGCGGGCAGGTTTTCCAGCCGAACCCTAGCGATGTACATGCAACGCCCTATGCTTCAATACGTTGCGCCAAAGGGCCGAATGCAGCGTCAACGAAGTCGCTCATTAGCACGATTCGTTATTGGGCTGGCCCTTTTTGATAGCCGGGGATTATGCTGTGTCGTTACGGGCGCTGTATTTTTGTCACCTGCCGCCGCCCGAGACGTCGATTTGCTTGCCGTGTACTCGCGCTTTCTTCAATTTCTTCAAGAGGTTACCGCCTATGTTTCATCATCGCCCCCTGGAAGAAAAAGATATCCCCACCATCTGCGAATTGCCGCAGAACGCCGACGAACTGTTCTACATGTTCCCCAGAGCCACCTATCCGCTGACCGCTTCGCAGCTCAGCGAAGCGCTGGAGACTCGTCATGACTCGACCGTCATCGAGATGGATGGCGAAGTGGTCGGTTTTGCAAATTTCTCTCAGTGCAAATTTCGCGGTCGCTGCTCGCTGGGTAACGTCATTATCGCGCCCAAGGCCCGCTCCAAAGGGGTAGGGCGGTACATGATCACCAGCATGATGGGGATCGCTTTCGACAAGCACGAAGCAACGGAGCTGATTGCGTCCTGCTACAACCATAACGTGCCTGGCTTGCTTTTTTACCCGCGGATGGGGTTTCGCCCGTATGCCATCGAAGAGAAACGCGACAAGCAAGGTGCGCGGGTCGCGTTGATCCATCTGCGCCTGTCCGGTTCGGAACAGTAAGCTTCTTTATCGGGGCTCGCTCGGTCGCATCGGTCCGGGCGTGCCTTTTACGGTCGACCTTTTTGTGAGCGGTTCGCTGAAAGTACCGTCTGCTTTGCGGGTACATCCACTTCAGTGTCCGACCGTTCGTCAGTCTTTGTACGGTTTAATGCAAACCGTTTCATACACCCTGAACTCTGTCCATCAGCAGGACCCTTGAAATCATTACGGTGAATCGTTTTTCCTGTCGATTTTTCAATAAAGAACCGTGTTAAAAGTGTTAAGGATATTTTGTTGTGGAAGTTGCTTGAAGGCCGGGGTGAGGTGTATAACTGCTTTAAGCATCACGTGAGTGACGACGGATAATTGGCGGGCTTGCGTGGGCCGTTTTTAAAAGAGTCATCAACAATAAAAATTATCAATATTTGTCACTGTCGGGACGTGCTTACACACATAAGGAGATAAAGAAATGATCGCGAGTGGACTGTCTGAGTTAGAACTCCGGAGCATCGTTGAACGTGCGTTCCTGCCGTTGCGCTGTACCTGCACGATTGCCAACGATCAGATGACGGTGCAGATAAGCGACCCTGCATCGGGCCGCACCCATCGCCAGACGAGCCTTCCGCTCAGCCGTATCAATACGGTTCGGGATATCTCTGCGCTGGTTGCCGAGCTGCGTGAAGAACCGGCCAAATCAAGAGTGTCGCGCGCGCATTACAGCGCTGCCTGATACTGCTGCATCCCCCTGATGCCACGGCATCACGCTGTGAGGCCCTGATCATCGCTGATCGGGGCCTTTTCGTTTGTATCGAATAGCGTTGGCCATCGCCAGGCCACCTTATGGCGACAGGTAAGTTGTATCAGGCAGAATGACTGGTACCAGGGATGTACTGTGCTCGCCAAATTAACAGCGTCGAAGAAATGCTGTTCAAACGTCAGGCAATAAAAAAATAAAAGAAACCCGCGTCACGGTTTAGTGTCGGTGCAACTGCATCTGCGCCGCGCGTCTGGCAAGACAAGATCAGTCAAATCATCAGGTTATAGCGCGTGGTTGAACTGTTTGCTCTGTGCTCGGCTGATTTGACACCGTTGTGTTTCTTTGCAACTATTCAATTGCCTGTCTTGTCACGCTTTTTTTGTTGATAAAAAACGCTACCCTCAAAACACCGCCTTGGAAAAGGCGGCGGTAGCAATGAAAGTAGTGGGTCAGCTCAAAACTTCATGCTGTTGCCGTTGGTGTCACTGTAACTTTCTGTAAAAACACTTCTTTTATATGACGACTCATCACCTCGGTGAATGAGCATCCGTCAGCATTCGGCTGTATGTGTTTCGCCTCGAATCGTGCATGGACGCTGGTTCGCCGTATCAGCCAGGTATTCGATCAACCAGTACTTCTGGAATGCACCAACGTATGAAATGACGATGGAGCATCATCATGTTTGATAACGGTATGGAAACAACCTGCGGTTGCGTCGTCGGGGGAGCCGGTCTTGCCGGCATGGGGTTCTTGTTCAACGCTTTGAAGAGCGACGCGATGCCCGGGCTTTCGGCAAAAGGACTGATCGTCATTGATGCAAGTGACCGGCCTGGGGCCGGTGTGCTGGGAGACTACCGAATTACCGCCAACTCGGTAGGCGATGTGTTCATCGATTGCCTGCGTGACCCGGCGCTGTATGAGGTATTCAAGCCAT
>NZ_LJPW01000067.1 GCF_001400735.1 Pseudomonas caricapapayae
CCAGCTGCAGAAGGAAACCCGCTACGACTGGCTGGACGAAAAGCAAAAGTCGCTGACCCTGACCAGCACCTTCGGCTACGACGACTGGGGCCAGCAAGTCAGTGAAACAGGGCCGGACGGGGTGGTGGCCTGCAGCCTGATGAATCCATTTGGCTGGCGAACCGAAGATGGCGACTATATGCCGACTCAAAGCAGTTGGCAGCAGACAGGTCCCGACTCCAGTGAGCACTATGGTCGGGTAGAGAGCCAGCTCAATCTGCTCGGCAAGCCTGACAAGGTGGAGCGCTTCGCTTTAGACAAGACGAGCATGGGCAAACAGATTTTTCGTTACGACGGCCTGGGTCGTCTGGTTGAGGAAGTCAGTACCCTGGGCCATGTCGGCCGGTATAGCTACGATGCTTTCGACCGCATGGTCGAGAGTACCCTGCCTAATAAAGATAAGGTTTTACGCAGTTACGCCGCGCACAGCACCGCCGAACTGGCCAGTGAAATAACTGTTCAGTCTGCCAACGCTCGCCTGGCCGCCGTCATTGCCGGAGAGCAATCATTTGACGGACTTGGCCGCCTCATCCAGCTCCGTACGGGCGGACGCGTCGAGAACTATCGCTATGACAGCAGCCACCTGAGGATCAGCGAGCGCATCACGCCAAGCAATGCCTCCATTCATTACACCTATGATTTGGGCCTGACCGAAGAACCCATTCGCACCCAGTCACCCGATGATGACGTCAGCTTTGAATACGACGAAAAAAGTGCACGCATGCTGAAATCAATCAATGGACAAGGGGAACGCAGCTACACCTACGACGCAGCCGGGCATCTGCAGCAGAATATCTGGAAGGCAAACGGGCACACCTGGACCACTCGATACACACATTCTTTACACGGCAGGCAGCTGCAGCGCACGGATGTCAGCAGCCTGAGCACCGTTTATAGCCATGACAGCTTCGGAAGAGTAAGCGAGGTCACACAGGGGCAACTGCAAGCCGTGTTCACGTACGACTCGCTAAGCCGCACAGCGGGCATACTCACCACCGACCTGATGTCCGGCACCTATCTGAACACTGTTATCGAATATGACGAACACTCTCGGGAAATACTGCGCACCCTGAGCCAGAACGGGCACCCTGCCCGCACTATTCATCAGGCATGGAGGGCGGACGACCAACTGCTCAGTCGGCACCTGCAGGAAGCTGGCAAAAGTCTGTTACTTGAAGAATTCACCTACGACAATCGCGGGCGGCTGATACTGTTCAAATGTTCTGGGGCGACGCTGCCGCGCAACAGGCAGGGCCATGAGATTATCAGCCAGCTGTTTCGTTTCGATGCGCTGGATAACATCATTGCCTCCATCACCACCTTTGCCGATGGTTCCAGAGAAATGACAGGCTACCGTTACAATTCGCCGGTTGATGCCTGCCAATTACTGGAAGTCACCTACAGACTCATGAAAGGCACGCAGGCCTTTCCCGACTACCTACCCAGCGTCAGTTTTGCCTACGACAAGGACGGCAACATGCTCAATGATGAGCAGGGTCAACAGTTGATTTATGACAGCCAGAACAGGCTGATGGGTGTCAGAAATGGCAGCGGTCTTTCGGTCAACCAGTTTGCCTATGACGGACACAACCACCTTACAGCGGTCACGCAAGGCAGTGACGACGCCACGCTGCGTTTTTATGAAGGAGATCGACTGAGCAACACGGTACAGGCTCAGACCAGAACTCAATACCTGAGCGACGGCGATACACCACTTGGCCAGCAACAGGTCGGTGACTCGGCCAGCACAGCATTACTGTTGATGAGTAACGCGAGCAACAGTGTCATCGGCGAAATCCAGCAATCCGAATTGCGCACGGCCGTTTATAACGCTTATGGGGAACGCAGCAGCGATGACGAGCTGCAAAGTCTGTTGGCGTTCAACGGTGAAATACGCGACCCGTCCTGCGGCTGGTACCTGCTGGGCAAGGGCTACCGCGCTTATAACCCTGAACTGATGCGTTTTCACAGTCCGGACTCAATGAGCCCGTTCGGTGCAGGCGGGCTTAACCCTTATGGTTACTGCATCGGTAATCCTATTGCCTTTCAGGACCCGACCGGGCACAGCGTAGGTCAGCTTTATTACAACCAGCACGAGACCGACATCCTTGCCGTCGGGATTACCTGGGGGGCTGCAGCGCTGGGCATTGCCTTCTCGGCAGCCTCATTTGGCGCGCTCTCGCCCGTCATGATGGCCGTTGTGGGTGTGGGGATAGCCACTGATATCGCATCCGCAGGCCTGATCACCGCTGGTTTGACGAACAAAGACCCGGAGCAGGCCGATGAACTGACTACATACGGTTATCTGTTAGCTCTGCTAAATAGCGTGGTATTTCTTTCGGGGATGGGCAAGTCGAGTCTGAAAGTCACCACTAGAAAAGCAAGATCTGCATATAAAGAAGTTTTTGAATTTGAAAATCTTCCTCACGATTTCAAAGGCCTGAAAATGGGAAAAAACGGTGTAGTGAGAAACAATCCGCTGTACAAAGACAACTCGAGGCGTAGCCACATAAACAGCCTATTTCCTGTAACAGACACGAATAAAACAGTGAGTAGAGCATCCCAAACAACACCACACGCCTCGACAGCACAGGAAACTGTGTCTAACGTTGCTCCTCAACCACCAAAAACACCCGCTACATCATCCACCTCCACACAAACAACAGAAGCGATACAGCAAACACAAACGAGCCCCAACCATAAAGAATTTAGACACACCGTAGATATTAGGCGCGGAATGAACTATCCCACCTCGCTCCCACTCCCAGGCTCAGCCACTTACAACCGTTAGTTCACAACCCCGTACACCTGCATCAACTTATGAAGCAGGTGTATCCCGACTCACCACCTAAAAATCACCTACCAAAATTCCTACAATAAAAGAGGAAAACCCCCTACACAAACAAGAACTTCTCCTATTCCAACCCCCCACCAATCCCCCTAACCTGCACGCCGCCCGTAGGACCAAACCTACAAATATTTCGCAACATCCCTACTGGCACTGCTGCGGTTTACCCAAACAACGGGTGAACCCGCAAATAGACCTACCACCTCGGTAACGCAGACGAAATCCGCCATCCCGAGACATTCATTTACAAAGGAATTACAAATGAAACGCACTTTGCTCGCACTGCCATTGACACTGCTGATGGGCGCTGCTGCTCCTGCTTTCGCCAATACCGGCACGATCAACTTCACCGGTAACATCACGTCGGCCACCTGCAGCATTGAAGTAGTCGACCCGATTACCGGTAACGCGGGCAGTGGCCTGGTGAACATAGGTTCTGTCGCTGCCAGCCGCTTTACCGGCGCAGACCAGGAAGAAGGCGGCAAAGGCTTTGGCTTGCGTGTCACGCCGGGTGCCGGTTGCACCATCCTACCCGGCGCGAAGGCCGAGGTAACGTTCACCGGTACTCCGGATGCATCGGGTAAATACTTCCGTTTCAAACCTCTCGGCGGCTCGGCGACCAATGTTGTCGCCGTGCTGAAGGATGACCTCGGCACAACGATCGACCACGGTACTCCCTCCAAAGAGTACAACCTGCACGAAACCAACCCTACCGACATGCTGTTCTACGTCATGTACCGCTCTACCGCTGCCAGCGTAACAGCCGGTGCAACTGAAGCAGACGTGCGTTTCTCCGTCGCCATCAACTGACAGGCGTCCCTGCTCCCTGCCCTCGCCTGAGGGCAGGGAGCACTTTTGATGACACAGGTATTTTCATATGTTTCCGGAAAAACCGACGGTTCGAGCCCGAGCCTTGCCCCTTGCCATCCTGAGCACATTGTTGGTGTTCGGCTATCAACCTGCCAGTAATGCGGCACTCGTGATCAGCGGCACCCGGGTGATTTTCAACAGCGACAAACGTAGCGTGTCGTTGATCATTTCCAACCCCGGCGACAAAACCTATGCAGCACAAACATGGGTCAATACCGCAGCTGACGACACCACTACCGCAGTACCTTTCCTGCCCTCCCCGCCGTTATTCAGGCTCGACCCGAATAAAGAGCAACAGCTGAAGATCAATGGCTTGCCCAACGACCTGCCCAGAGACCGGGAGTCACTGTTCTACTTCAATGTTCAGGAAATCCCTCAGGCCGATACTCAGGGGTCTAGCAATGTCCTGAATATCGCGCTGCGGACCCGGATAAAGCTGTTTTACCGGCCCGTTGAACTCAAGGACAACCCGGTTGCACGCCTTAAAGATCTGCAATGGTCTGCCACACAGGTCGATGGCAAGACACAGTTGCACGTGGAAAACCCGACACCTTTCCATGTGTCCTTCACACGCTTTGACGTGAAGACTGCGCAAACATCTCAGAGACTCAACAGCCCGACGATGGTGGGTCCGTTTTCCAGCCAGTCCTACGCTCTCGATAGCCTCAAACCAGGCCTTGGCATGCAGCTGACCTTTGCCACCATCAACGATTACGGCGGCGTCACGCCCGATATGACCATACCGGTCCCGCTCAAGCCATAGCCCTCGCCGCACATTGCCAGGAACACCCCCCATGCTTTTCCACATCGGACCATCGCGTCCGGGTAGCCGCTTGCGTCTGACCTTTCTGTTTATTGTCAGTAGCGGCGTGCCCGCATTGCAGACAGCCGTCGCGCAGGCAGCACAACCCGTCAAGTTCCAGTCCGGCTTCATGCGTCAGGACGGCATGCAGAACAACGCCACCGCAGAGATGGCGCTGGCCAGCCTGAGCAATGAGCAAAACCTGGCACCTGGACGCCATCTGGTCAGCCTGTTCGTCAATCTTGAATACGTCGACGAGCGCGAGGTCGAGTTCCTGGCCCACCCCGAGGATGGTCGCCTGGATGTACCAATTGCACCGGTAGGGATGGGCACGACCGTACTGGACCTCAGCGCTCGCTATTTCCAGATTGACGACACCGTCGATATTCAGGCGGGTGAAGCCAAAGGGTCACTGAGCTTCACCATCAGTTACCAGTAAAACCTGCCACCGGCCTTTGTCTGAATACCGGGCCACACCGGCCCGGTTCAAGGCACAAGTGTCAGACTCAGCAACGGGAAGGTGGCGGGAGCCGCCCCGCTTGCAAAACTGACTTTCACCTGTACGACAAGTCCTTTATTAATCGTAAAGGCCAGGAAGATATTTTTTTGTACATCCACCGTCACTTTCGAAGCCTCTACATCGCCTGCCTGAACCGGATAGTCGTCGAGGATTACCTGCGTGTGACCCACCCCCTGCAACGTTATAGTCAGCTTTTGGCCGACTGCCATGAACGGCCAGCGGGCCAACGAAAACGTCGCATAGTCGACGATGCGCGCCAGGCTCAGATCGCCCACAACGCCTTCAGGCCGGGTGCACTGAACAGTCGGCCACTTGCTGGTTGCTATAAACTGGACCGTCAGTTCATGCAGGTCCGATGTCGCAGGATCGCTGCCGGCAACCTCATAATAAACCGGAATACGCTTGCCCATATGCTGACTGATAAACGTCGGCGGGATGCTGAACCGCAGACCACTCGCATCGGCCTCTGTGGAGTGATACGCCCCCTCGGTGCCAGGGTCTGCCCATTGCACGGACAGCACGTCATCTGGCCTGAACTGCGCATCGGCGGGTATGACGACAGTGACACCTCGTAAAGCGTGTAAAGGGTCAAGCGTACTGCTGCTGGAAGAAGAGCTCGACGCCTCTGCGACACTGGGACTGGGCAGATAGCGCGGGAGCGGCCGAGCCTGTACCTGAAGGATTACAGGCAAGGAGACGTTCGACAAGTTGCCGGCACGGTCGCCAAGTTTATAAAAAGCGTAGCGTTCACCATCGCCACGTGCCCGGATCATGTCCCCTTTAAAGCTCAGCGTGATGGGGAAGACAAGGTCAGCCTTATAGAGCACGCGCTGCGAGACAATATTGCGGTCGTCCGTATCGAAAGGTGTTTCGCTCCAGTACCAGGTGACCACATCACCTGGCTTGCCGCCGCGGTAAGACTCAATCCACGCGTCGACCTTGTCGCCGTTACGCTCCAGGTACTCAGCCGTAATCTGCGAAGTATCAAATCGCAACCGCCCCTGATCACCTCCCAATATCGGGGGAGTCAGATCAACGGTGACGGTCTGGGGTTGGGACTGCCACCCGTTAGCGTCCCATGAACTCACTTCGTAGCTCATGTGATGTTCCCCGGGTACGAGATTGCCTGCTGGCATTTCAAACAGCAGATCTTCCGGGGGCAATGACGGGAGGCCTGAAGGCCAGGTCTTCTCATAGACCTGCGTAGTGGTATTCCAATAAACCTTAAGCACAGTAACATAGCCAGGAAATCCGGGGTCATATTCCCATGCGGGTATCTCTACGGGCAGCGGATCGAATGCATAGTCTAGCGGCAATAACCCCTTTTCCTCCCACCGTGGATCGTCAGGAAGAAGATTGGCAATTTTTGGCGGTGGACCTTCAAACTGCTGCTTGAAAAACGGCTTGAATAGCCCGCCCAACCCGTTAAGTAACCATTTATACAATCGAGCCCATGTCATTTTCAGGTCCCTTGAAGTTCTGCCCTGCCCCGTAAACATCCATATTCACATCGGCTTACTCAAACACATCGGCGTGCGCGGGTGCGACTGGCAGAACTGCTAGTTGACAAACCCTGCCAGTAATCTGCAAAAAAGGAGAAGTCATTACTGACCTCCCCTTTTGCTTTCAGATGATTACCAACTGTACCGAATGCCCACGCTGGCCCCCCAGGGCTGCTCGACTCTGTCGCCCTTGCTGTGCTCGAAATCAGCGTTTATCTGCAAACGATCAGACAGCGATGCCGCCACGCCGATACCCAGTTCGCCACGCGATCCCGACAGATCATTATTGAAGTCATTGTCGTTGACCTGCACTCCATTGTTTTTGGCGAACTCGTGCGCCCAGGCTGCACGCACATATGGCTGGACCGTCCTGCCTTGCCCAAGATCGAAGTTGCGCCCGGTCGTCGAACCGAGTTTGCCCACCAGCGAACGCGCCAGGTCGCTTTCGGCACGCATGCCATTGTCCAGTTCATAATCCTTGCCTTCGACGACCACGCCGGCCAACTGGCCGTAGGGCTCGACAAAGTAACCGTTGTCCAGCTTGATATGGCGTCCGAACTCCAGCGACGCACCGACACCCGAGTTGCTGTAATCGCCTTTTGTACGGGTGCCATCGCTCAGATTGACGCGGGCTTTGTTATTGAAACGGTTGAACTTGAGCACGCCGTCGAAGTAGTAGCCCGTGTCGCTGTCGAGCCACGTGCTGTAGGCACCAACGTAGTAACTGCCGACCTTGCCGCTGGCACCACGGTCCAGACTCAGGTCTGAACTGCTTTGCCCTGCCATCACACCTGCCAGCCATTGCCCGTCACCCATCGGGACTTTGCCGTCCGCGCCCAACGAAAAGCCCTGCTGAGTTTGCTGATAGCCGAAACCTGACGCATCGGCAACGTTGAGCTTGTTACCGTAGGTACGCATCCAGACGCCCGATCGGCCACCGTTGTGACGCAGTTCGCCCATGCGCGTGCGCAGCGACGTCAGCTCGCCATACCATACAGTCGGTGCCGTATTGAACAGTGCGACGACCGTTGCGGCAGCAGGACTGACCTTGCGGGTCTGCGCGTCGAGATACCAGTCATTGGGACCCTGCTTGACCAGATCGTAAGACCAGGCGCCCAGATCCACTGCTCCGCCCACCAGGGAAAAGTCGGCATCGCCGGCAGCAGCGCGCACCACATGCAGGCTGGTGTCGGCAGACGGATCAGTGCCGGTGCTGCCGATCAGCAGCGAGTGACTGCCCGTCGCGCTGTCTGTTATGTCGAGAAAATCCGTGCGACCGGCAGCAAAATCCACATCCATGATGAACGTACCGTTGCCGGCCAGGTTGGATACCGACAGTGTGTAGAAACCGGCGGCGTCGCCAAAGCGGACCGCACCGCCATTCATGGTCAGATCGGCCAGTGCGCTATTGCCGATCATGGCCCACTGCGCGCCATTGTTGATGGCGATGCTGCGGGTGTTCTCCAGGCGTCCGGTCAGCACTGAGTTGTTGTCGAGCAGTACATCAGCGAGCGCACCCGGCTCGGCAAGCACATCCCCCGCCATGCTGCTGTTGTCGAGATTGAGCGTGACGGTGCTCCCCGATTCCACCTGCACGTTGCCATTCAGGCTGCTTGCCGACACATTCATCACTGCCGCGGAGGTGCCGGTGACTTCCAGCATATTGCTGTTACCACCTGTCAGGCTCGATCCATTGTTGACATCTATGGCAACCGTGGAGCCCGGCAACCGGGACACCTGCGATCCAATCCGGATTGCGGCCCCTGTCTGCCCGACCACCTGGGTGCTGTCCAGTTTGAGTGACGCGTCTGTGTAAGCAGCCTCGGAGCTTATTGCAACGCCATTAACCGTGCCGACAATACTGCTGGCGCTGGCCTGCGCGGCGCCGGCGTTAAGGCGCAGACCTACGCCGTTGATGCCGGTGCCCGCCAATTGCGAGCCGATCAGCTCAAGCTGACTGAAGTGCGTAACAAGCGCACCTGCCAGTGCGCCGCTGCTGGAGCTGTCAGTCAGACTTACGTCTGAGCCAGTGGTCAGACTCTGCTGGCGATTAAGGATCAGGCCATTGCCTGTGCTATTGGCAATGGTGCTGCCGGAAAGCGTCCCGGTGCTGTTATTGACCTCCAGACCGTCACTGACTGCCGCATCACTCATTCTGATCTCAGAACCATTGCGCACCGAGGATGACGCAATTGTCGAACCGGCAGAGATGTTCAGCGTGGAATCCGTCGCGGTAAGCCTGCCGTGCTGGCTCCCACCATTCACATTCAGGGTTGCGCCCTTGGACAATGCGTAATCGTTGGCAGGACTGGATTGATCGATGCTCACCACACCAGCGATCACTGGAACAGGCGCGGCGACAAGCGCGTTGCTGATCAATAGCAGGGAAGCAACGGATGCGAATTGAAGGATCAAGGGCATAGCGTTTGAAGGAACATACAGATCAGTCGACATAGGACGCTTCCTTTAATACGAAAATATTGTAGGTCAAATCACCATTCTCTGGCGTACCCCAGAAAGGACCTACAAAGAGGCTGTGCATCCTACAAACGTACTTCTAGATATAATGCAGGCTCTTTCCGAAAGAGCTGTAGGACCATTCCCACAGCCTTTTCAGGTGCGCCAAACTGCAAACCTACCCATGCCCATACCATAGCGTTCAATCAAACAACCAGTCAGCAGGCTTGTCGTCAACTAATGCTTAAATTAATAATACGCACTCTTGAAAAAACCAAGTACACATGAATCACTGAAAGTACTATATATTGCCATTCTCCGCGCCATTCTCAGATGCTGTAGGTAACATGTCGCACTTGCCACGGGAATCTGCCGAACAGAGGGTTGTTCCTATTACCCGACTGATCATTACCCGCGTCGAGTGCTTACCGCTTTGTCCACTGGGTTTATATAATGTGTAGGAAAATTGCGCACTGCCTCGTGTGACGATCGGCTCCACGCGATCCTGATAAGGGACGAGGAAGGCAATCCCCGACGCCTCATGGTCCGCCGACAGCTTGAAACGCGAAAATTCAAAGTATGTTTCGTCGATGAGAATTGTTCCATTGGTGTCAGAATAAGCCTGCCACTCGATCACGACTTCATCGTCGACTGCCATAGCCTTCTTATCGAAGGGAATATTGACCCTTATGCCATCCCACGGCCGCGATGAACAATTGATGAGCGGAATGGGTGTAGGAGGATTGGGAGGGGCAGGTACAAAACGGTCAGGAAACGTGACATCGGGCAGCCCCTGTATATCGAGAATTCTGACATCTACGCTGATACGGCCGGATTCCTGTTCATTCACCTCGTTCCAGGTACTGTAATAAACAGGAAGATACTCGTTATACCCGCCCGCCTCTATGAACTCCCAAGGGATATCAAACGTTATAATGTCGCCAGGCCCCTCCGCTCCAATCATCTTCTCGACGACGTGAGGCCTTAGATCTCCCCAGTAGAGCCGCAAGATATCACCAGAGTTAAACGGATTATTGGGCAACTGCGCTCTCGCAGGCTGCCCTTTGTCGCCCTCGCCCAATACGTTGTCGACCAACGGGTTTTCGCGACTTTTCACCGCAATAACAGGGAGCTTGTCATTTATCGGCCCAGGGTTTGCCGGATCAGGCTCGGGACCGGCCACGGTGAAATCAACCTTGAGTGGAAGAATTGGCGAAGATTTCGATGAGCCAGAACGCAGCACGTTGTAACTCACGTCGACCTCACGTTCGGTCGCTGGCCCCTTTTTTGAAAGCGTGTCCCAGTTGATCGGAATATACATAGGGAACGCGTAAAAAGGCACGGGGGCGACACTTATGCCTTCCCATATGACTTCTATCTGGTCATCTGTCTGGAAATTATCATAGCCTAATATGACGACCGCAACGCCCAACTGAGCATCGGCCCTGTCGATTAAATTATCGTGTTCAGCGAGGTAAACCAATGGACCCAGAAGATTCTCTGGAGCAGGCCTCAAATCAAACAGCAGGTGCACGACCTCAGAGAATTGGCCCAGATTACCGGTCCGGTCAATATACCGGAAATAAATACCGATTTTTCCCTGGGCCAACTGTTGGATATCGCTGGAAGGAATTTGGACGACCGGTTTATCCTTACCCGTAGCCTCGTTTTGACTGACAGTCTTGCTCGCTACAGGTGCCCAATTTTGTCGAGAAAATTGGGCAACGACAGGAACCCAGGAAATCTCGATCCTGTCTGCCTCAAGCATATCGCTGGAACGAGGTATTGTAACATCCAGATGACCAACGCTATCAAGATACGCCTGCGTCAAACCTGCGCGTACCACTTCATCCGGAAGCTCAGCCGCTGCTATCGGTTCTCCCTCATTGGGGGCGATATAATCTCTTTCCAATAAAAACCGTATCGACTCAACGGTATTGTAATCCGAGGGAGTGTAAAGATACCATAGACGGTACTCAGTCTTGCCACCAATATACTCAGGTTTGATTAAACAGATCAGTTGATCGGGCGTAGTGTAAGTGACCTTCCCGCACTCAACATCGTCGATAAAAAATGTAATTGTATCGCCCTGCTCCATATTCACAGTGGCTGAGGCAGGAACTTTGACAATCAGATCCCCGCCCTCCTTTGGCAGCAGGTACCTTGGATCGCCCGGTATGGGCTTCAGAACGCCCTCAACCTCCAGAATCGGAAGTTCCAGGCCTTGCCGTCCGAAACGCTCCAAGAGCCAGGTGAGCCAGTCTTTACGAGACTTCTTGGCAGACTCTTCCTTGGGTGAATACATTTCTCGTTCTCCCTAACGATAGATTGCTGTCAAGTATTGACAGCAATAGGCAAGACCCTGGCGATAGCACGCTTCAGGGTTTTGCGTTATGCGTACAACCTAGATCATCATCGGCGCTGCTCGATACTACTAACTATGTTAGTTTGACACGCGTCGCTTTATGGCCTATGCAAAGCATCGCTTTAAACATCACCCATTTGTATCAGCCGCGATACATTCACGACATTCGCCGGACATCGGCCAGCGTCACCCTACCGCCGAGCCTCACGGCGAAGTAGCATGAGGGGCAGCGTTAATCTTCAACAGCGGCCACACAACGGCGGCACACGCAGGCGACAGACGCACTATGCAAGCACTTCCCGACAACACCCTTGATGCCACATCGACTGATCAGCGCTGGAGCGTTCGCGCACTGATTGTCGATGACGATGTGGCGATTCGCGAACTGCTCTGCGACTACCTGACGCGCTTTAACATCAATGCCCGCGGCGTGACCGACGGCGCGCAGATGCGCCAGGCCCTGACCGATGAAACCTTCGATGTAGTTGTGCTCGACCTGATGCTGCCCGGCGAAGACGGCCTTTCACTATGCCGCTGGTTACGCAGCACGTCGGACATCCCGATTCTGATGCTGACCGCACGTTGCGAACCGACCGACCGGATCATCGGCCTGGAGCTGGGTGCCGACGATTACATGGCCAAGCCGTTCGAACCGCGCGAGCTGGTCGCGCGTATCCAGACCATTCTGCGCCGGGTACGTGACGAACGGAGCGATCAGCGCACGACCATTCGCTTTGATGCGTGGCGCCTGAACAGCGTGTTGCGTCAACTGACAGCCGCCGACGGTCTGGTGGTGCCGCTGTCCAACGCAGAGTTCCGTCTGTTGCGCGTATTCCTCGAACGACCGCACAGGGTGCTGAGCCGCGAGCAATTGCTGGACGCTGCCCGAGGACGTTCGATAGAAGCGTTCGACCGTAGTATCGATTTGCTGGTCTCGCGCTTGCGCCAGAAGCTCGGAGACGACCCGAAAAACCCGCAACTGATCAAGACCGTGCGCGGTGAGGGCTACTTGTTCGATGCCAGGGAGTTGGGTTGATCCGCAGGTTCGATACTTTGTTTGCGCGCCTTTTCGGGGGCGCGCTGCTGGCCATTCTGCTGGCCCATTTACTGGCGTTTGCCTGGTTCACCCAATATGGCATGCGCCCCCCGCCCGATGAGCGTCCAGATGCACAACACGCGCAGGAGGATCAAGGGCGGCGTCACAGACCGCCGCCAGGTGGCCCATTGGTGCTGTTGTTTTCCCAATTCGTCACAATGATTATTGCCGCCTGGTACGGCGCCAAGGCGCTGGCACGACCGGTACAGCGCCTGAGCGAAGCCGCTGAGCGCTTGAGTGACGACCTCGACAGCCCGCCGCTGGAAATAAGCGGCCCGAGGGAGGCTCGCCAGGCCGCGCAGACATTCAACCTGATGCAGCGCAAGATCCGCGAACAGATGCAGCAGCGCGGACGCATGCTGGCTGCAGTATCCCACGACTTGCGCACTCCCCTTTCGCGGCTCAAGCTGCGTGTCGAACAGATCGAAGAGCCCAGGCTGCACGGCCAGATGACCCAGGACCTCAACGACATGATCAGCATGCTCGACGCAACGCTCGCCTACCTCAATGAACATCGGCGCAGCGAAAGCCTGCAGCAGTTCGATCTGCAGGCGCTGATCGAATCACAGGCTGAAAATGCTCAGGACAATGGTGAGGATGTTCAGTACGAAGGCCAATGCAAGCCGCTCAGGACGCAACCGATGGCCCTTCGCTCATGCCTGCAGAATCTGGTCGACAACGCCCTGCGCTACGCGGGCAGTGTACATATCGTGATCGACGACAGCGCCGAACGTGTGCGCATATTGGTCGTTGATCACGGGCCAGGCATTGCACCTGAATTTCGCGAAGCCGTGTTCGAGCCATTCTATCGCCTGGAAGGTTCTCGCAACCGCAACTCCGGCGGTATCGGCATGGGCATGAGCATTGCCCGAGAGGCTGCCCGGAGAATCGGCGGCGAGCTGTCGTTGACGCAAACTCCGGGTGGCGGCCTGACTGCAATACTGGACCTGCCGCGCCTCTGAAGCACTCTGTAACACGGCGCGTACAAAGCTTAAATCTCCAGGACAACTGACACCCCGACGCTGCAAAAGCCGGTACACCGCTACCGGACACATTCATCTCAGGGGAGTGAGACCTATGATCAACGGGATAAGCAGCAGCTTCTCCAGCTACACCAGTTCGACCAGTGCCACCTCAAGCACCGGCAACAAAAAGTTTCAGGAAGAGTTACTGGCCAGGCTCGACACCGATGGCGACGGTAGCATTGGCAAGGACGAACTGAGTTCGGCCCTGTCTTCGAACAGTAAGGATGGCATCACTGTCAGCCTGAGCAAGGCCTTCAGTGATCTGGACAGCAACGATGACGACAGTCTGGATGCCGATGAGCTGGCCGCCATGGCACCGCCCCCGCCGCCCATGCAGTCAGTTACCGATATTGCCGACGACTTGCTCACGTCGCTGGACAGCGACGGCGACGGTGCGATCAGCAGCGACGAACTCAGCACCGGGTTGACCAGCGCAGGCAGCAGCGCCAACAGCAGCGAAGTGTTCGACGCACTGGACACCAACGAAGATGGCACGGTCAGTCTTGACGAACTCACCGCCAGCCTGCAATCGCAGCAACCTCCCGCCGGGCCACCGCCTGCACAGATGAGCAGCACCACAGATACTGACAGCGACGCCCTGTTCAGCGCGCTGGACAGCGACAGCGATAACAGCATCAGCGCGTCCGAGCTGTCGGCCGCGCTTAAGCAAAGTGACAGCAGTGACAGTAGTAATGGAACGACCAATGCCAGTCAGATGGCCGCTCAGGCGCTGAGCAAGATGATCGCCGCACTCGGCGAACGGTATGACACAGAGGGCAGCAAACCTGTCGGCCGCTATCTCAATACTGCCGCCTGATAGCACCCGCCGCCGGTCATTGCCGTGCGGCGGGAACGCTAACGCTGGAGGTCAGCGCGGATTGCGAGCCCGTTCACTGCCGACCCAGTCAGTCAGCAGGCTGTAGGCTACGGCCAGCAGAGTCGGGCCAATGAACAGACCGATAAAGCCGAACGCCAGCAGGCCACCAAAGACCCCCAGCAACACGATCACCAGCGGCAGGTTGCCACCGCGACTGATCAGGTATGGTTTGAGAACGTTGTCCACACCGCTGATGACGAACATGCCCCAGATGCCGAGAAAAATCGCCATGCCGTACTCACCCTGCCAGACCAGCCACGCGGTCGCAGGCAACCAGACCAGCGGCGGGCCCATTGGGATCAGACTGAACAGGAACGTCAGAATCCCCAGCACCAGGGCACCGGGAATGCCTGCAATCAGAAAGCCGATCAATGCCAGCAACGCCTGCGCCGCTGCCGTACCGATCACACCATTGACCACCCTCTGCACTGTCCCGGCAACCAGGTCCAGATAATACTGGGCGCGATCACCGATAAGACGTTCGAGCAGACTAAGCACGAAGGCCGCCAGACGCGGACCATCGCGGTAGAAGAAGAACGCGAAAACGATGCTCAGGGTCAGCTCGAGAATACCGCCGCCAATTTGCGCACTGCGCGCCAGCAGCCAGTTGCCGACCTCACCCAGATAGGGTTTGACGGTATTCATCAGCGCTGCGCCTTGCTGATCAATCGTGGTCCAGAACCCCACCAGCCGCTCGCCCACCAGCGGAACGCCTGCCAGCCATTGCGGCGGATCGGGCAACCCGTCAACCTGGATATCCTTGATCAGCGCCGTTGCGTCGCGCACATGATCAGCAAGGTTGAAGCCCAGCCAGACCAGAGGTGCGGCGACCAGCAGCATCCAGCACAGGCTCATGACCAGGGCGGCCAGTGACTCCCTGCCGTTGAACCAGCGGGTCAGCAAGCGCATCAGGGGCCAGCTGGCAAAGGCCAGCACCGCCCCCCAGATCAAGGCCGACCAGAACGGTGCCATCACCCAGAGACAGGCACCGAATAACGCCAGCAGCAGAATTTGCACCAGCAAACGATCATTGTTGAACATGCTGCATCCACTAAAGAAGGTCGGAGGTAGCGAGCATAATGGCGAACCTGCCTGTTCGCCATCGCTGTTCTAGCGGATAACGTCGATCCTGAGCCCCTTGCCTTCGAGGACACCTGCCTCAAGCCGGGCAGCGCGAACACCCTTGGCCACCAAAGCGTCACGCCAGGCATTGGCACTTGCTCCGGAGACCGTGGCACGCAAGCCACTGTCCAGGTTCAGAACGCGAGAAACGAGGCTGACCCAGACCTCCTGTGGCTCGCCGCCCAGTCTGGGCAGTTCCAGCTTGCCGGTGCTTTTCAGTTGGCGCAGCAGCGTGGCCGAGGTGGGTAGCAGTTCACCCAGCGGCGCGGCCGATTCAAACTGCTCGACATGCAGGTACGCCCGACGGTTGCCGCGGGTGATACTGTAAAGCGCTACGAGGGTTTCACTGCGCGGCTCTGCCAGGCGCAACAGCAGGTAAGCCTGCCGGTCGTCTGCACCATACAGCTTGGCGTTGCCGAACACTTCGTTGGCCCACAGACTGCTTTCTCCGCAGTCACGCGCCTGGCACCAGAACAACAATTCTGCGCCCTGCTGCTGCAACGCTTCACGAGCAGCGGTAAAGGCATCGTCGGAAGTATGTTCGGCAGGCAGCTGATAGGTGACCGAGGTCAGATTGCCGCGCGCGCTGACCTGGCCATCGAAACGTAACTGACCGCTGATCTTGCGAATGGCGCCCATCGGGTACACTCGCTCAAGCTCGGCCACAGGGCGGTAGTCGACAATCTCGGTATCGGGCAGACGAGGCACAATCTCCAGATCACGACTGCCCGGCGCATCGGCGGCGAACAGCGCAGCGCTGAACAGCAACACGCACAACGCAGCAACGGGAACACTTGATAAACGCATGAGTGCTCTCATTTGCAGGCAAGCCGGGGACAAGAATGAAAAAGATCGCCGGTACGGCGGTCGCGAGCAGCTGCGGATTGATCCATCACGGTTGACTCCTGTTTCAACCCGCCCAGCGTCGGCAGTTGGCAGTCTCAAGTCAAGAAGCAGCGAAGAAGCGATTGATACAGTGTGCAACAGAACGCGCGCCGTCCTCATCGTTCAGGTGCAGATGATGCCCACCTGCCAGCCGTTCGACGTCAAAGGGCAGCCCTGAGAGCAGCTCTTGTCTTTGCGCAAGCATGCCCTGCGAGGCAATCACCAATTGCGTCGGGCAGCGGATGCCGTGAACGAACGCCATGGCTTGTTCATCGGTAAAGCGCATTGCGGAGGGCAAAGTCAGGCGGCTGTCGCTGCGCCAGGTGTAGCCGCCCGGCACCGGCATCAACCCCCTCTGAGCCAGCAGCTCGGCCGCCTCGCGACTGACCGCCACGGCACCTTTCATCCGCGCCTGGACGGCTCGTTGCTGATCCTGATAAACCGGTTTTCTCTTGCCTGGCAGTTCGAGTTGCGCATGCAGCGCCACGCCCATTCGCTCGACGGCGGATTCGGCCTTGCCCGTCAGCGGCAACAGACCGTCGATCAGCGCAAGATGCGTGACTCGCTCGGGGAGAGAACTTGCCAGCAGCACAGCAACGATAGCGCCCAGTGAGTGCCCCAGCACGGCAAAACGCTGCCAGCCCAACTGCCCGGCCACTTGCAGCACATCGAAAGCATAATCAGCCAGTGCATAGGACGCGCCCGCCGGCCGGTGATCGGAATGGCCATGCCCTGCCAGGTCCAGCGCCACGATCCGCAGCCCCTCCAGACACGGAGCGAGCCGGGCGAAGCTGTTGGCATTGTCGAGCCAGCCGTGCAGCGCGATCACCGGCCGACCGTCCTCGGGACCGTACAGACGAGCAGCCAGTTCGATATGCCCCAGACTCAGACGGACCTCCTCCACAGCAAGCGTCATGCACGGACCCTTGAGGCGCTGCGGGCATTCCAGCGAGCAAACAGCGTCTTGAGCAGCCGCGCCGTTTCATCCGGTCGTTCAAGTGGAAACATGTGCCCTCCGGGCATGGACAGGTATTCGCCTTCGCGCATGCGTCGGGCCAGGTAACCATGATGAGGCATGATCACCCGACTGTGTTGGCCACGCACCATCGCCAGCGGCACCTTGAGCTGCCGCGACGGGATTGGACTGGTGTGAGGGATGCTGCGGTAGATACTGATTTCGGTCGCAGGATCGAAACGCAGACGCAATTGCTCGCCATCCTGTTGCAGACCGTGTTGCAGGTACGCGGTAAGACAGTCGGGATCGAAGCGGCGAAACAAGGTCTTGCTGGCAAAATAGGTACGGGCTGAATCAAGATCGGCAAATGCCTCGCGACGCCCCAGGGTCCGGCCCGCTGGCGTTATGCGGTCAATGAAGCCCAGGCGTTTGGCAGCGCGGATGAAGAGCTGATCAGCCAGGCCCAGCACCGGCGAGTCGAGCATCACCACACCCCGATAGAGTTCCGGGCAGCGCAATGCGGCATGCAGGTGCAGCACCCCGCCGAGCGAATGCCCTACTCCCCATACCGGGGCGGGCTGCTCGCGCAGATGATGAATCAGCTCATCGACCAGATTCAGCCAGTTGTCATCCACCGGAAAGCGCGGGTCATGCGCGTGCTGCTCAAGATGGGTCACTTCGTATTCCGGTGCGAGCGCGCAAAACAGCTTCCCGTACGTAGCCGATGGGAAACCGTTGGCGTGGGCGAAGAACACGGGTTGCGACATGCCAATCACTCCAGAGGCCAGGCGAGAGGCAATTGTGCGCAGGTGCCCGAGGGAGCGGCAATGACTGGAACTGCCATCGCAGATGGCACTCCGGCCAACAACGAATCAGGTACATGAACTCAACGGGCAGGCGGCTCCTGGCCATGCGGCACTACGGCTACTGTCAGGCGCGAGATGCAGCTCAATTTGCCTTCGTCGGTGCTGATGCGGATGTCCCAGACATGGGTGGTGCGGCCGAGATGCACCGGACGCACGACTCCGGTTACGCGTCCGGCACGCACGCCACGCAAATGGTTGGCATTGACCTCAAGTCCGACACAGAAATACTTGCCCGGATCCACCACCAGATAGCTCGCCATAGACCCCAGCGACTCGGCCAGCACCACGGATGCACCGCCATGCAACAGCCCGAAAGGCTGATAAGTGCGCTGATCGACCGCCATACTAGCCGTCAGGGAGTCATCCGTGAACGATTCAAAGCGAATATCCAGCACCTCGCCTATGGTGTTTTTCTGAGCTGCCATAAGGGCTTCGATATCAGGAGCCTGACGCCATACACTCATGTTAAATCCTTTTTCAAAGAGGGCCGCGCTCGCGGAAATGGGTGATTCGAACAGACCGTTCAGACGTGCCGAACGCTGTTGAGCTGCATGCCGCCGGCCAGCACAAACTCGCCTTCCAGTTCGGCCAGACTGGCAGTACTCATGGGCTCGGCCTGCTGCGGGCTGCCATGCGCCAGCACCCCGATCAGTTCGCCCACCAGAGGCTGATGACTGACCAGCAGCACCTCGTCGACAGCCAGTCTGTCCAGCTGGGCCAGCACCTCACGCGGGCTGCTGTCGGGCGTCAGCCAGGGCACGGTCATGACCGGGTCATTGAAGCCCAGCGACTGCCGGACCAGTTGGGCAGTCTGCTGGGCGCGTACATAGGGGCTGGCGATGATCCGCTGCACCGGCTTGTCAGTCAGGTGCAGCGCGCTTTTCAGCACTTCTTCACGCCCGTGTGCGGTCAGCTCGCGCTCGGCATCGCTGCGCGCCTGCGACTGGGCTTCGCCATGGCGCAATACCCAGACCTTCACAGCTTTGGCTCTTCATCGCGCGCCGGATGAGGCGCTGGCGGGACATGATGAGGCGCCTCGCCTTCGGGGCTGCGCGGTGCAGGCCAGTCGGCGAAGGGCCAGGGCTTGTGATCGCTGTGAAACGTTCCGAAGCGACCTATCTGGGCCAGATACTGACTGATGCTGTCACCGAAATTCATCAGCCCGCCACTCGGCGCGCCATAGATCAGACGATAAACCAACTGCACAAGCACCACGCCCGCCAGAATAATCTGGGCAACGTGCCATACACCCAGAAACAGCAGCATCCACAGAATGCGCAGCAGTATCGATTCGTTATGCTGGATTTTCGACGCGTTCAAGGCGTTCTCCCTGATCAGACTGAATTCAATTAAAGCCGGTAATCGAAATGAAATCGACGTCCGTCTTGGGCTCGGCACGCATCAACGCTTCAATGACCTGACTGAGCGTACGGCCTTCGAAAAGAATCGCATGCAGCCCGGCGACCAGCGGCATGTAGACCTGGACCTCCTGCGCCTTGACTTTGAGCACCTTGAGCGTATTGACGCCCTCGGCCACCTCGCCCAGGCGAGTGACCGCCTCGTCCAGCGTCAGGCCCTGCCCCAGCGCAAAGCCGACCTGATAGTTGCGGCTTTTGGGTGAGGAGCACGTGACGATCAGATCGCCCACCCCGGCCAGCCCCAGAAAGGTCATCGGGTTGGCACCCTGACTGACCGCGAAACGGGTCATTTCCGCCAGCGCCCGGGTGATCAGCATGCTCTTGGTGTTTTCGCCCATGTCCAGCGCCACCGCCATGCCGGCGATGATCGCATAGACATTCTTCAATGCCCCGCCCAGTTCGACGCCAAAACGGTCGTTACTGGCGTAGACCCGAAACGTTCGTCCGTGCAGCGCAGCCTGGACCTGCTGACACAGCGCCTCGTCCTCGCTGGCGACCACAGTGGCGGTGAGCGCGTGCTCGGCGATCTCACGGGCCAGATTGGGACCTGAAAGGACGCCGATGCGCGCCTGGGGAACAATTTCTTCGAGGATCTGGCTCATCAATTTGAAGCTTTGCGCTTCGATGCCTTTGGTCAGGCTGACCAGCATTTTACCGTTCAGGCGCTCGACATGAGGCGACAGCACCGAACGCAGGGCACTTGAAGGCAAGGCGACGAAAATCAGCTCACTGGCCTCAAGCACGTGGGCGATATCAGTCACCGGCTCCACTTCAGGCCGGACCTTGATGCCCTTGAGGTAACGGGGATTTTCACGGTTGACGCGAATCGCCTCCGCCTGCTCCGGATCACGCATCCACTGGAGAACCTGATGGCCGTTCTCGGCCAGCAGATTTGCAATGGCAGTCCCGAAACTGCCACCACCAAGAACCGCAACGGGTTGCTGTGTGGTCATAAAACTATCCATCCAGAGCCATCCAAGTGGCGATGCCAGCATTATACGGCGCGGCACAATATCGGCCAGCAACAAAGCTGATCGGTTGTGCACGCGAGATGCCCGGGGACAACAAGTTCGCTGGAAACGCGCCCCATCTCGGTTAACATGCGCACACGGCATGTGAATTACCGCGACATCCGGCGCTGTCATCAGCAGCCGGAACGGGTCGCAACCACCAGGCGAACAGGCATGGACGCAATAATGGAATCATCAGCGCATCACTTTGCGCGCAAGGCATGCAGCCGATGAAATTTCGGCACTGGGATATCAATACCCGCACGCAGATCATCAGCCTGGGCCCTGCCCTGTTGCTGACGGCTCTGCTGATCAGCTTTTTCACCTTCGTGCGTATTCAGGACCTGCGCCAGGAGCTGAATCACACCGGGCAGCTCATCGCCAATCAACTCGCTACCGCTGTCGAGCCTGGTGTTGCGACAGGCGATATAGACGGGCTGAACGCGCTGATGCGCGCCACACTGTCTATGCCGAGCGTTCGTTATGTCGAGATTCAGGACAGCTCGAATACGGCGATGGTCTACATAGATCAGCCTCGCGAAAACGAGCAGCAGGCACGTCAGATGGAGATATTCCTGGCCCCTGTTCAGCCGCAGCGTGCGACGGCTCACAGTCATTCCGGCACATCTTCCGGACACAATCGCCAGCAGCCGCAGGGTGTTTCGCAGAGCTATCTCGGTCGAGTATTGGTCGGGATGTCCAGTGAAGCATTCAGTCGCCGTCAGCAGGAAATATTGCTCAAAGCCGGTGTCCTGGCGCTGGGTGCGCTGCTGTTCGCGTTTCTGCTGGCTCGGGGCCTGGCCCTGAGCCTGTCCAGACCCGTCAGAGAAATGGGCGAAGCGCTAAAGGCTATTCAGCAGGGTGACTATCACACGCCTCTGCCGGTCAGCGATGATGCCGAACTGGGCGCGCTGGCCCGACACATCAATAACTTGGCGGAGAACCTGCACCGCACCAGCCTTGAGCAGCAACGCTCGGTGGCCCAACTGATCCAGACACGCGAAGAAGCCGAACAGGCCAACCGCGCCAAATCGGATTTTCTGGCAATGATGAGTCATGAGTTGCGCACGCCCATGAACGGCGTACTGGGCATGCTGCAACTGCTGGAAACCACGCGCATGACCGCCGAGCAAAGCGAGTACGCAACGCTGGCGACCGAATCCACCGAGCACCTGCTTCGGGTGATCAACGACATCCTCGACTTTTCCCGAATTGAACGCGATGCCCTGCAAATGGAAGGCATTGCGTTCAATCTGGCCGAACTGGTCAGTGCATCGACTCATGCGTTCAACCACAGCGCGGTACAACGCAGGCTGCTCCTGGAACTGCAGGTTCAGCCAGGGCTGGAAACAATCACCGTCATAGGCGATCCGACCCGGATTCGGCAGATTCTGGTGAACCTGATCGGCAACGCACTTAAATTTACCGAGCAAGGCAAGGTCTGTGTCGTTGCCAGTTGGGCGATGCTCGACAATGATCAACTGCACTTCACCTGTGCGGTGCATGACAGCGGCATTGGTATCGACGCCGAGCGACTGGAATCGATGTTCGATGCGTTCAAGCAGGCGGACAGCTCGATTTCCAGACGTTACGGCGGTACGGGACTGGGTTTGCCGATTGCACGTACTCTGGCCGAACGCATGGGCGGCACGTTGCGGGCAGAGAGCCAGGAAGGCTCGGGCTCGGTTTTCACCCTGCAGATCCCCCTGCCCGTTGCGCGCGACGTGACGGTCGATATCGCCAAGCCGCTGTCGGTGCTCGATGCGCATGGCAGAGAGCGCAGCATATTGCTGGTCGAGGACAATCCGGTAAACCGCACCGTGGTTCAGGCCATGTTGCGTAATCTGGGTTGCGAGGTCGATGTGGCAGTCGACGGTGCTGAAGCCGTCATGAAAGCAGGCTCGGGCAACCACGCGTTGATTTTGATGGATTGCCGACTGCCGGTCATGGACGGCTACGAGGCCACACGTCGAATCAGGCAACTTTCCGGTCTGGAACGAATCCCAATCATTGCCCTGACTGCCAATGCGTTACAGGGTGATCGTGACGCCTGTTTACAGGCAGGGATGGATGATTACCTGGCAAAACCCTTCAAACACGCTGATTTACAGCAGGTTTTACAGCGCTGGCTGTCCTTTGAAGCACCTGTGACTGGCGATAAATGTTAAATTGCGGCAGTCTTGACAAGCAAATCAGCCAGCAAAGTCGGCTGAACGACGAAATTCAGTGTACAGGTGTACCTTGATTTCAACTGAGCTGTGACTTTCATTACAACGCAACAGTCTATGAGTAGGCTGCCGGACAGGGTCCTGGCGAAATAAGTGCGCCGGGGCTGGCGTTCGGACCAGTGGCGCCACAACCTGCCGCACAAGATTATTGAGGAGCTCGCATGACCAAACAACACGCCTTTACCCGGGAAGACCTGCTGCGCTGCAGTCGTGGCGAGCTGTTCGGCCCAGGTAATGCGCAACTGCCCGCCCCTAACATGCTGATGGTCGATCGCATCACACACATCAGCGATGAAGGTGGCAAGTTCAGCAAGGGTGAATTGGTCGCCGAACTGGATATCAACCCGGACCTGTGGTTCTTTGCCTGCCACTTCGAAGGTGATCCGGTGATGCCCGGATGCCTGGGCCTGGACGCCATGTGGCAACTGGTCGGTTTCTATCTTGGCTGGCAGGGCAATCCCGGTCGTGGCCGCGCCCTGGGTTCGGGCGAAGTGAAGTTTTTCGGTCAGGTTCTGCCTACCGCCAAAAAAGTCACCTATAACATTCACATCAAACGCGTCCTGAAAGGCAAACTGAACTTGGCCATTGCCGACGGTTCAGTGAGTGTAGACGGTCGCGAAATCTATACCGCCGAAGGCCTTCGGGTCGGCGTGTTTACTTCCACTGAAAATTTCTAAGGGTACTCGCATGCGCCGCGTCGTTATCACTGGTCTGGGTATTGTTTCCTGCTTGGGCAATGACAAAGAGACCGTCACCGCTAACCTGCGTGCTAACCGCCCTGGCATCCGCTTTAATCCGGAATATGCCGAAATGGGTCTGCGCAGCCAGGTTTCCGGCTCCATCGACCTGGATCTGGAAGAACTGATCGATCGCAAGATCTTCCGCTTCGTCGGCCATGCGGCAGCCTATGCCTACCTGGCGATGAAAGACGCCATTACCGATTCGGGCCTGACCGACGAACAGGTTTCCAACGTGCGTACCGGCCTGATCGCCGGCAGCGGCGGTGCGTCGACCCTGAACCAGATGGAAGCACTGGACACCCTGCGCGAAAAAGGCGTCAAGCGCGTCGGCCCTTACCGTGTCACGCGGACCATGGGCAGCACCGTTTCGGCATGCCTGGCCACACCGTTCAAGATCAAGGGTGTCAACTACTCCATCTCGTCCGCCTGCGCCACCAGCGCCCACTGCATCGGCAACGCTGTCGAGCAGATTCAGCTGGGCAAGCAGGACATCGTTTTTGCCGGTGGCGGCGAGGAAGAGCACTGGAGCCAGTCGTTCCTGTTCGACGCCATGGGCGCGCTGTCCACCCAGTACAATGAAACGCCGGAAAAAGCCTCCCGTGCCTACGACGCCAAGCGTGACGGCTTCGTGATTGCCGGTGGTGGCGGCATGGTCGTTGTCGAGGAGCTGGAACACGCTCTGGCACGCGGCGCGAAAATCTACGCGGAAATCGTGGGATACGGCGCTACATCGGATGGCTACGACATGGTCGCACCAAGCGGTGAAGGCGCGATCCGCTGCATGCAGATGGCCCTAGGTGATATCAACTCCGACGCCATTGACTACATCAACACCCACGGCACCTCGACTCCGGTTGGCGACGCCAAGGAAATGGAAGGTGTGCGCGAGGTATTCGGTGCCAACGCGCCAGCGATCAGCTCCACCAAGAGCCTGTCGGGCCACTCGCTGGGTGCCGCAGGTGTTCACGAAGCGATCTACTGCCTGCTGATGATGGAAAACAACTTCATCGCCGGCTCCGCGAACATCGACGAGCTGGACCCGGTGGTCGCCGACATGCCGATCCTGCTCAAGACACGCGAAGATGCCAAACTCGATCTGGTCATGAGCAACAGCTTCGGCTTCGGCGGTACCAACGCTACGCTGGTTCTGAAACGCTGGGCGGGCAAGTAACACTGCTTTTGTCGCAAACAAAAAAGGCGCCTTTCGAGGCGCCTTTTTTGTGAGTCCGGCAAACGTGGCTAACGTTCTTAGGTATATCTGCGGGGATAATGGAACTTCAGAACACCTCTCGGCCCTCACGCTCCAGCGAGGGAGTGCAGTTCACGACGCTCTGCGTCGCAAGAGGAAGCAGAGCGTCCAGACCGGCATGCCTACGCGGAGCATGGACATCTTAGGTGTTCCTTCAGCCAAACACTTCAGCCAACAAATCATGCATCGACTTGAACGCGCGCTTCGACACTTTGGCGTCGTACATCATCATGCCGGGAACGTTGGCATGCGGGTCGGTGAATGAATGGAACGCACCGCCGTAGCTGTGCAGTTGCCAGTCCACGCCAGCAGTATTCATCTCGTCTTCGAAAGCCGGCAACTGTTCTTTCGGCACCAACGGGTCAGAAGCACCGTGAAGGACCAGCACCGGACCCTTGATGTTTTTGGCATCAGCCGGGGCAGGCGTGTCCAGCGTGCCGTGGAAGGAGATGGCGGCTTTCAGTTCGGCACCGGTACGCGCTAGCTCCAGAGAGCAGCAGCCGCCGAAGCAGAAGCCGAAGGTTGCGATTTTACTGGAGTCCAGAGACACATCCGTCTGGCTCGACAATTGATCGAGTGCTGCCTGCATACGCTTGCGCAGCAAACCACGGTCTTCCTTGAGCGGCGTCATGGCAGCGCCCGCCTCGTCGTTGTTACTCGGGCGAATCTGCTGACCGTAAAGGTCAGCAAGCAGCACTACATAGCCCTTGGCTGCCACCGCTTTGGCGATGTCTTCGGCACCCTTGCTGACACCCATCCAGTTAGGTGCCATCAACAGACCTGGCTGCGCAGTGGTGGCGCTGCTGTCATACGCCAGTCGACTTTCATAAGACTGACCATCAATCTGATAGACCACAGAACGGATTTCGATATTGCTGCTCATTGCTGACTCCTGGTCATACGGAAGATGAGAGTTGGAGGTAACAGCCTCTAACAAAAAACCCGCCGAAGCGGGTTTCTTGTCAATCGGCTATCAAACCGACAGTTCTACCAACAACTTGTTCAAACGGCGCACATACGCGGCCGGGTCCTTGAGGCTGTCACCGGCTGCCAGCGCCGCCTGATCGAACAGGATGTGCGACAGCTCTGCGAAGCGGTCCTCGCTTTGCTCGGCGTCGAGTTTGCCGATCAGCGGATGGAGCGGGTTGAATTCGAAGATAGGCTTGGAATCCGGGACTTTCTGTCCACTGGCTTCCAGAATCTGACGCATCTGCAGGCCCATATCCTGTTCACCAATGGCCAGAATGGCAGGCGATTCGGTGAGGCGATGGGAAACCCGCACTTCGCTTACAGAGTCACCCAGCGCCGCTTTCAGGCGCTCGATCAGCCCTTCTTTGTCCTTGGCAATCTCTTCCTGCGCCTTCTTGTCCTCTTCAGAGTCAAGATTGCCCAGATCAAGGTCCCCACGTGCAACATCCACAAAATCCTTGCCGTCGAAATCGCTGAGGTAGCTCATCAGCCATTCGTCGATACGGTCTGTCATCAGCAACACTTCGATGCCTTTCTTGCGGAAGACCTCAAGGTGCGGGCTGTTCTTGACCTGTGCGTAGGATTCGCCAGTGAGGTAATAGATCTTGTCCTGACCTTGCTTGGCACGCGCCAGGTACTCGGCTAGAGACACGATCTGCTCGCTGCTGTCATCGGATGTCGACGCAAAACGCAGCAGACCGGCGATTTTCTCCTTGTTGGCGAAATCTTCTGCAGGACCTTCCTTGAGGACCTGACCGAAGTTTTTCCAGAAGCCCTTGTACTGCTCGGGCTCGTTTTTCGCCAGTTTCTCCAGCATGTCCAGCACGCGCTTGGTCAGCGCCGACTTCATCGAATCGATGATCGGGTCTTTCTGCAGGATTTCACGAGAGACGTTCAGCGACAGGTCATTGGAATCGACCACGCCCTTGATGAAGCGCATGTACAGCGGCAGGAACGACTCGGCCTGATCCATGACAAACACGCGCTGCACGTATAGCTTCAGGCCTCGCGGCGCTTCACGCTGATACAGATCGAAAGGTGCACGCGCAGGCACATACAGCAGCGACGTGTATTCCAGCTTGCCTTCGACCTTGTTGTGGCTCCAGCTCAGCGGATTTTCGTAATCGTGCGCGACGTGCTTGTAGAACTCCTGATACTCCTCGTCCTTTACCTCGGTGCGAGGACGGGTCCAGAGTGCGCTGGCGCGGTTGACGGTTTCCCATTCCAGCGCTGGCGCTTCCTCGCCTTCAGCTGCCGGAGCCTGCTCTTTTGGCAGCTCGATCGGCAAGGCGATGTGGTCGGAGTACTTCTTGATGATGTTGCGCAGACGGTAGCCGTCAGCGAACTCCTCTTCACCGCTTTTCAGGTGCAGCACGATGCGGGTGCCACGATCGGCCTTGTCGACGGTCGCAACTTCGAATTCGCCCTCGCCTTTGGAGGACCAGTGCACACCTTCACCGGATGGCGTACCGGCGCGACGGCTGAATACTTCAACCCGATCGGCAACAATGAACGCCGAATAAAAGCCCACTCCGAACTGACCGATCAGGTGCGAGTCTTTTTTCTGATCGCCCGACAGGTTTTTCATGAAATCAGCGGTGCCGGACTTGGCGATGGTGCCCAGGTGGGTGATCACATCTTCACGGCTCATACCGATGCCGTTGTCTTCGAGGGTAACGGTCTTCGCGTCCTTGTCGAAGCTCACGCGAATCTTCAGCTCGGCGCCGCCTTCCAGCAACTCCGGCGTGGACAACGCTTCAAAACGCAATTTGTCGACCGCGTCAGACGCGTTCGAGATCAATTCGCGAAGGAAAATTTCCTTGTTGGAATACAGCGAATGGATCATGAGGTGCAGCAGTTGCTTTACCTCGGTCTGGAAGCCCAGGGTTTCCTTTTGAGTTTCCACACTCATAATCATCAAACTCCGATCTGGATGGTATAAGCCGTCACGATCAGGCAATAGCCTGTGTGACAGCGGGTAGTCATCAAGGTGGGGGCTGGGTCGGGGATTTCAAGAGCCAATGATGCCTCGACTCTGCTTCACCACCAGATCCGACGTGGACTGTGTTGATCGGCACTCCCCCGAACTGTCCGCAATCGGCCCGGCTCTTCTGGCTTGTAGCGACCACCACACTGCGCCTTCCTATATTGTGAACACGGGTGGAACTTAACTCATGGGGACAGGCTCTTAGGCTCGTGAACACTCAATAAGGAGAAACACCCCATGCGTAAATCTTTAGCCTATGCCTTGATGCTTTCTGCCACCCTGGGCCTTGCAGCCTGTGACAAAAAGTCCGAAAACACACAGCAAGATGCCAACAAGGCTGCTCAGCAGTCCCAGGAGTCGATGGAAAAGGCTCAGGAAAAAGTGAACGATGCGGCCAAGGAAAGCCAGGAAGCTGCTCAGAAGAACGCCGAAGCCGCTCAGCAGCGCACCAATGAGAACGCCAACAAAGCGCCAGAAGCTGCGCCAGCCACCAAGTAAGGCTGAAACGCTTGCAGAACTAAAAAGGCCCGCTGAATGCGGGCCTTTTCATGTGTGTTGTATTGCTTGTTCAGCACATGCCTCATCGGCATTCAGACACAAAACCCTTCCACAATTTCAAGCCAGCGCCTCGCTGCGCTTACCCATGACCCTGTCAACGGCCACGACACCCACGAGCGTGATGACCGAGGGCACCAGCCATGCCAGGCCCTGATCGCTCAACGGCAGACTGGTCAGCCCCTCTGGAAGATACTCAGAGAAACCGGCCCCCTTCAGCGCATCGATCAGACCAAAGACGAGGGAAACCAGCATCACGGGGGCAACAACCCGTCCCTGGCTGTGCCAGAGCCCTTTGCAGAAGCTCAGCGCGACGAGGACGATACAAGGTGGGTAGATGGCCGTCAGCACCGGAATCGAAAACTGGATCAGCTTGGTCAGCCCCAGATTGGATACCAGCAACGAAAACACCGCCAGGATAATGACCAGCGTCCTGTAAGACAACGGCAGTACCTTGGCAAAGTATTCGGCGCACGCACATGTCAGACCCACCGCAGTGACTAGACACGCCAGAGAAATCAGCACCGCAAGGAAGCCACTGCCCAGTGAACCGAATGTGTGCTGCACATAGGCGTGCAGAACCGCCGCACCATTGCTTGCACCTGCCGCAACTGCATGGCTGCCTGAGCCCAGACGAAACAGACTGACATACACCAGCGCCAGCCCGACACCGGCAATCAGGCCGGCAATAATTGCGTAGCGGGTAATCAGGCGCGGCGATTCGACGCCACGCGAACGGATGGCATTAACGATGACAATACCGAAAACCAGTGCCCCGAGAGTGTCCATCGTCAGATAGCCGTTGATGAAGCCCTGGGAAAACGGCGCAGCGGCGTACGCGGGCTCAGCCTCGCCTATCCCGCCTGCGGGCAGGGCGAATGCCGCGACCCCCAATACAGCCAGGGCGATGATCTTGAGAGGTGCCAGAAAGCGTCCGACCGTGTCGAGCAAGCGCCCCGGGTACAACGAAACCCAGAACACCACCAGAAAATACACCAGGCTGTAGAGGAATAACGCCATTGGAGTGTCGCCCGTCAAAGGTGCGAGACCCACTTCGAACGAGACCGTCGCGGTACGCGGAGTCGCGAAAAGCGGGCCAACTGCCAGATAGCAGACTGCAGCAAGCGCGCCACCGGCGATCCTGCCGATCGGACTGCTAAGCGCATCCATTGCGCCCCCCACCCTGGCCAGGGCGACTACCGTGACGACCGGCAGCCCGACCGCCGTGACCAGAAAGCCCAAAGCAGCCATCCATACATGTGGCCCCGCCTGCAGGCCCACGATGGGCGGAAAAATGATGTTGCCAGCCCCGACAAACAGGGCAAATGTCATAAAACCGAGTGCCAGGATGTCCTGGCCTTTCAACACTTTCATTACGAGGGACCACACGGAATCGAAATAAGGGATGGGACGTCGCCCATGAATGGGGCAGACGCAGCCCGTCGGCGTAAGACGTGGCAGTACCTTGCGAAACGCCCCTCGTGAGGGCAACGCAAAAACGGCGGACAGGGTAGCCAACTTCGACCAAAAATGCACTGTCTCAGGGCGACCCGACCGACGACGCACCGTTAACTGGCGGTTAAGCACGCTGCCGATTATTCGGAAATGCCTGACAGACCTGTTGCTCATCAATCGATAGATTGAGCCGCTATCCGAGCCCGGCAGCCTACCTTGATGACTAAAACACCCCATGAATGCCTGATACCGACCCCTACCCTGTACACACCTCGCCTGGTCCTGCGGCCTGTGCAGCTTGAAGACGCCGCCGTCATGCAGACCCTGTTCAATCAGTGGGAAGTCGTGCGTTATCTGACCCATCACGTACCCTGGCCATATCCGGACGGAGAAGCCCTGCGTCATATACGTGAGGACGTCTTGCCCGCCATGCAGAATGGGGAAGAATGGCATTGGTCGATTCGCCTCTCCGGCGAGCAGGAACCTCTGATCGGTGCCGCGTGCATGATGGACGAGGAAGATAACAATCGCGGTTTCTGGCTCTCTACGCCCTATCAGGGTCTGGGCCTGATGTCGGAGGTCTGCGTTGCCATTGACAGGTTCTGGTTCGAAACCCTCAAACGCCCGGTGTTGCGTGTAGCCAAATCAGCCTTGAATGAGGCGTCGTATCGACTCTCTCAACGCGAAGGCATGCGCCTTGTGACCGTTCAGGAAGCACAATTCGTCTGCGGTACGACACAGGAACAGATATGGGAATTGACCCGTCAGGAGTGGCGGGCGAACAACGGTGTTCAATGAGGCCGGATGAACATCAAGGCCTTTTCAAGCGCCCAGACAAAAGCCACCCGAGGGTGGCTTTTGTCGATTGCCCGGGCAGGCAAGCAAAACTTGCCTGCCCGGCAAACAGTGAAGCTTACTTGGTCGGCCAGCCAGTCAGCTCGGCCAAGGCCTTGCCGATGTCTGCCAGAGAACGCACGGTTTTAACACCAGCATCCTGCAGTGCAGCGAATTTCTCGTCTGCAGTACCTTTACCACCGGAGATGATTGCACCGGCATGGCCCATGCGCTTGCCCGGAGGAGCAGTTACACCGGCGATGTAGGAGACAACAGGCTTGGTTACGTGTGCCTTGATGTAGGCAGCCGCTTCTTCTTCAGCCGAACCGCCGATCTCGCCGATCATGACGATCGCTTCGGTCTTCGGGTCTTCCTGGAACAGCTTCAGGATGTCGATGAAGTTCGAACCCGGGATCGGGTCACCACCGATACCGACACAGGTGGACTGACCGAAACCGGCGTCAGTGGTCTGCTTGACAGCTTCGTAAGTCAGGGTGCCGGAACGCGACACGATGCCTACCTTGCCTGGCAAGTGAATGTGACCTGGCATGATGCCGATCTTGCACTCGCCTGGTGTGATGACGCCCGGGCAGTTAGGACCGATCAGGATCACGCCCAGCTCGTCGCACTTGACCTTGGCTTCCAGCATGTCGATGGTCGGGATGCCTTCTGTGATGCAGACGATCAGCTTGATGCCGCCGAACGCCGCTTCAAGGATGGAATCCTTGCAGAAAGGAGCCGGGACGTAGATCACGCTGGCAGTAGCGCCAGTGGTCTCTACCGCTTCTTTCACAGTGTTGAACACTGGCAGGTTCAGGTGCGTGGTGCCGCCCTTGCCTGGAGTCACGCCGCCAACCATCTTGGTGCCGTAGGCAATGGCTTGTTCGGAGTGAAAGGTACCTTGCGAACCAGTGAAGCCCTGGCAGATAACCTTGGTGTCTTTATTGATCAGGACGCTCATTACTTGCCCTCCGCGGCTTTGACGACTTGTTGAGCAGCGTCGGTCAGGCTGGTTGCAGCGATGATGTTCAAACCGCTTTCTGCCAGTACTTTAGCGCCCAGTTCAGCGTTGTTGCCTTCAAGGCGAACAACAACCGGGATTTTCACGCCGACTTCTTTCACTGCACCAATGATGCCTTCGGCAATCATGTCGCAACGAACGATGCCGCCGAAGATGTTGACCAGTACTGCAGCGACGTTGGTGTCGGACAGGATGATCTTGAACGCTTCGGTAACGCGTTCTTTGGTGGCACCACCGCCAACGTCAAGGAAGTTTGCAGGCTTGCCGCCGTGCAGGTTGACGATGTCCATGGTACCCATGGCCAGACCGGCACCGTTTACCATGCAGCCGATGTTGCCTTCCAGCGCTACATAGTTCAGTTCGAACTTGGCAGCGTGAGCTTCGCGCGGATCGTCCTGGGACGGATCGTGGAAACCTTTCAGCTTTGGCTGACGGTACATGGCGTTGGCGTCGATGTTGATCTTCGCGTCCAGGCAGTGCAGATCGCCGTCAGCCTTGATCACCAGCGGGTTCACTTCCAGCAGGGCCAGATCGTGGTCCTGGAACAGCTTGGCCAGACCGGTGAAGATCTTGGCGAACTGAGTGACCTGCTTGCCTTCCAGACCCAGCTGGAATGCCAGATCGCGACCCTGGAACGGCTGAGCGCCGACCAGTGGATCGATCGTGGCCTTGAGAATCTTTTCAGGAGTGTCGTGAGCGATTTTCTCGATGTCCACGCCACCTTCGGTGGAAGCCATGAACACGATACGACGGCTGGAACGATCAACCACAGCGCCCAGATAAAGCTCTTTGGCGATGTCGGTGCAGGACTCGACCAGAATCTTGGTCACTGGCTGACCGTTGGCGTCAGTCTGGTAAGTCACCAGGCGCTTGCCCAACCACTGTTGAGCGAACGCTGCAGCGTCTTCCTTGCTGCGAACCAGCTTTACGCCGCCCGCTTTACCACGACCACCTGCGTGAACCTGGGCTTTGACAACCCACTCGGTCCCGCCGATCTTGTCGCAGGCTTCTGCTGCTGCTTCCGGGGTGTCTACCGCGTAACCCTTGGATACTGGCAGGCCGTATTCAGCGAACAGCTGCTTACCCTGATACTCGTGAAGATTCATGCTTATTACCGTCTTCGTTTAGGTACTGCGCATTCGGTGCTGCACGTCAGCGTGCCGCACCACCTGTGACCGCTACTCCGGGGGACTTCGCAAATGCCGTGGGACACTCATGAAGCCGCCTGAGAGGTCGAGTCCGACGCAGATTCCGCGGTAAGCCCTGCTTGCAAGGTCTACGACGGGCACTGCGCCGTGGTTTCTCTTGTTGTCTTAGCGTTTCTTGCGATTCTGGATATGGATGGCACCGCCATTCACAGCCAGTGCAGCTTCATGCAGCGCTTCGGACAGCGTCGGGTGCGAGAAGACCATCATGCCGATGTCTTCTGCGCTGCTGCCGAATTCCATCGCAATCGCGCCCTGCTGTACCAGTTCGGCAGCGCTTGGGCCGATAACGTGAACACCCAGTACGCGATCGGTCTTGGCATCGGCAATGATCTTGACGAAGCCACCGGTGTCGTTGGCTGCCATGGCACGGCCGCTGGCCGCGAACGGGAACGTACCGACATTGACTTCAACGCCTTCGGCCTTGAGCGTCTGCTCGGTCTTGCCGACCCAGGCGATTTCCGGGTGGGTGTAGATAACCGACGGGATCAGGTTGTAGTTCATCTGAGCCTTGTGGCCCTTGATGCGCTCGACCACCATGATGCCTTCTTCCGAGGCCTTGTGCGCCAGCATCAGACCACGAACAACGTCACCGATGGCATAGACACCCGGTACGCTGGTGGTGCAGTAGTCATCAACGTAGATGAAACCGCGCTCGTCCAGATCGACGCCACTGTCCGAAGCCAGCAGGTCAGTGGTAACAGGACGACGACCCACGGCCACGATCAGGCGATCGAAGGTGATCGATTGTTCGCCAGCAGCGTCGGTGTAGCTGACAACCACTTCTTCGCCTTCAACCTTGGAACCGGTCACACGAGCGCCCAGCTTGATGTCCAGGCCCTGCTTGGTGAAGGTTTTCAGCGCTTCCTTGGAAACTGCTTCGTCGGCTGCCGGGATGAACTTGTCCAGTGCTTCCAGAACAGTGACCTGGGCACCCAGACGCGCCCATACGGAGCCCAGCTCCAGACCGATCACGCCAGCGCCGATGACGCCGAGACGCTGTGGAACCTGTTGGAATTCCAGTGCGCCAGTCGAATCGACGATGACTTTCTGGTCAACCGGAGCAGGCGGGATGTCGATTGGACGAGAGCCCGACGCCAGGATCACATGGTCCGCTTCGATGATTTCGACAGTGCCATCAGCACCTGTCAGCTCGACCTTCTTGCCAGCCAGCAGTTTGCCGTGGCCCTGCAGGGTGGTCACGCCATTGGCTTTGAACAGGCTGGCAACGCCGCCCGTCAGGCCTTTGACGATCGTAGACTTGCGGCCGATCATGGCCGGAACGTCCATACTCACTTCAGATGTCGAGATGCCATGCACGCTGAAGCCGTTTTTGGCTTCATAGAATTTCCAGGAGCTGTCGAGCAATGCCTTGGAAGGAATGCAACCAACGTTCAGGCAGGTACCGCCAAGGGCCAGTTTGCCCTCCTTGTCCTGATACTTCTCGATGCAGGCAGTCTTGAGACCAAGTTGCGCAGCCTTGATGGCGGCAACATAACCGCCAGGGCCTGCGCCAATCACTACCACGTCGAATTTCTGGGACATAAAAAAAAGTTCCTCTTTAGCTGCTAGCTTTAAGCTGCAAGTTGCAAGCAGGCCTGTGATGCATTACAGACCTGCTTGCCGCCTGTTCATTAGATGTAACCCGCAAAACCCGAGTCGTGCGACACGCCGCTTTTATCGTGCAGCCTGCAGCTTGCAACTCGAGGCTGTCTCATCAGATATCCAGCAACAGACGAGCCGGATCTTCCAACAGGTTCTTGATGGTCACGAGGAAGGTTACCGCTTCCTTGCCGTCAATCAAACGGTGATCGTACGACAGCGCCAGATACATCATCGGACGAATCACTACCTGACCGTTGACTGCCATCGGGCGCTGAAGAATGTTATGCATGCCCAGAATTGCAGCCTGTGGCGGATTGACGATCGGCGTCGACATCATCGAACCGAAAGTACCACCATTGGTGATCGTGAAGGTGCCACCGGTCATCTCGTCGATGGACAGTTTGCCATCACGGGCCTTCTTGCCAAAGGTAGCGATGCCACCCTCGATTTCAGCCAGGCTCATGTGCTCTGCGTTACGCAGAACCGGTACAACCAGACCACGGTCGCTGGACACGGCAACACCGACGTCGGCGTAACCGTGATAAACGATGTCGGAGCCGTCGATCGAAGCGTTGACTGCCGGGAAGCGTTTCAGCGCCTCGGTAGCGGCCTTGACGAAGAACGACATGAAGCCCAGGCGTACGCCGTTATGCGACTTCTCGAACAGGTCCTTGTACTTCGAACGCAGTGCCATGACTTCGGTCATGTCGACTTCGTTGAACGTGGTCAGCATGGCCATGTTCGACTGAGCCTCGACCAGACGCTTGGCGACGGTCGCACGAACACGAGTCATCGGTACGCGCTTCTCGGTGCGGTCGCCAGCAGCGACAACCGGAGCAGCAGCGGCAGCAGGTTTGGCGGCAGGCGCAGCGGCCGGAGCGGACTTCTTCGCTTCAACTGCGGCAACTACGTCTTCCTTGGTAATACGACCGTCCTTACCAGTGCCCTTGACGCTGGCCAGGTTGATCGCATTTTCTTCGGCCAGCTTGCGTGCAGCAGGCGCGGCAATGGCGTCTTCTTCATCGGCGCCGGCTGGAGCCGCTGCAGGAGCAGAGGCAGGCGCGGCAGCTGGAGCAGCTGGAGCAGCTGATGCAGAAGCACCGGCGTCCAGGGTTGCAATTACTTCGTTGGACAGGACAGTGCTGCCCTCGCCTTTCACGATCGATACCAGTACGCCGTCAGCTTCGGCCAGCACTTCGAGCACGACCTTGTCGGTCTCGATGTCGACCAGCAGCTCGTCACGTTTTACCGCTTCGCCCGGTTGCTTGTGCCAGGTGGCAATGGTGCCGTCGGCAACGGATTCCGGGAAAGAGGGGGCTTTGATCTCGATAGCCATTATCTGTAATTCCTTAATTCGGTTTCTAATGCTCGAAGGCGTTAAACAGTGAAGGCATCTTGCAGCAGTTTTTCCTGCTGCTCGGCGTGCATCGAAGCGTAGCCACAGGCTGGCGCGGCAGAGGCATCACGACCGGCGTACTCGAGAACGAGTTCACGTTTGTGGTTGCCCATGCTGCGGCGCAGATGGTGCTGACTGCTGTACCAGGCACCCTGGTTCATCGGCTCTTCCTGGCACCAGACCACGTGTTGCAGGCTGGTGTAGGGTGCGATGGTTTCCATCAGATCATCTTCAGGGAACGGATACAGTTGCTCGATACGAACGATGGCAATGTCTTCACGGCCTTCGGCACGACGTTTTTCCAGCAGATCGTAGTAAACCTTGCCGCTGCACAGCACCAGGCGCGTTACCTTGGCCGGATCGAGGGTGTCGATTTCCGGGATAACGGTCTGGAACGAGCCTTCGGCCAGATCTTCCAGGGTCGAAACAGCCAGTTTGTGACGCAGCAATGACTTGGGCGTCAGCACGATCAGCGGCTTGCGCAGCGGACGGATAACCTGACGGCGCAGCAGATGGTAGATCTGCGCAGGGGTCGTCGGTACGCAGACCTGGATATTGTGCTCGGCGCACAGTTGCAGGTAACGCTCAAGACGTGCGGAAGAGTGCTCCGGGCCCTGCCCTTCGTAACCGTGAGGCAACAGCATGGTCAGACCGCACAGACGGCCCCACTTGTGCTCGCCGCTGGTGATGAACTGGTCGACAACGACCTGGGCACCGTTGGCGAAGTCGCCGAACTGGGCTTCCCAGATAACCAGAGCATCAGGCTGGGTCGTCGAATAACCGTATTCGAATGCCAGTACCGCCTCTTCCGAAAGGAACGAGTCGTACAGGTCGAAACGTGGCTGACCGGAGTACAGATTCTGCAGCGGGATATAGGTCCCGGCATCTTTCTGATTATGCAGCACGGCATGACGGTGCGAGAACGTACCGCGGCCGATGTCCTGCCCTGTCATACGGATCGGATGGCCTTCGAACGCCAGCGTGGCGTACGCCATGGTTTCGGCATAACCCCAGTTGATCGGCAAACCGCCGGCCTGCATCTTCTGACGGTCTTCGTAGATTTTCTGTACCTGACGCTGCACGACGAAGCCTTCCGGCAGCTCCATGAGCTTGGCGGACAGTTCCTGCAGGGTCTTCAGATCGAAACGCGTGTCGTGACGCGCAGTCCAGGCATGACCCAGGTACGGACGCCAGTCGACGAACAATTCCTTGTTCGGCTCCTTGACCAGACTTTTCACGACATGCAGACCGTTGTCCAGCGCGCTGCGGTAGTCATCGACCTTGGCCTGAACACGGGCCTCATCGAGAACGCCGGTCTTGATCAGGTGCTCGGCATACAGCTCGCGGGTGGTGCGCTGCTTGGTGATCTGCTGATACATCAGCGGCTGGGTACCGCTAGGCTCGTCAGCTTCGTTGTGGCCGCGACGACGGTAGCAGACCAGATCGATCACGATATCGCGCTTGAACTGCATGCGGTAATCGATCGCCAGCTGGGTCACGAACATCACAGCTTCCGGATCATCCCCATTCACATGGAGGATCGGTGCCTGAATCATCTTGGCCACGTCGGTCGCGTATTCGGTCGAGCGCGAGTCCAGCGGGTTGCTGATGGTGAAGCCAACCTGGTTGTTGATGACGATATGGATCGTACCGCCCGTCTTGAAGCCGCGAGTCTGCGACATCTGGAAGGTTTCCATGACCACGCCCTGACCTGCAAAGGCCGCGTCGCCGTGGAGGGAAATCGGCAGAACCTTGTCACCGTTCGGATCGTTACGACGATCCTGACGCGCACGCACCGACCCCTCGACCACCGGAGAAACGATCTCCAGGTGGGACGGGTTGAATGCCATGGCAAGGTGAACCTCACCGCCTGCGGTCATGACATTGGAAGAGAAGCCCTGGTGATACTTGACGTCACCGGAACCCAGCTCCACTTTTTTCTTGCCTTCGAACTCGTCGAACAGGTCACGCGGGTTCTTGCCGAAGGTGTTGACCAGTACGTTGAGGCGGCCACGGTGGGCCATGCCGATCACGACTTCCTTGGTGCCATAGGACCCGGAGCGCTGAATCAGCTCATCCAGCATCGGAATCAGGCTTTCGCCGCCTTCCAGACCAAAGCGCTTGGTGCCCGGATATTTGGTGCCCAGGTATTTTTCGAGGCCTTCAGCGGCGGTGACACGCTCGAGCAGATGGCTCTGGATGTCGGCCGAGAATGCCGGCCGGCCACGCACACTCTCGATACGCTGCATGAACCAGTTGCGCTGCTCGGAATCCACGATGTGGGTGAACTCGGAGCCAATGGTGCGACAATATGTCTGCTGCAACGCTTCGTGAATTTCGCGTAGGCTCGCTTCCTCTTTGCCGATGAACAGGTCGCCGGCACGGAAAGTCGTATCCAGATCGGCATTGGTCAAGCCGTAATGATTGATCGACAGATCCGCAGGCGCAGGGCGCTGCCACAGGCCCAGCGGATCGAGCTGGGCAGCCTGGTGGCCACGCATCCGATAAGCCTGGATCAGTCGCAGCACTTCAACCTGCTTCTTCTCGTGCTCGCTGCTCACACTGCCGGCGGACACCGGTTGAGCGCGGCGCTGGTTTTTAGCCAGCAACACGAAATGATCGCGAATAGTCGAGTGCGATACATCAGTGGCAGAGCTGCCGTCTGCTGGCAACTTCTGAAAGTAGGTGCGCCATTCTTCTGGCACAGCGTTAGGGTCGTGCAGGTAAAGCTCATAGAGCTCTTCCACATAGGCAGCGTTACCACCGGATAGGTGGGCACTGTTCCACATGCGCTGCATCACGCTTTCTTGCATGCTTGGTCACCCTCGGTAAGGGGACACCACCGGCGAAGACACCAGAGCAATCCTGAAATAGTCGTGTGCAGCGACTGTATCAAGTCACCAGGGATCACGCAGATAGTCCGGGTACCAGCCCGGATGCCCCTGCTGGTCTCATTTCTTCAAAATAAGAGCGGCAGCTTTGCGAGCTACTGCTCAGGTTAAAACTACGGCGCCGGTTGAAGCCTGCGCCGCAGCCACTTCAGTGCAACGGTGTAACAGATAAAACGATGAATCAGACGCCGCTTTGCAACAGCATGTTGCGTACGTGACCTATAGCCTTGGTTGGGTTAAGGCCTTTCGGGCACACGTTGACGCAGTTCATGATGCCACGGCAGCGGAATACGCTGAACGGGTCATCAAGCGAAGCCAGACGCTCATTGGTGCGAGTGTCACGGCTGTCAGCCAGGAAACGGTAGGCTTGCAGCAGTGCAGCAGGACCCAGGAACTTGTCGGGGTTCCACCAGAAGGACGGGCAGGAAGTCGAGCAGCAAGCGCACAGGATGCACTCGTACAGACCATCGAGCTTTTCGCGCTCTTCCGGAGTTTGCAGACGTTCGATGGCCGGAGCCGGCGTGTCGTTCTGCAGGAACGGTTTCACCTTCTCGTACTGCTTGTAGAAGATGCTCATATCGACGACCAGGTCACGAATGACCGGCAAACCAGGCAGCGGGCGTACGATCAGCTTGTTCTTGGCGACAACGGCAGACAGCGGCGTGATGCATGCCAGGCCGTTTTTGCCATTGATGTTCATGCCATCGGAACCGCAGACGCCTTCGCGGCACGAACGACGGTAAGAGAAGCCTTCGTCCTGTTCCTTGACCAGCGCCAGCACGTCCAGCACCATCAGGTCCTTGCCGCCGGTATCGACCTGAAACTCCTGCATGAAGGGCGCAGCGTCCTGATCAGGGTTGTAACGATAAACACTGACTTGCAACATATCGGTCACCCCTTAATAAGTCCGAATCTTAGGTTCAAAAGTCGGAACAGTCTTCGGCGAGAAGTTCACGGCACGCTTGGTCACACGCTTGTCACCCGGGAAATACAGGGTGTGGCACAACCAGTTCTCGTCATCGCGATCTTCGAAGTCTTCACGGGCATGGGCACCGCGGGACTCTTTACGATGCTCTGCGGCGATCGCCGTGGCTTCGGCAACTTCCAGCAGGTTTTGCAGTTCAAGTGCTTCGATACGAGCCGTGTTGAACGCCTGGCTCTTGTCGTTGATCTTGACGTTGGCGATACGCACGCGCAGGTCAGCCAGCTGGGCAATACCCTTCTGCATGTATTCGCCAGTACGGAACACACCGAAGTAGTTCTGCATGCAGCTCTGCAGCTCTTTACGCAGCGTGGCGACGTCTTCACCGGTGGTGCGCTCGTTCAGGCCGGCAAGGCGTGCAAGGGCAGCATCGATGTCGGACTCGGAAGCGCGCGCATAGTCGACGCCTTCGCGCAGCGCCTGCTCCAGATGGATACCTGCGGCGCGGCCGAACACCACCAGGTCGAGCAGCGAGTTACCTCCCAGACGGTTGGCACCGTGAACCGATACGCAGGCAACTTCGCCCACTGCGAACAGACCAGGAATGATCTGGTCGACGCCGGCAGCGTCCTGAGTGATCGCCTGACCATGAATGTTGGTGGCAACGCCGCCCATCATGTAGTGGCAGGTTGGCACAACTGGGATCGGTGCGGTTGCAGGATCAACGTGCGCAAACGTCTTGGACAACTCCATGATGCCTGGCAGACGACTGTGCAGCACTTCTTCACCCAGGTGATCGAGCTTGAGCATCACATGGTCGCCATCGGGACCACAGCCGTTGCCGGCAATGATTTCCTTGACCATGGAACGCGCCACAACGTCACGACCGGCAAGGTCCTTGGCGTTCGGAGCATAACGCTCCATGAAACGCTCGCCGTGCTTGTTGATCAGGTAGCCGCCTTCACCACGGCAGCCCTCAGTGACCAGTACACCTGCGCCGGCAATGCCGGTCGGGTGGAACTGCCACATCTCGATGTCCTGCACCGGCACGCCTGCGCGCAACGCCATGCCGATACCGTCACCGGTATTGATCAGGGCATTGGTGGTCGACGAGTAGATGCGGCCTGCACCCCCGGTCGCCAGCACGGTTGCATTGGCACGGATATAAGAGGTTTCGCCTGTTTCAATGCAGATTGCGATGATGCCGACAAAGGCGCCATCGTGATTCTTTACCAGGTCGACTGCGTAGTATTCATTGAGGAATACAGTGCCGGCCTTCAGGTTGGCCTGATACAGGGTATGCAGCAGTGCGTGGCCGGTACGGTCGGCCGCTGCACAGGTACGCGCAGCCTGCCCGCCCTTGCCGAAGTCCTTGGACTGGCCGCCGAACGGACGCTGGTAGATGCGGCCCTGCTCGGTACGGGAGAACGGCAGGCCCATGTGTTCAAGTTCGAAGACCGCTTCCGGACCTACGGAACACATGTACTCGATAGCGTCCTGGTCACCGATGTAGTCGGAACCCTTGACGGTATCGTACATGTGCCAGCGCCAGTCATCGTTCGGGTCTGCAGACGCGATGGCGCAGGTGATGCCACCCTGGGCAGACACGGTGTGCGAACGGGTCGGAAACACCTTGGTGACCACGGCAGTCTTGTGACCGCCCTGGGCGAGCTGCAGCGCTGCGCGCATGCCGGCACCGCCACCACCAATGATGATGGCGTCGAAAGAAAGCGTATTTGTGTTAGCCATGAATCAGATACCCCAAAGAATCTGCACGCCCCAGACGAAGTAGGCGAACATCAGAACGCCGCATACCGCCTGAAACAGGAAACGTACTGCAGTGGCGGACTTGCCCAGCGCCATCGGCGTCAGGTAGTCGGTCGCGATGGTCCACATGCCGACCCAGGCGTGAGCGCCAAGGGCAACGAGGGCCAGCAGACTGAAGATACGCATCCCGTTGTGCGCGAACAGATCATGCCATTGGGCGTAGCTGAGACCCGGATGAAAGACCATGTAACCGATCAGGAATATGAAATAAGCCGCGAGCACGACCGCAGAGACACGCTGAGCCATCCAGTCGTAGAGGCCCGAACGTGACAGGTTGGTGACGTTGGTTACCATATCCATACTCCTGCCAGAAGAATCAGAATCACGGAAACCGCGATAACGATTTTGGAGCCCAGCTTGCCGCCTTCGAGCGTCTCGCCTACCCCCGTGTCCATGATGAGGTGGCGAATACCGGCCACCAGGTGATACAGCAGGGCAGACAGAAGCCCCCAGATGATCAGCTTGGCCAGCGGGCTGGTCAGACACGCCTTGACTTCACCGAACCCTTCTTCGGACGCCAGCGACTTGTCCATTGCATACAGCATGATTGCAATACCGACAAAGAGGATGACACCGGAGATGCGGTGAAGGATGGACGTGTAAGCGGTGACTGGGAGCTTGATGGTCCTTAGGTCTAGATTTACAGGTCGTTGGCTATTCACGGCTTTTTTTCACACTGAAGAGCCCCTAACAATCAGGGCAAGTTGTTGGGAAGTGCACTGGTCAGGTACCCACCACCCAGGAAGTGACGACCCCCTTGAAACAGGCCAAAAAGCCTCTGGCGGTCGGACGCCGAGTATAGACAGTTAGGTTACTAATGACAACGCGCAGACTTACCGCCAATGGCGCATTGCGTTGCCGGGACAAAAGGCGTAAACGGCAGGAAACGGTGTGAAAAAATCAATGGCTCAGGCCTTGCGGAACACGACTTTAGGCAAATTGACTTTAGAATTTATCTCACTATAGTGATGCGGGCCCTGCGTGGGGGGCCTGTCTGATGATTTGAAGCATAAATAGGAGGCCACATGGCTGACAAAAAAGCGCAGTTGATCATCGAGGGCGCAGCCCCCGTCGAGCTGCCAATTCTGACCGGTACAGTGGGTCCGGACGTGATCGACGTACGCGGCCTGACCGCCACCGGCCGCTTCACATTTGACCCTGGCTTCATGTCCACGGCCTCTTGCGATTCGAAGATCACCTACATCGATGGTGACAATGGAATTCTGCTGCACCGCGGCTACCCGATCGAACAACTGGCCGAGCAGTCCGACTATCTCGAAACCTGCTATCTGCTGCTCAACGGCGAACTGCCCACCGCCGAACAGAAAGCCCAGTTCGTGGCCGTGGTCAAGAACCACACGATGGTTCACGAGCAACTCAAGACATTTTTCAACGGCTTTCGCCGCGACGCCCACCCGATGGCCGTCATGTGCGGCGTAGTCGGCGCCCTCTCGGCGTTCTACCACGACTCGCTGGACATCAATAATCCGCAGCACCGCGAAATTTCCGCCGTGCGCCTGGTTGCCAAGATGCCGACCCTGGCAGCAATGGTCTATAAGTACTCCATGGGCCAGCCCATGATGTACCCACGAAACGACCTCAGCTACGCCGAAAACTTCCTGCACATGATGTTCAACACCCCGTGCGAGATCAAACCGATCAGCCCGGTGCTGGCCAAGGCGATGGACAAGATCTTCATCCTTCACGCCGATCACGAGCAGAACGCTTCGACCTCCACCGTGCGCATGGCAGGCTCTTCGGGTGCCAACCCGTTCGCCTGCATCGCAGCCGGCATCGCAGCACTCTGGGGCCCGGCCCACGGCGGTGCCAACGAAGCTGTACTGACCATGCTCGATGAAATCGGTGACGTGTCGAACATCGACAAGTTCATCGCCAAGGCCAAGGACAAGAACGATCCGTTCAAGCTCATGGGCTTCGGTCATCGGGTTTACAAAAACCGTGATCCGCGCGCCACCGTGATGAAGCAGACCTGCGATGAAGTACTGAAAGAACTGGGCATCAACAACGACCCTCAGCTCGAACTGGCCATGCGCCTCGAGGAGATCGCCCTCACCGACCCGTACTTCATCGAGCGCTCGCTGTACCCGAACGTCGACTTCTACTCCGGTATCATCCTCAAGGCTATCGGCATTCCGACCAGCATGTTCACCGTGATCTTCGCCCTGGCGCGGACCGTCGGCTGGATTTCGCACTGGAAAGAAATGCTCTCCAGCCCTTACAAGATCGGTCGCCCTCGTCAACTGTACACCGGCAACGTGCAACGCGATATCGTCGCTCTGCAAGACCGCAAGTAAGCGTTACACGCAAAAAACAAAGGGCTGCCAGTGGCAGCCCTTTTTCATGCGCCCCGCAATCACTGCGTCTGCGCGGCACGCTCTCTGAGCGCTTTCAACGTATTGAACGGCGCATCGACCACAAACTTGTTGGCCAGCATCGATGGAACGCTTCCGCCGGGCTCCGTATGCACCTGATAGGTCACCTCGGTCTGATTCGGCCCCTTGGGCACCATCTTCCAGAAACCCTTGACCTCGGTCACGCGCACATAGCCCTTCTCCTCGGGAATGTAATTCGGCTGCTCCTCAAGATTCCGGGTAATGCTCCCGTCAACCCCTTCCACGGTAGTGATCAGCAAGACCGAGTCACGAGGCGTAACCGGCCATGGGGTTTTGAAGCGGCTATAGGTCCAGGTCTTGTTACCTTCATGCTTGAGTATCTTTTGCGACTCGCACTCGTGAATCCAGGCGCAAGCACCGGCAACATCCTCCTGAAGCGCACGTAGCTTGCTCACACTGGCATTGATGACTGCAATGCCCTGATAGGCCTTGTAGTCGGACCCAGGGGCGTCGCTCAACGAAACCTTGATTCCGTCCTCATTCTTGACCACCTTCCAGTCATCAGCATGCGCGGTTCCGGCAAGCATTACAGTCAAACCACAAGCAACAGCCATGCGATACAGCGGACTCATTGTTTTATTCCTTGTTTTGAAGTTCCGACAAAGCAATTGCGCTCAATAGCACCCTTTCATGCGGCTGCAGTAGCCTTTTCCCACCAACCGATCAGCCGAATGGCATCAGCCTGATCGACACCGCAGACATCCTCTGCCGCCTTGAACTGGCCACACACCGCCGGACGCTCCGCCCTGCCGAACAATGCGCACAAAAAATCAACCGACAAGTGCAGGCAACGCTCGCCTGCAGGCTTTCCATCAGGCATGCCTGGTATGGGAGACGTAATGGAAGGCGCTATACAACACGCACCGCAATCGGAACGGCAGTCCATGACCAGACACCTTTACTGATAAGTGAAAAGAGGAAGGATATTAACCATCAAAACGTCTGTTTGAAAACGCTGTATCGGACGATAGGCAGGGCTTACTGCTTGAATTTGAAGTCCAGCGCCGCACCCTCTACGTCGCGGCGGTTGTCATTGCGCATCTGCAGCTGCATTTCGTTGGTCAGCAATCGCCCCTCAAGCTCGAAAGGCCCGGGATTGGCCGAGGCATTCTTATCGTTGAACATCTGCGGCAATATCGGTTTGCGCTTGCTGGTAATCACTTTTGCTGGCGGATCCAGTTCTTTGACCAGTTCGGGAGGCAGACTCAGGTCAAGCTTGGGCGATTTGATCCGCACATCCTTGGCACTGGCCGCTTTGGCGTCTTTGGCTTTTTTGCGGGCACTGGCAGGTGCCTTGGCTGCCGCCACCTTCGAAGAAGGCTTTTCAGAGGCAGCCGGCTTTGCGACCGGCACTGAAGGCGCTGATTTTTCCTTGCCGACCACGACTGGAACGACAGGCACGCCGGGCATCAACTGGTGCATGGTATCCGGTGCCTTGAGCTGCTTGGCGTCGGTCGCCGCCTCAGCAGGCGCTTCAGTCTTCAAATGCACCTCAGGCGACACCGGAGCAGTAATCACCACCTCAGCCCTGGGCTTGGGCACGGACGTATCCTGAGCATCACAACCACTCAGAAGCACAACGACAAGCAATCCCAGACAGCGAAAAACATTCATAGGCAAAGAATCAGGCAAGACAGTGGCAAAAGGCCGGAAAGAAACACATGCTGTTCTTTTGAGGCCAACCTGACAAGAAAAGAGTTCCAACGAACTGATAAAAATCTTTATCAATCAATAGGCCTGGACTGCTTCCTGGCATAGCTGCTTGGCCAGAATCCCCAGCGTCATCAGTGCCCGCTCGGCCTCCCTGTTCCAGGGCATGCCACAGTTCAGGCGAATACAGTGATTGAATTGTTCAGTGTTACTGAAGATTAACCCTGGCGCGATGCTGATACCCTGCTCCAGTGCGCGAACATGCAGTTCCTGAGTATTGACCCGGCCCGGCAGGCTGACCCACAGGATAAAGCCCCCTGCGGGGCGACTCATCTGCGTGCCGTCAGGGAAGAATTGCTGTACAGCCAGCTGGTAGGCACTCAGGTTCTTGCGGTATTCCAGACGAATGAAGCGTAAGTGCCGATCGTATCCGCCGTTTTCGAGGTAAGCAGCGACCGCCATCTGCGTGACGCTGCATGCAGAATGGGTACTGAAAGTCTGCAGACGCTGAATTTCAGCCTGGTATTTACCGGCAATCATCCAGCCGATGCGCACACCTGGCGAAAGCGTCTTGGAAAAGCTGGAGCAGTAGATCACCCTGCCCAACCGATCAAACGCCTTGAGCGCCTTGGTTCGCCCCACTTCGAACATCAACTCGCCGTAGACATCGTCTTCAACCACCTGGATATCGAAGTCCGAGGCCAGACGCAGGAGGTTCTTCTGCCGCTCTTCCGGCATGGTGCCACCCAGCGGATTGCTCAGGCGCGAGGTCAGCACCAGCGCCTTGATGGACCACTGATTGGCTGCCAGTTGCAAGGCCTCCAGACTGATCCCGGTGGCGGGGTCACTGGGGATTTCAATAACTTTCAAGCCCAGCAGATCGGCAAGTTGCAACAAACCGTAATAAGCAGGCGACTCGGCGGCAATAAGATCACCCGGCCGAGTCAGCACACGCAAGGTCATCTGCAGCGCGTCCACGCAGCCGTGGGTGATGACCACCTCGGACGGGTCGACCACGACACCGGCGTCGCGCATACGAATGGCAACCTGCCTGCGCAACGGCTCGAAGCCTGGACTGAACATATAGCTGAAGGCTCGCGGGCTGTGAAAGCGCGTCACTTTCGCCAGTTGCTGATGCAGCGCGCGCACTGGCAGGTAATCCACATGAGGTACGGCGGCACCCAGAGCGAACACACCTTCGCGACGCGACTCTTCCAGCACTTGCTGGATGATACTGCTGCGCGTAACCAGCCCCGGTCTCTCCACCCGGGCGATGTCCGGGGTAGACGCGGTCAGTGCCGGAGTCTGGTGAACATAATAGCCGGACTGAGGGCGTGCTCTGATCAACCCTTGATCTTCAAGGTTCGCGTAAGCCTGTAACACCGTTGCATGGCTGACGTTGAGCTGCGAACTCATCTTGCGAACAGAAGGTACGCGCTCACCGGGCTGATACACGCCACGACGGATGTCTTCGGCGAGCTGCTGAGCAATACGCTGGTAGAGCAAAAGATTGGTCATGACACAGCCTCGAAAAGACCGGTGATTTTTTGTTTTTAATGACAGATCAATAATAACCGGCACAGTCTTGAAG
>NZ_LJPW01000147.1 GCF_001400735.1 Pseudomonas caricapapayae
GTATGTGGTCGTGCCCAAGACTTTTCTGCCACAGCAGGACACTGGGCAACTGATGGGTTTCGTGCGCGGTGACGACGGTCTTTCATTTTCGATCATGCAACCGAAGATGGAAATCTTCCGCCGCTCGATTCTGGCAGACCCTGCGGTGGAAAGCGTTGCCGGCTTTATCGGGGGCAGCGGTGGCACCAACAACGCATTCAAGATCGTGCGCCTGAAGCCTGTTGCCGAGCGCAAGCTGTCCGCTGAGAAAGTGGTCGAACGCCTGCGCAAGAACATGCCGCATGTGCCGGGCGGCCGTCTGTTCCTGGCTCCGGATCAGGACCTGCAACTGGGCGGTGGTCGCGAGCAGACCAGCTCGCAGTACCAATACATTGTGCAAAGCGCAGACCTGGGCAGCCTGCGACTGTGGTATCCGAAAATCGTCGCAGCGCTCAAATCGATACCGGAGCTGACCGCCATCGACGCCCGGGAAGGGCGTGGGGCGCAGCAGGTAACGCTGGTGGTTGACCGTGATACCGCCAAACGGCTGGGTATCGATATGAACATGGTTACGGCTGTGCTCAACAATGCCTACAGCCAGCGTCAGGTATCGACCATCTATGACAGCCTCAACCAGTACAAGGTGGTGATGGAGGTCAATCCCAAATACGCTCAGGATCCGGTGACGCTGGAACAGGTCCAGGTGATTACAGCCGACGGTCAGCGCGTACCGCTGTCGAGCATCGCTCATTACGAGCGAAGTCTGGCGAATGACCGGGTATCGCATGACGGCCAGTTCGCTGCCGAAAACATCTCTTTCGATCTGGCCGAAGGTGCCAGCCTGGATAAAGCAACGGTGGCGATCGAGCGCGCCATTGCCGCCATCGGGCTGCCGTCCGACATCATTTCAAAAATGGCCGGGACCGCCAACGCTTTTGCCTCCACCCAGAAAAGCCAGCCTTGGATGATTCTCGGGGCGCTGCTGGCGGTGTATCTGGTACTGGGGATTCTTTATGAAAGCTACATTCATCCTCTGACGATCCTGTCGACGCTGCCTTCGGCAGGCGTGGGCGCGCTGCTGACGATCTACATACTGGGTAGCGAATTCAGCCTGATTTCCCTCCTGGGGCTGTTTTTGTTGATTGGTGTGGTGAAGAAAAACGCAATCATGATGATCGATCTGGCCCTGCACCTTGAGCGCGATCAGGGGATGACGCCGCAAGAGTCGATCCGCAGCGCCTGTCTGCAACGTCTGCGCCCCATTCTGATGACAACGATGGCCGCCATTCTGGGTGCCTTACCGCTGCTTTTGAGCACAGCAGAAGGCGCTGAAATGCGCAAGCCGCTGGGCCTGACCATCATCGGCGGGCTGATCTTCAGCCAGGTCCTGACCCTCTACACCACCCCGGTGGTTTACCTTTATCTCGACCGTCTGCGCCATCGCTACAATAAATGGCGTGGCGTGCGCACCGATGCTGCTCTGGAGACTCCGCTATGACCGAACGCCTGGTTTTTACATCCCGCCCGACAGGGCTGATTCGTCCACTCGCGTTGGGACTCTGCATTGTGCTGCTGAGCGCCTGCGCCGTTGGTCCGGACTATCAGAAGCCGCCCATGGCCGCGCCTTCCCAGTTCAAGGCTGCCGCAGGCTGGCGCGCGGCCACACCAAGTGACGCGATGGCCAAGGGCGCATGGTGGGAGGTGTACAGGGACCCGCAACTGAATTCGCTGGTCGAGCGGCTTAATACCTCCAACCAGACCGTTGCCCAATACGATGCGCAGTACCGGCAGGCACAAGCGCTGGTGCGCAGTTCCAGAGGCGCATTTCTGCCGACACTGGACCTCACCACCGGCAAGACCCGCTCGGGGCAGGGCACCGGTACGTCGAACACCGGGACGGGTAACAGCGTCTCGGGGATCCGAAACAGCTATAACGCGCAGCTGGGTGTCAGTTGGGAAGCGGATGTATGGGGCAAATTGCGTCGTGGGCTGGAGGCCGACACTGCCAATGCGCAGGCGAGCCTTGCCGATCTGGCAGCGATGCGCCTTAGTCTGCAATCGGAGCTGGTGCAGAATTATCTGCAATTGCGGGTTATCGACGAACAAAAACGCTTGTTGGAATCCACTGTGGAGGCCTACCAGCGCTCACTGACGTTGACCCAGAATCAATACCGCGCCGGTATCTCCGGTAGTGACGCTGTCGCGCAGGCGCAGACACAGTTGAAAGGCACTCAGGCCGACCTGATCGATTTGGCCTGGCAGCGTGCGCAATTCGAAAATGCAATCGCCGTGCTGATGGGCATGGCTCCCGCAGACTTCAACCTGCCCGTCAGCACTTCGATTCCGCAACTGCCACAGGTCCCGCCAGGCCTGCCATCACAATTGCTCGAGCGCCGCCCGGACATTGCTGCGGCAGAGCGTTCGGTAATGGGTGCCAATGCCAACATCGGCGTTGCCAGGGCAGCCTACTATCCAGATTTCACGCTGAGCATGAGCGGGGGGTACAACAGCAGTACATTCGCCAACTGGATCAGCCTGCCCAACCGCTTCTGGTCGGTAGGGCCTCAACTCGCATTGACGCTGTTCGACGGTGGCAGGCGTTCGGCCGAGGTCGAACGCACCGAGGCGGTGTATGACCAGACTGTCGCCCAGTATCGGCAGACTGTGTTGAATGGTTTCCAGGAAGTCGAGAACTACCTCATTCAACTCAAGGTGTACGAGCAGGAGGCCGCTGTGCGCCAGGAAGCGCTGGTATCGGCTCGTGATTCGCTGCGTTTGACCAATAATCAATACAAGGCAGGGTTGATCGGCTATCTGGACGTCGTCAACGTACAGGCCACCGCGCTGAGCAACGAGCGCAGTGTGTTGAATGTACTGCAAAGCCGGTTGGTTGCCAGCGTTCAATTGATTGCTGCACTGGGCGGGGGCTGGAACGCCGACACCGGTCTGGCGCTCAGGGAGTAAAGGTTTCAAGCGGCCAGTGCAGTTTTCCCTCAGTGGGGCGTGATAAAAGAAAAACATAGCTAGTTGCCATCTTTTCGACCAAGTGCCGAGACATTTGCCAGCTATTGGGTACAATCACCCACGCAGTATCGGCATGGACGCGCTCATTGGGCTCCAGGTGCGTTTATGTTGATTGGCAGCTATACCCCCTCGCTCGTCGTGATCTCCGTTATCGTCGCAATTCTTGCTGCCTACACCGCTCTCGATCTGGTGGGCCGTATCATTTCGGCGAAAGGGCGCGCTGTTCATGTATGGATCGCTGGAGGAGCGCTGGCGATGGGCGTTGGCAGTTGGTCGACGCATTTTATCGGTATGCTGGCTTTCGTGCTGCCCATCGATCTCGGCTATGACGTGCCGCTGGTAATGCTGTCGCTGCTGATTGCAATCCTGTCGGCGGGTTTCGCCCTGTGGCTGGTCACCCAGCCGCAATTGCCTGCAGTGCAGCTAGGCCTGGGCGCTTTGTTGCTGGGCCTTGGCATCAGTGCCATGCATTACACCGGCATGGCGGCAATGCGCATGCAGCCGGGCATCGAATACACGCCATGGCTGGTCGCTTGCTCCCTGATCATCGGCATTGCAGCATCTGCTGCGGCATTGTGGATAGCATTCCGTCTTCGTCAGCAACGTTCCAGGATATACCTGACGCGCGCTTCAGCGGCGCTCATGCTGGGCATGGCCGTCATCGGCATGCATTACACCGGCATGGCGGCGGCCGGTTTCGTCGACGGCAGCGTTTGTGGTTCTCTGCCCGCAGGGCTGAGCAGCAATGGACTGGACAGAATCGTTGTGGTCGCCAGTCTGTCGATTCTGGGTATCGCGCTGCTTAGCTGTATTCTCGACTCTCACCTCGAAACGCGTACCGCTGTGTTGGCCAACTCCCTGACTGAAGCCAACCGGGAGCTTACCCATCTCGCTCTGCATGACAACCTGACCGGGCTGCCGAACCGCGCGCTGTTGACGGATCGCATCGAGCAGGCGATGAAGAAGGTCCGCGAGAACGGTGGATGTTTTGCGTTGATGTTCATGGACCTTGATGGCTTCAAGCCAGTCAATGACGCATTCGGTCACCACACGGGTGACCTGCTGTTACGCCAGGTCGCCTTGCGCCTTCGCCAGAATCTGCACCGGTACGATACTCTGGCAAGAGTCGGTGGTGATGAGTTTGTGCTTTTGGTCGAACTGCATGATCCCCAGGATGCAGTGACTGTCGCAACGCGTCAGGTCAACGAAATAGGCAATCCGTTTACCATAGGCGAGCATCAGTTGCAGATTTCGCTCAGTCTCGGCATCTGCATGTACCCCGGTAATGGCAGCTCTCAGCACGAGCTTCTGATCAATGCCGATGCCGCCATGTACCACACCAAGGCGGCTGGCAAGAACGGCTACAGTTTTTTCGATGCGTCGATGAACAGCAACGCACGTAATCAGTTACAAATGTCGCAGGACTTGCGCAAGGCTATCAAGCAACGGCAGTTCTGTATTTACTACCAGCCCAAGTTCGACGCATTGACGGGCCTGCCCTTGGGCGCAGAAGCCTTGTTGCGCTGGAATCATCCGGAACAAGGCGTTCTGGGTCCCGATCTGTTCATTGCCATGGCAGAGAAAACCGGCCTGATCATTCAGATCGGCGAGTGGGTGCTGGACGAGGCGTGCCGGCAGATGCGCGAGTGGTACACCCAGGGCTACCCGCACTGGCGCATTGCAGTCAACCTCTCGGCATTGCAGTTCTGCCATTCCGGGCTGGTCACTGCGGTGGCCGATACCCTGGCCAGGCATCAGCTTCCGGCGAACTGCCTGACTCTTGAAATCACCGAGACCACGGCCATGCATGATGCCGATGCCAGTCTGGCTGTCCTGCAGAAGCTTTCCGAAATGGGCGTGGATCTTTCGATTGACGACTTTGGCACCGGCTACTCCAGCCTGATGTACCTCAAGCGCCTGCCAGCCAATGAAATCAAGATTGATCGAGGTTTCGTGCGTGACCTGGAACATGACACCGATGATGCCGCAATCGTGTCGGCCATCGTGGCGGTAGGGCAGGCGTTGAACCTGCGGATTGTTGCTGAAGGGGTTGAGACCGCTGTTCAGCAGCGCTTTCTGACGCACCTTGGATGCCACTCGCTGCAAGGCTTCCTGCTCGGTTACCCTTTGCCTGCTCAGCAGTTTCTCGACGAAATCCGGGCTGCCGAAGCTAAAGCCGCAGCCAACCTTCCCGATACCGGACAACCGGCTTTCTGAAACGCATGGATGGCGCTGGACGATAAAGGCTGGCACGATCAGAAGTGTCTGGCTACCTTGCGTGTGGTAGCTGCACTTCGATGCTGGCTTCTGAGAAAAATCATGGAAAAAGTCCTCATTATCACGGGTGGCTCACGCGGAATAGGCGCCGCCACTGCGCGTCTGGCTGCGTCACAGGGCTATCGGATCTGTATCAATTATCTGTCCGATCATGGCGCAGCGGAAAAAACGGCCGGACAGGTCAGGGCGCTGGGGGCTCAGGCAATTACCCTGCAGGCCGATGTCAGCAACGAAGACGAGATCATGCGGCTGTTCTCCCGAGTCGATTCCGAACTCGGCCGGGTCACTCATCTGGTCAACAATGCGGGCACCCTGGCTCAGGCTTCGAGAGTCGAGGACATGTCGGAGTTTCGCATGCTCAAAATGATGATGACCAACGTGGTCGGGCCTATGTTGTGCAGCAAACATGCTTTGCTGCGCATGCTGCCCAGTCATGGAGGGCACGGTGGCAGCATCGTCAACGTGTCTTCCCTGGCCGCCCGGCTGGGTTCGGCGGGCGAATACGTGGACTACGCGGCATCCAAAGGCGCGCTGGACACGTTTACCATAGGGCTTTCCAAGGAAGTAGCCGGGGAGAACATTCGCGTCAACGCGGTTCGGCCAGGCTTCATCTTCACCGATTTCCACGCCTTGAGCGGCGACCCTTTCCGCGTCAGCAAGCTTGAAGGCGCATTGCCCATGGGCCGCGGAGGCACTGCCGAGGAAGTGGCTGAAGCGATTCTCTGGTTACTCTCGGACAATGCCTCATACGCTACGGGGACATTCATTGATCTGGCAGGCGGGCGCTGAAGGCGTTCACGGGTTGGCGGACACCTTCAGTTCCCCTTGCTGAGACGTTACCCGTTCACCGGTGGGGCGTCGGGTGGCGGGTCACCTATCGGCTTTTCATTGGGGGGTGGTGTTGTTGGGGGTGGTTCCTGCTCGGGCACAGGTTCGGGCAGGGCAGGGTCATCGATGTTCGGATCGGGTACTTCTACCGGATTGGGTAACGTCATGGTTGCAGCCTCCTTGTCGACCTTTTTTACGACCCGCCGAACTGACCGATGATTCAATTGATTTGCGTCACGCAGCGTCACGTAACGACGTCCTCATCGATCTCCCCATCGCTGCGCTCGGCATTTGGCGCATCTTCATATGTGCATCCAACAACCGCAAAACCTTTGAACTTTACCTTCGTTGACCGCTCGGAACCTAGGCAGCCGAATTCGACGAGCCTTCTGCATTTTTTTGCTCGTCCGCTGCCATACCGTCAATTTTTCCATTGCATGGAATGCACAGGAGCGTCCCTGGGGCGTGAGGAGTGATGCTCGATGAATGAACAGCCATACGGTCCGGATTCCCTGGCCACCGATGTCCCGCACCCAACCCTTCCGCTGTCACTGACCCAGGCGCTGCAATTGCCCCGCATCGTAATCGAAGACACGTTGCCGGTGATTGACGGTGGACTGTTTGCGGCCAAGGCGATCATCGGGCAACCGGTCACCGTGACCAGCAAGGTCTACGCCGACGGGCATGACAAGATGGCGGTAAACATTCGCTGGCGTGCTGCCGATGAAGAAACCTGGCACAGCGCGCCGATGCGTGAATTGGGCAATGACAGCTGGGTCGGTGAGTTCACCCCGACTTCTGTCAGCCGTTACGTGTTTCGCCTGGAAGCCTGGATTGATCAGTTCGGCAGCTACCGTTATGAGCTGGAGAAAAAGTTCGGAGCCGGCGTGCCTGTGGACCTGGAGCTGGAAGAAGGGCGCATTCATCTGGTACACGCAGCAGAACGTAGCAAGGACGAGCAGCGCCAGCAGATTGAAGGCCTGTTGGGCCAATTGGCGCAGGGCGATAAAGACGAGAAAGTTGCGTTGCTGTTGCACAGCGAGACCGCCAACCTGATGAAGCTGGCGGACAATCAGGCATTCCTGAGTCGTAGTGTGGAGTTTCCGCTGGACGTCGAGCGTGAGCTGGCGCAGTTCGCCAGCTGGTACGAGCTGTTTCCTCGCTCTATCACCGACGACCCGTCGCGCCATGGCACGTTCAACGATGTCCATTCGCGCCTGCCGATCATTCGCGACATGGGTTTCGACGTATTGTATTTCCCGCCAATTCACCCCATTGGTCGCGCGCATCGCAAGGGACCCAATAACTCCCTGACTGCCGGGCCGGATGATCCGGGCAGCCCATATGCAATCGGCAGCGAAGATGGAGGCCATGAGGCCATTCATCCGCAGCTGGGCAGTCGTGAGGATTTCCGTAATCTGGTGAAGGCTGCTGCCGACCACGGACTTGAAATTGCGCTGGATTTCGCCATTCAGTGTTCACAGGATCATCCGTGGCTCAAGCAGCATCCGGGCTGGTTCTCGTGGCGCCCGGACGGCACGATCCGTTACGCAGAAAACCCGCCGAAGAAGTATCAGGACATCGTCAATGTCGATTTCTACGCGCCAGATGCCATCCCCGGGCTGTGGCTGGAGTTGCGTGACATCGTTCTGGGCTGGGTCAGCGAAGGTGTGAAGATTTTTCGCGTCGACAACCCGCATACCAAGCCGTTGCCGTTCTGGCAGTGGATGATCGGCGAGGTGCGCAGTCAGCACCCCGAAGTGATGTTCCTTGCCGAAGCCTTCACCAAGCCTGCCATGATGGCGCGCCTAGGCAAGGTCGGTTACAGCCAGAGCTACACCTACTTCACCTGGCGCAATACCAAGGCAGAGTTGTCGGAGTACTTCACCCAGCTCAACGAAGTGCCTTGGCGTGATTGTTATCGCCCGAATTTTTTCGTCAATACACCAGACATCAACCCGCGCTTCCTGCATGAGTCCGGGCGTCCCGGATTTCTGATCCGTGCTGCGCTGGCGACTATGGGCTCCGGGCTGTGGGGCATGTATTCAGGATTCGAATTGTGTGAGGCAGCACCGATCCCCGGCAAGGAAGAGTACCTGGACTCCGAGAAGTATGAGATTCGCGTCCGGAACTATGCAGCACCGGGCAACATCATTGCCGAAATTGCCCAGCTCAATCGCATTCGCCGGCAGAACCCGGCACTGCAAACGCACCTGGGGCTGAAGTTGTACAACGCGTGGAATGACAACATTCTGTACTTTGGCAAGCGTTCGGCGGATGGCAGCAATTTCATTCTGATAGCTGTCAATCTGGACCCTTACAACGCACAGGAAGCCGATTTCGAGCTGCCGCTTTGGGAAATGGGCCTGCCGGATGACGCAGCGACTTCGGGTGAAGACCTGATGACCGGGCACCGCTGGACCTGGTACGGCAAGTATCAGCACACGCGTCTCGATCCATCACAACCGTTTGGAATCTGGCGTATCCAGGCTGCGCAATAACACTCCCAAGGAGTCAGTAATGGCCAAGAAGCCCGGTGACGCGACGTTTATCAAAGACCCGCTCTGGTACAAGGATGCGGTGATTTATCAGGTTCATGTGAAATCGTTTTTCGATTCCAACAATGATGGGATCGGTGATTTCGCTGGCCTGATCGAAAAGCTCGACTACATTGCTGCGCTGGGGGTCAACACCATCTGGCTGCTGCCGTTTTACCCGTCGCCACGCCGGGACGATGGCTACGACATCTCCGAGTACCGTGATGTGCACAGCGATTACGGCACGATGGCCGATGCCAAGCGCTTCATCGCTCAGGCGCACAAGCGAGGCTTGCGAGTCATCAGCGAGCTGGTCATCAATCACACGTCAGACCAGCATCCGTGGTTTCAGAAAGCGCGCAATGCCAAGCCCGGTTCCAAGGCACGGGATTTCTATGTCTGGTCAGATACGGACCAGAAGTACGATGGTACGCGGATCATCTTTCTTGATACCGAAACTTCCAACTGGACCTGGGACCCGGTTGCCGGTCAGTATTTCTGGCACCGCTTTTACTCCCACCAGCCAGACCTTAACTTCGATAACCCGCATGTGCTTGATGCCGTGCTCGAAGTCATGCGTTTCTGGCTGGATCTGGGCATCGATGGTTTGCGCCTGGACGCTATCCCGTACCTCATCGAGCGCGATGGCACCAATAACGAGAACCTCCCCGAGACCCATCAGGTGCTCAAGCGTATCCGGGCCGAAATCGACGCAAATTACCCGGACCGTATGCTGCTGGCTGAGGCCAACCAATGGCCTGAAGACACCCAGCTGTATTTCGGCGACAGTAAAGGTCCGGATGGCGACGAGTGTCACATGGCGTTTCACTTCCCGTTGATGCCACGCATGTACATGGCGCTGGCGCAGGAAGACCGCTTCCCGATCACCGATATTCTGCGCCAGACCCCGGAGATTCCGGAGAACTGCCAATGGGCGATTTTCCTGCGCAACCACGATGAACTGACCCTGGAAATGGTCACTGATCGTGAGCGCGATTATCTCTGGAACTACTATGCCGCCGACCGCCGCGCACGGATCAACCTGGGCATCCGTCGACGCCTCGCGCCGCTGGTTGATCGGGATCGGCGACGGGTTGAGTTGCTTAACAGCATGCTGTTGTCGATGCCCGGCACGCCGACGTTGTACTACGGCGACGAGATCGGCATGGGCGATAACATCTATCTCGGCGACCGCGACGGTGTTCGTACACCCATGCAGTGGTCGATCGATCGCAACGGTGGCTTTTCGCGGGCCGACCCGGCCAGCCTGGTGCTGCCACCGATCATGGACCCCATGTACGGCTTCCAGTCGGTCAATGTCGAAATCCAGGAGCGCGACCCACACTCGCTGCTGAACTGGAACCGACGCATGCTGGCTGTGCGTAAGCAGCAGAAAGCATTCGGCCGTGGCACGCTGAAGATGCTGTCGCCGTCGAACCGTCGCATTCTCGCCTATACCCGCGAGTACACGGCACCTGACGGTCACAGTGAAGTGGTGTTGTGTGTGGCCAACGTTTCCAGTGCCGCCCAGGCTGCAGAGCTTGAGCTGTCGGCTTACGCGGGCACAGTGCCGGTGGAAATGCTGGGCGGTAGTGCATTCCCGCCTATCGGCCAGTTGAGCTATCTGCTGACGCTTCCGCCGTATGGTTTTTATTGGTTTTTACTGGCTTCGGAGAATCAAATGCCCAGCTGGCACGTTGAACCTGCGCAAAGCATGCCGGACTTCCCGACCCTGGTGCTCAAGAAGCGTCTTGAGGAATTGCTCGAAGAGCCGCTGCGCAGCACTATGGAAAACACGTCACTGGCCGTCTATTTGCCCAAGCGCCGCTGGTTTGCGGGCAAGGACAAAGCCATCGAACAGGTCAACATCGCTTACGCAGTACGTTTCGGTGACGATGCGCATCCCGTATTGCTCAGCGAAGTAGAAGTGACTGCAGGTGGTCAGACTGACCGTTATCAGCTGCCGTTCGGGTTGCTGGCCGAAGACGACATCAGCAGTGCATTGCCACAGCAACTGGCGCTTGCCAGAGTGCGTCGCAGCCGTGACGTCGGACTGATCACTGACGCGTTTACCCTGGAAACCTTTATTCGCGCAGTGATTCAGGGCATGCAGGCGGATACGGTCATTCCGTGTGCCGACGGCGAGTTGCGTTTCGAACAGAGCTCGCAGCTTGCGCCACTTGCCCTGAGCAATGAGTCGGAAGTACGCTACCTGTCTGCCGAGCAGTCGAACAGTTCGGTGGTCGTTGGTGGGAGTCTGGTGCTCAAGCTGATTCGAAAAGTCAGCGCCGGCACGCATCCGGAACTGGAAATGGGCGCATTTCTTACCCATGCCGGTTTCAAGAATATCTCGCCGTTGCTCGGTTCTGTAGTGCGCGTCGGCAAGGATGGACAGCCGAACCTGCTGATGATTGCCCAAGGCTATCTGAGCAATCAGGGTGACGCCTGGGAATGGACGCAGAATAATCTGGAACGCGCCGTGCGTGATGAGTTGGCGCACGGCGTCTCCGGTCAGGAACAGCACTACAATGCGCTGCTGGAACTGGCGGATTTTTCCCGCAGTCTTGGTCAGCGCCTGGGTGAAATGCACCAGATTCTGGCATCGCCGACCGATAATGCGGATTTTGCCGTTGAAGTCACCAGCAGCCAGGACAGCAAAGCTTCTGCCGTCAGTGTCAACGCTCAGCTCGAGCGCGCCATGCAGCTGCTTGAACAGCGCAAGGGCGATCTGGACAAGGACGATCAGCAACTGGTCAGCGACTTGCTTGCGCAACGCAAACAGATTCGTCAGCGTGTCGATGGTCTGGCCAAGCGTTCGGCAGGTGGCCTGCGTATCCGCGTGCATGGTGACTTGCACCTGGGCCAGGTGCTGGTGGTCAAGGGCGATGCTTATCTGATCGATTTCGAGGGTGAGCCGGCTCGCGCACTTGAAGAGCGCCGTGCCAAGCACAGTCCGTTCAAGGATGTCAGCGGTGTTTTGCGCTCGTTCGACTACGCTGCCGCGATGGCGGTACGCAGCGCACAAAGCGTCGATACATCCCCGGAAGCTGCCGGTGCTCGCAAACGTGTCGCCGATACTTACCTTGCGCAGGCGCGGGAGGCCTTTATCGAAGGCTACCGCTCGGCAACTGCCGGGATCGCCCACAGCTGGAAAGATGCAAAAGGGGAGGACGCCGCACTGGAACTGTTCACCCTTGAAAAAGCTGCCTATGAAGTGATCTACGAAGCCGAGAATCGTCCAGCCTGGTTGGCCGTTCCCTTGCAAGGCTTGCGTGGATTGCTGCAACCGTCTGATGGAGAACCTGTATGAATGTGCCTGACAAAACCGGCACAGGTCGCCGCGCGATTCCCGCTGCCGTGGACCTGGACGCGCTGATCCGCGCTGAACACCGTGATCCGTTCTCGATCCTCGGGCCGCACGGTGATGGCGGCAGCGGGCAGTACGTTCGCGCCTATCTGCCTGCTGCGCTGAGTGTACGCCTGCTGGCCAAAGACGATGGTCGCGAGCTGGGCGAGATGGAAATGAGCGAGGTGCCGGGTTTTTTTGTCGGTCATCTTGAGCAGCCACAGCCCTATCTGTTGAAAATCAACTGGGCTGGCGGTGAACAGATCACCGAGGACCCCTACAGCTTTGGTCCACTGCTGGGCGAGATGGACCTTTACCTGTTTGCCGAGGGTAATCATCGCGATTTGAGCAGTTGCCTGGGCGCACAAGTCACCAGCGTCGATGGCGTGGACGGTGTGCGTTTTGCGGTCTGGGCGCCCAATGCGCGTCGTGTTTCGGTGGTCGGCAGCTTCAACAGTTGGGATGGTCGTCGCCATCCGATGCGCCTGCGTCACCCGACCGGCGTATGGGAAGTGTTCGTCCCGCGCCTGCAGCCAGGTGAGCTCTACAAGTACGAGATTCTCGGTGCTCACGGCATTCTGCCGCTTAAAAGCGACCCAATGGCCTTGGCCACCACATTGCCGCCCGATACCTCGTCGAAGATCTCTGCGCCGCTGCAATTCGAGTGGAACGACCAGGAGTGGCTGCAATCAAGGGCAGGGCGCCACGAAGTCACTGCACCGCTGTCGATCTATGAGCTGCACGCAGGCTCCTGGCAAATGGAGCAGGTCGACGACAACCAATGGCGGCAGTACAACTGGCGTGAACTGGCTGACCGCCTGATTCCTTACGTCAAGGAACTTGGCTTCACGCACATCGAGCTGATGCCGATCATGGAGCACCCGTTCGGTGGTTCATGGGGCTATCAGTTGCTGGCCCAGTTCGCGCCAACTGCGCGTTATGGTTCGCCGGAAGATTTCGCCTTCTTCGTCGATGCCTGTCACCGGGCTGAAATCGGCGTCATTCTCGACTGGGTTCCGGCGCATTTCCCGACCGATACCCATGGCCTGGCGCAGTTCGACGGTACTTGCCTGTACGAGTACGCCGACCCCAAGGAAGGCTTCCATCAGGACTGGAACACGCTGATCTACAACCTGGGACGCACCGAAGTTCATGGCTTCATGCTGGCCTCGGCACTGCATTGGCTCAAGCATTACCACATCGACGGGCTGCGCGTGGATGCTGTGGCGTCAATGCTGTATCGCGACTATTCGCGTAATGCGGGTGAGTGGGTGCCGAATCGCTTCGGCGGCCGCGAAAACCTCGAGGCCATCGACTTCCTGCGTCATTTGAACGACGTGGTCGCGCTGGAAGCCCCCGGGACCATGGTGATTGCCGAAGAGTCGACTGCATGGCCGGGTGTCAGCGAGCCGACCCAGCAGGGTGGGCTTGGCTTCAATTACAAATGGAACATGGGCTGGATGCATGACTCGCTGCAGTACATGGAAGAGGACCCGATCAACCGCGGGCATCACCATGGCAAGTTGAGCTTCAGCCTGGTGTATGCGTGGTCTGAGCGTTTTGTACTGCCTATTTCCCACGACGAAGTGGTGCACGGCAAACATTCGCTGATCGACAAGATGCCAGGCGATCGCTGGCAAAAATTTGCCAACCTGCGCGCCTACCTGTCCTTCATGTGGACGCACCCCGGCAAGAAGCTGCTGTTCATGGGCTGCGAATTCGGTCAATGGCGCGAGTGGAACCACGACAGGGAGCTGGACTGGTACTTGATGCAATATGCCGAGCACGTGGGTGTGAAGAAACTGGTCGGCGACCTGAACCGCCTTTATCGACAAGAGAAGGCGTTGCACGAGCGCGACGCAAACCCTGCCGGCTTCCAGTGGCTGGTCGGCGATGACAGTGGCAACAGCGTGTTTGCGTACCTGCGTTGGAGTAACGACGGCGAACCGCTGCTGGTGGTCGCCAACATGACCCCGGTGCCGCGCCTGGACTATCGTCTTGGACTGCCGATGCGAGGTGCCTGGACGGAGCTGCTGAACAGTGACGCGGAAACCTACGCGGGCTCTAACTTTGGCAATGGTGGCGAGGCCCTGACTGAAGCCGAGCCGGCGCATGGGATGGAGGATTCGCTGGTACTGAATCTGCCACCACTCGCGGTGCTGATCCTCAAACCGAAGAAACACTGATCAAGGCGCGTCTCTGCGCTGACGGTTGCGTTACCACGCCAGCCTGAACCCCAGGCTGGTGTTCACCCCCTGCGCTCCGTGGTCGTCCAGATCACCGAGGTAATCAGCGCTCCAGTGCAGACTGGCGTTGCTGCCCAATGTGGCTACCATCCCTGCGCCAATACTGCCCGTCGTTGATCGATGCTCGGTCCTTGTCTGCTCTGCATGATTGAAGGTCAGCGTGTCTTGGCCCTCAGTGGTGTGCCAGAGGTTGCCCCTCAGATAGGGCTCTATCGGTACGCTGCTCAATTGATAGCGGCCCTTGAAGCGCAAGCCGATGCGCCCTGTGCGGTAAGCCTGACTGTCGAACCCGAGTTGGGCAATGCCGTCATGCTGATCCTGCAGATTTACGCGCTGGTAGATGATCTGTACCTGAGGCTCTGCAACCCAGCGTTGTGAGAGCGCCAGCGAGTAACCTGCCTCGACAGACAGGCTCATGACGTGGCCTTCAGTGTCGACACCTATCGCCCTGACAGAGCGGCTACGGCCATCCAGGCGTGTGCTCATCGCTACTGCGTCGACGTAGCCGCCGCTCGGTGTGGTCAGCGTCCAATACGCGCCCAGGCTCTCGCCCTGCAGTTTCAGGCGCCCTGTCTGATAGTCGCTGAAACCTTCTGCAAAACCCTGCACCTTGCCCTCCAGACGGTTATGCGCGACGAACAGGCCAAGGCGCTGAGTCTGCCCGCTGTCCCGTTGCCAGGCATACAGGTCATGGCCTATCTGATAACCCTTGAATGAAGCGTCCAGGCCAGGGCTCACGTCTCCCGACCAACGTTGCCTGAAGTCGCTGCCGAACACGCGTGCCCAGCCAGCCGACGTCGTGCCGTTTTGCGTCAGCAAGGCTTGATCTCCCTGACGCTCATGAAAAGTGCCCAGTGAGCTCAAGGCCAGGACCGCAGCGGCAGGTGCCACGACGGAGTAATTGGCGACCTCGGGGCGGTACAGCGCGATGTTCGCGGCTCCGCGAACGGGTTCGGGCAGTGGCGGGGTTCCTATCGCCGGGACTGGCAGTGTGGCTGCTGGCGTGACAGGGGGCGGGGTGTCTGGTTCAGGGTTTGGAGGCGGGGGAGGCACAGGTTGCGGTGTCGGTGCCGGCTCGGGAACAGGAACAGGTACGGGCAGCGGCGTTGGCTGTGCAGGTTCTGGGACGGGCTCGACAGGGAGCGGCGCTGGGGTTGGCGGAGCAATCACCGCAGAGCGCAGAAACCAACTGTTCTCAGAGCCGGCAGTAGCGCCGCCCTTGAACAGGTAATACTGATAAGCGCCTGCAGACAGCGGATCTTGCAACGAGAAGGCTGTGTTGTCGCTGGCTGCACCGTTGATGGCTTGCACCACTTCGATGCCATTGCCACGGGTCAGGGCACCCAGCCCACCCGAGTTGCTGACGATCATACGTGTAGAACCACTGATACGACCCTGTGCCACCACCAGTCGGTCGCTGGCGGATGCATCATCGCCCAGCGCCGAGAGCAACAGCAGCCGCCCGTTCTGGCCGGTGTAATCGCCGGTTACGGTCAATGTGCCAGCGGTTGATGTTCCTGCATCGCTCAAGTCCAGCGTTCCGGCATTCTGCATTGAGGCAAGGAATCCAGCGCTGAAGGGGACAACGCTGCCCGAGGTCGAGATCAGCCTGCTGCTGGAGTCTATGTTCAGCACGCCGGTATTAGTCACACTGTCGCCGAGCACAAGCGTACCGGTCAGACCTAGCTGCGAGCCGTTGCTCACGTTGACTGTCTCCCAGTTGGCATAACGACCCGGCCGCGAAGATACGGTGTTGTCAAAGGTCAATACGTCGTTGCCTGGGCCACCGTCAAGCAGTGGGTTGGCGCTCAGGTAGTATTCGCTCAGGTTATACAGGCGAGCCGTGTCATTACCTTCGGCCATCAACACACTGTTGCGTACATAGCCTCCGGTAAGCCAGTTGAAGGTGTCATTGCCTGCGCTGGCACGGACTTCGCCGCGAATTTCGCCGCCGCTGAGGCTGATCTGGTCGTCGCCGCCACTGACACTGACGTTGCCGCCTACAATGCCGCCCGACAGCCTGATCGTATCCCTGCCAAAGCCGGTTACCAGGTTGTTGATGACAGTGCCGCCTGACATGTCGAACACATTATTGTCCAGTTTCATGTCTACGCGGCCGATGCTGCCACCGGTCATCACTGCTCGATCCCCGTCCTCGAAAGCGCGGGTGATGGTGCCTCCTGTCATCAGAAAGGTGTCCTGCCCATCGCCTTGAGCCAGCGAGCCCAGCGTGCCACCGGTCATGACAAAGTCGTCCGGGTCGTCGCCCTGGCTCAGGTCGCCGCTGATCTCGCCCGCCGACAACGTGAATTGGTCGACTCCGGCACCTTGCGAGATGTTGCCTAAAACACGGCCCGACTGCAGGTCGACGTTGTCCATTCCTGTACCGTAAGTGATGTTGCCGGAAACAATGCCTGTTCCGCTTGCCGGGAATACAAGCATGTGATCGCCGCTCAGGCCGATAAAAGACCCGCTGATACCGCTGTCGCAGACTTGAACACCGGATGATGCCGAGGAAGACAGCACACAGGCTCCGTCGGCACAGGACGGGATGATGGCCAGCATCACGACCGGCAGGACACTATGGGGACGGTAAAAATGAATACAGCGAATTTTCATGAAAGCTCTCCCGGCCAGATGGGCAGCAGGGAGGCAATCGAAACGGATCAAGGCGCCAGACTGCCACGCTCGGTGACGTCGCACCAACGCTGGCGACGGTCGGATTGCACACCTGTTTCAAGGCCTGCAGGATCAAGTCAAGAGGTCATTGATTGATGCGTCAAGAAGTTGACCGACCAATGGAAGGCTTTCAGTATTTTCTGCTAACTATTGGAACTACAAGATAAAAGCTTATGCAGTAAAGGCAGTGCTCATGCTGAATTTGGTTGATGAACGGCGCGGCGTGATAACCAGATTGTCAGGGCCAATGCGCAGACTGATAGCAACGCCGCGTAAAAGAAGATCCAGTCATAGCCCTGACCTGAAGCGATAGCGCCCATCACCGGACCTGCGATCGCCAGAGCCAGATCGAAGAACACGGCGTAGGCACTCAGTCCCGCACCGCGGCTGGGCGTCGGCACGCTTTTGATCGCTTCTACGCCCAGGGCGGGGTAGACCAGTGACAGGCCGACGCCGGTCAGCCCGGCACCTGCCAGAGCGATGCCGCTGCTGGGCGAAAGCCAGAGCATCAACAATCCACAGATTTCCACCGCCATGCAGAGCATGGCCGCGTGGTAGCCGCCGAGCCGGTTGATGGCACCGATGAACAGCAGGCGAGCAAGGATAAAGCACACGCCAAACACGCTCAGGCAATAGGCCGCGCCTTCCCAGCCACGGTTCAGATAAAACAGGGTGATGAACGTGGTAAGCGTACCGTAGCCGATAGAGGATAGCGTCAGTCCCAGACCGTAAGGCGCGATTCGACCGAACACCGACCAGTAGGGCAGGCGCTCACCGACAATGATCGGCACCGATGGTTTGTTGCGGATCAGCCACAGCGCCAGTCCTGCCATGGCGGTCAAGGCGACTCCCAGGCTGTTGAAGCCCACGGCATCAATGACAACTACGCCGAGTGGCGCACCAATCGCTATCGCACCATAGGAAGCTATACCATTCCACGAAATCGAGCGGGCAGTGTGTTCCGGGCCCAGCTTGCCGATGCACCAACTGATGGTGCCGACCCCGATCAGTCCTTGAGAGACCCCCAGAAACAGCCGCGCGACGATCAGAATCGACAGGCTCAGCGTGGCAACTTCCTGAAGCAGTGTTGCCAGCAGCGTCATGCTGCCGCTGATGACGATGCCCCAGAGTCCGAACACGATAGAGCGCTTGCTGCCCAGCGTATCGGTCGCCCGGCCGGCAAACGGTCGGCTGAGCAACGTCGCAAGGTATTGCGAGGCGATCGTGAGGCCCGCAATCAATGGGCTGAAACCCAACTGGTCATGAACATAACCGGGCAATACGGCAATGGGCAGGCCAATGCACAGGAACGCGATGAACGTGTAGAAGACGATGGAAACGATCTGCAAGGTGATCGTCATGGAACCGGAGTGTGCGGCAGGCATTGGGCTCTTCGCTGGCAGGCGGTGGGAGTGCCTCATCATGGCGTGCGCGGTGGATAAAAGAAAGCAGGCTAACGGTTTTACGTGGATGGGTTTATCAGGCAGTTGCTGTTAGGCGAAGTTGGTCATAGGATGACTGATCACAACACAATAATAAAAAGGTTCATCATGAAAAATACCTGGTTACTGGCTGCTGCAGTCGGTTGTTCAGTTGGCATGCCCGTCCAGGCAGCCACCTTCGCCTACATTTCCAGTCCCGTGGATGGACTCATTTCCCAATACCGCCTGGACGAGCAGAGCGGCGCGCTCAGTCTGGTCGAGCAGACAAGGGCCGGGGAGCAGGTCAATCCGATGGCCATCTCACCGGACGGCAAAGCTTTATTCGCAGCGTTGCGCTCCAAGCCTTATCAGGTGCTGAGTTTCAGCATCGAGCCTGCAACAGGGCATCTCAAGCCGTTGAGCCAGGCACCACTGGCCGAGAGTCTGGCTTACCTGTCTACCGATCGCAGCGGGCGCTTCCTGTTCGGTGCTTCCTACGGGGCCGACCTGCTCAGCGTCCAGCCTATCGATGCGCAGCACCGCCCAAGCGACAGCATCCAGACCTACAAGACCGGCATGCATGCGCATTCGGTACGCACCGACCCGAGTAACCACTTTGTATACGCGGGTAATCTGGGGGTTGATCGGGTACTGCAATACCGACTGGAGCCCAAGAACGGCAAGCTTGTCCCCATTGGTGAAGGCTACGTTGCCGTTCCGGACAATACCGGTCCGCGTCATCTTGCATTCTCGCCTGATGGCAGATTTCTGTATGTGGTCGGCGAAATGAGCGGTACTGTTACCGCCTTTGCGATCAACAAGAAGACCGGTGCGCTGCAGCAGACGAGCCAGGCAGACGGTATACCGAAGCATTTGAAACTGGCACCGGGGCAGGCGCGTGATGCACGTAACAATGATCTCAAGGACGACCCTACGCCACGTATCTGGGCTGCAGACATACGCATCACGCCCGACGGCAAATGGCTGTTCATCAGCGAGCGCACCACCAGCAGCGTATCTGTCTTCAAAGTCGATCCGGCCAGCGGCAAGGTAACATTCGCCGAAAACTACCCGGTTCAGGAAAAACAACCGCGTAATATCGCGGTGTCACCTGACGGTCGCTGGCTGTTGGTGAGCGGTGAAAAAAGCGACAAGGTCGGCAGTTACGCCATCGGCGCAAACGGTGCCCTGCAACGGGTCAGCGAGGCACCGTCGGGCAAAGGCGCACTGTGGATTGAAATGCTCAGCCAGCCGGGCCGGTAGCCGGTTTGAAAACAAAAAAGCCCTGTCGCAAGACAGGGCTTTTTGCTGGATCGGCCTGACAGGCTTAGAACGAAACGCCCTGGCTGCGCAGATAGTCATCGTACGTGCCGCTGAAGTCGATTACGCCGCTTGGGCTTAGTTCGATGATGCGGGTTGCCAGTGAGGACACGAACTCACGGTCGTGGCTGACGAAAATCAGCGTGCCCGGATAGTTCTCCAGCGCCAGGTTCAACGCTTCGATGGATTCCATGTCCAGGTGATTGGTCGGTTCGTCCATCACCAGCACGTTGGGCTTCTGCAGGATCAGCTTGCCGAACAGCATCCGGCCCTGTTCACCACCGGAAATCACCTTCACCGACTTGAGAATCTCGTCGTTGGAGAACAGCATGCGGCCCAAAGTGCCGCGCACCATTTGCTCGCCGCCTTGCGTCCACTGGCCCATCCAGTCGAAGAGGGTGGATTCATCTTCGAAATCGTGTGCGTGGTCCTGAGCGTAGTAACCGATTTCCGCTGACTCGGTCCATTTGACCGTGCCCGCATCCGGCTGCAATTCGTTGACCAGGGTGCGCAGCAAAGTGGTCTTGCCGATGCCGTTCGGACCAATGATGGCAACACGTTCGCCGGCTTCGACCTGGAAGCTGAAGTCCTTGAACAGGGTCTTGCCGTCGAAGCCTTTGGCCATACGGTCGACAATAACCGCCTGGCGGTGCAACTTCTTGGTCTGTTCGAAACGAATGAACGGGCTGACTCGGCTGGATGGCTTGACCTCGGCCAGCTGGATCTTGTCGATTGCCTTGGCTCGCGATGTAGCCTGCTTGGCTTTCGAGGCGTTGGCCGAGAAGCGGCTGACGAACGACTGCAGTTCGGAGATCTGCGCCTTCTTCTTTGCGTTGTCGGACAGCAGCTGCTCGCGGGACTGGGTCGCCACGGTCATGTACTCGTCATAGTTGCCCGGGAACAGGCGCAGCTCGCCGTAATCCAGGTCAGCCATGTGCGTGCACACACTGTTCAGGAAGTGACGGTCGTGGGAGATGATGATCATCAGGCTGTTGCGCTGGGTAAGAATGTTTTCCAGCCAGCGAATGGTGTTGATGTCCAGGTGGTTGGTCGGCTCGTCGAGCAACAGCACTTCCGGATCGGAGAACAGTGCCTGTGCCAGCAAGACACGCAGCTTCCAGCCAGGCGAAACTTCGCTCATCGGGCCGTTGTGCTGTTCGATGCCGATACCCAGGCCCAGCAGAAGCTCACCGGCGCGGGATTCGGCAGTGTAGCCGTCCATTTCCGCGAATTCGGTTTCCAGCTCGGCCACGGCCATGCCGTCGTCTTCGCTCATCTCCGGCAGCGAGTAGATACGGTCGCGCTCGGCCTTGACCTTCCACAGCTCCTCGTGCCCCATGATCACGGTATCGAGCACCGTGAATTCTTCGTAGGCGAACTGATCCTGGCGCAGCTTGCCCAGCCGCACGTTCGGCTCCAGCATCACCTGTCCACCCGAAGGCTCGAGGTCGCCACCGAGGATTTTCATGAAGGTGGACTTGCCGCAGCCGTTTGCGCCAATCAGGCCGTAACGGTTACCGGCACCAAACTTGACCGAGACGTTCTCGAACAAGGGTTTTGGGCCGAACTGCATCGTGATGTTAGCTGTGGAGATCAATTACTTTACCTATCAATAACTTGGGCAATAACAGGGGAGCGCTGGTGTCAGCGGGTGCCGTGTTCGGGACCCGACCGGAGCTGTTCAGCCTGCTCCGCCTGAGCATGAGCTGATCCAACGGGCATACGTCTACAGCAACGGCAGCCTGCCATGGCCGCGTTGCCGGGATATGAATGTGGGGGTTCATGCCAGACATTGGCGCGCATTGTCGCATAGGTCGGGCGGCAGTGACATGGTGAACGGTGCAGGATTCCCGAGTTTGCCGGGTCATCCGGCTGCAGACACCTTCAAAAAAAGTAAGTGAGCAGCAGAGACAGGTGCTGTTTCAAGGTCCGCTAAAGAGGAGAGAAACGCATTTTCAGAGCGTCGGAGATGACGGATTTTCACCGTTGAATAACGTTATCCCTGGCGGCACTGATTCTATGTCGAGCTTCATCAATACTCAATTTGGGGATGACTTCATGTGGAACTCTTGAGCGGTCGGACAAGTTGAAAACCTGAAATTTACTGCAGACTACGTGTTTCGACATAAGCTCTAACGAGGGGAGAATTCTTGATTCATAGTGCTGGTCCAGACCACAGGGCGAGCAGGCATCTGTCGACGATTCATAGAATCGGCCTGCAGACTGATTCATATCGAATCCCACCAGAAAGACACTCTCGAAGCCCAGGTGATAAGCCAACTGCAAGGCCAGATACATGACAGTGCGGGCGTCGAAGAAACCCAGCTCCAGGTTCTTGCTGAAGCCGATGTCTCTGCTTCTGTTACTCCATAACGACAGCTTCCTGACCAGTGCATCTTCTCGAGAACACAGCGCCGCAACGGTCGATAACCTCGGCGATTTCTTCAGCGCATAAGCGCGTCCCGAAGGCTGGGGAACGCAGGAAGTCAACTGGTCTTCCCAGAGGCCTACATTCTCGCTGCCGCGCATTGCGGCGGCGAACAGTTCAGGCTGCTGATTGGGAAAGTCCCTGTCTGAGCACACGTAGAACAATGGCTTGATGTTTGTCCCTGCGAACATCGAGAACGCACCGTTCATCGTGATCATGGGGATGTTCGAGAACTCCCGGATCGGGAAGTCCCTGGCAGATTTTCCTGAGCCTATAAGGAAAACCGGGCCTTTTCTGGTGCCCTTGCATTGCCTGAAATCAAGTACTCGCGTCGACTTCCGTGTGTGCGCGTCGACGGAGTTTCGATGATAGCGGGTGGCGTTGATAGAGTGACTAGTCATGACTACCCTATAAGCACTAGTGGCAAATTAGTTAGGACATTTTGCGCGCAATACTATTGGCTGGTGGCCATTAGTTCAATATCAAAGAGTCTCGAAAGCGTATCACACTGGAAACATCAAGCTACAGGTAAGTGGCTCAAATCTGAGAATTTACTCTTTTGCCTGCGGGTTTTCGGATGTAACGCACGATGTGTGGCACTATTTAATACTAATTGGCCACTATTATGGTCGTGATGAATGCTCCTGATATCGGGCAGTCAGCATTCAGCACTATTGAGAAAAGATCGAGATAGGTAGATAAGAATTTGTTGCAAGGCCCGGTTGCCACCGGGCCTCTTTTTCTGGTGAATGGTCGATGGTCAATCGGGTTTTCGTTCCTGTCTTTTCCTCTTGAACCAGTTCCCCAGCGCATGAAAAGGGTGAATGAACATCGCAATCGCTCCGAGCAGAAAGACGATGGAGACAAGGATCAGACCCAGGCCCTCGTGTGCAAACATAGTGATTGACTCCTGTTGTTCACTTTGTCGGTCCGGTGAAGACTAGTCGCTGAAACGTTTCACCTCATGAAGAAATGTTAATGAACTCTTCTGAACGTGCCGATCCGAGAAGCACTGGCGCGCTTGATCTGGCGGTGCTGGTTTCTCGAAGTGCCCGGATTTACTGGGCAAATAGCGATCACCAGAAAGGTTTTCCGTCAGGCGTGCCGGTGAGGGCGCACCCCGTCATTCACGTGGTGCGGAACTAGATGATGTCATGACGAGACTATAAGCACGCTCGCGTTTGGCAGGCAGTGCCTCTGATCGCGCATTTTCATCACCCTGGAGGTTCCTGACATGAAGTCCCTTTTTCGTCCAGTCTTGCTGCTGGCTGTTGCTTTACCCCTGTTACTGGCTGGCTGCGGAGACAAGGAGCCTGAGCAACGCACTGCGTTCACTCAATTCCTGCAAAGCCGCATCATCGACAAGCCGGGCGTGCATGTTCCCAAGCTGACGGATGAAGAAAAGAAAGCGTTTGGCGACTACACCTCGCACTATGCCGTCATCTCCGACTTTGGCGCGGGCATGGACGCTGCTGTACAGCCGCTTGCCGGCTTGATGCAGAAAGGCTCCTTTCGTTCGGTAAGCGATGTCATTCAGCGCCGCGCTGACCTGGCCGCCGTGCAGACAGGTCTTGATGAGGTCGGTGAGAAGTTGACCATCGAGCAGGGCAAGGCAGATGCTGCACATGCGAAACTCCAGCAACCCGATGACTTGAAAGCCGTTTACGACAAGGCCTATGACAGGACTGTCAGCGTACCGGCCAACACGTTTCGTGAAGTCTTGCCGCAGATAAAAGGCACGTTTTCGAGTGGCCTGAAGGTTGCCGATTATGTAGACGCCCACAAGTCGCAGATCGATATATCCGGCTCGGCGATAACGGTCAAAGACCCGGTCGTACAGACCGAACTCAACAAGCTGTTGCAAGAGTTGAACGAGCAGGGCAAAAACGCCCAGCAAGCTCAGGGTCGACTGCAATCGCTGATGACGGGACGCTGAGAATGAACTGACGGCCCGGCCTCGTTGCCGGGCCTGTCAGTGTGTCAGGTATGATCCGCGTGTCTGTCTACCTGACCCGGGACCTGCCTGTTTGATAATCAATCCTTCCTCATTGACGATTACCTTGCGTGACGCGGTGCCTGCGGACGCTGTCTGCCTGAGTGCGCTGGGCATTCAAGTGTTTCTCGACACCTACGCAACCCAGGGCATTCGGGAGCCCATCGCACGCGAGGCCCTCGACGCTTTTTCCCCTCAAGCGTTTGCCCGTTTACTTGCCGAACCGGCAACCCCCATCATCGTGGCCGAATCTCAGGGGCATCTGATTGGTTTTGCCCAGATAAAGCTAAGTGCCGATCACCCGATGCTGGGCGTACCGACAGCTGCCGAGTTGCAACGCCTCTATGTGCAGGAACGCTTTACTGGATGTGGAGCAGGGCGACGATTACTCGACGCCGCTGAGCAATTGGCGACTGCTGACCTGGCTTCGTCGCTCTGGGCCACGGTCTGGATTGGCAACCCACGCGCACTGGCTTTTTACCCTCGTCGAGGTTATGAAGTAAAAGGCTCGCCACACTATGTGTTTCAGGGTGAAACACATGAGAATCGGCTGTTTTCCAAACAGTTGATGGCGATTGACTAACGACAGATGTTGCCCTGCGACAAGGACACTGAATGCTGCGCATACTTGGCAAGACATCCTCGATCAATGTACGAAAGGTACTGTGGACGTGTGAAGAACTGCAGTTACCGTTCACTCAGGAAGATTGGGGGGCTGGCTTCAAACCCACCGACACTGTGGAGTTTATGGCGCTTAATCCGAACGCCATGGTGCCGGTCATCGTTGATGACGACTTCGTGCTTTGGGAGTCGAACAGCATTATCCGCTATCTGGCTACCCGCTATGATGGCAGCGACCTTTACCCGGTCGATTCACGCGCCAGGGCGCGGATCGATCAGTGGATCGACTGGCAAGGCTCAGACCTGAACAGATCATGGGCTTATGCCTTCATGTCGCTGGTCAGGCGCTCTACAGAACATCAGGACCCTGTGGCAGTGGCCACATCGTGCGCCCAGTGGGCCAGGCATATGCGCATACTCGATCGACAACTCGAAACGACAGGTGCCTATGTCAGCGGCGAGCAATTCACGCTGGCCGATGTTCCCATAGGGCTTTCGGTCAATCGCTGGTTCGAGACGCCGCTTGATCACCCTGATCTGCCTGCGGTCAATGCGTACTATGAGCGCCTGAGCCAGCGTCCCGGCTATCTTTTATATGGACGAAACGGAACTCCGTGACGCCTGACGAGGCGCGCGTTTATCCTTGCGCACCATTCTGATTATTGTTGCCTGTGAGGAGTCGTTGCAGTGGCCACCATTAAAATTACCGCGGGCGGATACGAGTTTCTGGCTGAAGCCAATCCGGATGCGCCGCAAACGGTGGAAGCGTTTCTCAAGTTGCTGCCGTACCGGCAGAAATTTATCCATGTACGCTGGAGCGGCGAGGGTTGCTGGGTACCGCTCGACGATTACCAGTTGAAGCTGGGTGACACGTTGATCGGTTTCGAGAACGCGACCAGTCATCCATCGGTTGGCGACATCCTTTTCTACCCAGGCGGTTATAGCGAAACGGAGATCATCCTGGCGTATGGCTCATGCTGTTTCGCCAGCAAGATGGGGCAGTTGGCAGGCAATCATTTTCTGACCATCACCCAAGGCAAGGAGAACCTGCGCAAACTGGGCGTGAAAACACTTTGGGAAGGCGCTCAGGAGGTGCTGTTCGAGCTGGCCTGAGCCTGCCGGTACTGAGCAATAGTCATTTGCCAGCATTTCTCGGAACTGCTGATCTTCGCCTGGGGTCTAGTCCACAATGCTTCCAGCTCCCGGAAGCCGACCTGGAGACAAGACCTTGAATATTTTCGAAGCATTGCGCGAAAGCCATGATCGTCAACGCGGCTACGCTGACGCACTGATTCAGACCAGCGGCGACAGCACCGAGCGAGAGAAAGCCTACAAACAGCTCAAGGACGAGCTCCAGGCGCACGAGACCGCCGAGGAACGTTTTTTCTATATCCCTCTGATGGCTCACGACAATGGCGTGGACCTGAGCCGTCATGCCATTTCCGAGCATCATGAAATGGACGAGATGATGGAAGAGCTCGATGAAACCGAGATGTCGAGCCCGGCCTGGCTGGCGACGGCGAAAAAACTGTCGGAAAAAGTGCACCATCATTTGAAGGAAGAGGAGCAGAAGTTCTTCCAGATGGCGGGCAAACTGCTCGATGAAAAGCAGAAACAAAGCCTGGCGGGTGAATACGTCAAGGAGTACGAGGAGCAACTGGCCGAGGGGTAACAAACCCGTGCAGTGCTAGAATCGGCTTTTTTTATCAGCGAAGGCACGACATGAAGTTTCTGTTTTTGACGAGCGCAACCGTGATTGCGGCAACAGTGCTGGCCGGGTGTGCAGCGCCGTCAGGTTCTGCACGTGCGGCGGGGCCGTTCAAGGTCCTGTCTAGCGCCAAGCAGGATGCCGCTGTAGCCCAGTGCATTCAGGTGACCTGGCAGAACGAAGCCATGTTCGGCACCTCTTCGGACGTGTTCCTGCATGATCTTTCCGGTGGCGGTTTCACTGTGTTTACCACTGAATCCCGGTATTTCGCAGACGTGCATGGCAAAGGTCCTGCCACCCTTGTCGAATTCTACGCTCCGCAAGGCGACTCTCAGGCGGCCTTGCGATCGGCAGCGATTGCGACCTGCCTCTGAGTAAGGCTGGTCGTCACATATCTACCTGACTGACTGCCGAGCCAACGCTCCCGCGTTGGCACGCAGTCCGTGATAGTTCGTGCCTCGTCCTTGCTGCGGCGCGGACAGATCTCGGCCATCGGGTCTGCATCCGTGCTGCGTTCCAGATTGCAGCGCTCGCACAAGAGTGGGGCCTTATCACTCATTTGTGACAAAGGGTAGCGCTGCGCTCGGGGTGTACTGTCACACAGCTATCACCGTCTTTGGCTCCAGCCTTTTGATTTGTCTCGGTATTTCAAGTCGATGTTTTTCGCCAGCCATGTATGGCACACTTTCTGCTGTCTATTCCGTTGTTACATACCAGAGTCCGCTATAGCGGAACAACTATACCTCGGCGGAGTTTATGTCATGCATCGCGGACCTTCCTTTGTGAAAGCTTGTGCATTTTTACTTGCAGCCTCATTCGCGCTGGCCAATACGGCTCAGGCTGCGGAAGGCAGCAAGCTGGATGCAGTGTTGAAACGTGGCAATCTGGTCGTGGGCACAGGCAGTACCAATGCCCCATGGCATTTTCAAGGCGCGGACGGCAAGTTGCAGGGGTTCGATATCGATATCGGCCGGATTATCGCCAAGGGCCTGTTCAATGACCCGTCCAAGGTCGAGTTCGTGGTGCAGTCCTCGGATGCTCGAATTCCCAATCTGCTGACCGACAAGGTCGATATCAGTTGCCAGTTCATCACCGTCACTGCCAGCCGTGCACAGCAGGTGGCGTTCACCTTGCCGTACTACCGCGAAGGCGTGGCGCTGCTGTTGCCTGCCAACAGCAAGTACAAGGAAATCGACGATTTGAAGGCCGCTGGTGACGATGTGACCGTTGCTGTGCTGCAAAACGTGTACGCCGAAGAACTGGTGCATCAGGCGCTGCCCAAAGCCAAGGTCGATCAGTACGACAGCGTCGACCTGATGTACCAGGCAATCAACTCGGGCCGCGCCGACACTGCTGCCACCGATCAGTCTTCGGTGAAGTACCTGATGGTGCAGAACCCCGGCCGCTACCGTTCGCCTGCCTTTGCCTGGAGCCCGCAAACCTATGCCTGCGCCGTCAAGCGTGGCGATCAGGACTGGTTGAACTTCGTCAATACTGCCCTGCATGAGGCGATGACAGGTGTCGAGTTCCCGGCCTATGCCGCGTCTTTCAAGCAATGGTTCGGGGTCGATCTGCCTGTGCCTGCGATCGGTTTTCCGATGGAATACAAATAAGTCCACTCTGACCTTCGAGGGCAGGGCAGGCCATCGGGCTTTCCCTGCCAGGTATGGGCACGCATGAATTATCAATTGAACTTTGATGCCGTATGGCGCGACTTCCCCAGCTTGCTGGCGGGATTGGGGCTTGGCCTGGAACTGGCGCTGATCTCGATCGTCATTGGCTGTGTCATCGGCTTGGCGAATGCATTTGCGCTGCTGTCACGCTACAAGGCTTTGCGAATCGTGGCGTCGGTTTACGTGACGGTAGTGCGTAACACGCCAATTCTGGTGTTGATCCTTTTGATCTATTTCGCCCTGCCCGGACTCGGCATTCGCCTGGACAAGCTGGCTTCGTTCATTGTTACGCTGTCGCTGTATGCAGGTGCCTATCTGACTGAGGTCTTCCGTGCCGGTTTGCTGAGCATCCACAAGGGCCAGCGCGAAGCCGGGCTGGCCATCGGCCTGGGGGAATGGCAGGTGAGGGCGTACATCGTCGTGCCAGTCATGTTGCGCAATGTGTTGCCGGCGCTCTCCAATAACTTCATTTCGCTGTTCAAGGACACCTCGCTGGCGGCCGCCATTGCGGTGCCGGAACTGACCTATTACGCGCGCAAAATCAACGTCGAAAGTTATCGGGTGATCGAAACCTGGCTGGTGACAACCGCACTGTATGTGGTGGCCTGCTATGTGATTGCCCTGCTTTTGCGCACCCTCGAACAACGTCTGGCGATTCGCCGCTAGGAGCCTGCAATGTATCAACCCCTTGGCTGGCTTCAGGAATTGTGGACGGCGCGAGAAGTGCTCTGGTCCGGCTTCCTGACCAGCATCCAGTGCTCGGCGCTGGCGATTGCTGCGGGAACGCTGATTGGCATGTTGGCCGGTCTGGTGCTGACCTACGGCGGATTCTTCGCACGATTGCCGATCCGGCTCTATGTGGATCTGATTCGCGGTACGCCGGTATTCGTGCTGGTGCTGGCCGTCTTTTACATGGTGCCGGCGCTGGGCTGGCAGATCAGCGCGTTTCAGGCCGGGGCAATCGGTTTGACGCTGTTCTGCGGCTCTCACGTTTCGGAAATCGTACGCGGCGCACTGCAGGCCATTCCCCGCGGCCAACTGGAGGCGGGAAAGGCTATCGGCCTGCGTTTCAACCAGTCACTGCGTTACGTGTTGTTGCCTCAGGCCATGCGCCAGATCCTGCCTACATGGGTCAACTCCTCGACCGAGATCGTCAAGGCGTCGACACTGCTGTCAGTGATCGGTGTGGCTGAACTGTTGTTGAGTACGCAGCAGGTGATCGCCCGTACGTTCATGACACTGGAGTTCTACCTTTTCGCCGGTTTTCTGTTCTTTCTCATCAACTACGCCATTGAACTTCTTGGGCGGCACATCGAAAAACGGGTGGCATTGCCATGACACAGACTCATACCGCAACCCCCGGCCCGGCGCTGCTCAGCATCGAAGGCCTGCATAAGTCCTACGGCGCAGTGGAGGTGCTCAAAGGCGTCGATTTGCGCATGCAGAAAGGCAACGTGGTGACGCTGATCGGTTCCAGCGGCTCTGGCAAGACCACCTTGCTGCGCTGCGTCAACCTGCTGGAAGATTTTCAGGGCGGGAATATCCGGCTTGAGGGCCAGGACATCGGTTACAGCGAGGTAGACGGCAAGCGCACCCGCCATCCGGAGCGAGTGATTGCACAGCACCGTGCAATGACCGGCATGGCGTTTCAGCAATTCAACCTGTTTCCGCACCTCAGCGCCTTGCAGAACGTGACGTTGGGACTGCTCAAAGTCAAGAAGATGCCCAGGGACCAGGCCATTGCCCTGGCCGAAAAGTGGCTGGACCGCGTCGGGCTTCTGGAGCGGCGCAATCACTTTCCTGGCCAGTTGTCCGGTGGTCAGCAGCAGCGGGTCGCGATTGCCCGCGCCATCGCCATGAACCCAAGCCTGATGCTGTTCGATGAGGTCACTTCGGCACTCGACCCGGAGTTGGTCGGCGAAGTGCTGGGCGTCATCAAGGACTTGGCCGAGGACGGTATGACCATGCTGCTGGTGACGCACGAAATGCGTTTTGCCTACGAGGTGTCGGACCAGATCGTGTTCATGAATCAGGGTCGCATTGAGGAGCAGGGGCCACCCAAAACCTTGTTCGAGCAGCCAAAATCGGCACGCTTGAGCGAGTTTCTGAAGAACATTCGTTTTTAACGTTTCACAACGTCCAATGCTTCAAGACAAGGAAAAACTCATGACTATTATCCGTTATGGCGCAGGCAGTACCGCAGGTGGCGGCCAACCGCGGCCATTCGCCCGAGCAGTCGAGGCCGACGGCTGGCTGCACGTTTCCGGCCAGGTGCCCGCGCAGGATGGCGAGATCATCGTCGGCGGCATCGTCGAGCAGACGCACCAGACCATGCATAACCTGATCGCAATCCTCAATGAAGCCGGTTACGCGCTTGAGGACGTGGTGCGTGTCGGCGTATGGCTGGAGGATCCGCGGGATTTCTGGAGTTTCAACAAGGTATTCGGCGAATACTTCAGCCCCGAGCATGCACCGGCACGCGCTTGCGTGCAGGCCAGCATGATGGTCGATTGCAAGGTTGAAATCGACTGCATAGCCTACAAGCGCAAATAACAGCTGCAGGCTTCAAGCCTCAAGTCAGTGGGCTTGAGGCTTTCATCAGGAATGATTCATGACTGAAGACACAATCAAGCGCCGGGCGCGTGGACTGGACCGGGCGTTCGATATTCTGGACTTTCTCAAGGAAAAGGCCAGGCCCATGCGCCCCAATGAAATTGCCAGCGGGATCGGCAGTCCCAAGTCGACGGTCTACGAGCTGGTGGCGTCATTACTGGAGCGGCGTATTCTGGAAACAGTCGGCAAGGACGGCCACGTCTACCTTGGCCGTCAATTGTATTTTCTCGGGCAGGCGCACTTGCGGCACTTCGATTTTACTCGCGAGGCAGAGGCCTGCCTGGGCGACATTGTCAGCCAGACGCGGGAAACCGCGCAGATGTGCCTGCTCAATGGCCGCAAATACACCGTCGCGCTGATGAAAGAGGGAGAGCGGCATTTCAGGATTTCTTCGGACATCGGTGAAAACGCGCCCATCCCGTGGACCGCTTCGGGGCGGCTGTTGCTCAGCCACCTGAGCGATCAACAGATCGTCGACCTGATCGATCCAGACGACTTCATCCTGCCAGGTGGCGAGCGTCTGCCACTGGAAACATTCCTCCGGGAAATCCGCAAGGCGGGCGAAGAGGGCTTTTTTTCCTTCGATAGCGTGGCCGATACCTTCACTCATTGTTTTGCCGCGCCGGTGAAAAACGAGCACGGTCAGTGCATCGCGACGTTGTGCATTGTTGCGCCGCGCGCCGACGCCAAGACCCATTACGACGACTATCGGCGGGTACTGATCGACAGCGCCAATGGCCTGGCCCGCCGAATCAACGAATAATTGCAGGAGATTACCGATGAGCATCGCCGTCATGGACAAGGGCACCGCACAACCGGGTGAAAGCCTGGTCAGTGATATCAGCCTGCCCGCACTGGTCATTCACCGCCAGGCACTGGATCACAATATTCGCTGGATGCAGCGCTTTGTCACCGACAGTGGTGCGGAGCTGGCACCACACGGCAAGACCAGCATGGTGCCGGCGCTGTTTCGGCGGCAACTGGACGCAGGCGCGTGGGGCATGACCCTCGCCACAGCGGTCCAGACCCAGGCCGCTTATGCGCATGGCGTACGGCGGGTATTGATGGCCAACCAGCTCGTCGGCGCGCCGAACATGGCCGTGATCGCCGAGCTGCTGGCTGATCCGATGTTCGAGTTTCACTGCATGGTCGATCATCCGGACAACGTCGCGGCATTGGGGGAGTTCTTTGCAGCACGCGGTTTGCGCCTGAATGTAATGATCGAATACGGCGTGCCCGGCGGGCGTTGTGGCTGTCGTACCGAAAAACAGGTGTTGGCATTGGCTGACGCTGTTCAGGCACAACCGGCACTGGCGTTGACGGGCATCGAGGGATACGAAGGTGTTATCCACGGCGACCACGCTATTGATGGCATCAAGGCGTTCGCGGCCTCCCTGGTACGCCTGGCTGTCGAGCTGCAGGACAAAGGTGCCTTCGCTCTGGACCGCCCGATCGTCACCGCCTCCGGCTCGGCGTGGTACGACCTGATTGCCGAAGCCTTTGACGCCCAGGCCGTTCGCGAGCGATTCCTCAGCGTGCTGCGACCCGGCAGTTATGTGGTGCATGACCACGGTATCTACAAGGACGCACAATGCTGCGTGCTGGATCGACGTGCCGAATTGAGCGAAGCGCTGCGTCCTGCGCTGGAGGTCTGGGCGCATGTACAGTCCATGCCGGAGCCGGGTTTTGCGGTGATCGCCATGGGCAAGCGCGATGTCGCTTACGATGCCGGACTACCCAACCCTCTGTTGCGTTACAAGGCGGGTGTGCTGCCTGCGTCAGGCGATGATGTCAGTGCCTGCAAGGTGACCGCCGTCATGGACCAGCACGCGTTCATGACGGTTGCACCCGGATGCGAGTTGAAGGTCGGCGATATCATCTCCTTTGGCACTTCACACCCGTGTCTGACTTTCGACAAGTGGCGTTCAGGTTGTCTGGTGGATAATGAAATGCGCGTGATCGAGCCTTTCAGCACCTATTTCTAGTCCAGGTATTTGCAGGAGTCATCATCACATGAGTCTTCCACGGGTCGCCCTTATCGGCGAATGCATGATTGAACTGCAGCAGCATGCCGACGGCAGCTTGCGGCAGAGCTTCGGCGGCGACACGCTCAATACCGCGGTCTATCTTGCCCGTCTGCTGGGTGAACGGGCCAAGGTGGACTACGTCACGGCGCTGGGTGATGACAGTTTCAGCGATGCGATGTGCCGGGTCTGGGCGGACGAGGGCATTGGACTGGGCAAAGTGCAACGCCTGCCAGGGCGCTTGCCGGGGCTTTACTGCATCCAGACCGATGCCAACGGTGAGCGCCGCTTTCTCTATTGGCGCAACGAAGCCGCCGTGCGTGACTGTTTCATGACCGCAGCCGCAGAGCCGATCCTCGCGGCGCTGGCCAGCTACGACGTGTTGTATTTCAGCGGCATTACTCTGGCAGTGCTTGGCGAGCAGGGACGGGCGCGATTGCTGGAGGCGCTTGGCCGTGCTCGCCAGCGCGGCGTCAGGGTGGCTTTTGACAATAACTACCGGCCCCGGTTGTGGGCCAGCGTGGAGCAGGCTCGCGAGGCTTATCAGGCGTGCCTGCAGCATGTGGATCTGGCCTTGCTCACCGAAGACGATGAACAGGCACTGTATGGCTACGCAGACAGTGAGCACATGCTGGCGGCCTATCGAGACCGCGGCATGGGTGAGGTGGTCGTCAAGCGCGGTGCGCAAAGCTGCCTTGTTGAGGCTGGCGGCGAACGGTTCGAAATCGCCTCGCAACAGGTCGAGCGTGTCGTCGATACCACCGCTGCGGGTGACTCGTTCAGCGCAGCCTATCTGGCCGCACGGCTCATGGGTGAACACCCGCGACAGGCGGCCGAAGCAGGGCATCGTCTGGCCAGCATCGTAATTCAGCACCCAGGCGCACTGGTGCCAAAATCAGTCATGCCAGTCTGATAGCACTTATCACAGAACATGCAGTTGATCGGCTAACACACTGACAGGAAAGCATTTCGCTGGAACCTGCACGCAATTCCGGCCACCATAGGCGACCTTTTGCCTGCAAGCCACCCGCCGGAGTCTGCGTGCCTGACGACCTTCCTTCTACGCTTCCCCATGACCTGGATGTCGATCTCGTGCCGCCCCGGCAACTGCCTTTTTTCAAGCGTCTGTTATCGCGCCTGATAGGCCGTGGCCTTACCGGTCTTGGCTCGCAACACACTCCGTCATGGTTTCAGGGGCACGCCGACGGCTACCTGAACGGGCACATCGAAGGCATGCGCGAAGGGTATGCCGACGGTTATCTGGATGGCCAGGAGCTGGGCCGTCAGGTGCTGGTCATCAACGATACCCGGCCAGCCCGGCATCGAGGTCCCAAGGTTGACGATCATCTGTTCGACGACTGGCGCCTGGCGCTCACGCCAGAACTGAAAAAGCGCATCAAAGCCGATGTCGCCGAAAAGCTTCCCGTACATGCTCAGCCCAGCACCGCGCAGTGGAGGATGATTTTCAGCGACACACCGTCCACCTCTGTCATTGCCGGGGCCGGTGCGGGCAAATCCACGTCGTTGGTGCTGCGCATTTTGCTGTTGCATCATTACCTGGGCTTCGAACTGAACGCGATGACGGTCGTGACCTTCACTCGCGAGTCGCGCAAGGACTTCATCGGCAAGTTGATTGATGTCATGGCTTTGTGGGGACATGTGCTGGGGCAGAAGCAGGCACGGGATCTGGTTCGCACCTTTCACTCGCGTATTCTGCCACTGGTGCGCAGCCTTCCGGGGTTCGAGCAAGTGCGGGCGTTCGAGAACCTGAGCAGTCAGCCATCCAGTCTGGAGGAGGTTGACAGCAATCCTTTCGACCTGCGGATCAACGATGCACAGCGTCAGCAACTCAATCTCTGCTATCGCGACCTGTACGTCAACAATCAGCGTTTTCGTGAGGTTATGGCACCGCTTTATCGCCATGCTTTGCAGCTCAAGGAACTGGATCGCGATCACCCTGACGTGCAGAAGCGCATTACGGTGACCGAGCTATCCTCGAAACGGGATGAAGAGTGGTGTGACACCATCGAGGACTTGTGGATTCGTGCCGGTGCCTGGCCTATAAAAGGCATTGAGCCTATGCGACAAGTCGTTGAAATAAATGGATTTCCATTCTGTTTTCATGGCTATATCGCTGAGCTGGATGCATGGGTCGTACTGGGCCTGGACGCCAGCGAAGACCAGCAACTCAAGCGACCCGGGGCCAAATTACCCATATGGGCTGAGGGGGTCATAAAGCGCACACTGTTTCAAGCTTTCTGCAGTAAGCCATTGATATGGATGGATAACTATCAATCTGCCGGCAAGATTTTACAGTCTCTGGCGGGGGACGCAGTGGCAGGGCCCGGGTTCGACTATCGGGTCAAGGGCGAGCTGGGCGCCGCACCACTGCTCGACTGTTTTGTGACAGCTGCGAGCTTCATCGAGAACCTGGGGCTGGATGTGCCGAGCGCCGTGGCCGAAATGAGCTTTGCCAGCGATGACCCGGACCGCTTCTTTTTCGAAGCGCTTAGTCTGTTCTGGAAAGCCTTCGAAACTCACCTGCTGGCCCAATCGCCACCCATCATGACTTATAACCGAATGTTTGCGTTGTTCGGTGAAACGTCACCCGATAACCTCAAGCACGTCAGCGATCAGATGCTCAGGCCTCTGGCGCATCTGATGATCGACGAGTTTCAGGATGTTTCGCCGCAGATCGTCTCATGGATACGGGCCAGCCTGCGCGAAATCAGGCGTCGTGGCCCGGCCCTGCATGTGGCACGAATCGCTCAGCACTCCTCGCTGCTGTGTGTCGGTGATGACTGGCAATCCATCTATGGCTGGCGCGGCAGCTCGCCGAAGTACTTCATGGAATTCACCAAAGAGTTCTCGTCTCCGGCGACCACGAAGGTCATGCTCAGCGACAACTTCCGCAGTCATCAGCATATTATCGACGCGGCTGAGCATGTCGTCCGTGCAGCGCCAGCGATCCCAGGCAAAAAGGCTCGTGCCAGTGGTGCGCCTCAGGAGCTGCTGCCGGTCAAAGTGCTGGATCGCGACGACGACGAACTTGCCGAGCGTGTAGCCGAGCATTACAACGACGGTGACTCAATCTTGCTGCTGTACCGCAAAGGCAGCGAGAAAGCACGCTTCCCGGAACGTCTGCAGTCATTGATTGATGCTGATACAGCGCTGGGCGCGCAAGGCCGTCGCATCAGGACGCTGACTTACCATAGCTCCAAAGGCTTGCAGGCGGATGCCGTATTTTTGTTGGGTGATTGCCAGCATCTGACCGTCTCGCCTTACAAGAATCAGGTTTACCGTTTGGCAGGGCTGGGTGACGCAAACGATCTTCAGCCATTCGATACCGCACAGAAGGATGAAGTCTTGCGCCTGGCGTATGTAGCCATTACTCGTTCGGCGAGGCATTGTTATTGGTATATCGATGAAAGCACAGGCGCAGGGGAAAGCGCTCAGATGCCCAAAGCGTCAGACAGGATCGCGCAGGACAAGCCTTTCTTCGAAGACTTGAGAAACAGGGTCCGCACAGGCTGAGGCTGTCATTTCAGGAAAAACCGGCGACCTGTTGATGAACATGGGAGCCGAACAGTTCCAGCTCATCCTCGATTGCCTCGATGATGCGCTCTACGTCTGCGGCATTCATGACGGTGGAGCAGGGCAGACCGGCAATGGCGACGACTGTTTCACCGCTGGCGCGGTCGAAAAGTCGCGCAATCATGCTGCCTGGCGCATCCATCGAAGCTTCAAAGCCCACCGGATGAAAGTGCCAGCGCATCAGTTGGCATGCATTGGGGAATGTGACTTTGTTCATGACAATGGCCCACCTGAATCAATCGAGCATTTCCCTTGCTCCAATGGGTAGGCAGACAGCCAGAATTCGTCCGGTAAAGCCATGATGACGAGGCGATAGATCCGTGCAAAGACTATCGATCGATCGGGTTGCTTTCCAGCAGGATCGCTGAGCGGTCTGACGAATACTGAAAATAGCACTTGCCAGCACCGATCTGGAAAAATTTTTTATGACGCAGCACAAAAAAATCAATTATATGACTTGCGTCATCAGAAGGTATTGATGGGCAGGTTTCATGCATGTGCCAAGGCTCTGTCGCAGGCCCCTGCAATGAACTGAATCTGCTTTGACGAGGATGGTTTTCATGCCCGGTCTGGGGCAAGCTGTCGCTATTGACCCGAGGAACTGCACATGCTGAGAAAATCCCTTGCTGCACTCATGTTGCTGGCCTCGACCGGCCATGCGGCAGAGACGGTCAATATCTACAACTGGACGGACTACATTGCCCCGGACACCCTGAAAAATTTCGAAGCCGCCACCGGTTTCAAGACAGCTTACGACACCTATGACACCAATGAGGCGCTGAATGCAAAACTGATCGCTGGCCATTCCGGCTACGATCTGGTTTTCCCGTCCATTCATTTCATGGGGCGACAGATCGAGAATGGTTTGCTGAAGACCCTCGACAAGCGCCAGTTGCCCAACTGGAAAAACCTCAACCCGGTCCTGCTCAAGGCGCTGGAGGGCAGTGATCCCGGCAATCAGCATGGTTTCCCGTACCTGTGGGGCAGTACCGGAATCGGCTATGACGTCGCCAGGGTCAAGGCGATTCTCGGCAAGGATGCGCCGCTCGACTCCTGGGATCTGGTTCTCAAACCGGAGAACATGAAAAAGCTTGCCCAGTGCGGTGTCGCCTTTCTGGACAGTGCACCGGCACTCATGCCCATCGCCCTGAATTACCTCGACTTGCCTGCGCACAGTGAGGCACCGGATGACTACAAGAAGGCCAAGGCATTGCTCGATGAGGTACGCCCATATGTGCGCAATTTCAGCTCTGCCGACTACATTGGCGATCTTGCTACAGGCAAAATCTGTGTGGCGGTGGGCTATTCCGGGGATATTTCACTGGCGCAGGAGCAGGCACAAAAAGGTGGCAACGCCGTCACAGTCAGCTACGTCGTTCCAAAAGAGGGCGCGCCGATGTGGTTCGACATGATAGCCATCCCGGCTGATGCTCCGGACACCAAGGCTGCCTACGCGTTCATGAACTACCTGTTGCGCCCTGAAGTGATCGCCAACATCACCAATACCGTGCATTACGCCAACGGCAACGAAAAGGCAGACGCGCTGATCAGCCCTGGTCTGTGGACAGATACCACGGTGTACCCGGACGCCGACATGTTGAGCCGTTTGTTCGTGATGTCTCAGGTCCCGGTCAATATCGAAGCATTGCGTCAGGGACTCTGGAAGGAGTTCAAAGCTGGCCGGTAAATGAGCAGGGAGCCCGACTGATCACGGGCTTCAGATGATATGAGCCTGATGCAGTTCGGTCAGTGCCTGAGCCTTCAGCCGGGCCAGTAGCGGATCACGGCGATCCCTCGGCGCTTGCAGTCCGACCGGCAGTTCGTGGGTAATCGTACCAGGACGGCTGCCCATCACCAGTACACGATCGCTCAAGTACAGCGCCTCATCGACATCATGGGTCACCAGCAGCAGGGTGATGGCATGACGTTCGGCCAGTTGCAGCAACAGGTCCTGCAGCTTCATGCGGGTAAACGCGTCCACTGCGCTGAACGGTTCATCCAGCAGCAATATCGTCGGATGAGAATACAGGCCGCGAGCGATGGCCACACGTTGCGCCATGCCCCCGGACAACGCCTTCGGCAGGGCGTCGGCAAAACCGGCCAGGCCCACTTCCTCGATCAACTGACCTACCCACTTGCGGTCGTATCCATCATCGTCGCTGAAGCCGATATTCTGTTCGACGGTCAGCCAGGGCATCAGACGTGGCTCCTGAAACACGAACGCGACTTCGCCCTGAATACGTTTCACCGAGCCATGAAACTCCTGCTCCAGCCCGGCGACGATTCTGAGCAGCGTGCTTTTACCGCAGCCGCTAGGGCCCAGCAGGCTGACTATTTCACCGGGTTGCAGTGACAGATCAATGTCATGCAGCACGGTATGGCCGGCAAACGCTTTGCGGTCTACGCGTATGTCCATCAATGAGTCCGGCATCTATCAACCCTCACGGCTTTGACCGGTGAATGTGTCCCGCCAGGCCAGAAAGCGTTTTTCCAGGCCCGCCAACAAGCCGTCGCTCAACTTGCCCAGTGTGGCCAGAACGATGATGGCCGCCAGCACGATGTCCGGGCGTGATGTTTCACGCCCGTCACTGAGCAGGTAGCCCAGGCCTTTGGTGGCGGCGATCAGCTCGGCAGCCACCAGAAACATCCATGACAGGCTCATGCCGCTGCGCAACCCGGTAAACAGGCCGGGCAGGGCGGCGGGCAGGAGAATGCGTCGGGTCAGGCGATAGCGGCTGAAGCCGTACATCTGGCCGACTTCCACCAGCTTTCGGTCGATACCTCGAATCGCGGCCACGCCATTGAGGTAGACAGGAAAAAATGCACCAATGGCAATCAGTACAACCTTGGATGTTTCGCCAATACCCAGCCACAGCAGCAGAAGCGGCACCCAGGCCAGACTGGGGATTGAGCGAAGTCCGGCGAACGTCGGCTCAAGGTACGCCTCCGCCTCACGGCTGAGCCCCACCCATGCGGCAAATCCCAGGGCCAGGCTTGCGCCGATTGCAAAGCCGCTGAGCACACGCAACAGACTGGCACTGATGTGTTTCCACAGTGCGCCATCCGCCAGATCACGCAGTGTCAGCACGATCTCGCTGGGGGCTGGCATCTGGTAAGACGGCAGCCAGCCGATGCGTACGACAACTTCCAGCAATAAAATGATTGCGGCAGGCACCACGAGACCTTTCAGTGGCGTTTTGTAGCGCTGCCAGAACGTGCGCTGCTGTTTGTCAGGCAAGGCTGCCTGCGCCGAAGCAGGCAAGGACTCGTTCCGGCTGGTCATGGGGCAGTGATCACGGTTTTGGAAAACTCGGGGGTGATCAACTGATCAATCACCTGCTCCACATTCACGCCTTTGCGCACCAGATCCTCGGACACCAGGATCGGTGCCGCAGACTTGGATGCCTGCACATCTTTCTCGCTCAACTGTGGGTTGCTCAGGTCTGTGCGGGTCAATTGCAGCCTGGCGACTTCGAGCGGCAAGCCTGACTCGGCAGCCAGCAACCTGGCCAGTTCGTCAGGGTTTTTCACGGCCCAGTCACGGGCTTTTTCATATGCGCTCAATACCGTCCTGATCGCCTGCGGATGCTCTTTGGCATAAGCTTCCGTGACGCTCAGTACGCCATAACTGTTGAAGTCCTTGTTACGGTAAAGCAGACGCGAGCCGGACTGGATTTCACTCGCGGCCATGTGCGGATCAAGCCCGGCCCAGGCGTCTACGTCACCTTTCTCAAGGGCTGTACGGCCATCGGGATGTTGCAGGTGCAGCAACTCGACATCGTCTTTTTTCAGTCCGGCCTTTTGCAGGGCGCGCAATGTGAACAGGTAAGGATCGGTGCCCTTGGTGGCGGCAATTTTCTTGCCTTTCAGCTCGCTAACCGATTGCAAAGGTGAGTCCTTACGCACGACCAGTGCCGTCCACTCCGCCCGGCTGTATACATACACCGACTTGATCGGGCTGCCGTTGGCTCTGGCCAGTACTGCGGATAAGCTGGCCGACGAAGCAAAGTCGACGCTGCCGCTGTTCAGGTATTCCAGCGAACGGTTACTGCCCTGGCTCAGTACCCAAGTGACTTTCGCATCTGGAAGCGCCTTTTCCAGCCAGCCGAAATGTTTGAGTGCCAGGCTGACTGGCGAATAATAGGCGTAATCCAGACGGACTTCGGCAGGTGCAGCTTCAGCGGCCTGTGCTGCGCCCTGCAGGCTCAATGCCAATGCGCAGGTGGCTGTCATCCAGCGAATCAGGGCTCGAGGCGTCTGCAACCGAAAAGAGATAAAGGGTTGTGGCATAGTGGGCGTCCAGATCAGGGATACAGGGCTGCCAGACTGGTTTGCATATTTCAAAAAAAACAGTCCGGAGAGCATGAAATTCACAAATGGAATATTGCATGCTCTGTGCCAAACACTTTGCAGCTTGAACGAGCGCGGTTTCGGGGGATTTCTCTGCTGGAATGATGTTGATCTGGCAGCAGCCTGTTAAATCGCTGTTGCTACAGCAACAGTCGGCTAATGACGCACCTTTCGACGATTTTCTGACAGATTTTCTGCTTGCCGAATGATTTTTTTCGCAAGGCCTGCAACAGAATCGTTTTTTGACACTCCTAATCGTCCACATTCTTAATTTCGAAACATGTGCGCACTAAGATTCGCGCGTGATCCATGAGCGTGCGCCGATCGCGCCTTCGTTCGACCGATCCGCAGAATTCCTGGGGCGAGCTGTACAAGCCTGCGTATTCGCACCAGCCAGATGGCTGATCCCTTTTCAATGCGCACCGGACTCAGAAAATAATGAATATGCCGAAAATGCCTGTTATTACCCGACTCCAGCGCCGCATCGCATGGTGCTTTTTTCCATCATTGCTGGTGGCTTCTGCACTGGCTCTGCTCACCATGGGCAAGGGCGTTCATGCCGAGCCCAAGAACGGCACACAGACGCTGGTGTTTCTTCGTCATGCGGAAAAGCCGGCCATGGGCCTGGGGCAACTGAACTGCCAGGGGCTCAACCGGGCCATCGAACTGTCGGAGGTCCTGCCGAGGGAGTTCGGCAAGGCCGACTTCATCTTCGCAGCCAATCCAAGCCGGCATGTGGAAGAGGGTGAGGGCGATCTGTCCTACAGCTACGTTCGTCCTCTGATGACAGTAGGGCCTAGCGCCATCAAGCTGGGACTGCCCGTCAACATCGACTTCGGCGCCAACGACACCAGCGATCTGGCCGACGAACTGATGCGCGACAAGTACCATAACTCGATCATCTACACCGCCTGGTCTCATGGCTACCTGCCGGAACTGATCAACAAGGTTGCTGAAGAAGCGTCCGGCAAGAGCACCAATTTGCTGGATGACTGGACGAATGATGATTTCGACTCAGTGGTCGTTGTCACCCTCAAGTGGGTCGACGGCAAGGCCACGCTGGATTACAAGAATCACAAGCAAGGCCTGAACAATGGCACTGTGGCGTGCCCCACGACAACCTGACGCTGGGCACGCACAGAGCTCATAAGCCTCAGCCGTTGAGCGACTTCATCGATTCCGCGCTGTAGCGCTCGCCTGACACGGCCCCTTGCGGCGGAAAAATCGCATCCAGTTGGGCCAGCTCATCGGTACTCAGCGTTAATGAAGCCGCTGACACGTTGCTTTCCAGATACTTGCGCTGCTTGGTCCCCGGGATGGGAATGATGTCATTGCCTTGAGCAAGTACCCAGGCCAGCGCCAATTGCGATGCGCTGACGCCCTTGGCCGTAGCCAGCGCTTTGACTTTTTCTACCAGCGCCAGATTGCGATTGAAGTTTTCGCCCTGAAAGCGTGGGCTGAAACGACGGTAATCATCGGCAGCAAAATCTTCCTGGGTGCGCAATGCCCCCGTCAGAAAGCCGCGGCCCAGCGGGCTGTAGGCCACGAAGGCGATACCCAGGCGCCGACAGGTAGCGAGCACATCATCGTGTTCCGGATCGCGCGACCAGAGCGAATACTCGCTTTGCACGGCTGCCAGCGGATGCACCTTGTGCGCTCTCTCAATGGTGGTTGCACGGGCCTCGCAGATGCCTATATGGCGAACCTTGCCCGCCTTGACCAGTTCAGCCATGGCACCAATGGTGTCCTCGATGGGCACGTTCGGATCGACACGGTGCTGATAGTAAAGATCGAGATAATCGGTATTCAGCCGTTTCAGGCTGGCGTCGATCGACTGGTGAATGTACGCCGGGCTGCCATTCACGCCACGCGCATGCGGGTCATCGCCACGCACGATACCGAACTTGCTGGCCAGATAAATACCGTTGCGCTTGCCCTCGAGCGCACGACCGAGCAAGGCCTCATTGGTGTGCGGACCATACATGTCAGCCGTGTCGAAAAAGGTGACACCCAACTCCAGTGCGCGGTGCAGCGTGGCGATGGATTCCTTCTCGTCGATGCCGGTGGTGTAGAAATCCGACATTCCCATGCAGCCCAGCCCGATGGCAGAAACCTGCGGACCGTGGTGACCCAATTGGCGCGTGATCACAATGAGTGCTCCTGAGCGTTGAAAGAGCCGTTGAGTCTCTACGCTTTGGCTGGCGCAATAAACCGGGAGTTTCTTATTTCACCGTTGTGAAAATCCGAATAATTGACGTCTACGAAGCGCAAGAGCGTGCGGCGTCAATCCGACAAACCGTACTAGTCACAAAATCCCCAATGGAGTACAAATGTACTCCATGAGCACATTATCTCCCCGTCGCAGCGCAATTCTTACCTTCATCCGCGATCGCATCGCGCAGCAAGGGCAATCGCCGAGCCTGGCGGAAATCTCCGAGGCTTTCGGTTTTGCTTCGCGCAGCGTGGCGCGCAAACATATTGTGGCCCTCACTGAGGCCGGTCTGATCGAAGTCGTACCCCATCAGGCGCGTGGTATCCGCCTGCTGAACAGTGAGCCTCGGCCTGAATTGCTGGAAATCCCGGTATTGGGGCGTGTGGCGGCAGGCGCGCCTATCGGGCCGGATCTCGATATACACACCACACTGCACCTGGATCGCAGCACGTTCACTCGTGTGCCTGACTACCTGCTGCGCGTGCAGGGCGATTCGATGATCGAGGACGGTATTCTCGATGGTGACCTGGTTGGCGTGCACCGTAACCCACAGGCCAGTGACGGGCAGATTGTCGTCGCCCGTCTGGACGGTGAAGTCACCATCAAGCGCCTGCAACGCCGCGCCGATCAGTTGCGCCTGTTGCCGCGCAACCCGGCCTACGAACCGATTGTTGTCACGCCTGATCAGGAATTCGCCATCGAGGGTGTGTTCTGCGGGCTGGTTCGCCGCGAATGATGGGCGCGGTGGTCAGCCTGGACGCCTTGCTGGATGAGCGCAGGGTCTGGAAAGGACGCCAGCAGGGCGCGCCGCAGTTCAGTCCGCACCCCAGTGGCCATGCGTTGCTGGACAGCGCCTTGCCCACCGGCGGCTGGCCTGCGGCGGCGCTGACGGAAATCCTCATCCTGGCCAATGGCAGTGGCGAATTACGCTTGCTGTGGCCAAGCCTGGCAAGATTGTCCGGCATGGGCGAGCGTATCGTGCTGGTTGCACCGCCCTATATTCCGTACCCGCAGGCCTGGCTGGCTGCGGGGGTCGACCTGCGCCAGCTTGTCGTCATCGAGGCCAGTGCTCGCGATGCCCTTTGGGCCGCCGAACAATGCCTGCGGTCTGGCAGTTGTGGCGCGGTCGTGTGCTGGCCTGGCCTGGTTGATGACCGCGCGCTGCGACGTTTGCAGGTCGCTGCTGAAACCGGTCAGACCCTGGCCTTTGCCTGTCGTCCGCAGCAGGCCGCCGCCAACCCTTCACCTGCAGCCCTGCGGATAGCTATCGATACCCGTCCTGCGCAACTGCGGGTGCTCAAGTGCCGGGGCGGACTTGCACCGCCTTTTCCCCTTCCATTCCCGACCGACGCTTGAGGTTCGTATGCTCTGGGCCTGTGTCTTGCTGCCGCAACTGGCGCTCGACGGCGTCATGCGTCGTTGCAGTGATCCCGATGAGCCTCTGGCGCTGATCAGCGGCAGTGCTCAACGTCGCGTGTTGCAAGCCGTCAACCCAGCGGCGCGCGCGCTGGGTTTGAAAGCCGGGCAGTCGCTGACAGCCGCGCAGGCTATGGTGTCGAAGTTCACCACGGTCGAGCATGATCCAGCCGACATTGAGCGCTTGCAGCAACTGCTCGCGGCCTGGGCGTACGGCTTCAGCTCCAATGTCAGCCTCAAATACCCTCGGGTACTGCTGATGGAAATCGAGTCCAGCCTCAAGCTGTTCGGCCCTTGGCCGGTATTCGAAGCGCGCCTGCGTGAAGAACTGACCGCGCAGGGCTTTCGGCATCGCATCGTGGTCGCGCCCAACCCGATAGCCGCACGAATGCTGGCCAACCTGCATGACGGGCTGAGCATTGATTGCCCGCATGACTTGCGCCGCCGCCTGGAGCTGATGCCGCTGGAACGCATCGGCCTGAGCCGCGAAGCCGCCACGGCCCTGACGCGCATGGGGCTGCGCTCTGTGCGGCAGGTGCTGGCCCTGCCGCGCGATACACTGGCGCGGCGGTTTCCGGCCAGCGTGCTACAGCATCTCGACACACTGCTCGGCGAGCGACCGGTGGCACTGGAGTACTACACACCGCCGGACTTCTTCGATATACGCATCGAGCTGAATTTCGACGTCGAGTCGCATCAGGCCCTGTTGTTTCCTCTAAAGCGGCTGATCGCCGATCTGGCTATGTTTCTGGCCGGACGTGACAGCGGTGTGCAGCGATTTTCCCTGCATCTGGAGCACGTGGACGGTCCGGAGACTGTGGTGCCAGTCGGGCTACTGAGTGCCGAGCGCGATGCGTCGATGCTGTTCGAACTGGCCCGCGGCAGGCTGGAGCAAATGCTGGTGACGTCGCCGGTACGTGCCGTGCGCTTGCTGGCGCAGGATTTGCCGGATTTTGTTCCGGCACACCGGCAGTTGTTCGATGAGCGCGTGCAACAGACCTTGCCCTGGGAGCAATTGCGCGAGCGCTTGCGGGCGCGTCTGGGCGACGAGTCGGTCAATGGCTTGCGTGCTCAGGCCGATCACCGCCCTGAATGCGCCTGGCAACCGCACAGCACAAGCAAACCGGTCTTGCCGGCCAAAGGTTGTACGCGCCCGGGCTGGCTGTTGCGAGAGCCCCAGCCGCTGCCGCTTCATGCAACGCGCATTGTGGCCGGGCCCGAGCGAATCGAATCAGGCTGGTGGGACGGCGCCGATGTACGTCGCGACTACTATCTGGTCGAAACCTCCAGCGGCCAGCGCGCCTGGGCCTATCGCAGCGTGGGCGAGCAGGGTGAACTGCTGCTGCATGGCTGGTTCGCATGACAAGCGAATACGCCGAGCTGCATTGCCTGTCCAACTTCAGTTTTCAGCGCGGCGCCTCAAGCGCCCGTGAGCTGTTCGAACGAGCCTCGCGCCATGGCTATCAGGCGCTGGCCATCACTGACGAGTGCACGCTGGCCGGTATCGTACGTGCGTGGCAGGCGTCCATCAGCACCGGCCTGCCGTTGATCATCGGCAGCGAAATGCACATCGAGAACGGGCCGAAAGCTGTGCTGCTGGTGGAAAGCCAGACAGGCTATGAGGCGCTGTGCAAATTGATCACGGTGGCACGCCGCAGAGCCAGAAAAGGTGAATACCGGTTGTTGCGTGAAGATTTCGAGCCTTCACCGGACGGTTTGCTGGCCATCTGGCTGCCGGACATCGAAGGCGACGCACAAGCCTGTCTGGCGCATGGACGCTGGTTGCGTGAGCGCTTTGCCGAGCGCCTCTGGCTCGGCGTGGAATTACATCGCGGCGCAGATGACGAGCAGCGTCTGGCCGACTTGCTGGCGCTGGCGCAATCGTTGGGTGTCCCGGCAGTTGCCAGCGGTGATGTACACATGCATGCGCGCGGTCGGCGTGCCCTGCAGGACACCATGACTGCTATTCGCCATCACACTACCGTGGCAGAGGCCGGGCACCTGTTGTTTGCCAACGGCGAGCGCCATTTACGGGCACTGAATGCGCTTGCCGAGCATTACCCGGACTGGCTGCTGGCCGAATCGGTGCGTATTGCCCGGCGCTGCACGTTCGATCTGGGCGATTTGAAATATGAATACCCGCACGAGCTGGTCCCCAAAGGCCAGACACCCACGTCGTGGCTGCGTGAATTGACCGAGCGCGGTGCCCGCAAACGCTGGCCGAACGGGCTGACGCCAGCCACCCGTGCGCAGGTCGAGAAGGAACTGGCGCTGATCGCGGAAAAGAAGTTCGACAGCTACTTTCTGACCGTGCATGACATCGTCGAGTTTGCCCGCAGCCAGCATATCCTTTGCCAGGGACGGGGCTCGGCGGCCAACTCGGCAGTGTGTTATGCGCTGGGGATCACCGAGCTGAACCCGGAACAGAGCAACCTGCTGTTCGAGCGCTTTATCTCCAGAGAGCGCAACGAGCCACCGGACATCGACGTGGATTTCGAGCACGACCGCCGCGAAGAAGTCATTCAGTACGTGTTCAGACGTTATGGTCGGGGCAGGGCGGCGCTGACCGCAGTGGCCAGCACGTATCACGGCTCGGGCGCGGTGCGTGATGTGGCCAAGGTGCTGGGTTTGCCGCCTGACCAGATCAACGCCCTGGCAGATGCCTTCAGCCGCTGGAGCGATTCGCTGCCGTCGCCCGAACGCCTGCGCGAATACGGCTTCGATGCCGACATGCCAATCCTCAAGCGCGTACTGGCCCTGACCGGCGAGCTGATCGGTTTTCCCCGGCATTTGTCACAACATCCGGGCGGCTTCGTGATTTCCGAACACCCGCTGGACACGCTGGTGCCGGTCGAGAACGCTGCGATGGCCGACCGCACGATCATCCAGTGGGACAAGGACGACCTGGACCTGGTCGGTCTGTTGAAAGTCGACATCCTTGCACTGGGCATGCTCAGCGCCTTGCGCCGCACGTTTGATCTGGTGCATTTGCACCGTGGTAAACGATGGACCCTGGCAAGTCTTCCGGGCGACGACCGGAAAACCTACGAAATGATCAGCCGCGCCGACACCATCGGCGTGTTCCAGATCGAGTCCCGCGCGCAGATGGCCATGCTGCCACGCCTCAGACCGGAAAAATTCTACGATCTGGTCATCGAAGTCGCCATTGTCCGGCCGGGGCCGATTCAGGGCGACATGGTTCATCCATACCTGCGCCGGCGTAATGGCGAGGAAGCGATTACCTATCCGCCTAAACTAAAAAGCGTCTTTGAGCGCACCTTGGGCGTGCCGCTGTTTCAGGAACAGGTCATGGAAGTGGCGATCATCGCTGCCGGTTACACGCCGGGCGAGGCGGACGAATTGCGCCGCGCGATGGCCGCGTGGAAACGTCACGGCGGGCTGGAGCCGCATCGCGAACGGCTGCGCACAGGCATGCTGGAAAATGATTACGACGTGGATTTTGCCGACCGGATTTTCGAACAGATCAAGGGTTTTGGCAGTTACGGTTTCCCCGAGTCCCACGCCGCCAGTTTCGCCTTGCTGACCTACGCCAGTTGCTGGCTCAAATGCCATGAACCGGCAGCGTTCACCTGCGCGCTGATCAACAGCTGGCCGATGGGGTTTTACAGCCCGGATCAATTGTTACAGGACGCACGTCGCCACCACATTGAAATCCGCCCGGTGGATGTGCGCTACAGCAACTGGGATTGTTCGCTGGAGCCGCTCGATCATCCCGACAGTACACTCAATCTGGCGATTCGCCTCGGGCTGCGCATGGTACGTGGCTTTCGCGAGGAGGATGCCCGACGCATTGAAACTGCGCGCTCGGAACGGTTGTTTACCGATGCCACAGACCTGACCTTGCGCGCCGATCTGGAGTCCCGTGCCGCTGAAGCGCTGGCCGACTCCGGTGCCTTGCGCGGGCTGATCGGCCATCGGCACCGGGCGCGCTGGGAAGTGGCAGGCGTGGAAGCCCAGCGCCCGTTGTTCAATGACTTGCCCAGCGAAGACACACAGGTAACGCTGCCGCTGCCGACGGTGGCCGAAGACCTGATGGCCGACTACGCCACGCTGGGCACCACCCTCGGCCCGCACCCGTTGGCCTTGCTGCGTCGGCAATTGGCTGCCAGACGCTTTCGCAGCTCACAAGACTTGCTGAGCCTGGAAAACGACCGAACCCTCAGCGTGGCGGGGCTGGTTATTGGTCGTCAACGACCGGGAACAGCCAGTGGCGTGACCTTTGTGACCCTTGAAGACGAGTTCGGTATGGTCAATGTCGTGGTCTGGCGCGACTTGGCCGAACGTCAGCGCAAGGTATTGGTGGGCTCGCAACTGCTGCAGGTTTTCGGGCGACTGGAATCGAAAAGTGGTGTGCGCCACTTGATCGCCCAGCGCCTGTACGACCTCACGCCGTTGCTGACCGGGCTGGATGTGCGCAGTCGGGATTTTCAATAATCGGGCCTGCAATTTGCAGGATAAATCTGCACATCCTGCCAACGAGAAGCCCTGAATGTACAAAGACTACCCAGCCGCCTACCAGGTCAGCAAAGGCGCAGCGCTGCAAGTGGACACGGCGTTTTACGAGCGCCTGCGTGCGAATGCGCAGCAGCGCACCCTCGTCGAGCAGTTCGAAGTACCCATTCGTACCGGACGGGCCTGGAAGGTCAAGGCCGGTCAGGTGTTTCGTGTCACCACACCGGTTGGCCCGCAGGTGGGCGATTTCAATGTCTGGAACGCCAACGACCCGCGAGAGCGCCTGTGGGCAGCGCGCACGCGCCAGCTACAGGGCGCGCATGTCAGCACTCATGACCGGCTGTGGTCGAACCTGCCGTTTTTGCGGCCAATGGTAACCATTACCGACGACAGCCTGGCCAGCTACGGGATCGACGAGCATGGCGGCCGCCTTCATGATTTGCTTGGCACGCGTTGTGACCCCTACGTCAACAAGATGCTGACCGGCGAAGACTTTCATCATCACTGTCATTCAAACCTGACCCGTGCCGTGCTGCCGCACGGGCTGACCGAATTCGACGTGCATGACGTGCTGAACATCTTCCAGTGCACCGGCCTCAATCATGACGACATGTACTTCATGAAGGCCTGTCCGGCGCAAAAGGGCGATTATCTGGAGTTTTTCGCTGAAATCGACCTGCTGTGTGCGTTGTCGACCTGCCCGGGCGGCGATCTGTCACTGCCGATGTGGGGGCCTGACGCGCAGGACCCGTTAAGCGTCTGCCGTCCGCTGGGTGTCGAAATCTACGACCTCGACGCCGCGTTGCTGGAGGGTTGGCAGCCTCCTGAGCGGGCGGCCTACAACGGGCTGCATGGCTTGCAGATTGCCAAGGCTGACTGGGAAAAATAACCGCTCAGGCCGCGCGAGCCATCCTGCGCAGCCCCCAGACCATCACCGCCCCCAGCCCGAGCATGGCCAGAAGCAATGCCGGATAAGCCACCCACCAGTGGAGCGGGGCGGTCATCATGCTGAATTCGGACATGCCACCGATCCCGGCAATCAGGTTCAAGGGCAGAAACACCACATTGATCAGCGTCAGTTTGCGCAGCAGGGTGTTGGTGCTGTTGTTGACCAGATTGCCACGTGCATCCATCAACCCGGCGAACACTGTGGAATAGATCTCGGCCTGTTTGTAACACTGGTCGTTCTCGATGATCATGTCATCGATCAACGCCAGGCAGGCAGTCGCGTACTGCTTGCCCTGCGCATGATTGCGCAGGCGGGTCAGAACCGCACCATTGCTGTGGATCGCATTGATGTAATACACCAGGCTTTCGCTGAGGTTGAACATCTGCAGCAAATGACGGTTTTCCAGTGAGGAGTTGAATTTCTGCTGCAATTCCCGGGCGACCATCTTGATGACTTTCAAATGGCCCAGATAGTGATGAATGTTGTTGAACAACAGCTCCAGAAGGATATCCAGCGGCTGGTTCAAAGGACGGTGAGCCCCCAGCGCGCTCAAAGGTTGCTCGTCATCACAGATCAGGACCAATTGGTCCCGACTGAGCAGCACACCAAAGGACGAAACGTCGAACGAGAAGCTGTTCTTGCCCGAGTAGTTTTCGGGGCGTTTCCAGATCAGAAACAAGGCATCAGGGTGAAACTCGATGCGCGAAATTTCATCGGGATCCAGCGCCGATGCCACGGCGTGCTCATCAAGGTGAAAGCGCTCCATCAATAACCTGCGTTCACCAGTGTCAGGCTTGCTGAACCAAAGCACCTGAGCCTTTTGCGGGTCACATGTCAGCAACCGGTTGCCATCGAGTGTCAGGCCCTGAATCATCGTTTCACCATTCTTTGCCGAGGCGTTTGAGCTCCAGACGGCGGACGAACTCTTCCAGCACCAGGCTGTACAGATCATCCTGCAGGTAAGCGTCTTCGATGCCGGCATCCAGGTTCGGATTGTCGTTGACCTCGATCACTACCACTTGATCGCCTGACTGTTTCAAGTCCACGCCATACAACCCGTCACCAATCAGGTTGGCAGTCTTGAGTGCCAGTTCGACTACGGCGCGTGGCGCTTCGTGCACCGCCAGCGTGCGGCATTCGCCAATCACCTCGGTGCCGATCGCCTTGTGGTTATAGATCTGCCAATGCCCCTTGGACATGAAGTACTGGCAGGCAAATATCGGTTTGCGATTGAGAATGCCGATGCGCCAGTCGTACTCGGTGTAGAAAAACTCCTGAGCCAGCAACAACACCGAGTGCTCGAACAGCTGGGTCGTTGCCGTGTGCATTTCCTCGGGTGTACTGACCTTGATCACACCTCTGGAAAAGCAGCCATCAGGGATCTTCAATACCAGCGGGAAGCCCAGACGTGTGGCCACGTGCTGCAGTTCTTCCGGGCGGTCCTTGTAGAGGATTTCCGTTCGCGGCATGCCCAGATCATGGCTTTTGAGCAGGTCGGTCAGGTACACCTTGTTGGTGCAGCGCAGGATCGAGGTGGAGTCATCCATGACCACCAGCCCCTCGCTTTCGGCCTTCTTGGCGAAGCGGTAGGTGTGGTTGTCAACGCTGGTGGTTTCGCGAATCAGCAGCGCGTCGTACTCGGCCAGCCGGGCGTAATCTTTCTTTTCGATCAGCTCGACATCGATGCCCAGGCGCTGGCCGACACGGATGAAATTGGTTAGCGCCTCGGTGTTGGACGGTGGCAGCTGTTCCTGCGGGTCATGCAGGATAGCCAGGTCATAGCGGGCCATGCGTCGGGAACTGGGTTGGCGCCAGACGTTGCGGCTGAAGCCTTCCAGCGCCGTGGCGAACTCATCCTGCTGATCCTCGCGCAGGCGCGGCAGAGCACCGGCCTTGATACCCGCAATGTGCCAATTGTCGCGTTTGCGAAACTCCACCATCAGGATCGGGCAGGGGAAGACTTCAAACAATTGACGGGCGAGATCCTTCAATGGCTCCAGTGTGGTCTGGCCGAAGTAAAGTGTCAGGGTAAACCCTTCGGTGTCGTCATAGGGATGATCCTCAAGTGCGGTCTCCAGCCACTTGTCCAGGTCATCGAGGGCCAGGCCGTAGAGTGACTTGCGGGTCAACTCGCTGATGGTCTTTACCGAAGGAATGACATTGTGCTGGCGCGCTTCGGCCAGCAGGGAACAGTAATAACCGTGGCCCAGGTATTTGTAGCTGCGGCACAGATTGATGACTTGCACACGCTTGCCTGCCTTGGTTTTCAGTGGCTTTTCCAGGTAATCCTGGGCGCTGATCAAGTCTTCGCTGGGGAAGTAAGATGCCCAGTCTTCAAGCCGTTCGACAATAATCACCCGTTGCCTCTGCGCTGCAAAAAGCGTTGTGGGGTCTGCACGTCTGGTTGTTGCTGAAAGCGCAAGTTGCGCAGATACTTCGTTCATCTTCACCTGTGCCGCTGACCTGTGTAATCGATCCGATGGGAAACACGTCCTTTCTATTAAGCATGTGCTTTTTGAAATGTCCCGTTTCGTTACACAACTTTTACGGCGGTGCAGATGGACTTTATATTTCGCGATGCAGTTGAAACCGATGTCGACGACTTGTTGCTTTTGGAGAACCAGTGCTTTGACGGCGACCGTCTGACCGCGCGCAGCTTTCACTGGATGATTCGCCGCGCCAATGCCAGCCTGATCGTCGCCGAGCAGGCCGGAAAGCTCACCGGCTACGCGCTGGTGCTGTTTCATCGGGGCACCTCGCTGGGGCGTTTGTATTCGCTGGCGATTGTCGATGCGGCGCGGGGCAAGGGGCTGGGCAAGGAGTTGTTGCAACGTGCCGAGCAGCAGGCCGTGGGCCGCGACTGCGCTTACCTGCGCCTTGAGGTGCGCCCTGATAACCACGCGGCTATCGGGCTGTACGAACGCAACGGTTACCGGCGCTTCGCTCAGGTCGACGACTATTACCAGGACCATGCCCCGGCGCTGCGTTACGAGAAGCGCATCGTCGAGCATGCTCGGCTGGATAGTCGTTCAGTGCCGTATTACCAGCAGACCCTGGAGTTCACTTGCGGTCCGGCCTGTCTGTTGATGGCGATGAAGGCTCTGCAACCTGTGCGTTTGATGGATCGCGCCGAAGAACTGCAGATCTGGCGCGAGGCGACCACGGTGTTCATGACCTCCGGCCATGGCGGATGCAGCCCTCAGGGGTTGGCGCTGGCTGCGCGGCGCAGGGGCTTTACCGTGAAGCTGCTGGTGTCGATTGCGGGCCCGCTGTTTCTGGGCGGCGTGCGCAGTGACCAAAAGAAACAGGTAATCCGCCTGGTGCACGAGCAGTTCTGTCATGAACTGCAGACCTGCGGCGTACAAACGCTGCCCAACCGCTCATTGAACCTGCCTCGCGTACTGGCAGAGGGTGGCAAGCCGCTGGTGCTGATCAGCAGCTATCGCCTGACACGCTCCAAGGCGCCGCACTGGGTGATGGTCACCGACTGCGACAGTGATTTTGTCTACCTGCACGACCCTGATATCGATCACAGCCTGCATCGCCAGGCTATAGACTGTCAGCACATGCCCGTGAGCCATGCCGATTTCAACCGCATGAGTTGTTTCGGTGCCGACAAACTGCGCGCCGCAGTGATTGTGTTTGCCGCACCCGTGAATGATCATGCGTGCGCTTTACACGCGGCCTCAGCAGCTCAACCACAGGATTGCGTACATTGATGAAGTCCGTTTTCAAGGTCTTTTTCGCACTGGCCATCGCCGCGAGCCTGTCGGCCTGCATAAGTGCTCCGGTTCCGCTGACGTCGAAGACCGCCGAGCAGTTGCGCCAGCGGCCTGCGGTGCGGTTCCTGCTGACCTTTGACGACGGCCCCAGTGCCTCGACGTTCTACAACCCGAGCATCACGGTGCTCGACAGCCTGGCCGACAACCCGTTGCAGCCGAACATCAAGGCCGTGTTCTTCGTGCAGACCGGCGCAACGGGCGCGGGCAACAGTGATCAAGGCAGAGCAATCATGCGTCGTCAGCATGAAGAAGGGCATCTGCTGGGCTTTCACACCGCTACGCCGCATCACACCAATCATCGGTCGTTGACGGATGAGGAACTGGAGCAGTCACTGACTCAAGGTTGCGCGATCATTACCGCGATCACCGGTGTGCCCACCAAGTTGTTGCGGCCGCCGTTCTGGAACTACGACAAACGCACCTTCAGCGCCTATCAGCGCCATGACCTGCATGTGTTGTTGACGGACCTGAGTGCCAATGACGGCAAGATCTGGGGCTATAACTTCAGCCTGCGACGCCGTTCGAACATGGTCAGCCAGCTCTCGCAGGTGCGTGAGCGCATTGCTGCCGGGGAGTTGCCTGTTGTGGACGGTGTGATTCCGGTGGTGGTGACCTTCCACGATTTGAACCGCTACACCGCGCGGCATGCTCGGGAGTACCTGCAGATTCTGATCGACAGTGCCCGTCAGACTGGCGTTCGGCTTGCCGACCAGCCGTTCTACGACGACAGCGCGCAGTTACAGCGTGCCGCTCTGGCCCGCACGGTCAAAGAGGCGGGCCAGCCGGTCAGCCTGCCGGGTGTCTGGAGCTGGATCTGGGACCACAACGCCCATTGACAACCGATCAAGCCAAGGTGTTCTTGCGCACATGACCACCTTGAACAATCATTGCCAGGTGCTCGCCCTGACCGACCAGGCAACTGATATCGCTCAGCGGGTCGCCATCCACCACCAGCAGATCAGCGATCGCACCGGCGGCGATGCAACCCAATTCGCCCTCACGCTGAAGTATCTGCGCCGCAACACTTGTTGCACTGCGCAGCGCCGCCAGATTGCCGAGCAGCTCGGCGCGAATCTTCAGTTCGTGGGTCTGGTACTCGTGCATTTCGCCCAGTAAATCCGAGCCGTAACCCATCGGGACGCCTGCTTCGGCAAACAGCAGCAGGGCATTGCGCCCGGCCTGTCGCACGTCTTCGATCTTGGCCACCGAGTCCGCTGGCAGGCCGAAGCGTTCGCCATACTCGGCAAGCATTTCATAGGTGACCTGAGTCGGCACCGCAAATGCGCCTTTTTCGGCCATCAGTCGGGCGGTGTCGGCATCCACCAGATTGCCGTGCTCGATGGTTCTTACGCCGCATTCGATGGCACGGCGAATCGCCCGAGCGGTGTAGGCATGCGCCATGACGTAGGTGTTCGCGGCAGCGGCCTCATCGACGATGGCGCGGATTTCAGCTTCGCTGTATTGGGTGTTGGCAATCGGGTCGGTTGGCGAAGAAACACCGCCCGAAGCCATGATCTTGATCTGGTTGGCGCCCTGTTGCAGCTCTTCGCGCACGGCCAGACGCACGTTGTCGACGCCATCCACCACCCGCGCGATGGCCCCGGCCCGGAAACAGCACGAGCAGGGCTCATTGAGCAGCAGTTCGCCCCGAGCGCGCATGTCGCCGTGGCCACCGGTCTGCGACAGTGCCTTGCCCGAAGCGAAGATCCTCGGCCCGGGAATAAGCCCCATCTGGATTGAACGCGCCAGCGCCCAGTCGGCACCGCCGGCATCGCGCACGGTGGTGAAACCGCGGTTGAGCATCGCCGCCAGAATCGGCAAGGCGCGGTACATGATGATTGCGTTGGGTTGCAGGGCATTCATGCCCAGGTTGGCGTTGGAAGCCAGCACATGCACATGGCAGTCGATCAGACCCGGCATCAGGGTTCTGCCGCCCAGATCCATGACCTCAGTGCCAGCCGGGGCCGGCTCACCTTCGGCACGCACGTCGACAATGCGTTCGCCCTCGATCACGACTTCCTGGCCGGAAATCAATTGCCCTTTTTGCAGGTCCAGCAGACGGCCGTTGCGCAGGATCAGGCGTGTAGGATCAGCAATACTCATTGGAAAGCTCCAGACAAGGGACGATGGGCAGCAGGCGCACGGTCGCGATACAGCAGCGCACCAATACCGCTGACGGCGGCAGCGAACATGATGTAGAACGCGGGTGCCAGGTTGCTGCCGGTCGAGGCAATCAGCCAGGTGATGGTGAAGGTGGCAAAGCCGCCGAAAATGGTGACGGCAAAGTTGTAGGCGACAGAGAGCCCGGTGGACAGCACGTGGGTGGGCAGCAACTCGCCGAAAGCCGCGAGGATCGAGCCGATGTAAGCGGAAATCAGCAGGCCGAGCACCAGTTCAAAGACCAGCAGCGAAAACAGCCCTGGCATCTGGTTGATGAACAGGAACATCGGATAGGCGCTGAAAAAGATGGCCATCGCCGAGCCAAGTAACCAGGGGCGATGCCCGCTGCGGTCTGCCAGGGCACCGACAATCGGTGTGGCGACGATCAGCACCGCGCCGCCCATCATGCCTGCGCTGAAGCCCATCCATGAAGGCAAGCCAATCACACGCTGGGCGTAGGAAGGAATGTAGAACAGGATCGCGTAAGTACAGACCGTCCAGAGCACGACCAGTGAAAAGCTTATCAGCGTCTGGCGCGGGTAGGTCCTGATGACTTCGCGAAGCGGGGATTCAACGGGGCTGGCCGCCTTGTAGGCCGGCGTCTCATCCACCCGGCTGCGAATATAGAAGCCGACCGGCCCGATCAGTGTGCCAATCAGAAATGGCACCCTCCAACCCCAGCTTTCTAGCTGCGCCTGGGTCAGGTAACTGGACAGAATGGCACCCAGCGCAGAGCCGAGCAGCACCGCGACGCCGATGCTGGCCTGAATCCAGCTGGAGTAGAAGGCTTTCTTGCCGGGCGGAGCATGCTCGGTCAGAAATGCGGTGGCACTGCCCATCTCGCCACCGGCAGAGAACCCTTGCAGCAGTCGCGCCAGAACAATCAGCAGCGGAGCCAGATAGCCAATTTGCGCGAAGCTGGGCGTCAGTCCGATGATCAGTGTCCCCAGCGCCATCAGCAGGATGGTCAGTGACAACGCCGCCTTGCGCCCGCGCTTGTCGCTGTAGATACCGAGCACAATGCCGCCCACCGGGCGCATGAAAAAGCCCACCCCGAAGGTCGCCAGCGCCAGCAGGTAAGAGGTCAGCTCGCTGCCGCTGGGGAAAAAGACCTTGGCGATGATCACCGAAAAGAAGCTGTAGACCGTGAAGTCGAACCATTCCAGGCCATTGCCGATCACCGTAGCGGTCACCGCGCGGCGTGCCTTTTGTTCATGGGTGCGTGAAGCAGAGGATCGTAATGTGCTCACTGAATAGGCTCCTGCATGCGATACACGCAGGGAGGCCCCCTGCAGTGGCTGCATTGATTAAGGGGCAGGGTTGATTTAAGTGCGGCTGAGTCAGGTCTTTTTGCCCGTTTCAGTCGAGATTAGGTGCTGGGCCGATTTTAAGAAAACGCTCATTGCGCAGGTTTGCATGCGCCAGATGCATGCAAGCGTCATAGGTGGGGTGTCAGCGTGGCTATTTCATCTGTCAACCATTTCTCGAACGCTCGCGCAGCGCGCCGGGGCGTCTTGCCACTGGGTGTCAGCAGGTAATAACCGCCTACTGCGCCGATGCTTTTTCGGCAGGCCGGCACCAGCGCACCGGATTGCACATGCCGGTCGATCATGGGCTGCCAGCCGAGCACGATGCCATGACCAGCGACCGCCAGGTCGACCAGCACCGGATACAGGTTGACGGTCATGCGCTTGCGGATCAGCGAGGCATCGACTCCCTGACGTCCGAACCAGTCTCCCCAGGACAGCCATTGACGTTGTCCGTCTTCCAGCATCAGCAGGCAGTGATCCAGCAACTCTGCTGGCTCCAGCAGCCGACCGTTCAGGTAGCCAGGCGAGCAATAGGCATTTACCGATTCGGCGAACAGCAGGCGGCTGTCGAGCCCCGTCGGCGAGCCTTCGCGCAGGAAATACAGCGCCAGATCGAATTCGGCGCGGATCAGCGAGTCCAGCCCATCGACCACGCGCAAGCGGATATCCACAGCCGGAAAGGCATCGCGATAGCGCCCCAGCAAAGGCCCCAGCCACAGTGCAGCCACGCCACTGGAACAGGCCAGGGTCAACTGTTGTTCGCCGCTGTGGGTGATGACTTGCGCCGTGGCCTCGGCACACAGCGTCAGCACCCGCTGGATCTGCTCGGCGTAAATCTGCCCGGCGACGGTCAGGTGAATGCGCTTGTGCTCACGGCGAAACAGCGCCCGGCCGAGAAACTCCTCCAATTGCGCCACCTGACGACTGATCGCACTTTGTGTCAGGTTCAGTTCGATGGCGGCACGGGTAAAGCTGCCATGCCGTACGGCGGCTTCGAAGGCGATCAGGTTCTGCAAGGGCGGAAGGGGTTCGATGCGCACGGTCGCTCCTGTTGCGGGCAGGTTTTACAAGGGGTCGGGAAACGGCGTCGACAGCAGCCAGTCCCTGAATACGCACAGCGCTGGCAGGTTCTGAAAACGTGTCGCGTACGCCAGATAATAATTACGTCCGCTGTCCATAGGCTCGAACAGCGTGACCAGCTCGTCGCTGTTGAGTTCGTCCTGCACCAGAATCCGCGGCACCAGCGCGATACCGATGCCGGCCGCTACGGCCTGGATCAAATGCGAGGTCAACTCGAAGCTCGGCCCGAGGCGCATGATCTGATGGGCAAGACGGTTACTGTCAAACCAGTCCGACCAGGCATTGGGCCGCGATACCACACTCAGCAGCGAATGCTGGGCAACCTGCGCCGGGGTCATCGACCGGTATCCGGCAAGCGCAGCAGGACTGGCAATGACGACCAGTTTCTCGCTGACCAGCGGATGGGAAACATATCCGGGCCAGTTGCCATCGCCCGCACAGATAATCGCGTTCATCTCGCTGGCCGCCGGCGTCAGGTCGGCATGCACGATGCGTGAGTGGAGATGCACCACATAGCCCGGATGCCGGGTGTAAAAGTCATTCATCCGCGGCAGCAGCCATTTGGAGCCGAAAGTCGGCAGCACGGCCAGATGCAGCGTACCGCCCTCGGTCTTGTGCGCGATGGTTTGCAGGGTTGCACTGCGAATACGACCCAGTGCGGCGGCCAGCTCATGCTGGTACAGCGCCCCGGCAGGGGTCAATTCGATACGCCTGCCATCGCGCTTGAACAGCTCGACTTCCAGTTGCGCCTCCAGCGCCTGCACCTGACGGCTGATGGCGCTCTGGGTCAAGGCCAGTTCGTCTGCGGCCTTGGTAAAGCTGCCATGCCGGGCAGCGGCCTCGAAGGCAAGCAACAGTGACATGGAGGGCGTCAGTCTTCTGGTGTTCATTCATAAAACTCATGGAAAAACGACATCTTTTACGTTTGCACTGAAGTACGACACACCGGAGAATCGCGATAACCGTTGATAACGCCATGCATACGAGCGTTTCGAAGCATACGTGCTTTGCATATAAAACGCCTAGCCAGCCAGGAAGACCACCATGATTGCGCAGTTGAAACCGACCTCCGTGCAGGCCGGTCACTATGACCGTTTCCTCAATGCCCTGGTGGAGGGCGGCTTTCGCGGCGAAATAGCCAGGGACCACGGATCGCGTACGGTGCTGGCCACCGACAACTCGATCTACCAGCGCCTGCCACAGGCGGCGGTGTTCCCGATGGACAGCCATGATGTCGCAATCGTCGCCCGGCTGGCTGCGCGACCCGAGCATAGACAGGTAGTGCTTACCCCGCGTGGTGGCGGTACCGGGACCAACGGACAGTCATTGACCGACGGCGTGGTGGTCGATTTGTCGCGGCACATGAATCACATTCTTGAAATCAACGTCGAAGAACGCTGGGTACGGGTGCAGACCGGGGTGGTCAAAGACCAGCTTAACGCCGCGCTCAAGCCTCACGGGCTGTTTTTTGCGCCCGAACTGTCCACCTCCAACCGCGCCACCGTCGGTGGCATGATCAACACCGATGCCAGCGGGCAGGGCAGTTGCACCTACGGCAAGACCCGCGATCACGTGCTTGAACTGTCAACAGTGTTATTGGGCGGTTCGTACGTCAACACACAGGCATTGAGTGCAGAGCAACTAGCCAGCGAACAGACACGCGTCGACCGGGCTGGCGATGTGTATCGCTGCGCTCGACAGATTGCCGATACTCAGGCGCAATTGATCAAGGACGTTTTCCCGCCCCTCAACCGCTGCCTGACCGGTTACGATCTGGCGCACCTGCGCGAGGAGGACGGGCGCTTCAATCTCAACAGCGTGCTGTGCGGTTCTGAGGGGTCATTGGGTTTTATCGTCGAAGCCCGGCTCAACGTATTGCCGATCCCCAAGCACTCGATTCTGGTCAACGTTCGCTACGCTGGCTTCATGGACGCCCTGCGGGACGCCAAGGCATTGATGGCGCACAAGCCGCTGTCCATCGAGACTGTAGACTCCAAGGTGTTGATGCTGGCCATGCAGGATATCGTCTGGCACGGCGTAGCCGAGTATTTCCCGCAAGACCCCGCCACGCCCACCCTTGGCATCAACCTGATCGAATTCAGCGGCGATGAACCGGGCGAAGTGGAGCAGCGTGTCCATGCATTCGTCGCCCACTTGCAAAAAGATACGTCGGTGGTTCGTCTTGGCCATACGCTTGCAACCGGCAGCGCTGCAGTCAACCGCGTCTACGCCATGCGCAAGCGTTCGGTGGGGCTACTCGGCAACGTCAAGGGCGAAGCTAGACCGCAGCCATTTGTCGAAGACACAGCGGTGCCGCCGGAGAATCTCGCTGACTATATTCAGGAGTTTCGTGCGCTGCTGGACAGCTACGGTCTGCAATACGGCATGTTCGGCCATGTTGATGCAGGCGTGCTGCATGTGCGGCCGATACTGGACATGAAAGACCCCGCGCAGGCGGCTCTGATCCGCCCGATCTCCGACGCCGTTGCCGCGCTGACCAGACGCTATGGCGGTCTGCTGTGGGGTGAACATGGCAAGGGCCTGCGCTCGCAATACGTGCCTGAGTATTTCGGCGAGTTGTATCCTGCGTTGCAGGCGCTCAAGGCCGCGTGCGACCCGTTCAATCAGCTCAACCCCGGCAAGATCGCCACGCCTGCGACCTTGCCCGAAGCACGCCTGACGCTGGTGGACGAAGTGATGCTGCGCGGCGATCTGGACCGCAAGATCGACGAACGTGTCTGGCAAAGCTACGACAGCGCGCTGCATTGCAATGGCAATGGTGCCTGTTACAACTACGACACTGACGATGCCATGTGCCCGTCCTGGAAGGCCACGCGTGATCGTATTCATTCACCCAAGGGCCGCGCTTCGCTGGTCAGGGAGTGGCTGCGTCTGCAAGGCGAGCAGGACGTGAACGTCCTGACGGCCAGTGCCAGGGCACGTAATGCCAGTGTGCTGAAGAGCCTTGCCGAGCGGACCGTCAACAGCGTAGCCAGAGTGGCGGGGCAGCAGGACTTCTCCCACCAGGTCTACGATGCGATGGCTGGTTGCCTGGCGTGCAAGTCCTGCGCGGGGCAGTGCCCGGTCAAGGTCAACGTACCCGAGTTCAGATCGCGCTTTCTGGAGCTGTACCACAGCCGTTACCTGCGCCCGATCAAGGACTATCTGATTGGCTCGCTGGAGTTCAGCATTCCCTATCTAGCGCGCTTCCCCAAGCTGTATAACGCGGTCATGGGCGCAAAACCGGTGCGTTACCTCTTCGAACATGTTGCCGGTATGGTTGATAGCCCATTGCTCAGCCTGATGGACTTTCGCGCAGCCTGCGCGCGCTGGAATGTCGGCATTGCCACCCCGCAGCGTCTGGCCGCGTTGAGCGAGCAGGAGCGCAAGCGTACGGTAGTGCTGGTTCAGGATGCGTTCACCCGATACTTTGAAACCCCGCTGGCGGCAGACTGGCTGGAACTGATCTCGCGCATGGGTTATCAGGTTTATCTCGCACCGTTCGCTCCCAATGGCAAGCCGCTGCACGTGCAGGGTTTTCTGGCCGCGTTCGAAAAGGCTGCCAGTTTCAACAGCCGGTCGCTTGGCAAGCTGGCTGGGTACGGCATTCCGCTGATCGGTCTGGACCCGGCCATGACCCTGGTGTATCGCCAGGAGTACAGCAAGACGCTGGGCAGCGATAATGTGCCGTCGGTCATGCTCCCGCAGGAGTGGCTTGCGTCTGCGCTTGAGGAAAAACACGACGCTCCGTCAGGTGAGACTTACTACTTTCTGCCGCATTGCACCGAAAAGACCAACGAGCCTGCCAGTGTCGGCCTTTGGCAGCAAGCCTTCGCTCGCGCCGGGCTCAGGCTTGATGTGCTGGCCAGCGGTTGCTGTGGCATGTCCGGCACTTATGGGCATGAAACCCGAAACGCAAAAACCAGCGACACGATCTACAGCCAGTCCTGGCAGCCACTGGTTGCGCGCCATGGTGATGAAGGCCGACTGGTCGCCGATGGGTATTCATGTCGCAGCCAGGTCAAACGCCAGGATGGCAAGACGGTGCAGCATCCGCTGCAGATTCTGCTGGAGCGAGTGCGGGCGCTGTGACAGTTCAGGTTATCGTTGTGCACGCCCCAGCGTGGAGATGCGGTGGGGGAAGCTCCGCGTCTTAAAGAGGACGCGGAGCGTCCAGAACGGCATGACGACGCGGAGCGTCGCACGACAGTGTTATTTTCCAGCGCGGGAATGCCTTGCGTGATCCTCTGCGTCACAGATCTGTACCGCGCCGTTAAACCAGGTACTTGTTAAACCACCCCAGCGTTCGCTCCCACGCCAGTTTGGCCGCTGCTTCGTCATAACGCGGGGTCGAGTCATTGTGGAAACCGTGGTTGGCTCCCGGATAGATGAACGTTTCGTACGTCGTGCCCGCAGCTTTCAAGGCTTTTTCATAAACGGGCCAGCCTTCATTGATGCGGGTGTCCAGTTCGCCATAGTGAATCATGACGGGCGCCTTGATCTTCACCACGTCTTCGGCGCTGGGCTGGCGGCCATAAAACGATACGGCAGCGCCCAGTTCGGGGTAAGCCACGGCGGCGGCATTGGCCACGCCACCGCCATAACAGAAACCGGTGATGCCGACCTTGCCGGTAGTCGCGTCATGCTTCATCAGCCACTCGATAGCGGCGAAGAAATCGTTCATGAGCTTTTCCGGATCGACTGTCTGCTGAAGTTCTCGGCCCTTGTCGTCATTACCCGGATAACCGCCGACCGAGGACAGGCCGTCGGGTGCGAGCGCGATGAAACCGGCTTTCGCTACACGGCGGGCAACGTCTTCGATATAGGGATTCAAACCGCGATTCTCGTGCGCCACAACCACTGCCGCTACTTTGCCGGCAGCTTTTGCCGGACGTACCAGATAGCCGCGAACCTGACCATGGCCCTTGGGCGAAGGGTAGGACACATACTCGGCAACAATGTCCGGATCGGTAAACTCCACCTGTTCGGCCAGCGCGTAATTGGGGCTCAACGAGGCGAGCAGCGCACTGGCAGTCAGGCCACCCAATGTGAACAGCGCTGCTCGATCGAGAAACTCGCGTCGATTGATCCTGCCATGTGCGTAGAAGTCATAAAGCTCAAGCAGTTCAGGCGCAAAGTCTTTTGCGGTGAGACGTTCCATCGGTACGCTTCCTTCTGAATCATTCAGGGCTGCCTGCAGTTCGCCGGCTGTCGAGCACTGCGCGATCAACACAATGTACGGCCTCGATAGTATTTCCAGAAAATCGGGATCGCTACCGCAAAGTGACGAAAAACCCTCGTCGGCCCTCCATCAGCTTTACCGTGCGTCGTATCGCAGCGTCTGCCGACTGGCGGCGGACGGAAAAAATCAGGCCTCCGATCGCACTACTTATCATGACTGATGTCCATTTGACTCCTTCAGTCATGCCACACATCCGGGCCGGGCAGGCAAAAGATATTATCGGGTCGCTGTATCAAGCGGCGTCGGTTCAGGCCGACAACACATCATGATCTCAACCCTACGCTGATGGTCATATTCCACCTGCATTTCGAGATAACGTGATGATGACCCTTCCGACGGAAGACCGCACCCAGCTGTTCAAGGACACGGCTATCCAGTTCTGGAAACACATCACGCCGATCGTGTACGTCGCTCTGGGCATTCACTGTGTGTTGCTGGCAGTGTTTCTGGAGCTGGGGATGAAGGTCCTGTGGGTGGCGAACATTGTCAGCACACTGATCTATATCAACTGTCTCTACCTGATCCGCAGGCAGCGCTATCGGCAGGCCGGGCAACTGATGTGTCTGGAGATCATCGGCCATGCTTTGCTTGCCACATGGGAACTGGGCTGGGAAAGCAACTTCAGTTTTTACCTGTTCTGCGTGATTCCCATCATTGCCTTCACCTTTCAACTGATCGCCATCAGGCGCATTGCCTACAGCCTGGCAATCCTTCTGTCACTGGTAGGATGCTTCGCCTTTCGCCGGTACATGGGGCAGGGATCGGGCCTTAGCCAGAACGTGCTTGATGCATTCGGTATCGTCAATGCACTGACGGCGACCGTTCTGTCGATCTATGCCACTGCACTCTCGGTACGCTTCACGTCGTCGATGCAATTGAGCCTGTTTCATATTGCCAACCGCGACAGCCTGACCAATCTCTATACCCGCAGAAGAGTGCTGCATCGCATACGCGAGCTGGAGGCCCGAAGACAGGGGCTGTCAGCTTCGCTGATCCTGCTCGACATCGATCATTTCAAACAGATCAATGACCTCCACGGCCATGAAACCGGCGACGCCGTTCTGCAACGAGTGGCGGAAATCATCAGCTCAAGTGTGCGCAACAGCGATATGGCTGCTCGCTGGGGCGGCGAGGAGTTTCTGGTACTCATGTCGGACACCACGCCCGAGGATGCGCTGCGAGTCGCAGAGCGGATCTGGAAACGTATAGCCGAGGAGGCCGGCCAGATCGATGAGCGCATTATTTCGGTCACCGCGACTCTTGCCGTGGCGACCATCGTAGCGGGCGAGACTTTTCAGATAACCCTCAACCGTGCTGACACTTCGCTTTATCTGGGCAAACAGCAAGGCCGGAACCGGGTAATGATCGCCGGGTGAGCCAGACATTCACCCAATGCTCGGGCAACGTGTAGACTTTCGCGCTTTGAACGGAGGAGGCATTGCGTCGCGCTTTCTCATTGGCGGTGTATCGATCAAGGCATGCTTATGGATTTGCGTCAGCTCGAAGCCTTCGCGGCAGTCATGTCGGCAGGCAGTGTCACTGCAGCCGGGAAAATGCTCGGCCGTTCTCAGCCATCGGTCACACGGGCGATTCAGGAGCTTGAGCAGGAGCTGGGTTTTGCGTTGTTCGAGCGCAGCGGGCCGAAGGTCACGCCCACCCACAAGGCATTCATGATGTATGGCGAAGTGGAGAGCGCGCTGCTGGGCGTTCGTAACATCCGTCAGCGTGCGCAACATATTGCGCACGAAGAAAACCACCAGATCAAGCTGGTGGCGATCTCGGCCCTGGCGGCGGGCCTGCTGCCGACGGCCCTGTCACGCTTGCCCGAGCACCTGAGACCCCAGCAAATCCAGTTGCAGAGCATGTCTCCGGAGCATGTGGTTCAAGCCGTGCTGTCGAAAACCATGGATCTGGGTGCCGTAAGCCTGCCGCTGGAACATCGCGGCCTGGATATTCACTGGATCGGGGAGGCGGCTTGCGTGGCGGTCTTGCCCGCCGACTCGGAGCTGGCCACTCATGACGTGTTGTCAATGGAGCTGCTGCGTCAGCAGACCCTGATCACCATGGCCAATCCTTATCGCTTTCGTCGGCGCATAGACAAGGCTTTTCAGGATGCCGGGGGGCCGCCGCCGCGCATGCTCGATACCAATACGTCGCTGATTGCCATGCAGATGGCCAGGGTCGGGCTGGGCATTGCGCTGGTCGATCCTTTCACGGCCATCGGCGTATCGCTGCAGGGCGTGGTGGTCAGGCCGATTGCCTGCAACATTCCTTTTTTCTTCGGTCTGATTTCAGCCTTCGCCCACCCATTGTCCGATGTAGCAGCGGCGCTCGTCGATGAGATCGCTACCTGCGCGAAGGTCCTGCTGCCGGAGATGATCATGCACGAAGCCAGCGCTCACGATGCACTGTTGCAGAGCATTTACGCTGAGTAAGCGAGCAGCGGGCCTGGACTAGGCCCCTCCGTATGGCGCCAGCGCGCACGGCTGGAGCAGACACTGCCTTGCCTGCTGATGCTTATACGGCCCGGCTTGTGTGACGTTCCCCGTCAACGGGCTACGCCATCATGCGCACTCAGAATGCTTCCATAAATTTCTTTTGGAATATCAATATGCTTTTTTGCGCGTTGCGGGAATAAAGAACGCCTTTTACTATTCGTATTAAGCATTCAAGGCCTTTGAGAATTCATTTAATGCGACATTGGAATGATTCTTGAAGCAATTTGAATCAAGGCTTGGGCTTGAGGCCCGAACATTTTCCGAGTGACGCACAATGTCTCATGTAAATGCACCCGCGGGCCTGGCGGCCCTGGAAGCTCGTTTGCAGCAGGATCTGGCCTGGCTGGATCTGCCTGCCAAGCCCTGGGTCAAGGCCAGGACGAGTGCGGGACAGGCGGTGCTCGATGTGGCGATCATCGGCGGCGGGATGGCGGGTCTTGCTCTGGCTGCAGAACTGCGCAACCTGGGCGTCGCGGCGGTGATTTTCGATCGGTCACCGGCCGGTTTCGAAGGCCCTTGGGCAACCACGGCACGAATGGAAACCCTGCGTTCGCCAAAACAGTTGACCGGGCCGGCGCTGGGGCTGCCTGCGCTGACGTTTCGCGCCTGGTACGAAGCGCAATTTGGTGCCGATGGCTGGGCATTGCTGGACAAGATTCCGCGCCTGCAATGGGCCGACTACCTGCGCTGGTACCGCAAGGTGCTGGCGCTTGACGTGCGCAACGAACACCGGGTCAGCCGTGTCGCGCCCAGAGCGGACGGCCTGATTGAGCTGGATGTCGTGACACCTGTACAAACGCAGTTCCTGCTGGCCCGGCATGTGGTGCTCGCCACCGGCCGTGACGGTCTGGGCGGCCCTTGGGTACCGGACATTGCCCGGCAGCTACCGGAGCATCTCTGGGCGCACTCGGCGGCAGGTTTGCAGGATGGCTGGTTCAGCGGCAAACGTGTGGCTGTCATCGGCGGCGGCGCGTCGGCCATGGACAGTGCTGCCACTGCGTTAGAGGCTGGCGCAACACGGGTCGACCTGCTGATCAGACGTGCCGTACTGCCGCGCATCAACAAGGGCAAAGGCGTCGGCAATCCGGGTATGGTCCACGGATACTGGCGTTTGCCGGATATCTGGAAATGGCGCATTCGTCACTACCTGAACACCCAGCAAGTACCGCCGCCGCGCGGCAGCACGCTCAGAGTGTCCGGTTCGGGCAAGGCGCGGTTCATGCTCGACAGTCCGCTGCTTTCTGTCGAAGAAAACCCTGCCGGCGGCGTCTGGCTGAACACCCCGAAGGCGCGTTTCGAAGCGGACTTTGTGGTATTCGCCACGGGGTTTCGAACTGACTTCCGACAGCGGCCGGAATTTGCACCGTTTTCGTCGCAGATTCGCGTCTGGCAAGATCGCTTCGAAGCGCCAGAGGGCGAAACCGATAGCGAACTGGCCGTGCTGCCGGATCTGGGCAATTGCTTCGAGTTTCAGGAAAAGACCCCGGGTGCCTGTCCGGGACTGAATCATATTCACTGTTTCAGTTACCCGGCGGCGCTGAGTTACGGTGCCGTATCCGGAGACATACCCGCCATCAGCGAGGGCTCCAAGCGTTTGGCTCATGCCTTGGTCGGGCAGTTGTTCAATGAAGACATCGAGCTGCATTTCGACACCATGCTCGACTACGCCGAGCCAGAGCTGTTGGGCAATGAGTGGGTGGTCAGCCAGCCGACCACTGGGGAGCGGCGCCAATGATCGGCTGGGCGCTGCGCAGGCTCACCCAGTCACTGCTGGTCATTCTGTTGATGACGGTGGTGGTATTCGTCGGCCTCAACGCTATCGGCAATCCGATGGATATCCTCGTGGGTGAAGACCTCAATCAGGCCGAACGCCTGCAGGCCATCGCACACCTGGGGCTGGATCGGCCGCTGTGGCAGCAGTACCTGATTTTCCTCAAGGGAGCGGTTCACGGCAATCTGGGGCAAAGCTTCGTGTATCACGAAGACGCCATGCGCCTGATCCTGCAGCGCTTGCCTGCAACGTTCGAGCTGGCGTTCAGCGCCCTGTTTCTGGCCGTGGTCATCGGCGTGCCGCTGGGCATGTTCGCCGGTATGTACCCCGAGCATCCGCTCTCCCGGCTGATGATGGCCGCCAGCATTGTCGGTTTTTCGCTGCCGGCGTTCTGGGTGGCGCTGATGATGATTATGCTGTTTTCCATCACACTGGGCTGGCTTCCCGCCAGCGGCAGGGGCGAAACCCGAGAATGGCTGGGCGTGGAATGGTCATGGTTGACGCTGGACGGTTTGCAGCACCTGCTGCTGCCTGCTCTGAACCTGGCACTGTTCAAGATTTCGCTGGTGCTGCGCCTGACCCGAGCGGGCGTGCGCGAAGTGCTGCCTCAGGAATTCGTCAAGTTCGCCAGGGCCAAAGGCCTTTCGCCGATGCGTGTGATGTGCATGCATGTCATGCGCAACACCATGATCCCGGTGGTGACCGTGCTGGCGATGGAATTGGGCTCGACCATCGCCTACGCCGTGGTCACCGAAAGCATTTTCGCCTGGCCCGGTGCCGGCAAGTTGATCCTCGACAGCATCAACATGCTTGATCGCCCGGTGGTGGTCGCTTACTTGATGGTAGTGGTGGTGATTTTCGTGGTGCTCAACCTGATCGTGGACGGTTTGTATTACCTGCTCGACCCACGCGTACGCAGCGAGGCATCCCGATGAATGTCATTGCAAAAGCTCCGGCCAGCACGCTGTTGCAGGCCCAGTCGCCGTGGCGGCGAGTGCTGACCGAGTTCTTCAGTTCACCCACTGCAGTGACAGGCCTGGCGGTCTTGCTGATCATTGTCCTGGTTGCAGCTTTTGCCCCCTGGATCGTGGTGCAGAATCCCTACGATCTGATGCAGCTCAACGTCATGGACGCGCGTATGCCACCCGGCAGTCTGAACATGGACAGTGGCTACACCTATTGGCTGGGCACCGACGGACAGGGTCGCGATCTGGTCTCGGCGATCATCTACGGTCTGCGCATCAGCCTGTGGGTCGGCATTGGCTCGGCGCTGATTGCGGCAGTGATCGGCACGCTGCTGGGGCTTGTTTCTGCCTATGTCGGCGGCTGGGTCGACGCGTTGCTGATGCGTCTGGTCGACTTGTTGCTGTCATTTCCGGTGATTCTCATGGCGCTGATGATTCTCGCCTGGCTGGGCAAGGGGGTTGGCAATGTGATGCTCACCCTCATTTTGCTCGAATGGGCCTATTACGCCCGCACAGCGCGCGGTCAGGCGCTGACTGAAAGCCGCCGTGAGTATGTCGATGCGGCGCGCGGCCAGGGCGTTGGTCCGCTGCGCATTGTGATCGGCCATATTCTGCCCAATTGCCTGCCCCCTCTGATCGTGATCGGCGCATTGCAGATTGCCCGTGCCATCACCCTGGAGGCGACCCTTTCGTTCCTCGGTCTGGGCGTCCCGGTGACAGAGCCTTCGCTGGGGCTGCTGATTGCCAATGGCTTTCAGTACATGCTCAGCAATGAATACTGGATCAGCCTGTTTCCGGGACTGGCGCTGTTGATCACCATCGTAGCGATCAATCTGGTCGGCGACCGCTTGCGTGACGTTCTCAACCCGAGGTTGCAGCGATGAGCCTGTCTGAAGTGTCACGCGCGTCAACGTCGATGCAACAGCCAACCCTTGATGTACGAGGCCTGTGCACCTCGTTTCATACACGCGCAGGGGTGCTGCCCGCGGTGCGCGATGTGTCCCTTCAGGTGCAGCCAGGGCGCATTCTCGGTCTGGTCGGCGAGTCGGGATCGGGTAAATCAGTCACCGGGTTTTCTATTCTCGGCCTGGTCGACGAGCCAGGACGGATCAGTGGCGGTGAGGTGCTGTTCAAAGGGCGTGACCTGACCAAACTGTCTGCCTCGCAATTGCGCGACATTCAGGGTAACCGGGTAGCAATGATTTTTCAGGACCCGATGATGACCCTCAATCCGGTGTTGCGGGTCGACACGCAAATGATCGAGGCGGTGCGCGCGCACAGTCCGCTCGGCAGGCGCGAGGCCCGCGCGCATGCGAGCCGGACCCTGGCGCTGATGGGCATTGCCAGCCCTGAAGAACGCCTGCGTGTCTATCCGCATCAATTGTCTGGCGGCATGCGTCAACGCGTGGCGATCGCCATCGCGTTGCTGCATGCCCCTGACCTGATCATTGCCGATGAGCCGACCACCGCGCTGGACGTGACCATTCAGGCGCAGATTCTCAGTGAAGTGCAGAAGCTGGTGCGCGAACAGGGTACTTCGTTGATCTGGATCACCCATGACCTCTCCGTGATTGCAGGGCTGGCAGACGACGTGGCGGTGATGTACGCCGGCCGTATTGTCGAGCAGGGGCCGGTCGCCGGTGTGCTGGACCACCCGCAACATCCTTACACCCAAGGGCTGATCGACAGCCTGCCAAGTCGCAACAAGCGTGGTCAACGTCTGCGCCAGATACCCGGCATGGCCCCGGACCTGCTGTCGATGCCAGCGGGCTGTGCCTTCGCGGCACGCTGTTCCAGAGCCTCGCAGATGTGCACGCAGGACCCCCTGTCTCACGAGACGAGACCAGGCCAGACAGTTCGCTGTTTTCACCCGGGAGCCGCCGATGCACAGTAATCAGATTCCCCTTATCGAGCTGAGTCAGGTCAGCAAGACCTTCGGTAAACCGGTGGATGGGCACTCCCTTCAAGGGCTGTTGCAGCGATTGCATCTGACCCGTCCGAAACCCGTGACCCATGCAGTGGATCGCGTCGATCTGCGCATCATGCGCGGCGAAGTGGTCGGCCTGGTGGGTGAATCAGGCTGCGGTAAATCGACATTGGGACGCATGGTTGCCGGGCTGCTGCCAGTCTCGTCGGGCAACGCATGGGTGGACGGTAAACCGCTTGACAGCCTGACACCGCAGGAGCGCAAGGCGCTGCGCCTGAAGGTGCAGATGATTTTCCAGGACCCATCATCGAGTCTCAACCCGCGCCTGCGGGTCGACCGTATTGTTGGCGAAGGCGCGCTGCTGCACGGCCTGACCGACCGCAAAGGCGCGGACGACTACGTCAGTGCCCAGTTGCAACGGGCCGGGCTCAGCCCGCAGATGCGTCAGCGCTATCCCCATCAGTTCAGCGGCGGACAACGCCAGCGCATCGGTATTGCCCGTGCGCTGGCAGTGCAGCCGGAACTGCTGGTGTGCGATGAATCGGTGGCGGCGCTGGATGTGTCGATTCAGGCACAGATTCTCAACCTGTTCATGGACCTGCGTGACGAGCTGGGGCTGACCTACCTGTTTATCAGCCACGATCTGGGCGTGGTCGAGCACCTCTGCGACCGTGTCGTCGTGATGTACCTGGGTCGTGTGGTCGAGACAGCATCGGTGGATGACCTGTTTGCGCGTGCCAATCATCCCTATACCCAGGCTTTGCTGGCGCAGATCCCGCGCTTCGATATTCGCAGTACCCGCTATGACGCGATCAAAGGGGAAATCCCCAGCCCGCTGAACCCGCCTGCCGGGTGTCATTTCCACCCTCGCTGCCCGCACGCCATGGCGCGCTGCCGCGAGGAAGCTCCAGCGCTGAGGGAGGTTTCGCCGAACCACCGGAGCGCGTGTCATCTGAACGACCAAAACTGAACGAGCGCCTGAAGCTCGTCACCCTCTGCCATTGCGTACAAGGAATCACCCATGAAACCACTCGTTCGTTCGTTGCTGGCGTCGGCCCTCGTTCTGGCCGCCGGCAGTGTCTCGGCGCAAGACCTGCGTATCGGTTACGCCGATCCGGTCTCGTCGCTCGATCCTCAGCTCAACAACTACGCCGGCGACCGCTCGGTAGCGCTGCATGCCTTTGAGTCGCTGGTCAGCCGCCGCGATGACAAGACCCTGCCGGGTCTGGCAAAAAGCTGGAAAGTGATGGACGACACCACGTGGGAATTTGCCTTGCGCGATGATGTGAAATGGCAAGACGGCACGCCGCTGACGGCTGACGATCTGGTGTTCTCCTTCGAACGCGCCCGCAACGTGCCCGGCAGCGTCGCGTCTTACGCAGGCGCCATGCGCACCGTCGAATCGGTCAAGGCCAAGGATGATCACACTTTGATTATCAAGACCCGTCTGCCCAATGCCAACCTGCTGCCGGATGTCGACTCGATCTACATCGTCAGTCGCCATGCAGGGGCGACTGCCAGCAGCGCCGATTACAATTCGGGCAAGGCCATGATCGGCACCGGGCCTTATCGGTTCGTCTCGTTCGTACCGGGCGATCGCACGATCTTCGCCCGCAACGACAATTACTGGGGCGGCAAACCGACCTGGGACAAGGTTGATTTTCGCTTCATCGCCAACGCTGCCAACCGCACTGCAGCCTTGCTGGCGGGTGATGTGGACGTGATCGACAAGGTATCTCCTACCGATGTGGAGCGCTTGCGCAAGACGCCAGGCGTCAATGTTTTCGCCTATCAAGGCCTGCGGGCGCTGATCATTCAGCCAAGTTTCCGCGCCGGGCCGAACGAGTTCATTCGCGACAATTCGGGCAAGCCGCTGGCCGAAAATCCGCTGTTGGATGTGCGAGTGCGCAAGGCGTTATCCCTGGCGATAAATCGTCCGGCCATCAACGAACGCATCATGCAGGGCACCGTTACCGAAGCCAATCAATGGATGCCGACCAATACCTTCGGTTACAACTCGCAGATCAAGAACATCCCGTATGACGTCAAGCAAGCCAAGGACCTGTTGGCGCAGGCAGGCTTTCCCGAAGGATTTCAACTGACCGTGCACGTCCCGGGTGACCGTTATCCGCAAGCCCCGGAGGTGATGCAGGCCGTGGCGCAGTTCTGGACGCGTATTGGCGTCAAGGTTCAGCTGGAGGTACTGCCGTGGGCAGTGTACGCCGGCAAGGCCAACAAAAATGAGCTGGCGATCAGCGTGATTGCCTGGGGTAACGGGACCGGTGAAGCGGCGTATGCCCTGACCAACATTCTGACCACCGTCGACAGCAGCAAAGGGCAGGGCGCTTCCAACTGGGGGCATTACAGCAATCCGCTGGTAGACAAGGCCCTGGCCGATTCGACCGCAGAGTTCGATGAGGCAAAACGGCGCAAGATTCTTGAAGATTCGGTCAAGGTCGTCAGCGATGACGTCGGCATCATTCCGCTGTTCCACTACCAGAACATCTGGGCAGCCCGCAAAGGCCTCAAGGTCGAGCCCCTGGTCAGTGACCGTACTGCGGCAACCATGGTCACCGAGCAGCCTTGATTATTTTCATTCAGCAGCCGCCTGTGCAGGCAGCTGCGCAAATGCAACACAGCATTGCAGGACTTTTCATGACATTGACCACTGAATATGCAACGACACCGGATTTGCTCGATGACCTGACCGGCATCCAGGCGGGCAGCCCGCTGTATGCCGTTCGGCATGCACGGGACAAGGTGGCGTTGGCCACGCAGGGCAGCCAGGATTTGTTTTTCGATCCAGGTCTTGAGCACAACCTGTCGCTGAGCGAGCGTCTTTGGGTTGCCTATTACGCGACTCTGCTGAGTTTGCAGCCAACGCTGAGCGAGCATTACCTGTCGCAGTTGCAAGCGCTGGGGGCGCAGGCAAGCGTACTGGCAGACGTGAATGCCAGCCGGATCGATCTGCTGAAAGACCCGCGCCTGGCTGCGATCCTGCATTTTACGCGCACCCTGATCGAGTCGCCGGTGGACGGTGATCAAAGTGCACTGCAGGCGCTGCAACACCAGGGCTTGAACACTGCTGAAATCGTGGTGCTGGCGCAACTGATCGCATTTTTGTCCTATCAGGTGCGTCTGGCTGCAGGGCTGGGCGCGTTAAAGTCTGCCGGAGCAGTCTGATGAGCGAACTCATTGAAATTGACGGTTTCACCAATCAGGTACTGGGCTGGAAGGCCTGGCTGCCCACCGTGGATCTGAACAGTGCGACCGCCGAGCAGGTTGCGGTGCTTGAAGAAAGCCACCCGCAGGCCAAGACCTCGGATTACTACCTCACGCTGGCGCATCACCCTGACATCCTTCGTCAGCGCTCACAGGCGTTCAACGCGATCATGTACGCACCGGGCGGCTTGTCGCGTGCCGAGCGAGAACTGGCGAGCACCGTCGTATCGCGAATCAACCGTTGCGTGTATTGCGCGTCGGTGCATGCCCAGCGCTTCGAACAACTGGCCAAGCGCAACGACGTCATTGCCCAGGTATTTGCCGACCCCGCAACGGCAGGTACAACGGCACGTGAAAAAGCCATCGTGCAGTTCGCCATCGACCTGACGCTTGAACCTGCTTCGCTGAGCGCCGGGCACATTCAAGCGTTACACGAGCAGGGGCTGGACGATGCACAGGTGCTGGACCTGATTCACGCTATCTCGATATTCGCCTGGGCCAACCGGCTCATGCTCAATCTGGGAGAGCCGGTGTTTCCCGAGGCGTGATGGCTGCTGCGGCCGAAGGGTGTGCTTGAGGTGCAGTCTGGCCCGGTCGTTGCAGGTTCACTGCATGAGTGAACAAGCGACCTGGACACGATTGAGGTAATGGAATGCTGATAGCACACATTTCGGACACACATGTACGGCCCAGAGGGCAACTCTATCAAGGCGTGGTGGACTCCAATACCATGCTGGCCGCCGCCGTCGACACGATAAACGCCCTCGACCCACCCCCCGATCTGATTTTGTTCAGCGGCGATCTGGTGGACGAGGGGCTGTCCGAAGAATACGCAATGGCCCGGGAGTTGCTGCAGCCACTACGGCAAAAACTGCTGATGATACCGGGCAACCATGATCATCGGCAGAACCTGCGCGACGCCTTTCCCGAGCACGATTACTTCATCAATGACCAGGATTGCAGTTTCGTTTACTCGGGTTCTGCAGCGGTGCGCATCATCGGTCTGGATATCAGCGTCCCGCAGCAGCATCACGGCGATATGACCGACACTGCGACCCGGTGGCTGGATCGCACACTGGCGCTGGAGCCTGACAAGCCGACGCTGATCATGATGCATCAGCCGCCGTTTTCAAGCGGCATTCCCTACATCGATGCGTATCGCTGTGAAAGGGGCGAGCGGCTGGCGGAGGTTGTCTGCAGATACCCGGCCGTCGAGCGTATCGTCTGCGGGCATATTCATCGCTTCATGCAACTGCGCTTCGGCGGCACGCTGATGTGTACGGCGCCGAGCACAACGACGGCCATCGCCTTGCGACTGCGCTCCGGGGCTGCCGACGCGTCTTATGTCGAACCGCCTGCATTGCTGCTGCATCACTGGAAAGCCGACACAGGTCTGATCACCCATTGGGTGCCGATAGGCCGCTTTGAAGGACCCTTTGACTTTGCCTGAACCGGAGTGACGCTGACAGCGTCGGCTGTCAGGTCGCTTGCTCTTTGGCCAGGTTGACCAGAATGATGCCCGCGATGATCAGGCTGATACCGCCGACCGCCATCAACGTGGGCACCTGCTGGTAGCGAAACGCTGCAATGACGGTGATCAGGGTAATGCCCAGGCCTGACCACATCGAGGTGATCAGTGACATGGGCAAGTCCCTTTGTGCATACCCCAGACACACAATGCCAAGACCATAGCCTGCTATCGAGGCAACGACCGGAACCCAGCGGGTGAAACCGTTACTTTCTTTGAGTGCAATGGTCGCGACTGTTTCAGCGACGATACCTGCAAGCAGGAACAAGTAGGCTTTTATGAGCATGACGGCAGATCGCTTTTCAGGCATTCAGGAAGGGAGAGAGATGATGCGGTCGGCGTAAAACCCGTTGAACGGGGTGCGCAAGGACACCGAGTAAGCGCCGGTCGATTGAAACTCCAGCCAGTCGCCTTCACTGATATCGCTGGCGAGCGTATAGGGAAAGGCCAGGCGGTCCATGCTGTCGCACGTGGGGCCGAAGATAGTGAAGGTGTTTTGCGCCGAGCCGGTGTAAGGCGCAGCGCCCCGCCACACGCGTGCGGGAAATTGCAGCCACTGCTGGGCCGAGAGCAAGCCGCCGAAAATACCGGCGCCACAGAAAACGCTGTGTTCGCGCCTTGAAAGCACCCGTGCAAATAGCGACATGCCGCCGTAGACCAGGCCACGACCCGCTTCGCAGATCAGGTTCAGATCCTTCAGTGTCGGGCTGGTCTGAATGTGGTCGCAGACTCTGCCGACCAGGGCCGGCGTGTTTCCGATAGAGTTCAGGTAATTGCCCGGAAACCCGCCACCGATATCCAGATGCCTGACATGCTGGGCGGTGTCGCGAACAATAGCGTCGGCGTCATTGAGGGCAGCGAGCCACGGGCCGTCTTCAAGGGCTTGTGAACCGACATGGAATGACAGTCCGAGTGACCAGTCGGTGCTGGACGCCACTTGGTGCACCAGTTGCGTCGCCAACGCCGGACTTGCCCCGAATTTGCCTCTGAGATCATAGACCGCCGTAGATTCGGAAGGCGCGTAGCGCACGAACATGCTGATCGAGCTGTCGCGCTCGGGCAGCACGTCCCGCAACTTCAGGAGTTCCTCTTCACTGTCGAGCACAAATGAACGTACGCCATATCGATAGTAGGCCTCGTGCAGGCAGTGGCGGGATTTCACTGGATTCATCAAATATTGGACTGCATCGGGCAGCGTGCTGTGTACCGTCTGCACCTCTGCAAGCGACGCTACGTCAAAATGATTGATACCGCCCAGTCTCAAGGCTTCAAGCACCTGCGCAAGTGGATTGGCCTTCATTGCATACAGCACGGTGCCAGGAAAACAGCCACTGAATTGCTGCGCATTCTGGGTGATCCAGCGCGGGTCGACGGTATAGAAGGTGTCGTTGGTGTCATCGGCTAATTGTGCAAGAAGTGTGTCCACGCTGAACATCCCTGGCTTCGAAGTGTGAGCAGGGTTTCAGCAAACTTCATGCCACCGCTTTATCAGGCAGCGGAACAACTTAACGGAAGCGATTCAATAAACATGTGTACAAGACGGTCCGCCAAAACAGTGCGATTTTGAAGTGCTCGAATCGGCGTGGTGCAGTTTAATAAGCAGGTAAAAACAATCAATAAAGATAGCACTTTGCTATTTGTAGAAATGATTTATAAATAATTCGATACATGTATTAAAGTAATCATCCCTTGATAGTGATTGAAAAAATACCAGTCAATTTAATGGGTTGCCGATGTATCGATCTCGCGTCGGTACCGCCATGGCGATTATCTGACGCCTTGCCGTTACGCGATGATCAATGGCGATGGCACGCCACTTGCTAAGTATTACGCCGTGACGTAATAGAGCTTGTTGCATTGCGTCAGCGCTCGCGTTAACGACGACGACGTAATTCATGGTCATGGATCAGGCACGGGCTGTCCGGCAAGCCGACTGGCAGCCCCAATGAAGTCACCGTTATCGAGTGGAAGGTATACATGGACTTTCGTGCTTTTTATTCAGGCAACGCCCAGCAATTTCTGGCCATGCGCCAACTTGATTTTGCCGAACTGGAAGACGTTGTAAAACGCCAGTATTCACATGCGCAACTGGCTTTGATCAGCAGTTCTCCAGTTCATGGCATCGCTAACGCGGCCAGTGATATAGATCTGATAGCGGTGACCGATGACCGGCAGTCCGATCACTCGATGGCCTCGCAGATTTACCACAATGAACACCATATGGAAGTGGTGGCATTTGCCCGCGAAGAAGTTCACAGCGCGTTTTCTCAACTGGCAACGGACGCACTCAAAACCACCGCACAGAAACTTGTTGCATTCAAGCAATGGGACACGCAGCAAGCGGTATCGCGAAAGTATCTGGAGCGCCTGGTATGCGCGGTGTCTACCGATCAGTCGCTGCCTTATCTGGACGGTCAGAAGGACTTGAGTTCGATCTGGTCTGCTGCGGCGTTCGATGACTTTCGCCAAAGTGCCTGCTTCTCGGTGCTGGCCTGGCGCAGCGGCGAACACCGCGCGGCGGCCGCCTATGCCTGCAACGCCGCACTGTTTCTGATGAACGCGACGCTGGCCAGCCACGGCTGGGTCAACTCCAATCGCAAGTGGACGCTATTGCGCTGGGATCGGGCGCTCAACAGGCACGGCATGCTGACTGACGACGGCCTTGCCCGTGCCATCGGGCAGCTGTGGCAACGCGCCTATCCGGCGTGCCGCAATGGATTGCAGGGCGCGGACCTCATGCAGCTGTGCGAATTGACTCAACTCGCCGAGCAGACGTTCGCCTGCGAAGCCGCCTACGCCGAGCTGAACCCCGGTATCGAGCGCTCCACCGCCAGCAGATTTTTGCCGGGGGTCGACTTCGTGTTCACCGACAACCAGCAAGCGACCCTGTTGACGCATCTGGATGTGCCGGAATTGCGCAGCACTCGCCCGATCGACCTGGCCGAGCAGTCCCGGGAAGTGGCTGCGTGTTTTCTGCGCGCCGCCCGAGCAGGGGTGGTCAGTTTTTCACTCAAGGACCCACACCCGAAGCAGGGAGCGCACGCATGACTGCCAGTAACCAATCCCCCGTTCGCCAGTGGTTTCCCCGGCTCGGTGGCGGCTACGTATACCCGGCCGGTGCCTACGCGCAAAAGCTGATATCGGTGGCCTGGTTACTCATGACCGAGCTTGAGGCATATCTGGAAGATCTGGAAGGCGCGTCGGACGAGCCCCGTGTGGTGGATGCGCTGAGAATCAAACTGGCTGAATTGATGGTCGACATCGACTGCCGGCTGGCCGGTGCCGACACCCCGAACGAGCTGCACCAGTTCGCGCTGTTCAGCGAGTACGGCCTCACCGACGTCATTGCTCACACCGGACCCGTTGCCGCCGAATGGCTCGGCGTTCCCGCTGACAATGCTGCAGGTCAGGACAATGAAGCAGAGCGGCTGATCGAGCTGTTCAAAGAACTGCTGGAAGCCTTTCCCGGGAAATTGTTCAACCCGCTGCTGCCTGGCACTCAGGGTCAGGTCCTGCGAACCCTGCGCGACTGGGACCGGTCCTGCCGTCTGGCCGGCAGCGACGCTGCCTTTCTGGCACCTTTGATGAGGTCTCTATGAACAGTCATGTCATGGCCGTGCCTGCGAGCGTACCTGCGCGCAAATCCTCGTTTGTCGAACGCTACGGTGCGGTGTTTGGCCGTGAGCAAGGCCTTATGTTGCGCATGGCCGGGCTTACCGCCGCCGAGCACTCGGCAGAGGGGTCATGGATAACCGATGACACCGGCCGCCGCTGGCTGGACTTCGGTTCTTTCGGACTGCACCTGCTGGGCCATCGCCACCCTGAAGTAGTGGCTGCGCTGACGCGGCAGGTTACATCTCTTGGCCTTTCCAGCCGGATACTGGCCAACGAACCCAGTCTGAGCGCCGCCGAGCGTCTCGTGACGTGTGTTGGCCGTCCGGGCAACGGTGTGCTTTATGGCAACAGCGGTTCGGAGGTCATCGAAGCAGCCCTCAAACTGGTACGCATGCAGACCGGTCGGCGGCGAATCATCGCATTGACCCACGCCTACCATGGCCGGACCAGTGGCGCGCTTGCGATCAGTTATGGCTATCGCGGACACGCTGCGCTGATGCACGCCGAAGATGTCGTGTTCATTGCTGCCGGTGATCTTGCTGCTGCACGCCAGGCATTGGCAGCAGGCGATATTGCCGCAGTGATCGCCGAGCCCGTTCAGGGAGAGGGCGGAATCAGACCGGTCGACCTGGGGTTTCTGGGCGAGCTGGCAGGTCTGTGCCACGAACATGGCGCGTTCATGATTCACGACGAGATTCAATCCGGCCTGGGCCGCAGCGGATCGCTGATCTGCGGCGCGCCAGCCGACATCATCGTGTTTGGCAAAACCCTGGGCGGCGGCATGTTTCCGGTGGCCGCCGCCATTTACGACAGCAGCCGATTCGGTGCGCCCGCGCGTGATCCGGTCGTGCATGCCTCGTCCTATGCCGGCAGCGCTCTGGCCGGAGCAGTGGTCAACGCTGTGCTCGACGTGGTCAGCACTCCCGCGTTCTGCCAGCGCGTCAACGAGCTGGGCCAAGTGGCCATGAGCATCCTGCGTACGCGTCTACAGGACTGTCCCGCCGTGGCTGAGGTGCGAGGCAGCGGCCTGATGATCGGTGTGGAATTCACCTCCAGCAACTATGTGGCGCAGATCCTGATCGAGGCCGCCCAGCGCAATGTGCTACTGGCTTTCTGCCTGAGTGCAACCACGGTGCTGCGGGTTTATCCCGACGCAACCATCTCCCGAGACGACCTCGAACAAGGCATCAACAGTTTCTGTGATGCCGTCGATGCGGCTTACCGTTCCATTCAATGACGGAGAATTCCTATGCCTGATGTATCAACCAGTGTTCTGCTCGGTGACTTCGAGCCTGGCGAGGTCTGGCCGATTCTCTCGGACTTCGCCCGTTATCCCGACTTCATGAGCGATGTGCTGGAGGTGATCGTTCACCCTCGGCAAAGTGAATACGTTTCCAGTACGTGGCGCGTATTGATCAATGGCAGTGAGCTGACCTGGACCGAGCAGGATTGGCTGGTGACGGGCGAGCGTATCGAGTTCAAGCAGACTGATGGCGACCTTGAGGTCTGGTACGGCGAGTGGCTGCTGGTCCAGCGCGAAGACGGCTTGCACGTGGACCTGAATGTCACCTTCGACCTTGGCATCCCGTCGCTGGCCGAAGTCCTGCACCCGATCGGTGAGCGAGCGATTCGCGCCAATAACATCCAGATGCTGGACGGCATACGCAATCAGCTGCTCGCTCGCCGTCATCAGCGGGTTGCGGCAGGGGGCTGCTGATATGCGCTCGACACTGATCATCACCGGGGCCAGTGGTGCGCTGGGCTCCTGGTTCGTGCGCGACTGGCTCAGTCAGCATCCGGCGTCGCATGTGATTGCCTTGTTCCGTTCTGCGAAGGCGGCCAGTCGTTGCCTGCAGGATTTGGCTGCGCACAGCCGCTCGCGGCTCGAATGCCGGATCGCCGATCTTACAGACGCCGACTCCCTGAATGCGCTGGCTGCCACGCTGCCCGCCATCGAGTGCGCCACGGCAGTCCATCTGGCTGCCGATGTGGCCTGGGACAAGACCTTCGAAGAGATGCACGAGTTGAATGTCGAAGGTGCGCAGCTGTTCTGCGGCTTTGTCCAGAAGCTGGTGCGCAAGCCTCATTTCATTTACGTGTCCACAGCATTCACCCGTTGTGAAGGCTGGACCTATCGCAACGGTTACGAGGAAAGCAAGGCAGCAGCAGAGCGTGGCTTGCGCGAGACCTTTGGCACACAGATGCCAATTTCCGTGTTCAGTTGCAGCCTGGTGATCGGCGCTACCGGCGATGGTGCGATCAGTCGTTTTCACGGCCTGTACCCGTTAATTCGCTTCATCAATTCCTTTGCGCCGCCGTTTCTGGTCGGCAATCGCCAGGGGCTGTTCGATCTGGTGCCTATCGATTGGGTGGTGGACGAATTGATCCACCTTGTCAGTCATTGCGTGGCCGGTGGCGAAGCGCGCGAGGTCGTCGCATCGGCGGGAGATGCACGCCTGCCTTATGAGCAGGTGATCCGCGTCATCGAGTCGCGCGTCGATCATGCGCGGCAGCAAGCGGGTATTGCGCCCTTGACCCCGGCACCGATCCTGCGCAGCCGGCAATGGGCGTTCCTCAAGCGGTCGCTGGTCGCATGGCGACCTGAAGGTATTTCGACCCGGGATTTCCGCTATTTCGAGCGCCTGTTGCAAATCTATGGCGTGTACGCCGAAAGCGATCTGGTCAGGCCACCGTTGAATGTCCGGAACCCGGCGCCCAGCGCGGAAGTGTTTTTACCCAAAGCGGTGGATTACTGGCTGGCTCATGCGCCCGAAGCGCGGATCAGCCTGGACAAGCTTGTCGCGAAGTCGGCGGCAATGCACGGCTAGCAGGCCCTTTCAACGATTGAACGGGAGATGAAACATGGCAGACACAATCGAACTCGACACGACGGACAGTGGCGCTTACGACCGACGCTCAGAGCGCGCCATGCTGGCACGCGACAACCAGCTGTTGACCTCTGATCTCAAGCAACTCAGCCACTGGCGGCAGGCACTGCAGATAGGCGTGCAGTGGGCGGTGATCGTCGCCGCAGTCACGCTGGCTGAGGTCAACGACTCGATGCTGGTTTGCCTGGTCGCTGCAGCAGTCGTTGCGACGCGACAGCACGCGTTGCTGGTACTTATGCACGATGCGGCGCATATGCTGATCAGCCGGGACAGGCGGCGCAACGACCTGATCTCAAACGTGTTTCTGACGTTCCCCCTGACGCTGAGCACGTCACGCTACCGGGCCCACCACATTGCCCACCACAAGCATCTCAACACCCTGGACGATCCGGACTACGCCGATGCCTTTGCACCCGCCAGTTCAGGACTGTTCTGGCAAGCTCTGCTGCGCGACATCAGCGGGTTGTCGACCCTGCAATCGCTACGCACGATGGACAGCTTCAGCGTAATCGGACTGTTCACTCACCCGGTGCCGTCGAACCGCATCGAGCGCTATCAGGCAATGGCCTTCTATGCCTGCGCCGCGCTGCTCATCACGGCCTTGCATGCCTGGCCGGGCGTACTGCTGTACTGGCTGGTGCCACTGGTGTTCTTTCTGCCGCCGATTCTGCGCATTCGCAGCCTGTCGGAGCACGCAGGGCTTTCGACACAAAGTGTCAAGCGCGATGCACGCAGTGTCAGTCCGGGCTGGCTGGAGCGAGGGCTTTTCGCGCCTTGCAATATCAATCGGCACTGGGAACACCATCTTTTTCAACAGATACCCAGCTATTACCTGGGCATCTTGTCCCGGCGCCTGGCGCAACGCCTGCCTGGCTCGGCTGCCGCCTGCAGCACCCAGGGTTATCTCTGGGGGGCACGCAGCATGCGCGCCGAATTATATGGTGCCAACGGCCAGGCGCGTGCCGTGGCCTCTATGGACCAGGAGGCTTGAACCCATGATGCTGACAGGTTCTGAAATAGTGAAGATGCGCGAGGTCGGCAGTGTCGTCATCGAGCCCTTCGACCCCGTACACGTCGAGGTCAATTCGTACGGCTGTCACCTGGCGGATCTGCTTCTGGAATACGGCAGCGACCGCATCGATCCTCACGGTGCGCTGGAGGTGGTCGAACACCGTATTCCGCCCGAAGGCTTCGTGTTGTACCCCAACCGTTTTTACCTGGGTGCCACTGTCGAGCAGATCGGCGGTATCGATTTTGCCAGCGAGCTTTACGCCAATGTCTCCACGGCGTCCTGCGGCGTTTTCATCCAGACCAGTGCGCCGCTCGGCCATACCGGTGCGGCCATCAGCTGGACTCTGGAAATCGTTGTGACTCAACCGGTGCGTGTCTATGCCGGCACCAAAGTGGCGAAGGTCTGCTTCTGGGCGAACTTCGGCATGACCACCTGCTACGCGGGACGCTACTTGGGCTCCAAGAGCACCGTGCCCTCGAAAATCATCCTGGATTGACCATGATATTGACCGGTAGTGAAATCGAAAATCGCGTGCGTTCGGGTGAAATCGTCATCAGTCCGTTTTCCCATGAGAACGTCAATCCCAACAGCTACAACTTCCGCTTGCATGACCAGATGAAGGTCTACGAAGACGATGTGATCGATGTGCGCGCCGAGGCGTCGACGCGAACCATCGAAATCGGCCCGGAAGGCTATGAATTGCAGCCCATGAAGCTGTATCTGGCCTCAACCATAGAAACCATGGGCAGTACCCATTTCGTACCTACCTATGCGGCTCGTTCTTCGATCGCAAGACTGGGCATGTTCATCAATCTGTCGGCACCGCTGGGCGACATCGGCTTCGTCGGGCGCTGGACCTTGCAGCTGTATGCGCTCAACCGCATACGGGTTTACCCCGGCATGAACATCGGTCAGATGATGTTCTGGAACGTCAAGGGCGATATTGAGTTGTACGCCGGAAAGTATCAGGGGGCGACCGAGGCCTTTGCGTCACGGATCTTCATGGATTTCGACAAGACGCCGCGCCCGCAGCCGCTGGTGCCCAGCCTGGCACCATTCCCTGTGGTAGCCGCCCACGAAGAGCTCGATGCCGTGCCCGATGCGCTGACCGGCAGGCCCGGGCGTATGGCCACCGATATTTCACTGATAGCAGGAGGCCGTCGTGTCCAGTAAATACTCGACTTTGAAACACCTTGCCGGTGATCTGCCGGTGCCCGCCCTGAGCGCTCTGCAGGATGCAGATTACCGCGTGTTATGGCAGGACTTCGCAAGCCGCAAACAGGCCATTGAGGACACGTTGAAAACCGTGCGGATCACCGCCGGTGCCTTCCTTGACGAGCACATGGACAGAATCGCCCGGCTGGCCGAGTTCGAATGGAGTGACGCTGCCGACAGCCATCTTCAGATGTTGCTCGGGCAGGCCGGTTTTGACGCCGGCAACGAACTTGCCGTGCGGTCTTCGGCGAATATCGAGGATGGCAACCAGCACAGTTTCGCCGGAATTTTCAGCACTCATCTGTCGGTCAAGGGGTTGCCAGCGCTCAAGGAAGCGATTCTGGATGTCTGGCGCTCCGGAGTTTCGCGTCAGGCCATCCTGGAACGCTTGCGAGCGTCGATGCTGGAAACACCGGTCGAGATGACGGTGATCATGCAGCGCATGGTCAAGGCGCGCTTCGCAGGCGTTGCGTTCAGCCACGATCCACTGAGCGGTGAGGCGGTTACGCTGATTGAAACGGTCGCATCGCTGGGTGAAGCGATGGTGTCCGGAGTGGAGAAAGGCATGTCGGCGCGGATCGGTGCCCGACAACTGCTGGACTGTGACCCGGCGCTGGAACCACACACGACCTTGCTGCTGGAGGTGGCCGCGCTGGCCTCCAGAGCATCTGCGGCGCTGGGCATGCCTGCCGACATCGAATGGGCAGTGGATGAACGGCAACTCTGGCTGCTTCAGGCAAGACCCGTCACCAGTCTGCGGGAAGCGCGCAGCCTGGAACCGATGCTGGAGTGGACTGAACTGTACCTTGCCAGTGACGATGCACTCACGGACTTCCGCCCATTGCCTGCCTTTGCGCAGTATTTTCGAAGCAAGCGCCGTCCACTGGCTTTATTCGCGCAAAGCCATGACGTTTCGGCAGGCCAGGCATTGCTGATAAAGGCCAATCGCCAAGGCCTGCTCGAATCGGCCATGAGCCAGGCACTGTTGGACAGGCTCAAAACCGATCAAGTGGTACTGGACTTCTCCGACCAGGTTCGCCAGCAGATCCTCGAGCGGGGCGCAGTGCGTGAACGACTGCTTGAACTCAGTGACGAGCGCGTGGTGTGTTTCGTGCTGCGCGAGTTTCTGAAGGGTGAAACCGGGCTCATCACTCAGGCATGTGATGACGGCTCGACGACCTGCGAATGGTCATCGGAAGGCTTGCTGGCGATCAATCGCGGCATTGCCGGCACTCAACGCGCGCGCCTGGCCACCAACGACCCGAATGGCCCTGCCGATGCGCAACAACTGCACAGCATCACCCACGCGGCTGGCGAACTGCTGGGCTCGGTGCAACTGGAATGGGTAAGGGCAGGGCAGCAGTTGCATCTGATCGATTTTTCGCCGCTGTCGACGTTCGTTCAGGTGCAGGACGCCACGGAAATCCGTCTGATTTCTCCAGGTTATGCCGACGGACCGGTGGTGCTGGTCACGGCGGGGCGACAGTTGGAGGAACTGAGTATCTCGGCCACTGTGTCGATCAATTCGATCCCTTCATCCAGCTCGCTGGGCACTGAACTGGAAGAGCTTGAGCGGCAACTACGGATCCACGACGGACAGGCAATCGTGGTCTCGCCGCGCCCTTATGCGGCACTGGCGGCACTACTGCCGTTCGCGCGCGGATTTGTCTTCGAGCAGGCGTCCATGCTTTGCCACCTTTCGATTCTGTTGCGCGAACACGGCATTCCTGCGGTGGAGTCCGAAGCGCTGTATCGGCAGGGGCTTGCCGGACAACGGATCACCTTCAGCCAGAGCCCCAAGGCGCTGCCTCACACTGTCAACGAGATACGGGAACTGCAATGACTACGGATATTTCACTGTTGTTTTTCGATCCACACACCCTCAACGGCAGCCTCGACTCCGCGCTGGTTTCCATTGTCGACACAGAAGCTGCGCGAGCCCGCCACTCGGACAATGGTCTGTTTATCCCCAGCGGCACGCTGCATGCGCAGTGGCTTTCCAATGCCCATCACACCCATGTGCCGATGCCCATGAAGGACTTCGACTTTCAGGTCTTCAATGCCGGGCAACGCAAGCGCACTCAGGACAGCCGTTCGCGCATGCATATGCTGGATCCGACACTCAATCGTCGACCGTCCGATCAGGCGTTGATGGCAACCCTGGCGGTGGTGCATCACCTCGATAAATGCAGCGTCTATCACTACATCCACGAGGGCGAAGCCGGAGCCTTGTTTCTGCATCTGATGGATGTCGAACCGGTCGAACGTGCTTCCTGGAGGGCCTGGCAACGTCTGGCCAGGTCCGCTGCTGCGCGTGTGGCCGTTTCGCAACCGATGCTTAGCGACGACTGCTGGTACGTGCGCTGGCGTCCGGAAATGGAACTGGAACGTAAATTCACCTCGTTTCAGATACCTGACATGTGGCAGTTGTCCACCGCGATGCACAAGGCGTTCGGAGAGGGAGATTTCAAGGATCTGGTGTTGGAAATCGACCGTGATTTTCAAACCTACGATTATGAGTCGCATATCTTCGAGGTGACTGGCGACCCCCGCGAAACCGGGTACATCTCGTTCATTCTCCAGGCCGACGGGCTGATGGCGGTCAAGCGCAAATGGTTTCTCGAGAACGCGGAATTGCGCCGCGAGGACTTCAACACCGATCAACCGGTGGCGTTTGCCGATATCGAAACTCACGCCCGCTCGATGACTTCGGCAAACCTGCGTCGGCTCAAGCCGTTCCGACGCACCCGGATCGACATCAATTTCGAATCGCTGAGGACCGGTAATGGTTTCGGAGCGTATTTCGATGTTTGCCGCATGGTTGACGGGAGTGCGGAGTTCGCTCAGGTCGAAGTCGAATATTGCCGCAGCAGGACTTTGCACACACTGCGTGAGGTGGAGGAGGACTTTGAAGCCGTATCCAATGTGATGCGTGATTTTCTGGCGGAACGACGCCTGCCGTTTCAACAGGATCTCTATTCGAAACTCGACTTTGCCCGTCAGGCGAGTCGGCTCTGAACTCACATGCCGGGGAGATGACCATGCCGCAATCCACGATCACGCAGACGGCTATTGTGTTTGGTAGCTGGAAAATTCGCCATCAGGAGCCGTTCGGCAGCGATGACTACCGGTTGTATGCCGTTGCTACGGACATGGCTTTGCTAGGGGAGCTGACCGCCGTCGCTGACCTGCGAGGCCGCCACCGGGTACTGGCACGCTGGAATGCCGACGGGGCGATGCTTCTGGAGGCATCGCACGGCGCGCTGGGCGATGAACGCTGTGACAATCTGTCCGGTGCCGCCATCCCGCTGGCGATCATTCGCTTGCAGGCGGACCAAGTGCATATCAGCCACTTGCTCAATCGCATTGATGTGCATCGTTCGCTTTTTGTACAGCCGCCGCTTGAAATCGAGCAGCCTGCCGTCCCGCAAAACCTGTTGATCGCGCTGCGTAATGCCTTCGAGCGCAACCATTTGGCGATCAACAATTGGGAATGTCGCTACGCCACCAGTGGACAGACCTACGTCGAGTCCTTCGAGCTGACGCCTGATTGCCATGCCCGAATGCTCGGCGAGGCTTGGTTCGACGCAAGTTTCAGCCCGGAAATAGCGCCGTTCACCAGTCAGTGCGGTGACGAATTTCAGGTCTGGGACCATCAGGTAACCGCCGCCAGGGCAGAAGACGGTGGTTATGTATGGGTCGAGCACTGCAGCCGCAAACGCAAACTGGCGGTCAATGAACCCATCGTACAGCTGTTCCGCAGCGCGCCTGGCAACCTGTCCGGCACCGTAAAGCACTTGTCGCTGGGCTCACCGACGCTGGAGGCCATGGCCATGAACATTGATAGCTCGTTGCAGGCGCTTGGCGAGTACCGACGTTATGCGTTCAGTGCCCCGTGTGAATCCGTGGACAGCGGCAACCTCTTCGCGATCACCTTCGAGACCTGCACGCCGCTCGATTCGCAGGCGGGAAGTACGACGCGCGGTGAGGTACGTTTTCTCAAGTGCCGGGGCGCAATAGACCCTCAGTCGATCAATGCCGATCTGCGCAGGCTGATGGAGCACCTGCAGACATTTCTGAGCCTGCGTCGCCAGGAGTGCTGGCCCCTGACTGACCGTTTTGCCTTCCTGCATTCGCCATCGCCTTTCATCGCAACCCCGGAGAGCCTGCACTCATGAGCCGTTATCTTTGCAATGGACGCTATCGCTTCGAGCTGGACGATCAAACCTCCGGCTCGGCACTGGCCCAGCGGCTGCGGGTATTCCTCACGCCTTACTTTGCCGAGGTGGACGACGACGGCCAGACAGCCGTCGACCTTAGGGTGCGTCTACACGACAGCGCCGCGTTCAACCCGGAGTGGATGGACTTGTGCGTAACGCCTGACATCATCCGCGAAACATACGCCCCCGGTTTTACCCTGCGGGTCTTGCGCGGCCATGACCAGCAGACGGGGCTGGACTATGCCTGGGACGCCGATACACGGGTCGGTTACCGGATTGACCGGGCGCGTCACACGGTTGATTTTCATGGCGACGAAAATGCATTCATCCACTTGATCGAGCTGGTGCGTTATTACGGGCTGCTGGTCGAACAGGCCAAAGGCAGTGTGATCATGCATGCGTCGGCGGTGGTCGGGCCGGACGGCGGAATTGTTGCCATTGGCGGCGCGAAGGGGGCTGGCAAGACTACCACCATGCTCGACCTGGTACTGTCCGATGAGTACCTGTACTTTTCCGGGGACAAGCTGTTGCTGGACAACCTCGACGGTCGGATTCGCGCCCGCGGCTGGCCGGACTACCCGCATGTCGGTGTAGGTACATTACGCACACATCCGGAACTGGCAAAGCGACTCGATCTGGCCTCGGTGGCCGATGATCTGCCGATTGCGCATACCGAAAAACGCCTGTGCAAACCTGAAGCCATGCGTGCCGCACTCAAGGCCAGTCCGGAAGGCTGTGGCTGGCTGGAGACCGTCATACTGCCCAACGTGTCGGCGCGGGGCAAATTGCAGGTCCATGCAATGGACCGCGATGCGATTCTGGAACACATTCATTCCCCCACGCTCTTCGAGTGGCCGCATCGTTTCGTTACCTCGACCTGGCACGGCCTGCTGGATGCCGGTTCGCTGACCGACAGCATACCGCCGCAAATCGTCCGTGGGCTGCTCGGAGTACAGTGGCAAAGCCGTGTGGGCGTGGCGCGTGAGTTGATCAGCGCCTGATAAGGAGATCCTATGAACCACGCTATCCAATTGCGTCTGGCGCTGGTGGCCCCCAGCGGTTCCGGTAAGAGTACAACGGCCCGGTTACTGCGTGAGTATTTCGAAGCGGCCGGGTTGTCGGTAGAGCTCCTCAAGCTCGCCCAGCCCCTGTACGAGTTACAAGACATGTTCTACGAGCAGGCCGGGGTGGAAGTGGCGAGCGGCAGCCAGAATCAGCGTTTGCTGGAGTGCATCGCACGCGAGCTGAGGGATCTGGACAGCCAGTCGCTGGTCACAAACTTCGCCCGACGACTCAGCCGGTCCTGCGCTCAGGTTGTCATCAATGACGACCTGCGCGACGACACCGTTGACTGGCCGTACCTTCAGACGCAAGGCTTCCAGGTGATCAAGGTGCTTGCCGATTCATCCGTGAGACAAGCGCGTCTGGGGCAGCGAGGCGATATCAGTGTGGTGGAAAACAGCGCACTGGATCTGCAGATGCGCCGGATCGAAGCGGATTATGTACTGCCCAACAGCGGTTCGCTTGAGCAGTTGAGGCAGCGTGTTGCTGTGGTGGCCCGCTGGGCGCTGGACGACTCTCAACGCCGGATCGCTTCATGAAGGGCGCTGATCCATTGGTATGGCTGTTGATCGACGGCCTGTCGTGGGAGTTGGTCAAACGTTACCGGGCACGACAGCCTGGACTGCCCTCGGCGCAATGGCCGTGTTACCCCTTGCTGCCACTGTCGCCCAATTGCCAGACTCCGCCATCGCTGTTTTCGATCTTCAGCGGCGTGGCAGCCAGCGAGCACGGTCTGACGGGCTATCTCGTCCCTGCGCCAACGCCGCAGGACTGCCTGGCGGTGGCAGATGCCTTTCAGGTCTGGCCCCGTCACATCGATATGGTCTGGGATGAGTGGGCGCGCCAGGGCATAACCTTCCGCCTGTGTGCCGTGCCCTTTGTCCAGCCTGACAGGCTGGGGCACGCCTTGCTTGGGCAAAGCTCTGTGTATCAGGGGTTTTCGCTACGTCCCGAGGTCATCGAAAACGGTGGCTGCCTGCGTATCGAGGCGCTCGGTGTGATTGCCAGGGTCAGTGTTCAACAGGACGGTGCGGTGCTCGACTGGCCCGATGACCAGGGCCGTCCCGAGTACCGGTTGCCGCTGGGCAGCACGGTGCACGTGCCATTGTCGGGACAGGCCCCGGGTAATGTGTGCAGGGCGATTGCAATGCGCGCGGTGCATATCGAAGAGCGCGTCTGTGTGATCAGTTTCGGTTACCGGGAGGTCCAGGCGCTTGATCTGCAGTGCGACGCCGGCAAGGCTTACGTGGCCAATGACCTGACGGTGCTGTATCGCACCGGAGAGCTGGGCAAGCGGCTGGATGAGGGCGGGCAGGGTGCTGCGGAATGGTTGCTGCTGGAGCTGATGCGAGAGATGCATGAAAGCTTTTGCGAAGACATTGTCGGCGCAGTCAGAGCCGGTGACGCACAGCGGGTCATTGGTTATTACCCGGTGGTGGATCTGTTGTCACATCATTTGCTCAAATACCTCGCGCCAGGCTGGGCCAACGAATGGATGCAAGAGGTTGGGCAGCGCTTGTTCGACGAGATATCGGGGTGGGTCGATGAGCTGATCCTGCGCTGCGTCGATGCGGCGGGTCGCGAATTACGCTGCATTGCTCATTCGGATCACGGCATGGCTCCGGTCCATCACGACCTTTGCCCCAATACTTTTTTCGAGCAGCAGGGCTGGCTGGTCTACGACTCGTCAGGCGCGCCGGATATGCGAAAAAGCGCGGCAGTCTTTCATCCGGCCGACAACGGTCTGGTGCTGTTCAATACGGCGCGACTTGCGCTGTCCGGACACGACCCTGGCTCAGTGACCGACGCCTGGCGCAAAAGCCTGGCGCAGCCGTTTCAGGATCAGTGGACGATGTTCCAGTGCGCCGACGTGCAGGTCTTTCCCGACGGCTGGACGGGCGGTTGCTACTGGCAGTCCCCACGAGGCACCCGCCTGCTGGCCGCTCGCTCAGAACACGCCATTCGCCTCAGCCGAAAAGGGGGCGACCACACGGTATGTGCCACGGACCCTTGGTTGCGTGGCGTATTGCTGGACGCCAGCAGCACGCCGTTGCCACCTCCTGCCGACGCTGAGGTGCCACTGCCCGCGATTCGCCAATGGCTGACAGCCACATCCTGATACCTGACTCGATAATTTCAGCCACAGGGAGCTTATTCATGCCCATGCGCTTCGACAGCCTGCTTTTAGATATCGACGGCACACTCATGCTCAAGGGACAGCCTCTACCGGGCGCAGCCGATGCATTGAGCTTCGCGCGTTCCCAGGGTTTAAGGCTGCAATTGCTGACCAATACCACGGCGAAGATGCCGGAGGCTCTGGCAGAGGAGCTTTGCCACGCCGGAATAGAGGTCGTCCCGGACGAAATTCAGACCGCTACCACGGCGTGTCTGGGATATTTGCAGCAACACCCTAACCTCAAGTGCCATCTGCTGGTCCCCGATTCGATGCGGGCGGTGTTCAGTAGCATCGTTACAGACGACACAAACCCGGATGTAGTCGTCATCAGCGATATCGGCGAAGCCTTCGATTACGCCACGTTGAATCGCTGTTTCCGTATGTTGCGAGGCGGTGCCCGTCTCATTGCATTGCAAAAAAACCTGTTCTGGTTTGATCGTGACGGTGAGCGCCTCGATTGCGGTGCCTTCATCGTCGGGCTTGAAGCCGCGGCGCGGGTAAAGGCTCTGGTCATGGGCAAGCCGTCGTCGATGTTCTTCGAGGCTGCCTTGCGCAAAATCAATACCTGCGCCAGCCGCACTCTGGTAGTAGGCGATGACATTCTGACTGACTGCGCAGGGGCGAAAGCCGTCGGGGCCAGCAGCCTGCTGGTGCGTACCGGAAAATATGATCCGACGCTGTTTGAGGCCCATCGGCAAAACGTGGATGCGGTGATTGAAGGGATTGCAGATTTTCCACGCTGGTGGATGTCCGGCAGTGCCGCAGATCAGTTGCGCCAAGGTTAAGTAACCGGATTACAAGGACGAATCATCAATGCAGACAGCATGTGCGAAAAAGTCGAAAGAACGCCCGGAGAACATGTCCGAGCGGATTTATGCCCGAATCAAAGAAGACATTTCCGAGTTTCGCCTGTTACCAGGCGAGCGATTTACCGAGGGTGAGGTGGCCGAACGTGTTCAGGCCAGTCGTACTCCGGTCAGGCAGGCACTGTTCCGGCTGGAGCAGGAAGGGTATGTGGAGGTTTATTACCGTAGCGGCTGGCAGGTGCGGCCGTTCGACCCTCGTCACTTCGAAGAACTGTATGACGTTCGTGTGGTGCTCGAGCTGGCGGCGCTCGCCAGGCTGGGTTTGATGGACTTGAGCGTCGAGCCGTTGATCGACGAGCTAATAAGCACATGGCTGGTGCCGAAAAAAGACCGATTGAGGGACACCGATATCCTCGCCGGGCTGGGCGAACGGTTCCATTGCGCGTTGGTCGAGGCCGTGGGTAACCGGGAAATGGCCAGGCTGCATTACGAGATCACCGAGAAGACCAGGACCATCCGGCGTCTCGAATTCAGCACCTCCAGAATCGATGCAACGTACGAAGAGCATGGCAGCATTCTCAAGGCCCTCCTGCAACGTCGACCGCGACAGGCCCAGCAATTGCTGGAAGCGCATGTTGAACTCAATAAGGAGGAGGCGCGCAGAGCCACCCAGCATGTGTTGCGTCGCGCACGTCATTATGCCGAGAAGAACAGCGAGCCCGTCAGGACGCGTGCGCATGCGCAGTGATTGATCGTTGCCGAGCCACACGTTTCGATCGTTTTATCAATCACCTGTAACGCAACGCTTCCAGTAACAGGGCAAACGCAGGCGATGCCTGGCGTCTGCTCGGGTAATAGAGATGGAAGCCGGCAAAGGTCGGTGACCAGTCTTCCAGCACCTGAATCAGACGTCCGGCTTCGATAGGTTCGGCAACCAGATCGTGCGGGATGTAACTCAACCCGAAACCGTCGAGCGCCGCGTCCAGAAGCGGATAGACACCATTGAACGTGACCTGGCCTGTAACTCGCACATTGAGGGTTTCGCCGTCTTTGGCGAACTCCCAGGCATACAGGCCGCCATTGGTAGGCAGGCGCAGATTGTTGCAGCGGTGCGCAGTAAGGTCTCTGGGTGTCTCGGGTTTCGTGCGGTTTTCGAAGTAGGCTGGAGAGCCGACCACTGACAGGCGCATGTCCGGGCCTATGCGGGTCGCTATCATTCCGTCCGCGACAGCTTCACCCAGTCGCACGCCCGCATCGAACCCTTCAGCGGCGATGTCGACGAAGCTGTAGTCGCAACACACCTCAACACTGATGTCCGGGTATTTGTGCAAAAAGGTCTTGAGTACTGGGTGAATGATGAGGTCCAGCGAGTGATCCATCGCGTTGATGCGAATCTTTCCGGCAGGGGTGTCGCGCAGGTCGCTCAGTCCTGCCAGCTCGATTTCGATTTCATCGAAATGCTGGCCTACTTTCTGGATCAGGCGTTCGCCAGCCTCCGTGGGCGATACGCTGCGCGTGGTACGTGTCAGCAGGCGCAGCCCAAGGCGCGCTTCAAGGCCGCGAACGGTGTGACTCAGTGCGGATTGTGAAACACCCAGCCTGGCAGCTGCCTTGGTAAAGCTTCGCTCTTTGGCGACTGCAAGAAAGGCAAGCAGGTCGGCAGCGTTTTCCCGAAGCATTGATGAGTCCTGTCGATAAGTATTTTCGGATTCTAGCGGATAGTCGCAGTATTTCTCGGCCGGTAGATTGACGTGCCTTCTAACAACGCTCAAGGATCCCCATGATCGTCATCAACTCCAGCGGTTCACAGCCTTCAGCCAGCGGCCCGATCGATTACTTCAGCGGCGTCGTGCGTATCGACGCGCCATTCAAGGGCTCGCAAGACGCGAGAATAAGCGGAGCTACGGTAACGTTCGAACCGGGAGCCCGTACTGCCTGGCACACCCATCCCTTGGGGCAGACGCTGATCGTCACGGCAGGTGCCGGGCTGGTGCAGGAACAAGGCCAGCCGGTTCGCATGATCAAGCCCGGCGATACTGTGTGGATTGCGCCCGACGTCAAGCATTGGCATGGCGCAACCGCTACAACGGCCATGACCCACATCGCCATTGCCGAAGCGCTGGAAGGCGAGGTGGTTGACTGGATGGAAAAGGTCTCGGATGGCGACTACCACGCGGCCAATAACGGCGAGTAACTATTCCGGTGCCAGATCGCCGTACCGGTACGGGCCGTTACGCCGCCGTCCATCAAGAAGTCGCTGCCGGTGATGAACGAGCCTTCCGGGCCCAGCAACAGGGCAGCCAGAGCCCCCGTTTGGTCACGTGTCTGCCCGCGCTGACAGGGCGGGCGATGGCTTGCTTTATGGAGCCTGAGCCGATGACTACGGTGATTTTTTTCGGATTTTACATGAACAGTTTCCAGGTGAAACTCGAGCGAATCCGCGTGAACAGATCCGCTGTGATGTCCGGATCCCCTTATAGGTCTGTCATTCAGCCAACAATGGGGCGTTGTCGGGATAGTCTCATGAATGATTTTCATGAATCATGGCCTTCGCTGACGTCAGCCGCGCCTGCACCGAATCCGCCAGTTGCGTCAATATCAGGCAGCACGATACCGCGCCTGCATCCAGTACGCCGAGTGACCGTTCGCCCAAACGACTGGCTCGGCCAATCTTCGCCACCAGATCACGGGTGGAATCGCGCCCTTGTGATGCAGCGATTTTCATCGCATCGAGGGCTGCGCCGAATGATTCACCTCGGGCGTGGGCCTGCTCAAAGGCTTCGACGGCCGGAATCAGGGTGTCCATCAGACACTTGTCGCCGACACCGGCTTCGGTGATGTCCTGCAATGAAGCAAGCCCGCCGCGCAGCAGGTTGGCGAAGGTAGCGGCATTGATCTGCTCACTGCTACGCACCCGATCGGCCATGCCGATAAACAGGCTTCCGTACAGCGGCCCCATCGAGCCACCGATGCCTTCCATGAGGCTGAGGGTCAGTTCATCCAGAGCTTCTGCAAGGCTCAATTGGCGGCCTTCGATGGTCCGGCCGCAATGCGCGAAACCCTTGGCCATGTTGATACCGTGGTCGCCGTCACCAATCGCGCCATCAACCTCGCTGAGGTATTCGCGGTTGGCGACAATCACGCTCACCAGATCGGCAACGATGGCCGTGCCATGTCGGGTAGAGAATTGCTCAGAGAAAGGCTGGTTCATGGTTCACTCCGCCTGTGTCAGGCCGATGGAACGGCAAGGGTGGTCGATCAGGGTTTTCAGTTCGGCATCCAGGCCCAGCACGGTCAGGGTTACGCCCATCATTTCCAGCGACGTGAAGTAATTGCCGACGTAGCAGCGATGGACCTTCAAATCCCGCGCCTCGAGCAGGCGCTCCACTTCGGCGTAGAAAATGTACAGCTCCATGACCGGTGTCGCTCCAAGGCCGGAAACCAGCACGACAACGCTGTCGTCGGCGCTGAAATCCCTGTCGGCGAGAATCGGCGTCAACATGCGTTCTGCCATCGCCGCTGCGGACTCGATCGCAACGACCTCGATCCCCGGTTCGCCGTGGTGGCCAATGCCCAGCTCCATTTTGCCGTCCGGGATCTGAAAGTTTGGCTTGCCGACTGCAGCAATGGTACAGGGCGTCAGACCAACTCCGATGGAGCGGCACTGGTCCACGGCTTTTTGCGCAACACGTATTACGCCATCCAGATCGTAACCTTGTGCGGCCGCCGCGCCACCGACCTTCCACATGAAAATTTCCCCGGCCACACCACGCCGCTTGGCAATGTCGGATCTGGGCGCGGAGGCCACATCGTCATTGGCAACCACGGTCCGGACTTGCAGGTCTTTGCTGGCAGCCATTTTCATTGCCAGCTTCACATTCATGTTGTCGCCCGCATAATTGCCGTACAGGCAGGCGATTCCAGCCCCATGATCCGCCGCACGGAAGGCGTCGAAGAAACTTTTCGCGGTGGGCGAGGAGAAAATCTCGCCAACCGCCACGGCGTCCACCAGACCGGGGCCGACGTAGCCAAGAAAGGCTGGCTCATGGCCCGATCCTCCCCCTGTGACGATACCGACGGAACCCTGCACCGACGGCCGGGTTTTACTGATGACCCGCGGGTTGCCGGCACTCTGCGAGAGTTCGGGATGCGCAACCAGAATGCCGCGCAGCATGTCCTCGACCACGTGGTCCGGATCGTTTATCACTCGATTCATAACGCGATTTCCTGTGTTCTTTTTATAAGGATCGGGTGGATCAAGGCTCCAGAACGACCTTCAGTGATTTGTCGCCGCGCTCCATGACGGCAAACGCCTGCTTGAAGTCCGCCAGGGGGAACTTGTGCGTGACCACATCGCGCATGTCGATCTTGCGATTACCGATAAAGTCGATGGCGCGCGGGTACATATAGGGCCCGAGATGCGAACCGAGCACGTCCAGCTCCTTGCGGTCACCAATGATCGACCAGTCCACCGTGGCCTCGTCATTGAACACGCTGAACTCCACGAAACGACCGAGTTTGCGCAGCATCGCCAGGCCCTGATTGACCGCCTTGTGGTGCCCTGTGGCTTCTATATAGATGTCGCAACCGTAGCCGCCGGTTATCTCCCGGATCTTTGCCAGCACATCGACTTCGGCGGGGTTCCATACCTCATCGGCGCCCATGCGCAGGGCGAGGGCGGCGCGCTCGGGTTTCATGTCGAGCACAATGAGCTTTTTCGGGTTACGCATACGTACTGCGCCGATGATTCCGAGGCCCAGCGTACCCGCGCCGGCAACGACCACGATGTCGTCGAAATCGACGTTGGCCCGCTCTGCAGCGTGCAACGAGCAGGCCAGCGGTTCGATCAGGATCGCTTCGTCCGGGGCGATCGAATCCGGCACTTTATGGATGATGCCTTCCTTGGTGAAAATCATGTACTGGGCCATCGCGCCCTGCACGTTGTTCTGGAAGCCATACAGGTCGTGTTTCTGACACATCCAGTATTGCCCGTGGTTGCAGAAACGGCAGCCCCAGCACGGCACGATCTGCTCGGAGATCACCCGGTCGCCGATCTGTACACCGCGCTTTTCCGCTCCGGGGCCGAGCGCGACCACTCGGCAGACAAATTCATGGCCGGGAATCATCGGTGGTTTGACGTAGCGGGGCTGCTCGGCATCGCCCCAGAACGAGGGAGCGCCTCGATAGGTCTTGATGTCGCCCATGCAGATCCCGCACAGCTCGACCTTGGTAAGAATCTCGTCAGGGCCGGGCGTCGGCACATCGACGGTCTCCAGCCGGTAATCTTCCGGGCCATAGCAAACCACCGCCTGCATGGTGGCCGGAATCACAGGAGAGAGTTGTTCGGCAGTGCGTTCGGTGACGGTGGACATGACGATAAACCTCACGACAGGAAAATGAATTACTGGATGCTGTAGCCGCCGTCGATCACTACGTTTTCGCCGGTGATCATGCTGGCGGCATCACTCAGCAGATACAGCGCCAGCCCGGCTATTTCCTCCGGCTGGGCGAAGCGGCCTGCCGGAATCTGCGATTTGGCCCGTTCTCCGACTTCGCCCGCCCAGGCTTTTTTGCCCAGCGCGGTCTCGACGATGGTGGGCGAGATGGCATTGACGTTGATGTGCGGTGCCCACTCCATTGCCAACACTTTGGTCATGCCGACCACTGCGGCCTTGCTTGCGCAGTAGGCGACGTGCCGGTCCAGGCCAATGACTGCGGCCTGCGAGGCAAGGTTGACAATGCGTCCGCTGCCTTGGCCGAGCATGTGTCGCGCGCAGGCCGTGGCGACGAAGAAACTGGCCTTGAGGTTGATATCCAGTGTCGTGTCCCAAGCGTCTTCGCTGACATCGACAGCCTTGTCCAGCAGGGCCACACCGGCGCTGTTGACCAGGTAGTCAATGCGCTTGAAGTGCTCGAAAGCCGTGTCGATGGCGCTGTTGGCCTGATCGACCCGGCGCAGATCGACCGCAATACCGACATGCGCGCTGCCAAGGCTGGCAGCCACATCGACTACCGCCGGATCACGGTCCAGCAGTGCGACCCGCGCACCGCGCTCTGCCAGCAAGCGGGCACAGGCAAGACCTATCCCGGCAGCTCCGCCGGTGATGACCGCGCAACGGCCATCGAGATCGAAGGCCTTGTTCCAGAATTCAGACATGAAAATGACTCCTGTAGCGCTGTTTTTTTGAAGACTCAAACACGTCAGCTTTTGATTCTGGCCGAAGGCCGTGGGAGCGAACCGGGCGACGCTTCGCTCCCACGCCCTCCGGGCAGAAGCGGGAATCTCAGACCGCTTACTTGCCGCCGCTGACCTGCTGATACAGCGCGTCGGCATTAGCGTCGGTGACAGGCACCCAGGGCAGGATGTAGTTCTTGTCAGTGCCGTCGCCCCACTTCACGTCCTTGGCGTAGCGCTCCCAGATCACCGACTGCGGCTTGTAATCTTTCCCGGCCAGGGTGCGAAGGGCGACATCGAGGGCACCCTGAGACTGGGCTTGAGCGTCTTGCAGGAAGGTGGTGATTTCATTTTTCTTGGCGGCCTGAATGGCATCAGGCATGCCGTCGATGGACGTGATCGGTACGTCAGCAGGCTTCAGATTGCGGGATTTCAACGCCTGCAAGGCACCGAGCGCCATGTCGTCGTTCTGCGAAATGATTCCGGAGATACCACCGTTCTGATGGGCATTGAGCCAGTCCTCGGTCAGTGTCTGGGCTTCGGCACGCGACCAGTTGGCGGTCTTCTTCTCGATGATCTTGATGTCCGGGTGTTTGCCCAGAACTTCCAGCTCGCCCTTTTCCCGATCAATCTGCGCCGATTGGCCAATCGGCCCCTGAATGATCACCACATTGCCTTTGCCCTTGAGCTTGTCGACCATCGCCTGTGCCTGCAGGCGGCCACCTTCGACATCGTCGTTGCCGACATAAGGCACCTTGTTGCCGGCAACCCGAGTGTTGGAGGCGATCACCGGAATGTCGTTCTCCATTGCCCTTGCCACGGTGCCGACGCCTGCCTTGGTGTCGATAGGCACAAAAATGATCGCATCGTAATGCTGGGTGATCATGGTTTCGATCTGGTTGTTCTGGGTCAGCGCGTCATAGTTGCCGTCGAATACAGTGATCTTCACGGTGCCGTCCTTGACCGCCGGATGCTCCTTGAGCTCACGCACCCAGTTCTGCATGAACTGCCCCTTGAGGCCATACACTGCAGCGCCAATCTTGTAGGTCTTGCCATCGGCGGCCAGGGCTATGCTGCTGGCGAGCAGGGAGAGCGCCGCGACCGCGGCCAGGGATGTACCGAATTTCATGATGAGAACCTCGTTATTGTTGTAGTCAGTCGTTCATACAGAGGAAAAGCAACTAGCGTTTTTTCTTGCGCCACACGTCAATCAGCACTGCAAACACGATGATCAGGCCCTTGGCGACCTGTTGGTAATAGGAAGACACACCCAGCAGGTTGAGGCCGTTGTTGATCACACCGATCAGCAGTGCACCGAACAATGTGCCGACGATACTGCCGGTGCCTCCGGACAGGCTCGTGCCACCAATGACCACAGCTGCGATGGCATCCAGCTCATAGGACATGCCGGCCTGGGGCAGGGCGGAAGTGGTTCTGGCAGACAACACCACCCCGGCCAGGCCCGCGAGCAACCCGGAAACCACGTACACCGAAAACATGATCTTGCGCACGCCGATCCCGGAGGTACGTGCGCTTTTTTCATTGCCGCCGACGGCGTACACATAACGCCCGTAAGTGGTGTAGCGCAGCACCATCCAGAAAATCAGTGCGACCACGGCGAAGATGATGATGGGCACACCAATCGGGCCGACCCGGCCGATGCCCAGCGCCAGATACTCTTCGGGCAGGTCCGTTACCGGACTGCCATCATTGAGAATGAAGGTCATGCCACGGGCGATACTGAGCATGCCCAGAGTGGCCACAAATGGCGGAATTGAGAGGTTGGCAACCATGAAGCCATTGACGACACCGAGCATCGCTCCGGCAAACATCCCTGCACTGACCGCAGCCAGCAGGCCGTAACCCTGCGTCGCCACCAGAGCGCTGCACAATCCGGCAAACGCCAGAATAGAGCCAACGGACAGGTCGATACCTTTGGTCAGGATCACGTAGGTCATGCCGACCGCGAGAATGCCGTTGATCGAGGTCTGGCGAAGGATGTCCATCCAGTTGCGCCAGGTCATGAAGTATTCGCTGGCAAAAGCCATTACCAGACACAGCAGAATGAACACCAGCGGCAGGCCGAAGCGATCGAGGGACAGGCGCAGACGGCTGCGTGGTGCTGCGGTGGTGGCGGGAGCAATAGCGGTTTTGGCATTCATGAGGCAAGACTCAGCAGGACTTCCTGGGAAAGATCGGCATCGCTGCTGATGGTCACCAGCCTGCCACCCTTGAACACGGCAATTCTGTCACTGAGGCGCAACAGTTCCGGCGCCTCCGACGAGACCACGATGGCGGCACCGCCAGCGCGCACGAACTGATCCAGCAGGTGATAGATTTCCTGCTTGGCCCCCTCGTCAATGCCTCGAGTCGGCTCATCGCAGAGCAGGCAGACCGGGTCGGTTGACAGGCATTTGGCGAGCACCACTTTCTGCTGGTTGCCGCCGCTCATCGACGAGACAGGCAGATCCAGCGACGCCGTCTTGATCTGCAGGCGCCTGACCATCTCTTCGGCCAGGCTGTGCTCCCTGCGGGCATCGATCAGCGACCAGCTCGACAACTGCCGGTAAGCCGACAGGGCGATGTTGGAAAGGATGCTGCCAGTGAGCACCAGGCCGCTGTCCTTGCGGTCTTCGGTGACCAGTGAAACGCCGGCGCGAATGGTCGCCTTGGGCAGGCCGACCGGCATGGGCCTGCCTTGCAGGGTGACGCTGCCGGAGTCAGGCGTGGTCAGGCCATACAGGCAGTTGAGGAACTCACTGCGGCCTGATCCCATCAGGCCATAAATGCCGAGAATTTCGCCATGACGCACCTGCAGGCTGATGTCTTCGAACTCGCCGTTACGGCTCAGGTTGTCGACCGCCAGGCAACACTCGGCAGCGCATTCACGACCGACCTTGTGATCGATGCGCTGCAACTCCTGACCGACGATTCCGCGCACCAGATGTGCCCGGTCGATATCAGCCATGCGTCCGCTTTCGACAAAGGCACCGTCACGAAAGATGCTGTAGTCGTCGGCAATCTGCGCCAGCTCGCTGAGGCGGTGGGATACATAGATAATGCCGGCACCTCGGGCAGCCAGTCGGCGAATGGCCTTGAACAGGGTTTGCGCCTCACGCTCACCAATGGCCGAGGTGGGCTCATCCATGATCATCACTTCGCAGTCATGACTGAACGCCTTGGCAATTTCCACCAGTTGTATCTGCGCAACACTCAGCAAGTGCATGGGGCTGGTGGCGTCGACATCGAACTCGAGTTCTTCCAGCAGTTCGCGGGTACGTCGATTCAGCTCTTTGCTGTCGACGATGCAGCCGGCACGGCGCGGTTCGCGGCCCAGCCAGATGTTCTCGGCAACAGTCATGAAGGGGATGGGCTCCAGCTCCTGGGTAATCATTGCGATTCCAGCTGCAAGGGCGTCGCCAGGACGGCTGAACTGCACAGGCTGGTCATTGAGGAGGATGGTGCCGCCATCACGCTGGGTGATGCCCATCAAAATACTCAGGAACGTGGACTTGCCTGCGCCATTGCCACCACACAGGGCATGCACGCTCCCTGCTCGCAATGAGAGGCGCCCGTCACGCAAGGCGGGGATACCGGCATAGGCCTTGGTAACGTTTTCAGCCTGGAGCAGTAATGGCGTAGCCATTGGCGTGTCCTCGTGCTGTGAATTCTTATTAGGTGCACTGATGAGTCGATCAGTGAGCATATGTGTATCAAATGAAATTCTGATCAGTCAATCTCTTTCCTGTAAAAGTTTTAAGACGCTTGATTCTGGCCACTCTTGCCTCGTTAAAGCGTATTCGCTGAGCAATCATTCAAAAACAAGCTTGACACTGCGCCGCTAATGCCCGAGAAATGATTGGTCGGAATTTCAATGAATGAACATTTGATCAGACAATAAGACCTCGGCAGCGGAGCCTGATGCCATGAACACACCTTTCGCGGTGGCTATCGGATGTGATGAAGCGGGTTATGAACTCAAGGAATTGTTGAAACGCCATATCGAGACGCTGGGCTACCCGGTGACCGATTTCGGCACGCACTCCACTGCGCCGGTGCTTTATCCGGACATTGCTCTGGCAGTCGCTACGGCGATCAACGCCGGCGAGCAGCGGCTTGGTGTGCTTGTCTGTGGCACTGGAATAGGCATGGCAATCTCGGCCAACAAGGTCCTGGGTATCCGTGCTGCGCAAGCCCATGACACCTATTCGGCAGAGCGGGCGCGCAAAAGCAACGATGCGCAAATTCTTTCCATCGGTGCACGGGTGATCGGCACCGAACTCGCGAAAAGCATCGTCAAATCCTTTCTGGAGTCGGAGTTCGAGGCTGCCCGCTCCGGGGCCAAGGTCGAGCGCATAAACGCGATAGAGCGCGACGGGCATCAATAGTGAGTGGACGGCACCGGGCGGGAGTAGGGAGAATGCGCCTTTGACGCCGAAACGGAAGCCCGTCCACATGAGTGACAGTACCCAGCGCATGGCCAGCGACATCGACCTGATGACTGAAGTCGCAATGCTGTATTACCTCGAGAACGTCACTCAGGAAGCCATTGCCAAACGTTTTGACCTGTCGCGCGCAAAAGTCAGCCGACTGCTCAAACGCGCACGCGATGAGGGCATTGTCGAAGTACGGGTGTTACAGCACCCGGCGATGAACAACGAGCTGGAACTGGCGCTGGTAGAGCGCTTCCAGCTGGACCGAGCGTTGATTGCAGTCGACCACAGCGATCCCGATACCCAGCGCTCGGCAGTCGCCAGCCTGGTCGCCAATTATCTGAACAAAACCCTGGGCGACGGCATGATCGTCGCGGTCGGCATGGGCAGAAACGTTGGCGCAGTGGCAGATAACGTGTTCCTGCCGGTGACGCGCAACTGCACATTTGTCTGCGCCATCGGCGGTTCGCTCAAGGCCGGCGAATACATGAACCCCGATCACATTTGCCGTCGTCTGGCGCTGCGCTTCGGCGGCGAAAGCGAAAGCCTTTACGCGCCGGCTCTGGTAGCCAACCCCGAGCTGCGCAGTATCCTGATCAGCAACGACACCGTGCGCTCGACGCTGGACCGCGCCCGCCGCGCCGACATGGCACTGATCGGCATTGGTGACATGAGCGAAAACAGCAACATGGTGCGTATGGGCTGGTTTTCCCCGCAGGAAATTGCCCAGGCCAGGCTGTCCGGCACGGTGGGGGACATGATGGGCTATGATTTCATCGATATTCACGGCCAGCCCGCAGTCAATGCCATTCAGGGCAGGGTCATCGGTCTGACCGTGCATGAGCTGTTTCGCATCCCGGATGTAGTGGCCATCGCCAGCGAAAACACCAAGGCAGCCGCGACACTGGGGGCCTTGCGCTCCGGGGTGATCAACACGCTGGCGACCACCGTCACCAACGCCCACACCATCCTTGCGCTGGATGATGCGACACGCAAAAACTGATAGCGGTTTTTTGAAACATTTGCGGCGCAAGATCGAATAACAAGAAAGGACAAGGACGATGATGCTGAAAGCGACAGGTATCGTGATCGCGATACTGAGTTTTATTCTGCTGTTCATGGGGGCGCAACTGGTCGCCGCCGGGGGGTCTCCAGCCTACTCGGTGATTGCCCTGGGCTTGCTGGCCACGGCCACTCTGGTATTCCTGAAGAAGAAGTCGGCGCTGACCCTGTATGCATTGATCATGTGGGGGATTCTGATCTGGATCGTCTACGAAGTCGGCTTTGACAAATGGCAGTGGATACCCCGCGGCGATCTTTTTGCACTGATCGGTCTTTGGCTGGCGCTGCCCTGGGTGGTGCGGCCGCTCTATCAGGCTCGTTCGACTAGCGATAACCGTCGTTTTCACCCCTTTCTCGGCAGTACGCTGGGTGTGATGCTGTTGATTGTGGTCGCACTGATGTTCCATGACCCGTACCCGCTTCAAGGGCAGATCAGCAACGCAGTGACCACCCGCAGCGCCGACTCGGCAGGCAATGACTGGGCGGCATATGGCGGGACCCAGGCAGGTCAGCGCTTTTCCCGTCTCGATCAGATCACCCCGAAAAACGTCGGCACGCTGTCGGTTGCCTGGGAATACCATACCGGCGACCTGCGGGATGCAGGCAAGGATGCCGGCGAGTACACCTTTGAAGCCACGCCTCTGAAGATCAACGATCGGGTGTATGTGTGTACACCTCATAACGAAGTGCATGCGCTGAATCCGCAGAGCGGAGAACTGGCCTGGAAATACACGCCCGAGAAAAAACGTTCTTACCTTCAGCAGCATCAGACCTGCCGGGGTGTCAGCTATTATTCCGCCATATCCGGTGCGACGGGCAAGACGCAGCAGCCCGTCCAATGCGCAAAACGCATCATCACCGCCACGGCAGATGCCAGGCTGGTCGCGCTTGATGCAGACACTGGCAACCTGTGCAGTGATTTTGGCACTGGCGGTGTGATCGACTTGAGCATCAACATGGGCAAGATTCGCCCTCATGCGCTGATGCAGACCTCTGCGCCGCTCATTGCGGGCGACTTGATCGTTATTGGCAGTTCTGTAATGGATAACGGTTATAGCGCTGGCAATCCGTCCGGCGTCATTCGCGCCTTCAACGTCATGACCGGCGAGCTGGTATGGAACTTCGACCCGCAAAACCCGGACAGCACCCAGCCAGTAGCGGCTGACCGGAACTATCCGCAGGACACACCGGTTGCCTGGGCAACCCTCAGCGCCGATGTTGAAAACGGTTTGGTGTACGTTCCTTTCGGCAACGCATCGCCTGACGAAACCGGCACCCGGCGAGACCCTGGCAGCAACACCGAGAAATTTCGTGATGCACTGGTGGCGCTGGACTTGAAGACCGGTGCGCTGCGCTGGAAATTCCAGTCGTCGAACAACGACTTGTGGGATCGCGACAACCCCTCACAGCCTTCGCTGCTGACCTTGGGAAAAGAGGGCAGCAAGCAGCCTGCGCTGCTGCTGCCGACCAAAGTAGGCAACATCTTTGTGCTCAACCGCCTGACGGGCGAGCCGATAGTGCCTGTCGATCAGGTCAGTGTGCACACCGAAGGCGGCATTGCGGGCGAGCGCTTTGCTGCGACCCAGCCGGTCTCAAGGGTTAACTTCATCCCGCCGGCGCTGACGGAGAAATCCATGTGGGGCGTCACGCCCTTTGACCAGATGGCCTGCCGGATCACCTACAACAGACTTCGTTATGACGGCAACCCCTGGACACCGGCCACAGAGACCGGCTCGCTGATCTACCCCGGCAACATCGGTGTATTCAACTGGGGCTCGGTGGCCGTTGATCCTGACCGTCAACTACTCATTGCGGCACCCGTGCGCCTTGCCTACATCTACAACCTGATCAAGCGGCCCGAGCAGGCAGAAGAAAAACGCCTGTTCACCGAGGAAGGCAAACCGTACTGGAACGAGAATTTCGCCGGTGACTACGCCATCCGTATTTCAAGATTCGCCTCCAGCCTTGGCATTCCCTGTACTGCACCACCGTGGGGGACCCTGGCCGGGGTCGATCTGGCCACCGGTAAAACCGTTTGGACTCGACGAGTGGGCACGACCAAAAACCTCAAGACCAACTTCATGCAGGCACGTTTCCCGGTCGGTTTTCCGATGGGCATGGTAGCCCACGGTGGCCCGCTGGTCACAGCAGGCGGGCTGGCATTTCAGGGGGCGACGGCGGATAACTTCTTTCGCGCTTACGACGTCAACAGCGGGGAAGTGCTCTGGGAGCATGAATTGCCGGCAGGTGGGCAGGCGACGCCTTCGACCTATACCGGCAACGACGGCAAACAGTACGTGATCATTGCGGCCGGCGGTCACGGATCACTCGGGACCACGCTGGGCGACAGCGTAATTGCGTTCCGGCTTGACTGAGAGCGGGCAAGGGAAGGGCCGGTAACGGCCCTTTTTTCTGCGCGCATGGAACATGCCTTTACCGGGTGCTCAACCGCCAGCCATCCAGCGAGCCAGACCGTGTCGACCGCTGACACCCAGTTTGGCAGTGGCACGCTTGAGGTAGGTCTCCACCGAACTGTTCTTTACCTTCAAGCGCTGCGCCATTTCGGCCACGGTTCCGCCGGTCAGCAAACCCAGACAAACCTCCTGCTCGCGTGCGGACAGCGTGACCGAATCCTGCGCCAGCCTGCCGCTGAATGCCTGATCCAGTGAACCGGGTTCTGGCTCGACACGGGCATTGCGATCACCTGCCTGGGCGAGGATTTGCGCGTGATGTTCCACCAGCGGCAGCAGCGTGTCGGAAAGACTCTTGAGCAATGACAGTTCGCTCAGCGAGAACGCCCGCAAGGTGGCCGACCGATAGAAGCAGATGATCCGTCGACGGTCACCGCTGCTGGAAACAAGATTGCACTGGTGAGTGTTGTGCTGCGGGTGTTGCGCACCAAGCGGATTCTTCAACTGGACCAGCAATGGGTCCTGCATATGCAGAATGCTTGACAGCAGAGGATGGCCGGTTGCCTCGATGTTCGGAGTGTCCTGCTGCAGACCGGCACTGCCGAGCAGATGGATGCGGCTGATGCTGCTCTCACGTACGTCCAGCGTCCATTCACTGAGGTCAACCCCGTGAATAGGCACCAGCGAATCGACCAGTTGCAGCATCTGCCCGGCAAACGTTGTGTCGCCGGTACTGGAAACCAACTGAGCCAGTTGCAGATAGAAGCGTGGATCGTCGCTGTATTCGAAATGTTGCGCCGTGTTCATCTTGAGCTTTCCTGATTCCGACCGCGCAGTAACAGGCCATGGCCAATTGCTGCGCGGCAACTTCTGATTGCAATAACGTATAAGCCTGATGATGGCACTGGGTCTTTTGGTATTCAGCCTAAGCTTTTGCTTCGCGTCTGTAGCGGAAAACAGGGACAGATTTTCAACCCGCCGCACATGCGTTTGCCATGAGGTGTGGCTATAAGCCAGCCGCCGGGTCCTGTCCGGGTTTAAGGGGCCATACATCGTCCGGTCGGCAGTGCTTAATCCGCGGCCTACCTGCCAAGAAGGATCTTGAGCCATGCGTGCCCCTGCCGCCGAAACTTTTTCTCTGACCGCTGCTCAGCGTGATATCTGGCTTGACCAGATCAGCCGTGGCGACTCTCCGCTTTATAACATCGGCGGCTACCTGCAACTGACCGGACCGGTCGATCCGACCATGCTGCATCAAGCGCTTGATCATCTGGTTGCCGCTCACGAAAGCCTGCGCACATTGCTTGTGCCTGGGGCCGGGCCGGATGGCTTGCCGCTCCAATCCTATGCGGCTGCCATGCCGCAGCCCATGCCGCTGCACGACTTCAGGGATCATCCAGAACCGGAGCATGCAGCGCGAGCGCTGGTCAATGACCAGATGCGGCGTCCCTACACACTTGATGGCAGCCCGCTGGTTGACTTCTGCCTCATTCGTGTCGCCCATGATCGTTACTGGCTGGCAGGGCAGGCCCACCACCTGATTCTGGATGGTTGGGGCTTCGGGCAACTGTTCAAGTCTCTGGGCGAGATTTACAGCGCATTGAGGGCAGGCGAGCGCCTCGACATCAATGCGCCAGGCTACAGCGCATTCATTGCAGACGATGCGCTGTACCAGGCGTCGAAGCGATATTCGCTGGACGAAGCCTACTGGCTGGAAAAATACCGTGATCTGCCGGAGCCGTTGCTGGTATCGCGCTATCACAACCGCAGAGCGACAGACCCTGCACCCTCCCATGCATGGGTGCAGGCACTTCCTCAGGCATTGCATGTACGTATGAAGCAATTTGCCGAGCGCCACAACGCTTCGGCGTTTCATGTATTGCTGGCGGTTCTGCACGTCTATTTCACCCGCACGGCGCAACGCAACGAATGGGTTGCAGGGTTGCCACTGCTAAACCGCAGCGGGGCACGCTTCAAGGCAACCCTGGGCCATTTCGCTCAGGTCAGCGCAGTGCGCATGGCCTTCGCCGAGACACTGGACTTCGGCGCTCTGGTGGTCGAGGTGCGTGACGCGCTGAAACGCGATTTTCGTCACCAACGCTACCCGCTGAGCGAGCTCAATCGGAGCCTCGAACTATCCCGTGAAGAGCGGGCGCAGTTGTTCGAAGTCTCGGTATCCTACGAGCTTGAAGACCATGATTACTGCTACGGCGAGGCCCAGGCTCAGACGGTAAAAGTATCCAATGGTTACGAGGCCACACCACTTGCCATTCATTTGCGCAGCAACAGCCACAACGATGAGGCCTCGCTGCATCTGGTCCACCACCGTGCCTGGGTAGAGGATGCCGAGGCCCAGGCCATCGCCGGGCGTCTGCTGCACATACTGGAGCAGGGGCTGGAAAGCCCGCAGCTCAAGCTGCAGGACTTCCGCCTGTCAACACCTGCCGAGCACTCGCAAATACAGGCCTGGAACCAGACGCATAGGGCCGCTGCGGATGAACAGCTGATTCATCGACGCATCGAACAGCAGGCCCGTACCCGTCCGTATGCAGTGGCAGCGGTCTATCAGGAGCAATACCTGACCTACACGCAACTCAACCGGCAGGCCAATGCACTGGCCCAGCGCCTGATCTACCAAGGGGTGCGGCCTGACGATCGGGTGGCTGTCGTTTCCCGCCGTGGCCTGGAGACACTGGTAGGGCTTCTGGCGGTTCTCAAGGCGGGCGCTGCCTATGTGCCAATCGATCCGTCACACCCGCGCGAACGTCTGCATTACCTGCTCAGCGACAGTGCGCCGGTGGTGGTGTTGACGCTGTCGACGCTGATCGAACGCCTGCCGCCGATGGCAATGCCGCTGATCGAGCTGGATCATTGCACTGAGTCCCCATCGACTGACAGCAATCCGCTGGTGCCGGGGCTGAGCAGCGACAATCTGGTGTACGTCATTTACACATCGGGTTCCACCGGCCAGCCAAAAGGCGTAATGGTGGAGCACCGTAGGCTGGCCAATCTGGTTGACTGGCATTGCAACGCGTTCGATGTCAAGGCAGGCAGCCATACGTCATGCCTGGCAGGGTTTGGCTTCGATGCAATGGCCTGGGAACTCTGGCCGACCCTGTGCGCGGGGGCAACCCTGCACCTGGCTCCGGTTCAGGACAGCGGAGAGGATATTGAAGCGATGCTGAACTGGTGGCGTGCCCAGCCGCTGGACGTCAGCTTTCTTCCCACTCCGGTGGCCGAATATGCTTTCAGCCAGGCAGAAGACCATCCGACCCTGCGAACTCTGCTGATCGGCGGCGATCGCCTTCGTCAATTCGTGCACAACCGCCGCTATGCCGTGGTCAACAATTACGGCCCGACTGAAACGACGGTCGTCGCCACCTCCGGGCAAGTAATGGCCAATGGCTCGCTACACATCGGCGGGCCTGTCGCCAACACTCGGGTTTACGTCCTCGACGAGCGCCTGCAGCCTATGCCCGTGGGCGTTCCCGGTGAGCTTTACAGATGCCGTTGTACTGGTTCG
>NZ_LJPW01000053.1 GCF_001400735.1 Pseudomonas caricapapayae
TCATTTGCGAGCCCGCCATAACCATTGCCTCAAGCGTTCTTGGCTGCTGGGATGCGCGCCTTGGTGCCCTTGCCTGAGGTTTTTTTCTTCGCCGGACCAATGTTCACTGTGCCTTTGCATTCCGGATACCGTGTGCACGCCCAAAAGCTCCCTGAGGAGCTTTTACGCTGAGAGGATTTAGCGTTGCACAATGGGCATTTTGGACCTTCGGGCACATTAATCGATAACGTTGTGCTTTTATACTGATCGACGAGCCTGGTGATCCAGCTCGATTGCTTGGCAATAAAGTCATCGAGCGTCAGCGTGCCTTGTTCGATCATTGTCAGCGCCTGTTCCCAGATCGCAGTGGTGCCGGGGTCGGCCACGGCAGGAGGGACCGCATCAATCAGTGAAAATGCTGCGTCAGATGCCCGCAGTGCCCGACCTTTCTTGATGAGGGACCCTCGGTCGATCAGGCCTTGGATCGTGGCCGCCCGAGTAGCCTCAGTTCCAATGCCTGTAGTTTCTTTGAGCTTCTGAGCCAGCCTTGGGTCCTTGACCAACTTGGCAATGGTCTTCATCGCCTTGATCAACGTGCCCTCGGTGTAGGGCTTGGGTGGTTCTGTCTTCATTGCCTTCAGCTGCAGGTCCTGGATGTCAGATCGAGAACCAACCTGCAGCATTGGCAAGGTCTGGGACCGGCCTCCACTTTCCTCACTCTCTTCCTCGCCCTCGAATGAGCCAGAAAATAAAATTTTCCAGCCCGCTACCACTATTCGCTTGCCCACTGACTGGAGTGAAACTGCATTGGATTCAAAGGTCGCCACGGTACGATCGTATTCATGGTGGGGCAGAAATTGCGCAAGAAAGTGGGCTCGGATCAATTCATAGACCTTGCGCTCCTTCTCTGACATTGCTGTCAGTTTTGTGGGTTCCAGGGTCGGAATGATTCCATGGTGGGGGCCAGTGATTTTTTTGTCGTTCCACGCACGGGAGCGTTGCTCCGGATCAATCAGCAGTAGCGTCTTACCAATGTCGGGATCCGTTCGGTTCAGTGCGTCAAGGACCATCGGCACTTCATCCAGCATGCTCTCTGGCAGATAACCGCAATCAGTTCTGGGGTAGGTTGTGGCTTTGTGGGTTTCGTAGAGGGACTGTGCGATGTCGAGCGTCTCTTGAACTCCGAGCCCGAATTTAGCTGAGCACACCTCCTGCAGTGTGCTCAGATCGAAAGGGAGCGGAGCGACATCCCGGTCACGCTCGGTCTCTACAGAGAGGGTTGTAGCGGCCTGGCTATTTTTCAGAGCATTGAGCGCGGCAGTTGCCGCACTCTGATCAAGGCAGCGGCCGTCCTCATCTACGACTGACTCATCTGCGACCCACTTAGCCAGGAACGAGTGCCCGACAGTCCGGAGCTGGACGTCTATACCCCAGAACGGCTTGGGTATGAAGTTTGAAATTTCTCGATCCCGGTCGACCACTAGGCGAAGGGTAGGGGTTTGAACGCGGCCTACTGAAAGGACACCGGTGTAGCCGGCCTGTCGTCCGAGAAGAGTGAACAGCCGAGAGAAGTTCATACCGATCAGCCAGTCCGCTCTGGAGCGTGCCAGCGCCGACAGGTACAGCGGATAGGTCTCAGAGCCTTGCTTGACACTGCTGAGCGCCTGGCGGATGGATGCTTCATTGAGCGCAGACAGCCATAGTCTTTGAATCGGTCCCCGATAGCCACAATACTCGATCAGCTCGCGCGCGATCATTTCTCCCTCGCGGTCAGCGTCCGTCGCAATAACGAGCTCGGTGGCATGTTTGAGTAGTTGCTTGACGATTTTGAACTGGCTGGCCGTTTTCGGCTTGACGAGCACTTTCCATTCCGCAGGCAGGATTGGAAGTGAGTCCAGGCTCCAGTTTTTCAGATGCTCGCCGTAGGCATCGGGAGGAGCTGTTTCAAGCAAATGACCAATTCCCCAGGTGACGGCCACACCATTGCCTTTGATGCAGCCGTCACCTCGTGTTTTGGCTCCGAGTACAGCGGCGATGTCTTTACCCTGGCTGGGTTTCTCGCACAGATACAAACGCATAAGGTCTCCAATGAGGATCTGACTCAAAGGAGAAACAATGACTGATTGAAAAGTGATGCGCCTTAGAAAACCTTACATTGGTCCCATGGGTTTGGAATGGAAGGGTAGATGCGAGATTGGACTTGGACGCTCTAGTCATTTCCATGCAATTCAAGTGCGGTAGTAGCATGGACTTCCCTGCTCTACCGAGCCCCGGAGCTTGCCGGTTAGCTATACACATCTCCGATTGCAGGCTAGGCAAACAACCGTCTGTCTAAACTATATGACAGCCGCCCAACGGGGAGGGGGGCATCCGGTGCAAACTGGCTGCGCTGGCCAGTCTCTTCGACCAATTCCTGGAAAACAATACGGTCGTTGGCGCAACCCTGTGAACAGCGTCAAACGATCCCCGTACAGAAAGCAACGAAGGCAAGACTCCCGCCCTCGGCAACAATGCTTGATACTCCCAACACAGACATCATGAAAGAACTGCGCGACCGTGCGATTCTGGTCGTGCGTACCATGGCCTGCGCAGCGAAGACGCGGGACAACTGCACCTTCGACGTGCATGAACGATGCGGCATCAAAAACTTGTGGATCTACGGCAAAGGAAGCAATATGCACTTTTTGCACCTGCATCCCGTGGCCGCCGAGCGCATCTACGTGTGCCTGGAGCAGGATATTGAATACGCAACGAGGCCCGGTCCGTCGTTTCGCTCCTGCGAGGCACCGTGGGCGAGGCCTATGCTAAGAACGCCGGCATAGTCGTCGAGTACCCAGGCGTGCACGGTCTGCACGCAATCGCAGCGACCAACGGCCTGAAGCATGATGCCGATATTACCAAAGTGCAGATGTGGCTTTGGCACTCGAACATCAGTACAACCCGCTTTTATCACAGGCGAGGTAAGCGGCAGATTCGCCGACCTTTGAATTGAAAATACTGCCCCAAAGGATTTTAGTCAATACAGCGCTATTGATCCTAAATTCAAGCCATTACGTACGGGCAAAGAAAGCGCCCATACCTAAGCCAAAGCGGCCCACCTTTAGACCTTAAATCAGGATTGCATGCTTAAAATGGGTCTAAGGAATTTTTGATACTGCGGCCAGGAGTTGAAAACTTTGAGATCGACTGTCGGGTTATCAATAGTACCATTTAGCTCCACAAGAAACACACTATTGCCCGTCTGGATGATGCGCTTAGCATTTTCACCAATAGATCCACAGGATAAAAGGTAGCCAAGAGAATTGTACGCGATAATGGAACCCTTATGAGCGGCAGATGTGTTGAGTAAAGGTTCTTCTGGAACGTCAGCGATCATCAGCATAAGCGCCCTTAAGTGATGTTTCTCGTCGTCGAAGCCATCGGTGACCTCCTTGCAAATTCTTAAGACATCAGCGATATGAGACAGGAGTATCTCATTTACATGGGCGAACAAGCCATAAGACGTCAGCAGGACGGTGCCAAAGGTAGGCGGATTTTTGGGGTAGTATTTATAGGTTTGCATAGCTATCTCTAGTTTGAAATTGGAAAGCCTACTGAGTTCAAGAAAACGTGCTATAAGTATTTTTTTTGCCTCTACTCTGATGCGCTTTTAAACTGAGTTACAGCTTTTAGATAAAAGGTCAGATACTTTCTTCAGTAGCATGAAATTTTTAGTGGCACACAAAGGGATTTGGTTCAATGGTCAGCCAGATCTGATGGCTATTTTTGATCTGTATCAAAAAACATTGACTTATGCTGGTCGTCTAAGGTAGCGGCCTGTCCTCGGTATGTTTTGTCGCCGGTTATATTCGAAGTCGACGAAAATCCGAAAGCTCGAGAGTAGGGGGGCTTTGTTTTCCATTTATTTTGATCACTAGAAACATCTCATAGTAGCCATTTCCCTCATTATAGCCGCACTACTGCTGTGTTGGAGTGAGTAATCTTGTTTCTTAGATACTGCTATATGTCATGAGGTCGGAAGCCGGCGCTGGTCATCGCTCTTTTGGATATGGCGTTGTATCAACGCAACATGAGTCGTTCGTTCCATTTCGCTCCTGCGACCACAGCTCTGATGTCAAAATCAGGTGCCTGCTATATTTGTGAGGGGGGAATTTTTTAAGCTTGGAACCGATTCGCTCGCGCTGACCACTACATGTCAGGTTGATCTATACTTAAAGCGGATACACCGAATGCAGTAATTCTTTAAAAATATCGTTATTTTTCTAGAAAATTGACCGCAAACGATAGCCTAATGTACGATTTTTTCCGAATTCTGCGGGCTCCCGTCGATATGCTTTTTTTAGGAAAAACCGAAGAAGCGAAAGCTATCCTGACACTGGGGGAGCACGCAGAAAGTTCACGTGGCCTGGAACCTTACGGAGGTTCCACGCCACCAAGTGTTCATTCGAACCTAAAGGTATTCACATTATGCGCACATCCGTTAATGGTCTGCTTGAGCACGGCCTGAAGACCTTGGGCTTTGATACTTCGGCGTTGCAGGCCTTGCGCGACGACGGTTATTTACTGTGGCAAGGCAAGGATAAGCAAGCCAGTCTTCTGGTTCCCTCTACTGACGGCGACGCGCTTTTCGCTATCTGTACCTTGAGCCGTGTCGATCCCGAGCACGACGGACGTCTGCTGGCGCTTGCATTGCACCTGAACCTGTCTCCTGTCCACACGATGAACGCATGTATAGCACTTGATGTCGAGCAAAACACGTTGTGTCTTCGCTACACACATGACCTTGGCGGGAACGGGGCAGATACCCTGTTGCTTGCGCTCGAAAACGCCCAAGCGCTGGCTGGACAGATCAAGCAGGTAATCGAAAACTTTAGGCACGATCAGGGGCGCCGGTAAATGGAGGTTGGTATGAAAATATCCGACTCCACATCTTCTGCAAACACCCCAACGGATTCAGCGCAGAAGTCCTCCAAAGGACTGCTGAGTGGGTTGGCTCGCAAATCAGCAGAGTGAAGGGAGAAATTGGTCCCCAGAAAAGCAAGGTTAGCTCGTTCGATTGAAAAAATCGGCTTGAAAAATGAGAACGGCGCGAATGTGTTAATTTTTCAGCGTTTCTTTACACTTTAAGTGAGTGATTTTATTTATGGGTAATATTTGTGGTACTTCTGGCTCCAATCATGTGTATAGTCCGCCTATTAGCCCTCAACATGCCTCTGGTTCGTCTACACCGGTGCCCAGTTCTTCTGGGACGATGCTTTCTCTCACTCATGAACAAATATTAAACCAGAACTATGCTACAAATATAAAGGGGAAATATCGCACGAATCCTCGAAAAGGACCATCTCCTAGGCTTTCTGATACGCTGATGAAGCAGGCGCTGTCTTCAGTGATCACACAAGAGAAAAAGCGACTTAAAAGTCAGCCAAAGTCAATAGCCCAAGATATTCAGCCCCCAAACAGCATGATTAAAAATGCACTTGATGAAAAAGACCGCCACCCTTTTGGTGATTGCTTTTCAGACGACGAATTTCTTGCGATCCATCTTTATACGAGTTGTCTTTACAGACCGATCAACCATCATCTGCGGTATGCCCCGAAAAATGATGTCGCGCCTGTTGTCGAGGCAATGAAAAGCGGTTTGGCCAAACTTGCTCAATACCCTGATTATCAGGTGTCTGGTCAACTGCATAGAGGCATCAAGCAAAAGATGGATGATGGTGAAGTGATGAGTCGCTTCAAGCCGGGTAATACTTATCGTGATGACGCGTTCATGAGCACGTCGACTAGAATGGATGTTACAGAAGAATTTACTTCCGATGTCACGTTACATCTGCAGTCCTCATCAGCCGTCAATATAGGCCCCTTTTCAAAAAACCCATACGAGGACGAAGCGCTCATCCCGCCCCGGACGCCTTTCAAAGTAACCGGTCTGCACAAGCAGGACGATAGGTGGCACGTCCACTTGAACGAGATTGCAGAGAGCTCTGACGAGTGACTCATATGATGAAAACAGTCAGCAATCACTCGATACCCAGTACAAATCTCGTCGTGGATGCGGGAACGGAAACTTCGGCGCAGAGGTCCGAGCCGGTTTCCAGCGAAATCCAGCGCAACAGCGAGATTGAAAAAGCAGTCATCGAACACATTGTCGACCACCCGGCAGCGAAAATGACAATAAGTGCGCTGGTTGATACGTTGACAGACGTTTTCGTCAAGGTTCATGGGGAGGTTAAGGGGTGGGCCGAAATCGTTCAGGCAGTTTCTCGCCCTCATGACAGTAATCGACACGGCAGTGGAGTACTCAGCCCGCGCTTTGATGTAATGGGGAGTGTTGGTTGGAATGCGGCAGCTATCCGGGCCACCAGTCGCGTCGGGACGCTTCGAGAGAAAGGTACACTGTTCACTAACCTTATCCTCAGTAACAACTTTAAACATTTGCTTAAACGAATGGTTAGCGATCCAGCTTTGCAGCAAAAGCTCGACCGTGTGGTAGACCTCAACTATCTGAAAGCTTGTGAAGGCGATCTTTATGTCATGTCAGGGTGGGCTGCACGGGCTAGCGAAAGTCGTGAACAGATTGGCAGAGCCCGGTATGAAACGGCATCAAATCTTAACCAGGCGCTGATCAGTGCGCGCGAGTTGGCTTTTCATCGTCACAATCCGGTTAATCATCCGTCTGCCCAAGCGAAAGTGGGCTTTAATAAGGGGTTGCCTGAGGAATCTGATCTGCAGATTCTGAGAGGCCATGGCAGCAGTGTATGGAGTGTAAAACCGAACAGCGATTTCGCAAAGCGTGCTGAAGTTTCTGCAAAGCCGATTATCGCCGGCCCGTCCGGTACCGCTTCGCGCATGCTCGCTGTTGCGCGTTTTCTGGCACCGGCTTGTTTGAAAAGCCTGGGTATTGAGAGTGAGCAGAATCTGAAAGAGCTTGTGCGGTATGCGTGCTATGCCTATTTCGGTCAGGACGGCCACCATTCGATGCTTGAAGTGAATCTGGGTGTCGCTTCCCATGGAATGCCGGAACAATGGGACGACACGCTGTATAACGAACCTTTCAGTAATTCAATTAAAGGTCGCGGGTTTGGTATAGACAATCTCGCGCAAAGGCAAGTCGTCAGGCAGGCGGCTCAAAAGTCATGAGCCATTGAGCCTCTCAATAAACGTCTTGTGCGTATCGCTCAGGTCAATAGTTGAATTTCCTTGGGCCTCACAAGGCGGGCAGCAACAGTACCTGACTGACTTGGCCGCGGCAGTCACCTTTGAAAGCGAATTCGCGGCACATGATGGAGCACATCGAGCAGCTAAGGATTTTTATAACTGGTGGCCCTGCCCGAATGGCCCGACCGGGAGATTCATCAGAACAGCTTGCTCAAGCTTGCCCGTGAAGGTCCGCAGGGTCTTGGCAAGAAGGCAGCCTGCGGCTGCAAATTGTGGAAATTTTGAAATCGGTTATCATAGCCGAAATTGAGTCGATACCTCGTGAGCACAGGCTTACACATGGTGTCAGAGACCAAAAAACGTAAATGGGCGAGCCGGGCAAAAGCCAAGGCAAAGAAGATCCATCTCCAACGCGCCAGGTATACCTCCTTCGTTCCCGATACCGACTGTTCCTTCGGTGTCTGTAACGACCTGCAATCGAAATGGCCTCGACCTGCAATCATCGCGTTTTTCGACCAGGATTGATTGCGTCTATCCGAGCCGGCAAACCGGGATTATTTGCGAATGAACCTGCATTCATCTGGTTCGACCAGCAATCGACCGTCATGAACCGGAATTATTTGCGAGTGACCACTCGCGGCTTCTGTCTCATTTAAGTACACCCTTGTGAGACGCGTGACTAAGGCGCTTTTTGCGTCTCAATAGGGTGGCTTTTCATTTTTGATATGGTGGACTTGCCCCTACCAGACCGGACACCAACTCCCCGTTAAATTGATGCTGCTGCCAAACGCCTAAATTCTCGCGGCGATCTATATTTCAAAGCGCTGTGTGGATGCTGCTCGTTGTAATGCTCGAAGGCAATCGTCAGATTGCGCAGCGCCGTTTCTCGATCCGGTTTGGGCATATGCGCCACGTAATCACGCTTGATCGTCTTCACGAAGCTCTCGGCCATGCCGTTACTTTGCGGGCTGCGTACCGGTGTGGTCACCGGCTGCAGGCCGATCTGGCGAGCAAACAGACGCGTCTGCTCGGCGATATAAGCCGAGCCGTTATCGCTCAACCACTGCACCGGCGTGCTCGGTAGTTGATCCCCAAATCGCTTCTCCACGCTTTCCAACATCAAGTCTCGGATGTCGTCACCGCTGTAGCCCGTCGGGCTGGCGACCCAGCCGATGGCTTCGCGGTCACAGCAGTCCAGGGCAAAAGTCACGCTCAACTTCGCACCGTCGTCGCAGCGAAACTCGAAGCCGTCCGAGCACCAGCGCGTATCGCTGGTAGTCACGGCAATTCGGCCTTCATGCCGGCGTTGCACGCCAGGTTGCTTAGTGCGTCGTTCCAGCAAGAGATTGTGGTCGCGCATGACGCGGTAAACCCGCTTCACATTGATCGGGGCCAATAACTGGACTTCACGCTCGCGGCGCAACAAGCCCCAAACACGACGGTAGCCATAGCTCGGCAACTCGCTGACTTGCTGCTTAATCTCAGCGACCAACTCCGTATCGTTCACGAGCCGACGTCGCCGTACTTTGGGCGATACCGATTGCTTAATTCGAACCGTTAATTGCGAGCGCGACACACCGAGACTTTCGCTGACCAGTTTCACTGGTCGTCCCCCGGCAACAAGGGTGAGTGCGCAATCCATTTTCGCGACCGGGCGATCTCCACTGCCTCTTTTAGGACTTCGGCTTCCATCATCTTCTTGCCCAGCATCCGCTGCAATTCGCGGATCTGCTTGAGCGCATCGGTCAGTTCCGACGCAGGTACAACAGCCTCGCCAGCACTGACCGCTGACAAGCTTCCGTCCTGGTACAGCTTGCGCCACAGGAACAGCTGGTTGGCGTTGATGCCGTTGCGCCGGGCCACCACGGACACGCTTTGTCCAGGTTCTAGGCTCTCTCGAACCATGGCCAGCTTCTGGTCGGTGCTCCAGCGGCGTCGGCGTTCCTGGCCGAGCAGCTCGCCACCCTTATCGTTGCTGTTAGTCATAAACATACCCGTTTGCCTATCCCTTATCTTAAGGGGGGAACGGTGCCCTGTCTTTCATGGGGCTCGTTCATATGGTAAGTTCTCAGCTTCTAGAGCCTAGACGATGGCCCTTTACGGATACGCTCGTGTTTCCACAAGCGATCAAGATTTCGTTCTGCAAGAAAAAACTTTGCGTGAAGCGGGTTGTGATGTCTTGCGTGCCGAGAAAAAAAGTGGGGCCAGCCGGGTTGGTCGGACGGAGTTGAAAACACTGCTCGATTTTCTACGCCTTGGCGACACATTATTGGTGACGCGTGTTGATCGTCTCGCACGAAGCATCAAGGATCTTCAAGACATCGTTTATACACTCAAAGAACGTGGGGTTAGTCTCAAGGCGATGGAGCAACCAATCGATACGCAGAGCGCAGCCGGAAAAGCATTTTTGGACATGCTGGGCGTATTCGCTGAGTTTGAAACCAACCTGCGACGCGAACGGCAGCTTGAAGGAATTGCTGACGCTAAAGCTCTTGGTGTTTACCGGGGCCGCAAACCGTCGATTGACCCGCTGGAAGTTCATGCATAGGAATTTCAAAACGCCTATGCATCAGGCTGACGCTATGGAAGGAGGCGTCATACCTTCATAGCGATGCGTAGGAAGACGCAGGGATGTTACTCTTTTAGTGAAAAGCCCTATAAATAAGCATTAATGCAGGTTGTTTCACCGATAATCCTAGGTGCGGATGCATCTTCGCCCTATCAGGGCTTCACGTACCTCATCTGCGCGATCGCCTGAGCGTTGAGGACCAGTCCCTGCACCGTCAGCCCGCTGATTGTCGCCGTGTATACCATCCGCGCGCCACACAGCACGCAGCGGAACGGATCGACGTTTAGAAAGGCTTTGGCCATCTGCGCAAAATACAGTTTTGGTACCGGTCCTGGCGTCGCCATCTTCAGTGCTTCATAGACCTTTGGCAGGTACTGCCCGCAGACCCTATTGGCCAGAAAACCAAAATACCGGATCATCCGGAAATGCTTTTCCGGGATATGCTGTACCACCCGGCGTAGCATGTCTGCCTGGCTCACCGTTTCCTGCTGATAGGTCTGTGTGCGGTGATCCAGGTAGGTGAAGCTCAACGAGGCTCCAGACGTGTAATGCGCCAAACGGCTGCCCGAGATGGGCGGTTTTTTAGGTAGCGGCCCAGGTAATTGGCGGTCTTTCGCCCGTTTTCTGTCTTCGTCGACAGGTAGATATGCCAGTGCTGACCGCCGGCATTGAGCACCAAGTGTCGCCGGTCACTTTCATGGTTGATGTGCGCCAACTCGGGTGGCAGCGTAAGCTGTCCCCACAGCCCGAGCAGGGTGTTGCGCACATTCCACATCCAGCGACGGCGCATCGCTTTTTCGTGAAACGCCAAACTCTTCCGGGCGCCCTGCTCATCCAGACCACCGGCAGTAGCAGACAGGTGCATATGAGGGTGCCAGTTGAGCCGTCGATCATAGGTATGGAGAGCGCCAAACAACCCAATGTGCAGATCGCGCCGTTTTCCCGCATACAGCAGGTTGTCGGCCGCCAGACGAAACAGCGCATCGAGCAAGCCACGGTTGTAAAAGAACAGCGACCACAGCGTGTCGGGCAGCGTGAACACCAGATGCTGCCAAGGGCATTAGGGCAGACGGTTGTTTTGCACGGCGATCCACTGATCGGTAGCCTTTTTACCGCAGGAAGGACAGGCGCGGCAGCGGTAGGTGTTGCACAGGTATTTGACGTGTGGGCAGCTGTAGTTGCTGCAGGAGTAGTGTTTGACGCCCAGGATGGAGGTGCCGCAGGCGAGCATTTTGCTGATCGACTTCACTTCGATTTGGCGCAAACCGCCGGTCTCCAGCAAACCTGCCCAGCAGCCGCTGGCCGTGAAGAGGTTTTTCAACGGGCGCGGTTTGAAACTGTTACGCATGTTGGGACAGATCACTGATATTTTGAAAGCAAAGACCCAGCCAGTCAGCGTTGTTGAGAGGGGGTAGTCGGGTCGGCGAGCCATTCTGACCACGAATGTGGTGCTCCTTTGGGATTTTGTTTAGCGTATTCGTAAAAGAGTGAGATGAATTCCAAGCGGTCATTGCGCAGATTGGCACGCCCTTCGTGGGTGACATCTTTATTGAAATCCAGCGCACGACCGGGATTGAAGGCAAGCTGGCGCTCTATCAGGTCATGGAACGACATCTGATGAGCATTCTTAAGCATGTCATGCATGGCGATGAAGATACCTGTGCGGCCTTGGCCGACGCCACAATGAATATGTACCCGACCGTGCTCGGGTAACGCGCGCTCCATGGCTACGAATAGGTCCACGTCTTCCGAACGCGGCCCCATGTGGTCGGTCACCATCAAACGCAAGTACTCTGCGCCAGTGGACTTCACTAAGTCTTCTTCACTGGAAATATCCGGTTTCTTAAGCACTACCTTACGAGGATTCTCCAGCCCGTTTTTGGCATCCTTGCGGTGAATGATCTCGACTGTGGGCTGTTGCTTGAGCGCAGCGATGCGAGATTGCTCATCAGCGATCACGGCATTACGACTTTTACCTACGTTCGCCCAGTTGTTGCCCAGTCTCCAAGTACATGGATAGCCCCCAACGATCGCGTGAGATTCTTCTCGTACATCCAATACCACGACGGGTCTTTCGGGTGTGGGATGCAAGCGTTGCACCTGCTCTAAACTGGCAATACTGGCACTGCCGGAAATGTGCAGCGTGTCCCAGCCGTTCTGGTTGAGATGTTGAGGGAGGATGAAATTGTCCGAAGAGCGGAAGTTTTCCAATTCTCCTGGTGTGCGGTCATAGAGGAACACGGGCTCACCAGTCGGCCGCTCCGGCGTAGTCAGCGCTTGTTTGAATTTCGCGATCGAGTTTCGATAGGCGTCGGGTGTCAAGCGTGCGTAGGCTGATTTGGTCTCACTCGCTGAAGCCTCATTAGACAAAGGAGTAGTGCCACGAGGAGTAATGACAGGGCTAGTCATGGATTGGATTTCTTGGATGAATGGATCTCATCCGTGGTGTATACCATCCCAACAGTTCCAAAATCGCGCAGGTGCATGTGAGCAGGCGACACCTGGCCAAAGCGGATACGGACCAATTTGCAGCCGCAGGTTGCCTTCTTGACGCCGAGGCGTCAATCTCTATCGGGCTAGTTGACTGAATCTTGACCGCGGCCATTGTGCTGTGGAACAGGGGGTACGGTGGAGCAATGAAACAGAAAGTGGAATTAAGCAGTATCTGCCCGTAACCATCGTGCTGCCTGGTCGGCTCGATTAAACCACCGTCTTATGGACGCCAAAATCCTCAGTTTTTCCGTCGCATTTAATCTTGGCCGACTGCGCTCGATTGCAGGTCGAAATGAATGAATGCGGGTTCGTTTGCAGTCAATGCTGGTTCGCGGGGCCGGCTAGACGCAATTAATGTCGGTCGAAAAACGCCATCATTGCAGGTCGAGGCCATTTCGATTGCAGGCCGTTACAGGTAGGCGCCGACAAAGAACGCATGTACCTGTTCTCCGGCCTTGATCGCTTTCTCCAACTCATCAATTTCTGTCAGAAAAGCCTTTCGGCGTCGGGGCTCGTCGATACGCTTCTGTGGGACATACGCCCAGATACGGTATCGCTTCTTGTTCACCCACACCAATTCGGTAAAGCGTATGCCCACGCCTTTGCCTGCGTATAGTCGTAGATCATCGATCAGACCGTGATAGATCAGTCCGGTTTCGTCTTGGAAATACTGGATTTCTTGAAAAAGCGGGCAAAGGTTTTGGTCTTGTCTGCAATGGTCAAGAGCTGGTTCTTGCTTGCGTTATCTTCGGACAGGTAGCAATCCACCACCAAATCCAAATAGCGCGTGCGGGTACTCGTCTTTCGCCTGCTGCCACCGCTTGTCGAGGTGGCCCCGCTGCTGCCTGTCTCATCATCAGTCCCGCTTGTCGTGGTTTCGCCTCCCCCGGCAGCGCCTTTACGGGGACAAGGAGCTAAATCTAGCTCAGTTGGGAAGTCGCTGGGTTTGAAGTCGTCCTCTTGCCTCGCTGGCGAGCGGCTCGGGCCACTGGATGCGCCAGGCTGTAAAAAATCACAATCCGATGCATGTGTATCTTTAGTGCGAAAGTGCAGCGCCCGTTTTGATTTGCGTGCCATGTATATACCGACAGGTGTGAGTAGTGCGCGGCAGCGCTGATCCTCGCAGAGAAAGGTCAACTCTTGTGCATAGTGCTCGCCGTCTTCGTTGGTATAAAGATCGCGTGCTTGGTAGGGCGACAACAATTTTTTGAGTTCTTCGCAGTGGGCGCGGCCAAACTTCATCGCCATGGTGGGGGTCTCCATTCGTCATAGGCGGTAGAAATACATTGTCAGAGCCTGTTTCAGTGGGGCTTGAGCAGCTTATTTATCGAGGGGGGCGTTCATGATTCTGGCAGTATGTTAACCGTAGGAATATTTTATCACGTCTTAGTTAGGGGGCGGTTCCGGCTGGGGGGCAAAATGACACCCTAATCCGTTGGGTTTACTCGTTGGGGCGTGTGGTTCATCATTGTGTTGGGCGGCTATTCTTACCTGTACCGTGCCAGGGACGGTTACTAATGGCTGGTTGGGCTCTTAATAGCTTGGGCTGGCGTAGCGCACACAGCCAGCGTTCCAGGGCATTCTGCTGAAACCTGTAATAGGAAACTCGTATGCTTCTTCTGACTCGACGTGAAGGTGAAAATATTATTATCGGTGATGACATTCAGATTCAGATTTTAAGCGTTTCAAAGGATCCTGAAAATGTACGCATCCTGGTTGAAGCCCCGGACGTTGTTGCGGTTCAGTGCAGTGACGTTGGCAGCCAAGTCACCGATCGCAAACAGGGCCCTGTTGTTACTCATAAGCAAGCGCGGCGCGTCATCAGGTAAGAAAATGACCGTGCTCCTCGGTCCCCTTTTTGTCCCGATCACAGGAGAGAACATTGCAGATTTTTGATGATTTGAAGTTGATGGCTTAGCCGACCAGGGTGCTATTCGATGAGGAGGATAATACGCCAGAGCGTCTGGCTTTCGAATTGGAGGTCAATGGTGAGGGGATGGTTATGCTCAGTCTTGAGCAGATGCTAGACGCGCTATGGAGTTTGGAGGAGGCAAAGTTGGTGGCACCGTTAGCTTCCTCCTGGTGGAGCAAAGCCGATCTCAACAAGCAATGGGGTAAACCCGTTGTGACGGCTTCTAGTAAGTCGAGGTTAGAGAAGTTAGACATGAAATTTGCCGCAGAGCATGCCAAGAAGGCCACGAAGGCGATAATGTCACCGTCTATCTTAGAAATGGCGGAAGACGAAACCGGTGCGCCCTATCTGCTACTGGAGCAAACCTTGTTGCAATGTGTGTACATAGCAGAACAATTGGGTGCCATTCCGCCATTGGATGAGAAATGGCTAGCGCGTTTTATTTCGCCTTCGCTACGTCAGTGGTCACAGATTCAGAAATCCACGGGCCTTCATTAAAGGTCGGTTCTGGTTGGGGGCGAAATGACACACTAAGCCGTTTCGCGATGCCTGCGCACGATTGCAGTGATAGTGTTTTTGCTGATACCCAGGTATCGGGCGATCCAGTATCCAAGAGGCTTGCAGGGTGAGCGTCAGGTCGACAGACGGGAATTCCGGAGAACCCCTGTGCGGCGAAATCCGCCCGAGCTCCTGGCGCATATCTCACCGCTGGGCTGGGCGCATATATTGCTGACAGGACGATATCTCTCGCCCAAAAGCGAAAAAAACTTAGGGTGTCATTTTGCCCCTAGCCGGAACCGACCTCGTGAGCGCGAGCCCTACACCTATGTACTCAATCGTGAGATGACGTCATTTAGACCCATAGATAGGCCACTCAGGTTATTACTCGCTTCCTGAGTACGTTTGACGTTGTCCTGATTGGTACTGGCGATAGCCTTGATTTCTACCAAGTTGTGCGTGATATCTTCAGCCACAGAGGTCTGCTCTTCTGCAGCTGTGGCGATCTGTCGGTTCATATCGCGAATCGCCTCAACGGCAGACGTGATGTGGCGCAGCGTGATGCTGACGTTATTAACCTGCTCGACGCCTTCTTCGCTGCGAGTCTGACCTCCCTGTATAGCGATCACCGCATCGCTGGCACTGCTCTGCACCGAATTTATGATCTGATTGATTTCTGCGGTAGACACTGCCGTGCGCTGGGCTAGAGTTCGTACCTCATCGGCAACTACCGCAAACCCGCGACCGGCTTCACCGGCCCGTGCCGCTTCGATGGCCGCATTGAGCGCCAGCAGGTTGGTTTGTTCCGCAATACCACGAATCACTTCAAGAACTTTGCCGATCCGCATGCTATCGGTCTCTAGGTGCTGAATCACGTTCGCAGTGTTGCTGATTTCATTGCGCATCAGACTGATGGCGGTCATGGTTGACTGCATGACCTTTTCGCCCTCCTTAGAATAATGGTCGGCATCATCTGCGGCCTTGGCCGCCTGAGCCGCATGCCGGGCAACTTCTTGCGCTGTGGCCGACATTTCGGTCATAGCTGTAGCCACTTGATCGGTACGCTCGAACTGCTCGTGAGTGCCTTGGGCCATAAGAGTCGCAATCGAGTTTAGCTCGTTACCGGCTGCGTCCAGCTCGGAAATGCTGTGTTTGAGGTGCTTGAAGGTATCTGTCAGAAAGTCACGCAAAATATTGGCGGCTATAGCCAGCTGACCTACTTCGTCCTGACGTGTAATGTCGACGCGCTCGCCAAACTTGCCTAGGCTCAGTTGCGAGATATAGCTAATCAGCATCTGAATCGGCGCGATCAGGCCACGATTGACCAACAACAATGTGAGCAGCCCAACAATGACAGCCGAAGCAATCATGATCAAAGTGCCAAATAGAATCGTTTGGTCCGCAGCGTCGCTGATCAGCACCGACTGTTCGTTACTGCTCTTATGCAGGCTTTCCACCAGTTGACTCATTTGTTCGCTGACCGCTCGATCCACCCCTTTGACCGCAACGTCACCGACCACTGGATCACCACCGGCCGCGACAAACGCCTCACGTCCTTTGCGATAAGCCAGCCCTAGCGCCTTGTGTTCGCTGATAAGCGTCTGCACTTGGCTCTGTGTCGAATCTGAAACACCCTGTGCTTTCATCAGCTTGTCAAGAGTTTCCTGAACCTGCTTTTCTTTATTCTCGAATTGCCCCCAGACAGTGTTCAGGTCCGCCGACGCCTTACCGCGCAACAGTACATTCTTCCATTCCTGGACCTGAATCTTGAATTTCAAATTGGCCTCATCGACCAATTGCGAAACCTGCACCGGCCCCTCAAGCAACCCGCGATAAGATTTTAAGTTATTGGAAAGGAAGTAAAAACAGGTCAGCGCGATCAGCAACACCACGATTCCTCCCATCATGGCAAGAACCTGAATGCGAAAAGATTTAGCCATTAAAAATACCTCATGAAGGGATTACGGCGGTGCGCAATCTGAACATTTTTGACCACGTCGTAGGACGTAAGAAGAATGGTTTTTACAATATCTGCTACCTATCGGCTTCAGAAGAAAATTCTTAATGAGCTTTATGCATACGGACGCCAAATTGCTCGACAAGTGCCTATAGGCCTTAACCGACTAACGTTGCGCCAGCTCGTAGCGGACCTTCATGACGGTCGTCGTTGAACACGCAGCGTGCCTCGCTACTGCGCGGATACCGAGACCCGCAGCCAGCAGCTCACGCACTCGGTTACGCAGTTCTGCGTCTACGGGTCTGCCTTTGTAGACGCCTGAAGCTTTTGACTTCTCAATCCCTTGTGCTTGCCGCAGTCTTCTTTGTTGATAGTCCTTCCTGGCGATCGCGGCCATCATATCGATCATCATGTAGTTGATGGCCGCCAGCATGCGGTCGGTGAACTCGTCCCCCGACTGGGCCGTCATGCCTTGATGACTGGTAGGGAGATCCACAGAGACGATCCGTATGCCTCGGTTATTGATTGCTGCCTTCAATGATCGCCAAGCCTGGTCATCCATCCGCGACAGCCGATCGATGCTTTCCACCAGCAGCACGTCACCTCTGCGAGCATCTTTGAGTAGTCGGATTCATTCCGGGCGGTCGGCATGGCTGCCACTGGCATTTTCCATGTAGCACGATGCAATGGCTTTGCCGTGGCTGGAGACAAACGTTTCCAAATAATCACGTGCTCGACTTGCGTCTTGGTCATCGGTCGAGGCTCGAAGGTATGCGCGAATGAACATCAGTAGAACTGTCCCATTTTGGGTGCAGTCAAATTGGGTGCGTGTTAAGTGCGCAAACCGGAAATCTTGTCGTGCTGATCTTAGTGTCACTTGGGGTGTACTTAAATGAGACAAAAACGGCGAGAGGTCACTCGCAAATAATTCCGGTTCATGACGGTCGATTGCAGGTCTAACCAGATGAATGCAGGTTCATTCGCAAATAATCCCGGTTCGCTGGCTCGGATAGACGCAATCAATCCCGGTCGAAAAACGCGATGATTGCAGGTCGAGGCCATTTCGATTGCAGGTCGTTACAGCTAGGGACGGGGCTGGCGATCGCTACCAATGGTACGTTCTTTGCTGGTCATTCAGTTAGGACGAGCCCAGCATTTGTGATCTTCGCTACACCTTTATTCAGCGACCCTGCGTCAGCAGAAATCACACTGTAAAGACCAGGCGTAATATCACTCGTTAGCGTGCCGCCACACTGTGGGCATGCTGGATTCGCCAGAATCGCCAGTTCTGCGGGATGTCACCCGGCGGCCAAACCTTCTGACAATCCCCTAGACACGCGTGGCTATGTGCGCCCTGATTGGCGCTGTAGATGAGGTTCCCTCTGGTTTTCTCCTCCTCGTTGTAAGGGCGAAAGCTCCCTCCTGCTGAATTATCACGCGCTGTGGCAGGCATGACCGTGCAAAGATTTTCTTCAACCCACCAGTTTGATGTGCAGTGTCGGCGGGCCCTGATTCGCTGTCATCAATAGCGTCTGGCGCATCGCATAGGGGGCGTGCGGCCACCCTTTGGGAAGCATGATTATTTACACCGACAATCGCTTCGACATAAAAACCAGGCTCACGCATGTGTCGCGATATGCCCTGACGTAACGCTTCCATACCTGCACTGAGGATTTCTTTGGCGAGCCCTCGATTTCTGTCATTATCAGTAGTTGCACATCCAACGCCAAAGCACAGCCTGACCTCAATCGGGCCTGCTTGGATGTCGTGCCAGCAGCGTGGTGGCTGGCGATGGCTAGGGGGAGATGTCGCTCGTTCCTCATTGATATGCCACAGCTGCTCCGTTCGGTACGCTGGCTGGCAAAGCGATACCCACGTAGCCTGAGCTCGGCGTGAGCAGGTTACCGGAGGTCGCAGTGCCGATGGCCAGCGATCCCCTAGTCAAATTGATCATCTCTGAAACAAGACCGGGAGGAGGGGATCCGAAGAACGCGTAACTTCGTCCAGCATCAATCACTCCCTCCACTCCAGAATAACGTGTGTACCAGGTGGGCAGATCCAACTGGTTATCGGCCACCGTTTCTGATGCAGCTTTGTGAGCGTATGCATACTCGGCCAAGGCATTTCTGTAGACGAGGACGTTATGAGCGATGAGCGATATTTCCATTGGGCGCTCTGTTCTGCCTGGCGTGTCTTCTCATAGACCATACCGAGCACTGCCGTAATCACCACCATTGCAAGCCAATAAATGTTCACTCTTCGTCCTCGATGACTGCTATGAGTCTGGTCAGAACTGGCAACAAAAAATGGTGGCGTAGTCGTTCTGGCCGACCACGATTCCTGGGGTACTGCTGAGTCGTTGGCCGGAGCCAGCCGTGTCCCAACCAACTTTCGTGTAGCCGACTGGGCATGCATAGGTAGTGACGTCGTTTGCGTCGTAGCCGGGGATGGTTTTTGCCGTACAGGTAGGGGCACTGGAGCCATTCACCACCCAGACCTGGTTATCACACGAAAGCGATCGCCCCGTACTGGTACGTCCAACCATACCGTTTGCAGCACAGGCCGTGCCGGCAGTTGCCACGCCATTAAGCTGCAGGTATTCACCGACGGTCGCGCGACGTTCCGAAGTCACTGTCCCTGCTCGGATGTCCCCGGTGGTGTAGACGTTCTTGTCGCCGTAGACCCGAACCCAGTCCGAGTCACTCATGTACCAGCCACCACCCCATTTTTCGTTGTACCAGCCGGTGTCGCCCTGGGTGCGAAACCAACCGCCTGTGACAGTTGTTGCCGCTGACCGAAAACTGACCCATTTCAGCCTGAAGATGACTGAGGGTGTCGGCTTCGTGGGTGATCAGCTCGGTATGCCTTTCATATTCATTGCCTACCCGAAGGGTGACAATCAGCTTGGGTACAAAATTCTTGTTGGTCTTGCGTCTGACTTCTGATGGTACCGGCTTTTTGGTCGCAGCTGGCGGCTGGGCCGGTGGGGTCATTGAACGTTTGGTACGCTCGCCCGAACCAAACAGTGCCTGCCGCATTTCTTCTTCACTCATATTCATTCTGACTTCCCATGATTGTGAGCACATTATGCCTTCAGCGACGGATTGGCGGCATGATCGATTTGCAGAGTATTCTAATTCATTTCATTGATGTACGCGATTGCGGTATTAAGCGCTCGATTATCTGGACGCCTCTAGGCTTTGCAAGAATTGAATGTAAAGTTAACCGCCCCTAAAAAATGAGCGGTTAACTGCGCGTGAAAGCGTCAATAGTTTATACGGTGAATCTGTTGGTCATCTCCTGCAAGCGAGCGCTGACTCTTGCAAGCTCAATGCTTGAGGTCGCTGTTTCCTCACTAGCCGCAGCGGTTTGGTCTGAGATATCGCGGACATTGGTTACGCCTTTCCCTATTTCTTCGCCGACGCTACTTTGCTGTTCGGTCGCAACGGCTATCTGCTCATTCATCAGTTCGATCTCATGAACTGACGTCGTAATGTTCTGAAGCATCTCACTGGCTTGCCTTGAGAGGTCGACGCTGCTGTCAGTCAGCAGCAGATTTTGCTCGAGGACCTGCGTCATATGGTCTGTACTGACCTGCAACTCGCTGATTAGGACCGCGATCTCATCCGTCGAAGTTCGGGTTCGTACAGCAAGCCCCCTGACCTCGTCTGCAACTACCGCAAAGCCGCGCCCGGCTTCACCCGCACGGGCAGCTTCAATAGCGGCATTAAGCGCCAAAAGATTGGTTTGATCAGCTACTGCTTTTATGACATCCAGTACCCCACCGATGCTTTGGGCATTGCCTCTAAGCGCTGCCATAGCCGTTTTGGTCGTATCCATTTCAAGAGCAAGCGATTCAATTTGAACACGGGTTTTATCAACGACCTGTCCACCCTTGACTGCCAGCTGACTAGCGTTCTGTGCAGTATTTACAGCATGTGCGGCATTTCGAGAAACCTCATGCGTAGTGGCTGTCATTTGCTGCATGGCCGTAGCGATCTGTTCGGTTTCCAGCTTCTGAGCATTCACTCCAGCACTGGTTTGCTCTGTGACTGCGGAAAGCTCCTCTGCAGCGCTCGCCACCTGAACAACGCCATCTTTCATTTCACCGATTAGGTTTCGAAGCCTCGACGTCATATGCAGCATGCTGCCTTGCAAAACACCCAGTTCATCCTTACGCGTAACCGAAGCGTTGTACGTAAAATCTCCCCCGGCGACAATTTCAACGATCGTCACTGTTTCTTTGAGAGGCTGAACAATCGAGCGAGTAATCAACCAAGCGGCTAGAATGCCGAAGACGATAGACAAAATAAGCCATAGCATGATTTTACTCTGGGCGTCATTCGCATCAGACACGCGGAACTCGTTTTGGATTGCAGTCATTTTATCCGATATATCGAGTATTTTTGTAATTGAGGAAGTAATACCTGCTTGTGCTTCATCAACTTTAGTTTGGGCCGCAACCAGCGCCTCCAGCTGCTTGCCATAATCGGCAAATACGCGTGCTAAATTTTGAACAGTTGCTGCTGAGGTGCTTACATTTTCAAACTCATCAGTTTGAGTGATCACGTCACCTATAGCTTGACGAACAGTGCCCTCAGCGCTGGTATTGGGAGAGGCCGTGTAAGCCCGAAAGCTTGTACGCATTTTTTGAACGGAGATGAAGAGCAGGGTGAGTTTTTGGCGCTCCTGAAATTTCCCAGTCTCGGAATTTGCAGAGTCTGCAATCTTTAGGAGAAGATCATTCGCACCCTCAGCTGAGGCTGCAGCCACAATGCGCAATTTCTCTCGATCTCGTGTAGCCCCCACTGCCTCATCATAAAAGCGGCGATAGCGCTGCATCGTTGACTCTGCCTCTTGGAGCAAAGCGACATTCGCCTCCGAATTAAAACGAGGCGTTATAGCTTTTAATTGCAATTCTGTACGCTCTAACGCCGCCATCCATTTTGCAGCCTGAGCGTCATCTGCTTTTATAAAATATACCAATCTTTCGATACGCATATCCCTCGCGATGGAACTGAAGAGAGATATGTCTCCAATTCGCTCACTCCGATCTTTTAATACTTCTGTTGCTTTCCATCCGGTATAAGCCATTGACAGAACCATGCATATTAACAGAGAAAAACCCATTAACAATTTAGCTCGAACTGTCATGTTGCTCAGCAAACTCGATTTGGTGTTGAACATTTGTTTACCCTCATTACGATTGTAATAATTTCAATTGCAAGGCTCTCTATACCAGATGTCTGAATAATTGCCGACGCATCGGTATAAAACCATAAGCTGACAGCACCTTGTGGAGAGGGTTGGCATCAGAAGCTTAAGGTTCGAATAAGATATAATGGCTAACTATTAACTTAGGAGGCCTTCCTGCAGGCATCTGGGCCGCTCTGTCGGGCGATCACAACTGGAATCGATTTTTTTGGTCCATGAAGCTTGCGGTACGCAGAATGGCGTTGAATTGGCCATGGGCAATTACTCATTAGAAAGGCGCGAATGCCAATCCATGGCCAGTCGCCATTTATATCGGACACATTCAGCTTTTCTGTAGTTTTTTTGCAAACCGACCAGTGGGTGTTATGCGCGGCCCTTCTGGCGCGCACTTCCAATGTGGTAAGTATCAAAATATCTAATCCTGACTTGTTGGCGGCGATGCCGAGTTGTCCCAGTTGCTAAGACATTAATGACTATGCCCAGCGGCTCGCCAGTCACTATAAATGTTGGGTGCTGAAGGCTTAGAAATGGGATAGTTTTGAGTCAGCAACCGGGTCAAGACAACCTCGGCGACCACATTAAGGGAATTCAATCTTGCTCGCCTACCATTTAACAGCGGTCGGAAGAGTAACGCGAAAAAGCCCGAATGCATTGCGTTGCCAATCGAATTTACACGCACGTTGATTTATCACGAGTCTGAAAACACTCACTGCCAATTCGGCTGGGCCCTAAAGCGCATCGGTGAAGACGCCAGCGAGAAGCTGGATTACACGCCAGGTGTGTTTTCCGTTGAGCGCTATGTCCATGGCAAACGGGTCTGCGATGACCACGAAACACGAATGCAGGCACCCGTTCCGGCGCAGGTCATTGACAAAGGCATTCCGACATCTGGAAAACATAAACTGCGTAGCATTCGTTCGACGCCACCCATCGCCAATCGCTCAAGCATAATATTGCTATGCCGACACACAATGAGATAGCTACAGTGTCAACAATCTTGATGAGCTGAGAGACCGAGAATGAACGACTCAGAAAAGCTACTGAACGATTATCGTCTGATTGCCGAAACGCTCCTGGAATTGAAAGGGACCCATATCGTTAAAGATCCGACTGTGCTGAATCATCTCGTAGAGCTGGAGTCCGCCATGTGCGAGCTGAACGCAATGCTGACAGAACTCCAGCACGAAATAGCCCAAAAGGAAGCTATAACCCAACGCGCTCGCCCTCGGCTGTACCTGGTGAAGCGCTCAACGAACAATCCACCAGCCATCGGTAGCTAATATTGCAGCTTCGCAGCCGGGGCTCAGTTGCTCTGACTACGCAGGATCTGCGCGTCGGCCTGATAGGCGAAGGTGTCGAGCAGCTTGATGGCCTCTCCCAAGCATCACAGCGTTAGCCCTGAGAAGATCTTGACCCAGACTTCCAGGGTGTTCGAGCCGTGTGGGATGATGACTGCGTGCATGATTGTTACCGCTGATGCAGAATTGACCCAACTGCCCGCTTAGTGTTGCCCCATAAGTGTTCAGCCCAGAGTCAGGCCTGCTAACGCTTTACGAAGTAGAAGCTTGGGTCACCGAAAGTTCGACAGTTGGGTCAATTCTGCATCAGCTGCACCAGGTCTGTTTTGCCTTGGCTTTTGCCCGGCTCTCGCGCTTACGCTTTTTGGACTCTGACGCCATGGGTAGGCCTGTGCGGATGAGGTCTCGACTCCGATTCAGGGCTATCGTAACCGATTTCGAAATCCCACAATTTTCAGCCGTAGGCTGCCAGGTTCAGTTTGGGCGTACATCCGGCGTTTCAATCCACACCAGTGTCTCGTCGAACGTTATCGGCGGACTATAGAAGTTGCCTTGCACCATTGTGCAGCCCAGACTCGTCAGCATATTCAGCTCTTCCTGCGTCTCGACACCCTCGATCACGCAATCCAACGACATGTCCAGACTCAGGGCTACCAGCGACTTGACGATCTTGTAACTGATCGGATTGTCATGCACGCCCGTCACAAAACTGCGAGCAATCTTCAGATTGGTCAGCGCTAGGGCGTGCAACTGACTGAGACTGGAGTAACCGGTGCCAAAATCGTCAAGGGAGATGCCGCAACCTAGCTGGCGAAACTGGGCAATCGCCTGTTGAACCTGCCCAATGTCCTGCATGACGGCCGTTTCAGTGATTTCCAGATCAAGTCGGGAGGCGTCAAAACCACTGTTTTCGATTATTTCGACAATTCTTTTGACGCTTTCCCAAGTCGCGCAGTCATGGGCCGACAAATTGAACGACAGCCTGATCGGCGACGGCCAGGACAGTGCTCGCTGCAGTGCCTGCGTCAACAAAGGAGCGGTCAGCTCGTTGATCATGCCGATCCGCTCGGCAATCGGTATGAAATGCGCAGGCGATACTACGCCGAGTTCTGGACTGTCCCAGCGTGCCAGCGCCTCGAAAGCCACTGTTTCGCGTGTACAGCTTTCTATGATCGGCTGAAACAAGAGATGAAACTCCGTCTCCAGGTTCGCCCGCCGCAATGCCTGCTCGGTTAAGCCATCGGCATTAAGTTGCTCACGGTGACTGGCCGAAAACAGGCAAGTGGATCCGGGGCTGTGGTTCTTGCCTTGATAAAGGGCGTAGTCGGCATTTTCATAAAGTTGTGCCGCATTGTCGGCGGTAGCCGGAAACGTCGCGAACCCTAGGGTCGCGCCGATCTGGATCGGGATTTGCGAGACTTCGAAACTTTCATGTATCAACGTGCAAAGCTGCTTGCCAAACATCAGCAACGCCTCGTCACTGATGTCGCCCTTGACGACCAGTGCGAACTCGTCACCACCCAGCCGCGATACCTGCACGGTATCGCTGACAATGGTGATCAGTCGGTCAGCAACCAGCATCAGCAGCCGGTCGCCAACACTATGGCCATAAAGATCGTTGACCGGCTTGAACCCGTCAAGATCCAGCACACCCACTGCTAGCCCGCTCCGGTGTAGCATTGCCTCGCTCATTGCCGCATCCAGTGTCTGGAAAAACTGCCGACGATTAGGCAGGCCGGTCAGGCTGTCCCGGTTGGCCAACAACAGGTTCGCGTTGCTCAGTTGTTCAGTCTTGAACTGGGCGTTCACCAGGCTGGTGAAGTCGCGGTACTGATGGCTAAGAATGATCAGCATGCCGATTGATACTAGTACGATATTTGCCGCCGTTGCGATAAACGTGATGTTGTGTGTCGAAACGAAGAAAATAACGAACGCTGTGTTGACGATCACTGCGGTAATCAAGGCGGCAGATTGCAAATGCATCATGCAGAAAATGCACACAATCACGGTGATACCCATGAAAAACGCCACTTGCGCCTGGGTATAGGCATCGCCATAGGGGTACATCGACAAAGACCACGCCGCAAATGCGGCGGAGATGATACCCACCAGCCTATTGGTGCCGCGCAGCGTCGCCAGAATCTTACTTGAAGCTGGCGGCGTCTTGTTTACCGTAAGTAGCCATTTGCGCGCGCGAATGCCGCACCCAATAGTGAGGACTGTCGGTACCAGCAACGTCAGCCCCATCGGGGCAGTTGCCCAATGGGTAAAGGCAAGCGCCCAGGTGTTGAGCAACAGCACGAAGTACATCAGCGGCAGTTGTCGAGACAATGCGATGTATTGAGCTTGCAGCAGACGAGGATTATCGGAGGACACGGACATCAGGGGGCACAAAACACCCAGTAGTTTTTTCAGCATCGCAAGGCCTCTCTGTCACTACAGTCAAAGCGCACGTGCCTTGCTGCTCATCATGCGAGCCAGGTTGTAACCTGCTCACCTGTAATGTTCTCGGCAGCGGTATTTAATTCTTTACGGTAAAATCGAACAGGGCAGCCCGGCGTTGTAAGCCGGAATCCCAGAAATTTCCGTCATGGGCGGGAAGCGAGTCGGCGCGAATTGTCGCCAAACAGGTGTTTGACGACAACTTGTGATCAAGACTGAGCATAACCATGAGCTCACCATTGACCTCCAATTCCCAGGCCAATCTCTCTGGCGTATTGTCATCCTCATCGAATCGCGCTCTGGTCGGCAACCCATCAACTTCAAATCATCAAAAATCTGCAATTTTCTCTCCTATGAACGGGACAAAAAGGGACCGAGGAGCACGGTCATTTCTTACCTGATGACCGCCGCGCTTGCTTATGAGTAACGACAGGCCCCCCGTTCTAAGGACGCAGCTCACCGCGTGCGACGGTTTCTGGAACTGAGAACGAATAGCGTCCATGGTAGAATTTTAATCCTACACATGAATCTTTACGATTTTATCCTCCTTGGCGTTTGATAAGTTCAAATCCCTGCGCATAAATAAGGTTGAACGTGTCTAACGCATGCATTATTTCTTCGTCAGACAGGCTGGCAGAAACTGTCAGTAGCGGTTCGCCACCGGCACCTCGCGCTGTAGCCGTATTGGGATTCGACTTCCGATCAATCCGAATATCATTGGGGTTTACGAGGTAAAAAAAGTTGGTCATGTGCTTCTTCCGTGATTGATGATAAAGTTTGGAAACTGAGCAATTTACGCTGAGAGCAAGGTAACTTCTATTCAAATTTCGCACCGAAGATACGGAAGCTTTTAAGGATAAGCCTATTTGTTTCAGTTTCGCGGACCGTTACCTCTGGCGTTCCCGAACGCACGTGCTGAGGGCGCAGCCCGTATTCCTATTTTCAGCAAGATGTCTGACGCGGTGTTCCTCTTGTGCAATAAAGTAGCGATGGTTATGATGCTCCGATGACGCAATGCTTTCAGGCTCAACGGGAAAAGCCGCATCGAAGTGAGGAGGCTCCTTAGTCAAAATTTGCGCTTCTTGGAGTATTCTGTAGGCATCCAGATTGCCGCTCCAATTATTAGTCCTTACCATTGAACGTCTCCTTGAATAAAAGGCCTACTGACCCGCTAGGGTCAAATCATTGCATTCCATTGATGATCACAAAGCGCTTTAACTGAATTACGGTCTTCTGTAATCCCACCATCTCCAAATCGCCTTTTTTCGCAATTTTTCGTAACACAGGCCTTGTGTCAGCTTAATCACCGATTTGGTTCCATCAGCAATAGGCCCTGAGGGTCTTTATTGATCTGCATCAAAAAACACGTAATTTTAGGCTCGAGAGTACCGATGACATTGCTTGAAGGAAATGGCGCAAAGCACGCTGATCCGTAAGCTGTGCACCTATACGGTATCGAACTGGCGCAGGATGGTTGTCTCGTACAGCGCTTCTTCCATCGCCGGATCGCTGTAACCGAACCAGTTCAGCATGATGAACCCGCAGCATCGCCATCAACGGATAGGCAGGACGGCCGCCTTCGTCCTTTGGGTAATGTGGTTCGATCGGGTAATCAAACCCTTCCAGGGTACGACTCGATCCATCTCGATCAGGAGCAGTTCTTTGCGGGTCTGCTTGAGCTTGCCGGCGTACTCGGTATTGGCGAAGGTCATTTGCTTGATCATCGAAAAGCTCGGCGATTGGTGTCAGCGGATTTTGCCAAATCAGGAAGTCTTTTTCAGGACCTCCTTAGATCAGGATTGCATGCTTAAAATGGGTTTGAGGAATTTCTGATACTGAGACCAAGAGCTGAAAACTTTAAGATCAGCTGTCGGGTTATCAAGAGTACCATTTAGCTCCACAAGAAACACACCATTGCCCGTCTGGATAATGCGCTTAGCATTTTCACCAATAGATCCACAGGAGAAAAGGTAGCCCAGAGAAGTGTACGCGATGATGGAACCTCTATGAGCGGCAGATGTGTTAAGTAAAGGTTCTTCTGGAACGTCAGCGATCATCAGCATAAGCGCGCTTAAATGATGTTTCTTGTCGTCGAAGCCATCGGTGACCTCTTTGCAGGTTCTTAAGACATCAGCGATATGAGATAGGAGTATCTCATTTTCATGGGCGAACAAGCCATAAGATGTCAGCAGGACGGTGCCAACGGTAGACGGATTTTTGGAGTAGTATTTATAGGTTTGCATAGCTATCTCTAGTTTGAAATTGGAAAGCCTACGGAGTTCGAGAAAACTTGCTGCAAGGGTCTTTTCTGTCTCTATTTTGATGTGCTTTAAACTGATTTACAGTTTTTACATAAAATGGTCACAAGCTTTATTCAGTAGCATGAAATCTTTAGTGGCACATACAGGGATTTAGTTCCATGGTCAGCCAGATCTGATGGCTATTATTGATCTGTATCAAAAAACATTGACTTATGCTGGTCGTCTAAGGTAGTGGCCTGCTCTCGGTATGCTTTGTCGCCGATTATTTTCGAAGTCGACAAAAATCCGAAAGCTCGAGATTAGGGGGGGCTTTGTTTTCCATTCATTTTGATCGCTGGAAACATCTCGTAGTAGCCATTTCCCTCATTATAGCCGCACTACTATTGTGTTGGAGTGAGTAATCTTGTTTCTTAGGGATTCTCCGATCAAGTCAGCACAGGCCATCTGACCTGTGCTGAAATAGCCCTCCGTCCAACTGCCCTCTACAAGCCCGCCATCCCATGAGTCAGATGAGCTTTTCCGATTTCGAGTACGCCGGTAAGCGCAAGCAAACCCGTCGCGAGCGTTTCCTGGCCGAGATGGAACAGGTGGTTCCGTGGGGCGGGTTGGTGGCGTTGATCGAGCCTCACTACCCAAAGGCTGGCGGTGGTCGCAAGCCGTATCCACTGGAAACCATGCTGCGTATTCACCTGCTGCAGAACTGGTTCTCGTTGAGCGATCCAGCCATGGAAGAGGCGCTGTACGAGATTACTTCGATGCGCCAGTTTGCTCGTCTGACGCTGAGCGCTCCGATCCCCGAAGACACGACGATCATGAATTTCCGGCACCTGCTGGAGAAGCATCAGTTGGCGGCGGGCATTCTGGAAACCATCAACAACTACCTGCTAGACAAGGGCCTGTCGTTGCGCCAGGGCACCATTGTCGACGCGACCATCATCCACGCACCCAGTTCGACCAAGAACAAGGACGGCAAGCGCGATTCTGAAATGCATCAGACGAAGAAAGGTAATCAGTATTTCTTCGGCATGAAGGCGCACATCGGTGCCGATGCTGAGTCGGGCCCGGTGCACCACGTCCACGGTACAGCGGCGAATGTGGCCGATGTAACGGAGGTCGCTCACCTGTTGCATGGCGATGAAAATGTTATCTGTGCCGACGCGGGTTATACCGGCGTGGAGAAGCGGCCGGAGCATGAAGGAAGGCCGGTGATCTGGCAGATTGCGGCTCGTCGTAGCACCTATACACACTTGAGCAAACGAAGCGTGCTCTACAAGGCCAGACGCAAGATCGAGAAGGTCAAAGCGCAGGCGCGAGCGAAGGTCGTACATCCATTCCGTGTGATCAAGCGCCAATTTGGCTATGTGAAAACCCGCTTCCGTGCCTTGGCCAAGAACACGGCGTAGCTGACCACGCTGTTTGCCCTGTCGAATCTGTGGATGGTGCGCCGGCAATTTTTGCCTGCTGCGGGAGAGGTGCGCCCGTGAGGGCAGAAAACCAAGGCTTTGCCTTGGTTATCCAATAAGCCGCGGCTGAAAATCGGCCTTTCAGCATCCTCAAGTCGTCCATTTTCGGCTGATGGGCAACTTGTTCGGAGAATCCTTAGGCAACCGTCCATTCAGTACGAGCACCATCCGCCGCTTGCGTATCTCGGGTGTCATCAGGCCGTAGTAGACCGGTTTCAACGGGGGCTGTATAAAATCGCCAAAATCGCATTCAAGGACTTCCCCAACCTTGGGCGTATACGTCAGTGCCATCAGATTGGACCCAAGTTATTCCGGTTATTTCGACAAAAGGTTGCTGATAATATAGCACATCACTGGCCCTCGATTATGCTTCGCAGCATAGGGCTGACCGCTGCTTTAGGCAGCTTATTTTGCGGTGCTCACGTTAAGGAAGAACGATGAAAATAGGACCAAATAGCAAGCTTCAACACTTGAAAGCCTTGATCAAGGCTAACGTAGAAAAGCATTACGAGCGAAAAATTGAAGACGCACATCTATACGAATGGCTAATGTCAGGCGAATACGAAACCTTGGAAGGCGCAGCCCTGGACGCTCTGAGCGACCTTTCAGATGAGGAAAAGCAAGCGCTCTTGAATTCGTTGTACGACGAGCTTGGCCCTGGCGATCAGATCGTTACGTTTCCAGAGGAGAATCCGGTTTGGTTGAAGGTAACTCCACACGTACCAGGCCGATTGCCTGTAACGCGCAGCTATAACGAGTTATGGATTCGCTTGGATACAATCGATCAGGTTATCCCCAAACCTGCTATTGTCATAGGTGAGGATCTGCGCACGTATCAGTTTGTTATCCAGGTACAGGCCAGCGGCAAGCTGTATGAAATCACCGCAACCAGGTTTAAGGGTAATTCGGTCTACGCGAAAATTCCGAAGGTAATGCAACTGGTGACCGATGCAGTGTGCACCCTAGGCCGTACACGACCTGAGTAACATTATTATTGCTGAGATCTACGCCAAATTGCCCCAATTGCTGCGATTGGGGAAATTTGGCGTCAGTTGCAAAAATTTAAGCTTAGCGGTCGCGTGCTTGGGGTGAATAGGGGGTGAATAGAGAGAACGGAAAAAATCGTACGCTAGCGTGATTTCTGTCAGATTGAGGTCCTAGGAGTTGACGTAGATCCGACAGGAAATTCAGAAAACCGCCCTAGACTTACGCGGTGCCGGTGGGCAGCCTGACGCCAGGTTGAGGTACACCTCATTCGGACATAGCCCAGCGAGACGGGGGCCTGGGGTTCGTGGAGCAACGGAACAGAAAGTGCACTTAAGCTCATATTGGGCAAAAAGGCATCAAACAACCCGGCTCCTGTTTGCGAAGTCCGGCCCCGTTCAGGAACCTTTTTCGTACTAAGCGCCACATAATGACGGCACCGTGGAGTAGGAGCTGACGTCGTTGAATGATGGCTTCAAAAGGCCACTCCATGGTTAAAATTACCATCGTTCAGAGGAAATATTCGTGACCTATGGCATCCGTGGCGGAGCTGGCACATCGGCGTATTACACCCAGCCCCAGCCTTTTGATGAGTTGAAACTTGACCAGGGACAAATTCAGGAAAAGACGGAAAAGCTTAAAGAGAAAGGATACTTCACTGTTCCCATATCGGACACTACGAGAAGCTATTTGCATCAGCAAAGCAGTCTCAGCAACCCCGCGTGGCGAAACGAGACCGTCGGGAAAGTCGTTGACCTAAAGGCGACCGATTATGAACGGTCAACAACGGCGGTGGCAAAAGACATTGCCACCACGCTTACCGGGAGACAGCAGCAACTGAGACCTCACGAATTTCAATTGCGGAGGGCCAAAAATCAGGGTGCAGATCAATGGCATCAGGACAAAGAACCGAAAAAAGTTATTTGCATCGCCACAATTGAAGGCAGAGGCACTGAGTTCGTCAAGCGAGCGGAATCAGAAAAAATATTTAAAGCTGGGCATTTTGGAAAAATGATCCCGCTGGATGCCGAGGCCGTTGAAGAAAGAACCAAGGAAGCCAAGCAAGACCGCTTCTATTTCTTTGCTGGCAAAGGCATCACCGAAGAAAGTATTCCTAAGCTGGTGCATCGCTCTCCGCATCAGAGCGGTAGATCCATTTTCCTGGCACGATGGCAATAAGGTAGTACAGCACAGGACTAGCCGCCGAACAATGGCAAGTTCGGTGGCTATGCCAAATTATCACTCAGGTCAGTTTTTGCGGATGCACGTAGTTCGCACAGTCGCTGGTTCCTAACTTGTACGATGCCTCGGAGTACGGAGTGCAGTGAAGCTACGTAATATTTAAGAGATGTCACTGATCATCGTCTGAATTGCGTAGTGGACGTAGCTCCCCTCGAGCGACTTCTCCCGGTACCGCGAAGGAGTACCGCCCAAGCATATTAATGTGGTCAAATATCAGCGGTGACAGCCGAGCCAGATCCTCGTCTTGCACCGGATAGCCGTGCTGCCTTAGTCGCTCTACGGCTGCCGTCATGTAAAGGGTGTTCCACAAAACAATGATGTCACCCCAAACCCAAGGCGCCGAGCTTGTCTTCCTGACCTTCGCGGTAGCGTTGGCGAAGCTCACCGCGCCTACCGTGAAAAACGGCGCGGGCCAAGCTGTACCGACCTTCGCCACGATTCAGCTGTGTCAGGGTGGCACGGCGCTTTGATTCGTCATCGATGTAAGTCAGCGTATGCAGGGTTTTCTCGACGCGCCCGAACTCTGCCAGCGCCTGAGCTAGGCGAGTCGGACGATCCCCCCGCATGATGCCGCTCGCCGGTACGCGGCCTAGCTTGAGCGATCCTAGCCGTAGTAAGTCATCCTGATGCTCTGCGATCAGGTCGAGTTTGACCGACTGGTGAGCAAGTCCGTTGAGCTTGCATAATCCGCGTCTGGGCGTGTGCGCCAACGTCGGGCAGGCGGGGGCAGAAGTGGTATGCGCCCGGTCGTTCGCTTTCTGGATCACGCAGTTCGTTTTTCCAGCCATACACTTCGCCTTCCCACACCAACACGACACCAGCGGGGTATTCCAGGTTGCTTGCCCGCCACTTTGTGGCGGTTGCGCGTAGCGCCTCGATCAACTGTTCCATGGGCAATTTTTCCCTGCTATTCAAAAAGTGCTTGGACGCGGGCCAGCACATCGTCAATCACCACCTCGGGAACAGACTCAATGCGCTTGGCGCCTCGGGCCTCAAGGTCAACAGTGCGGATCTGGTTACACAGAACAACACCCTGAGTCTCGGTGCCTGAACCGCTCAACGGCACCGCAAAACCCGCATATCGGGCAAAGTCGCCCCCTTGTGTGATCGGTGCAATCACTGCAAGCCCCGAGGCGTTGTACGCCGCTGGCGTGAGAACCAGTGCCGGACGAAAATCGCCCTGCTGCTCACGGCCGGACGTTGGGTTCAGATTCAAGCGGACAATATCGGCCCGAGCGTACTTCGCTCTCTTCACGCCTCACGCCCCACCGGCTGCATAGCGTTCCAGGCGGCAAGCTCTGCTGGTTCCTGCGCGTTCAGGTCGCACTGAGACATTAGGTCGGCCAGCTTGTAATGTGGTCTGGCTTTCGCAGGCTTCAGCGTCATTGATTCAGGCGTGAAATCGAGGCTCAGCACATACCCAACAGCCAAACTCATTTGCTTGAGCACGTCAGATGGCAAGCGAATCGCAGCGCTGTTGCCCCACTTTTGAATTTTTACTTCCATCATAAGCACCTCTTAATGTAGATCCACTGTAGATAAGCTCTCAAAAAAAGCAAGTAATAAGTTTATACAATGTATCTACAATGCCAGCTCAAAGGCGCGTCGTAAAGTGCCTTGATCTACCGTGAGATACGGCTTCGTGTGACTGAGACAAGCATGGCCTAGAAGGATCTGGACCATCTCCACATCGCCGGTCGCGGCAAGTACCTTCGCTGCCAAAGTGCGTCGCCCGCTGTGTGATGACCCACCGCTGATACCCGCTTGGCGGTAAAGGCGACTGAACGTCTGCTGCAACGTGTCACAGCACCTGTATACCTCTGGCTCGCTGTCTAGCACACGATGCTTGAATGCAAGTTGAGCTTGGACGTAGACCGCGATATTCATCAGATCCAGACACCCCCCAACGTCCAGACACCCCCCCAACGCCTCTGTAAACATACCTTCTGAACCGCCCCGGGTTTCTCGGAGACTCGAACCTTTGAGGGGATGGAGCGATGAAAAAACTACCGAAGTATTCCCCAGAGGTCCGTGAACGGGCCATCAGGATGGTTTTCGAACAACTTCCTGAGTACGAGTCGCAGTGGGACACCATCAGTGCCATTGCCCCCAAGATCGGCTGCACGCCCGAGACATTACGGCTGTGGGTTCGCCAATCTGAGCGAAACAGCGGCCAGCGTGATGGGCTGAGCACGGTCGAACGTGAGCGAGTCAAGCTCTTGGAGCGTGAGAACCGTCAGTTGCGTCAAGCTAACGAGATCTTGCGTAAGGCCTCAGCCTATTTTGCCCAGGCGGAGCTCGACCGCCCATTCAAACGATGAAGACGTTTATTGATGAAAACCGCCAGTCTTACGAGGTCGAGCAGATTTGCAAGGTGTTGCCAATCGCCCCGTCGACGTACTACCGGTACGCTGCTCAGCAAGCTGACCCCTGCCAGCAGTCAGCGCGTGCGCAGCGCGACCAGGAACTGGGTAAGCACATCCAGCGAGTCTGGGATGAGCGTTTCCAGGTATATGGCGTGCGCAAGGTCTGGCGACAGTTGCTGCGTGAAGGTCTGCGAGTCGCCCGCTGTACGGTGCAACGCCTGATGGGAGAGCTGGGCCTGCAAGGCGTGGTACGCGGCAAGCCCGTCAGGACGACGGTCAGCGACCAAGCCAGGCCATGCCTGCAGGATCATGTTAACCGTCAGTTTGTGGCTGAGTGCCCGAACGCCCTGTGGGTATCGGACTTTACCTACGTCAGTACCTGGCAGGGGTTTGTTTACGTGGCCTTCATCATTGATGTCTTTGCCCGATTCATCGTCGGTTGGAAGGTGTCCAGTCCAGCGCGTACCGATTTTGTACTCGATGCACTGGAGCAAGCCCTTTACGCCCGTCGCCCAGTCAAGCAGGGTGGACTCATTCACCACAGCGACCGTGGCGTGCAGTACGTGTCAATTCGCTATACCGAGAGACTTGTCGAAGCCGGGATTGAGCCATCTGTCGGGAGTGTCGGTGACTCTTACGACAATGCCTTGGCTGAGACTATCAACGGTCTTTACAAGGCTGAAGTGATTCATCGACGCTCTTGGCCCACAGGGGGGGGGAGCTGGAAACGCTGAAATGGGTGGACTGGTTCAATCACCGCCGCCTGTTGGAGCCAATCGGTCACATTCCACCGGTCGAGGCAGAAGCAATCTATTATCAGCAACTCATCGAGTCTGCCCAGGTGGCATGACTCAAACAAAAGGGTCTCCGATAAACCCGGGGCGGTTCAGTTTGGTCAATTTCGTTCCTGAGACCACAGCTCTGATGTCAAAATCAGGTGCCAGCTATATTTGTGAGGGGGGAAATTTTTTTAAGCTTGGAACCGATTCGCTCGCGCTTACCACTCAGCAGCAGTCAAACACGCTGCACTTTAAAGAGGGTATACGAATGGGTAATATATGCGTCGGCGGATCCAGTATGGCTCATCAGGTGAACTCACCTGATCGCGTCAGCAACAACTCGGGTGATGACGATCACGTAACATCCAGTCAGTTACTGAGCGCCAGGCACCAACTGGCGGAATCGGCAGGTTTGCCTCGGGATCAGCATGAGTTTGTGAGTAGTCAAGCGCCTCAAAGCCTTAGGAATCGCTACAACAACCTTTACTCGCGTACGCAACGTACACTGGATATGGCAGATATGCAGCATAGGTATATGACAGGAGCGTCAGGAATTAATCCGGGAATGCTGCCACGTGATAACATTGACGAGATGCGTAGCGCTGTATCTGAATGGAGTGATATGCGCGAGGCCCTGCAGCATGCAATGGGTGTTCATGCTGACATGCCGGAGTCCCCAGAGCGTTTTGCCACTACTATAAATCCAAGCGGGTCT
>NZ_LJPW01000163.1 GCF_001400735.1 Pseudomonas caricapapayae
GCTTTCAGCGCCGCTACGGCGGGCTACTTTGCTGATACGCCCGCGTTCTACGACGAAGGCAACATGGCCGCGGTGAAGCTCACCTTCGAGCTGCCGCTGGCGGGTGATGACGTTCTGAACCCGGCAACGCAGGCCTTGGACAGCATCACTTCATGGCTGCAAGCCCAGAACGTGCAGCCCAAGATCACTGAAGTACCTGTGACGGTTGTCCAGCCACCAGCTTTGCCTGGCCAGCCAGCCCCTCCACCACCGCCTCCGGATTATCGACACTTCGAGATCCGCTACACGAGCCTGTTACCGCCAGCGACTGTTCTTCAAGGCGTGGAAAGCACGGGAATGCGCCTGCGTGAAATCAAAACCGACTTTCAAGACGGCAAATTAACCTGGAACGTCATAGGTGACCTCTATGTGCATTAACACTCGCGCCTCCATTTTGCTGACACTTCTGTTGTCGTGCCTGGCTGCCGGCAACATGGCCGTTGCTGCCGACCCCTCTCCCAACGACCTGAGCCGGATCAATATTGGTGAGTTGTCCCAGGTGCAGAGTGAAACCCTGCTCTTCACAGCACAGGCGGCGCGGGCTCGTGCCAAGGAAGACATCGTAAACGGAGCCAAAACAACCACGTCTGTGCCGGTTCAGGTTACGCAGAACGCTTACACGACGCCCGCCCCGGCCAGCAACAGCACACCGCAGTTGCCGGTGGTCAAGACCGTGTTCAGGATGAATAACGCTCTGTATGCAACGTTACTGTACGGAAGTGGTTTCGAGGTCGATGCATCAGTGGGCAATGCTGAGCTGCCAGGAGGGTTCAAGGTAATCAGCGTGTCCCTCGACAGCGTGGTACTGGGCCATGACGGACGCCGATATCCATTAGGTTTCTCAACCCGGGCACCAAGTGGCTCGGTTGACGCGCCCCAAATGTCACTGCAGACACTCAAGCCTGTAGCTCCGGGGCAGCCCTCGGCAATGAGTCCGCTGTCCAGCGTGTCGCAGGAGTTGCAGCGATGAGCGGCGCGGTTCGAATTGAGCCAGACATTGAGGCCGATCCGTTGGCACGCCAGGTCACCCGGCCGACCGCAGTCGTGCAACCGATCACCATCGCCATGCAATCTGACGTGGTCGGAACCGTCCTGACTGCGGAGGGACAGCCGTGGGGAGACATCACGAGCGAGTTGCGTCAGCTCGTTGCCTTGTTAGCACCTGCCCCAGAGGCTGAAGAAGCTGAATTGCTCGTGTCGTCTCAGCACATGCACGACCCTTTCGTGATGGCATTTATGGACCGCCTGGACCGAGCCGGCGTGCCGTTTCAGACCATCAGCAGCACGCTCAGCGACATCAAGTCTCTGTATCAGAATGCGGGCAAAGCCTTCGCCGGATCTATAGACAGTACCCAGCGTCAACAAGAGGTAATTCGTATCATTGGCGCGGCCCATGCACGACGTGCTTCCGACGTTCACTTCATCGTTGGCCACGAAATCACCTACATCAAGTTTCGTGAGGACGGTCTCTTGCGGGAGTACGGGCAGATCCAGAGCACCGTAGGAAACGAGCTCTGTTCTTCACTCTTCAACTCGATGTGTGACGTCAAATCTGAGGGCTACTACCAACCGGAATTGAAACAAGATGCGCGCATGGCTCGCACCTTCCTCGACCAATTGGGACTGTCCGGAGCCCGTGTCGCTACACGCCCTCTGGCCGAAGGGCCTTTGATGGTGTTGCGGCTGATCTATGACGATCAGGAGAAACAGTCCGTCGACGATCTGGGGTTTCTGCCAGAACAGAATTTGCTGTTCAAGCGGCTGAGAAGTCTTCCTTACGGCGTGATCATATTGACCGGTCCGACTGGATCAGGGAAATCGAAGTCGCTCCAGGTGCAGATCAACCTTCTGGCTGAAGAGTGCAAAGGCACAAAACACATCCTGACCGTTGAGGACCCGCCCGAATATCCGATGCGTGCAAATCAGTCCCCTCTTGGCAGCAATGAGTCATGGGGAGAATCCATTACAAACTCCGTGCGACTCGACCCCGACATACTGATGTATGGGGAGATTCGAGACCTTGAATCAGCTCAGGGGGCACTGCGAGGGGGGATGACCGGCCACCTGGTGTTATCGACTCTGCACACCAACAACGCTGTAGCAGCAATTCCTCGCCTCATCGACATGGGGGCTGATACAAGCCTGGTCACCGACCCAACACTCATCGTCGGCCTTATCAACCAGTCACTGCTGCCAACGCTGTGCAGGAAGTGTCGCGTGCCTGCGCGCAGCCAGATCAGTACCTTGGATCCGCAGCTGGTCGAGCGGCTTGAAAAGATGACCGTGCTGGATCAGGTCTATCTGGCCGGGCCTGGTTGCTCTCTATGCCGTGACGGGGTCAACGGCAGGGTCGCTGTCGCCGAGATTCTTCTCCCGACCCACCGGTTCATGGAGGAGATCCGAAAGAATGGCCCAAGCGCTGCGCGCCAGTATTGGGTCAAGCACATGGGTGGTATCACGAAGGTTGCCCACACGCTCATCAAGATAAATGCAGGGCTGATTGACCCGCGCATGGCAGAGGCCGTAGTCGGTCCATTGGATTTTGACAGCTACATGCTGGATGCCGAAGCGCCTGAGGCAGAAGTCCATGCTCAGTAAGGTGATGGATGCCTGGTCTGGGCTTGTAGATGGTTTTTACAGAAACCAGTTCGGAGGCAATGAGCGTATCCGCCTGTACGAGAGCATGACCGCTCTGCTGGAGAACGGCGTGCCGCTCGACCTGGCTCTTGATCGTATTGGATCGATCTACAGTGATGGAGGCCGACGTGCTCGACATCCGATCGCGCTTGCCAGCTATGGCATAGGCAAAGCTGTGGACGGCGGCAAGACGCTGGCCCAGGCCTGCCTTAACTGGGTGCCTTATCAGGAGCACGCCGTTATCAGCGCCGGCGAGAAGTCAGGGAACCTGATCCAGGCATTCAGCGACTGCGTGCGGATCATCGAGGCTCGGCAAAAAGTGATGAAGCTGGTGGTTTCCACGGCCTCGTACCCGGTTTTTGTCTGGAGCCTGATGGCCTACTTGCTGAACGTAATCGCCACCCGGGTGGTGCCGGCCATGAGCCGCTCATCCAACCCAGAAGCCTGGTCCGGCGCACCCATGGTTCTGCACATGATCGCCACCTTTGTGACCAACTGGGGACTTCTGACTTTGTGCCTTGTGGTGGTCCTGGTTGTCACCAGTGTCGTCACTCTGCCTTACTTCCGTGGCCCTTGGCGGACACGGCTGGAGATCTTGCCTCCCTGGTCAATCTACAAAGCGCTCCACGGCTCAACGTTCCTCCTCAATATCGCGGTAATGCTGAGAGCAAACATCGATCCGCTCGGAGCGTTGGACACGTTAAAGCGTGGGGCAAATCCGTGGCTGCGTGAACGCCTGGAAGCCGCCCACTACGGGGTTCGGATGGGCAAGAACTTTGGGGAGGCTTTGGATCTTTCCGGGCATGAATTCCCAGACCACGAAGCGATTCAATTTCTGATTGTTCTCTCCACCACGCAGAGCTTCTCGGCTGCAGTGCACCGGTACAGCCTTCGCTGGTTGGAAATATCACTGAAACAGGTCGAGCGTTACGCAAAGACACTGTCCCTCGTATCCATGGTTCTGATCGGCCTGTTGATGATTCTGGTCATGGTCGGGGCCTATAGCATGACCGGAAATGCCACACAAGGCATGACGCACTGAGCACTACACCCGTTACCCACATACCCAGGACCACACACATGCAAAACACCACTCACTCCGCTCGAGCGAACCAGATCGGTTATATCTCGATTGAATTGCTCTTCGTTCTCATCGTTATCCTGATCGGGATGGGCTACGCCCTTTACAACGGTTGGGGCGCGATGGGCAGTTCGGACGTCAACAACGAACAGGGTAACGTCGGTCAATTGATCGCGAACACTCGCAAGCTCAAAGGCAGTACCGGTTACGGAGCGTCAGGGACCGATCTGATCGCCCAGCTCAGCTCGATACGTGGCCTGCCCAATATGTCGTTCTCCAGCGGCAAGCTCTACAACGCCTGGAGTGGCCAGGTCACTGTGGTTGCCAACGGGATGACATTCACCGTGACCGAGGCCGGTTTGCCCCAAGATGCCTGTGTGACGCTGGCCACCAAGATTGGACGTGGGCAGAAGGTCACCACCTCTATCAATGGCGGCACGGCTGTGAGCGGTGAAGTGAGTTCAGCTGCGGCCACCAGTGGCTGCTCTACTGATAGCAACACGTTGGCTTGGACGGCCTACTGAGCATGAACCCGATTATCGACACGCCCTTTGTGGACCTCTACCTGGGGCCAGACTTCACGGACGTAAAAGGCCTGGACGGCCAGAGCGGACGTGTCGAGGCTCCGGAAAGCTGGAGAGAAAGCGCCCAGCTTTTACGGGAGGAATGCTCCAAGCACTTTGAAGTGCATCAGGAACCTGAGTTCTCGTTGATCAAAGACGGAACTGTGCTGCGCGTCACTCACATACCTGATGCCTTCGGCAAGGCTGTGTTCGTACTGCGCAAATCTAATGCTCAAGTGCGGCAGTTCGACCAATTGGGCTTCCCGGAAGACCTCGTCGAATCCTTGCTGACGAAGCATGTCCGCGGCCTGGTGATTTTTTGCGGCGAGATGGGCACTGGCAAGACCTCCAGCGCGGCTTCGCTGATCATCGCCAGGCTAATTGCGTGCGGTGGGATCGCGCTGGCTGCAGAAGATCCGGCCGAGACAGACCTGAACGGTCGTCACGGACATGGTCGTTGCATCCAAATGCAGGTTTCGAGACGCAATGGCGGGTATGAGGAGGCTTTGATGCGAGGCCTCCGCTCTGGCGCGGACATGATGCTTATCGGTGAGATCAGAGACACCCCTACGGCAGTTCAGGCGGTGCGAGCGGCAATCAACGGCCTGTTCATCATCACCACCGTTCACGCGGGAACAGTACCGCAGGCGATTGAGCGAGTAGCGACTCTTGCGGAGCCGGCCATCAGCAACGTCCGATCAATTCTGTCACAGGGTTTGGTAGCTGTAGCTGCGCTGGCCCTTGAAGGTGAAGGCGAAATGCGACATCTGAAGATCCAGAGCCTGTCACTGACCGGACCTGACGGCCATGGTATTCGCGAGAAGATCCGATCAAATCAAATCGCAATGCTTAGCCAGGATGTGGATCAACAATCGAACAGGAGCATCTGGGGATGAACCATCTCAAGCCCGGCCAGACCAGACAAAACGGTTTCGTGGTAGTCGAGCTGCTCTTCGGCCTGATCATTTTTGCCATTGCTTCGGCCATAGGCGTTTCGCTGGTCGCAGACAGGATGGATGCGCAGAACTATCAGATCGCAGCTCAGCAACAGCAGCAGATCGCAGAGGCAGCATCTAAATACCTGAAGGACAATTTCTCAACGGTCTATGGATCGGCGGGCACAACTTCCCCCGCGACGATTACCCCTCAGATGCTACGCAACACCAACTACCTGCCAGCCAGCTTCAGTGACACAAACGCATTCGGTCAGAGCTTCGTAGTGCTTGCCCGAAGGGTCAACGTCAACCAGCTCGAATCCATCGTGATCACTACCGGTGGACAGGCTATCGATGAGATCGGTACCCGGACGATTGCGGAAAATATGGGCGCGCCGGGAGGCTTCATCCCGTTCAACAACACTGGCGTTATTCAAGGAGTACGAGGCGGCTGGCAACTTGCGCTGAGCAACTATGGGATCAACCCAGGCGTTGGCCACACTGCGAGTGCGTTGTTTCTCCAGGATGGCACGCTCTCCAATGACTATCTGTACCGCAACGCTATCCCAGGCAAGCCTGAACTCAACCGTATGAACACGGCGCTCAGTATGGGAGGAAACAATGTCAACGATGTGGCTGCGCTGAACGCCTCTGGAACAGTGACGGTTGGAGGGAATGTCGACACTGCTGGATCAGTCAACGCCACTGGTAATGTGAGTGCGTCAGGATCTGTCACAGCACAGGGCAATGTGAGTGCGTCGGGGAGCGTCACAGCTCAGAGCAACGTTGTCGCTGCAGGCGATGTATACGCACAGTCGGTGAATGCCTCGGCCAACCTCACGGGCGCTGCTGCCCGAATATCAGGAGAGACTGTCACAGGCGGTTGGTTTCGCACCCAGGGCGACACCGGCTGGTACAACGAAAAATGGGGTGGTGGCTGGTACATGAGTGACTCGGACTGGGTTCGGGTCTACGGCGACAAGAACGTCTACACAGCCGGGAACATCCGAGGAGGTACAGTGACTTCAGAAGGTCGCGCGACCGTTGGTGAATACCTGCAGCTCAATGGTGTGGCAATTGCCGGCACAGCCTGTGCTGCGAACGGTATGGTCGGACGTACCAGCACGGGGCGATCCCTTTCTTGTGATAACCGGGTCTGGGTGGTAAACGGTTCCAGTGCCCCTACGTGCACGGCAAAAACCATCCCCGGCTACGACGCAAATGACGTCACTACCTATGCTTGTCCAGTCGGCTACACGAAAGTTGGTTGGGACACGGCTGGCTCCGGCCAACGATTCAGCAGTACCCCAGGAGTCGTGGTCGGCCAGAACGATTATGCCACCATTTTCTGTTGCCAGTTCTGACCAGACTCATAGCAGTCATCGAGGACGAAGAGTGAACATTTATTGGCTTGCAATGGTGGTGATTACGGCAGTGCTCGGTATGGTCTATGAGAAGACACACCAGGCAGAACAGAGCGCCCAAACGATGGAAATATCGCTCATCGCTCATAACGTCCTCGTCTACAGAAATGCCTTGGCCGAGTATGCATACGCTCACAAAGCTGCATCAGGAACGGTGGCTGATAACCAGTTGGCACTGCCCACCTGGTACGCGCGTTACCCTGGAGTGGAGGGAGTGATCGATGCTGGACGAAGTTACGCGTTCTTCGAATCCCCTCCTCCCGGTCTTGTTTCAGAGATGATCAATTTGACTGGGGGATCGCTGGCCATCGGCACTGCGGCCTCCGGTATCCTTCTCACACTTACCTCACGCAACGCAGGCGTCACGCTGCCTGTGGCAGTACCAAATGGAGCAGCTGTCGCCTACCAATGAGAAAAGGGTGACATTTCGCGATGGCTGTGAATTCCCACCACCTGCATCAGCGGTAGCAATCCCTGACACATCGCCACCTTTCTTGACATCTGACTCTTGCCAAAGATACAGGTGATCTTGCGCCGCACGGGAACTGGATCCTACTTAAGGTCCTCTACTGCAGGAGAGTCTACGATTATCCACTCTAGGCCTGTTCAGCCACCGATCTTTTCGTTGCTCGCTGAGCACCGGATAAACCTATGTAGGTATCAATGAGCCAAGATCCCGATTTCAAACTCTTGTTCGAGGCACTTCCGCACTTGGTGTTGGTGCTATCTCCGGCCCCCAGCTTCACAATGGTCGCTGCCAACGAGGAACGCCTGCGCGGTACCAATTCTAAGCGCGAGGACTGTATTGGACGCTCGATTTTTGAGGTGTTCGGCAGAAATCCGGACGAGCATTCAGAGTTTGGCGCAGGTGTCCTGCGCGCCTCTCTGGAGCGCGTGATGCTTACACGCAAGCCGGATCACATGGCAATCACCAAGTACGACATTCCCCGTACGACTGGTGAAGATGGCGGCTTTGAAGTGCGTTACTGGAGCCCGCTGAACACGCCTGTACTGGATGATTTAGGCGAGGTCATCTACATCATTCACCAGACGGAAGATGTTACCGAGCAGGTCCTAGGGAGACAACGTACAGAATCAGGTGTGCAAATCGTCGATGAGCGTTTCCGCGTTGCTCTTCTGGCCTCAGAAACTGGGATATTCGATTGGTACATTGATGAAGGTAAATTTCACTGCGATACCGCGCTGCAGCAGCTTTTCGGGTTCCCGGATGTACTGAGTTACGACCCCGTCGAGCGGTTTCTCGAATACGTTCATTCCAAGGACCGGAACCTGGTACGTTTATCACTGGAGGGATGCATTCACGGAAAGGACTTTACCGTCGAGTTTCGGCTACACCGAAGTACGCAGGAACGCTGGCTGGCAAGTAAGGGTAAAGTCTTTCGGGATGCTTCCGGCCATTCTTCGTACGTCACCGGGACCTGCGTGGATATCACCGCGCGCAAGCAGGCCGAGGAGGCCCTACGCGAACTCAACGAGACACTTGAAGCCAGGGTGGCTGCCGAGGTAGCCGAGCGCACTCGGGTGGAAGATACGCTGCATCAGGCGCAAAAAATGGAGGCTGTTGGGCAGCTAACAGGGGGAATCGCTCATGATTTCAATAACTTGCTTACTGGAGTGATTGGCAGCCTTGAGCTAATGCAGCGACGTCACCTAGCCGGCAATTCGATTGATGACCAACGTTACATAAACGCTGCTGTGACCTCTGCCCACCGGGCTGCGGCTCTCACCCAACGCCTACTCACGTTTTCCCGTCGCCAGACGCTCGTTCTCAAACCGATTGAGGTTAACCAGTTGGTGGCTTCGCTAGAAGACCTGCTTCATCGGACGACCAGGAAGAATATCAAGATTACTACCCACTTGACCGCAGGCCTTCCTCTTGTGTCTATGGATGCCAACCAGGTAGAGAGTGCGCTGATCAACTTGGCCATCAATGCGCGTGATGCTATGCCAGATGGCGGCACAATCGCTATTACGACAGCGTCCGTGCACCTGACATCCCACGAAGCAACACCAATACAGCTGGCCGAAGGCGATTATGTCACTCTGACGGTGGACGACACCGGAGCAGGAATGACTCCGGATGTCCTGGCCAGGGTCTTTGAACCCTTTTACACCACGAAACCTATCGGTCAGGGCACGGGATTAGGGCTGTCCATGGTTTACGGTTATATGCGACAAGCCAAAGGATCCGTTCAGATTTACTCTCAGCCTGGAACAGGCACCAGTGTGCAGCTGTACATGCCCTGCCTTGGAGGCGAAGTCGGCCTCTCGAAAGTTGAGGAGAATAAGGAGGCACCACTGGGAGAAGGCGAAATCGTTCTCGTCGTAGAGGATGAAGCTGTGGTGCGCTCACTGATCGTGGAAGTGTTGTCTGAGCTCGGCTACCAAGTACGTGAAGCGGCGGATGCCCACGAAGCCATTCCTATACTCGAAAGCAGACAGCGCATTGATCTGATGATCTCTGATGTAGGTCTACCCGGTATGAACGGGCGCCAGCTAGCCGATCTTGGACAGATTCGCCGCCCAGGTCTTAAAGTGCTATTAGCTACTGGCTATGCGGAAGGATCGAATGCCAGCGGTTATCTTGCGTCCAATATGGAAATCATTACCAAGCCATTCGCTATCGATACGCTTGCTAACAAGATCAGCGAAATGCTGAGTTCTCAAAAAGAATACTGAGCGTAATACCTGTCGTTGAAGGTCATGCATATCCAAAAAGGCGGCTTCGGGTTCCGTAGACAAAAATTGGGCCGAGGACCAAGTCCGGTCGTTGGCGGCTGGTCGCGATTGCTGGCTCTTCGCAAGAGCACGGCTCAGATGAAGTGGACCAATTGCGCTCACTATTTTGTTCCAGTCAGCGGGACTCCAGCGGCCGTAATGCGCATACATGTCAAAAAAACGTACGGATGCGCCTTGCAGAACAGACCAACCTACTGACCTTGAACGCCGCTATTGAGGCCGCACGAGCTGGCGAGCAAGGTCGTGGATTCGCAGTGGTTGCTGACGAAGTGAGGGCGTTGGCCCATCGCACTCAGGTGTCGACGCAGGAAATCGAGCAGATGATCACTGCTATTCAGAACGATTTTGACTCAGCCGTTTGGGGAATGAATACCAGTAGAGACCTAGCGACTGAATCGCTTGGAGTCGGCCAAGAGGCCAGTCCCTCACTGGAGCAGGTATCAACGGCCATTGTCCAGATCAATGAACGCAACCTCATGATTGCGACTGCCTCTGAGGAGCAGTCACATGTTGCTCGTGAAGTTGACCGCAATCTGGTCAGTATCCGCGAGTTGGCAACTCAGAGTGCTGCGGGCGCCAGCCAGACAGCAAGTGCCTGCGGTGAAATGTCTAAACTGGCGGTCAGCCTAAATCAGTTGGTCAGCCGATTCGTGGTATGAGGCATGGAACGGACGTCTGTCGGATCGTTTAGCTGAATGACGTTACCATGCTGCCAGCCGTCCGCGCCCGCATCCGTTTTCGGAATTTGTATGTCAGATCGCTGAGCCTTGATTACCTCTGCATCAATTCCTAAACGGTGGTTTCGTTGCAGCAACATCGCCGGCTCAGCCTGACCGTCAGCGGTAAAACCCATCATCAACTGCGGCACGCCCAGTGGCAGTTTTTTGCTCTGATCGGTATGCCACGTATGCCATGTTTTGCCGTAAGTGTGAGCTAGACGCTCCATAAGTGCGTGTTCTGCTGAAGCAGGGATGCCTGGAGCTACGAGTTGGCCGGAAGACACTTCATAGCCATGACTGTGCCACATCGCCTTCTCTGTAGAGGGCAGCGCTGTAAACAGAGTTTCGTTGATGATGTACTCAACACCCATGATCTTGGCCTGCTTGGTGTTTCCATCATAAATCACGCACTGGATAACATCCTCGTTGAGAATTGCGCAATAATGATGCGCCTCCATTTGCATTTTTGGATGGCCATTATAGAAATGGAAACCGTCCAGGTAGGCATTTAGAGCATCAAGCGGTGGCTTTGACTGAATCATGGCCGCGCCCGCTTCCAATGCCTTGGTACCAACGGTAGGAGGCCTGCCAGGCGCATCGACAGGAGATTCTGTTTTCACGCCAGAACATGCCCCAATGAGGCTACAGGCGATCGGCAAGGCCAGATGAGTCAGCTTGATCTGCGGCATACCACTAAACCTCTTCTATAAACGTACTAATCCCTATGACCGCACAGCCCTTCATTACATGGATGAATAATAATGCGTACCACCAAGACCTCCCCCGTAAACGTCCGTGCGAAAATTTGCTAATCTGCCTTAGCGAGCAGCTCAGCAATCACTTCGTGCAGGGAAGAGAGATGCACAGGTTTGGTTAAAAATTTCGCATTGGAAGGGAGCGTAGCGGGCGGGATAGTGGTGTTTGCAGACATGATGATTACTGGCAGCTCTGGCCAGCGAGACCAAATCGTTCGAGACAGGTGCAAGCCGTCAAGCCTGCCCGGCATACGAACGTCAGTGATCACCAACGAGCAGCATTCCATTTCCTCCAGTTCTGTCAATGCTTGATCGGCGCTAGCGCATTCGGTGACCGCATGACCGAGGATCGATACCGCCTCCGCCATCACTGAACGCAAAAATAAATCGTCCTCGACCAAGAGTATATTCTGCGACACGATGATACTCCGGGAGTGTTGAACACGGCTTGGGGACCACTAACCAGTTCGTGCTGACGTAATCGGCAACCTAGTTTGAGACTAGGCTTTAGGTGCACAGCAAGATCGGTACCGCCTTTCCAGCCCAGTACAAGGACAATGATGAGACTTCACAAGTTCATCCTTAAGCACATCGAGTCTATATTATTAGAGTGGGAGAGTTTCGCCCGAACTGAACGAGCCCCATGAAAGA
>NZ_LJPW01000086.1 GCF_001400735.1 Pseudomonas caricapapayae
ACTTGTCCGCGAAGGGCTGCGAAGCGGCCCTGATACCGGTAACCTCGGTTGCGTCTGAAGTACCGTGTGTACCGGTTTTGCTGCCGGTTCCCGGCAGTTCGCGGACAAGTCCGCTCCCACACAAGCGAAGCGTCGCCCGGTCCGCTTCTACATTCTGATCCAAGAGGAACACCGCGTCATGGAACCCATCACCACCCTCAATACCCTGCACATCGCCGCCATCGCGTTGTTGCTGATCAGCGCTCTGGTGTTGGCCAGCGGGGTGGTGAAGGTGCGCCTTGAAGGCGACACCACCGTGCAGAATCGCCTGCTCAAGCGGCCATTGCTGTTTTTCTGGGTGCTGATGGCCGTGTGTCTGGCGACGCTGCCGTTCAGCGGCTGGTGGCTGGTGCATCTGAAAGGCTTGTCGCTGGGCCAGACCTGGGTGCTGGGCAGCAGTGTGCTTTACACCCTGGGTCTGTGCAGTTGGGTGTGGCTGGTGGCCAGGCTCAACCGCTTGCGCCTCGGTGCCAAGGGCGGCAAGCGAGGCTTTACCCTGGCGCTGACCGTGATCAGTGTCGTGTGCTTTGTGGCGATGGCCGGTCTGATGGGCTTCAAACCGGCCTGAACGGTGCCAGTACTCAGTTGCGCAGGGTAATCACCGGCCAGCCACGACGTTCGGCTTCGGCGCGCAATTTGTCGTCTGGATCGACCGCAACAGGGTTGGCTACCTGCTCCAGCAAAGGCAGATCGTTCATCGAGTCGCTGTAGAAGTAGCTGTCCTCAAGGCTGAATGCATTATCTTCCAGCCACTGATCAAGGCGTGTCACCTTGCCTTCACGGAAGCAAGGCACACCTGTAGTTCGGCCTGTGTAGCGTCCGTCGGCCATCTCGCATTCGGTGGCCAGTAGCGTATCTATCCCCAGTCGCGCCACGATAGGTGCCGTCACAAAGCGGTTGGTGGCGGTAATCACCACCAGCTTGTCGCCGGCCTCGCGGTGTTTGTCGATCAATTCCAGCGCCTTGGGCAGCATGATCGGTTCGATGCAGTCGCGCATGAACTCGCGATGCCACTGCTCGAGCTGCGCCATGTCAGTGTTGCCCAGAATCTCCAGGGTGAAATTCAGGTAGTCGGTCATGTTCAGCGTACCGGCCAGGTAATCCTGATAGAACTCGTCATTGCGGGTTTTGTAGGTGGCGGCATCGAGGATCCCTCGCTGGCACAGATAATCGCCCCAGGCGTGATCGCTGTCGCCGCCCAGAAGCGTGTTGTCGAGGTCGAATAAAGCCAGGCGCATAGGGTTACTCGCTGAAATAGTTGAAAAAAGAGCCCCAGAATACGAGGTTTTCACAAGTCTTCACATAAGGTGATAAGCCTCGTTGCTGGTTTGATCGCCTTTGTGGAACAATGCGGCGACATGCGTTTGCGAGGTTGTTGCCGTGATCGACCCCGATGGTTTCCGTCCTAATGTCGGGATTATTCTGACAAACGATGCTGGTCAGGTCCTATGGGCTCGGCGTATTAACCAGGATGCCTGGCAGTTTCCTCAGGGTGGTATCAACCCGCAGGAGACACCGGAAGACGCGCTTTATCGTGAATTGAACGAAGAAGTCGGGCTGGAACGACACGATGTGCAAATACTTGCCTGCACTCGAGGCTGGTTGCGCTATCGTCTGCCGCAACGCCTGGTCCGTACGCACAGCCAGCCGCTGTGTATCGGCCAGAAGCAAAAATGGTTTCTCCTGCGCCTGATCTCCAACGAGCAGCGGGTGCGGATGGATTTGACCGGTAAACCGGAGTTCGATGGCTGGCGCTGGGTCAGTTATTGGTATCCGTTAGGCCAGGTGGTGACATTCAAGCGCGAGGTGTATCGACGCGCACTCAAAGAGCTTGCCCCGCGCCTGTTATCGCGCGACTGACACGGAGTTCGACCCCGAGCCATGCTCAATACGCTGCGCAAGATCGTCCAGGAAGTTAACTCCGCCAAGGATCTCAAGGCGGCGTTGGGCATTATTGTGTTACGCGTCAAGGAGGCCATGGGCAGCCAGGTCTGCTCGGTCTACCTGCTCGATGCCGAGGTCAACCGTTTTGTCCTGATGGCCTCCGAGGGCCTCAACAAGCGCTCCATCGGTAAAGTCAGCATGGCACCGAATGAGGGCCTCGTTGGTCTGGTCGGTACACGCGAAGAGCCGCTTAACCTCGAAAACGCTGCAGATCACCCTCGTTATCGTTATTTCGCCGAGACCGGGGAAGAGCGTTATGCCTCGTTTCTGGGCGCGCCGATCATCCATCACCGTCGTGTGGTCGGCGTGTTGGTGATCCAGCAAAAGGAGCGCCGCCAGTTCGACGAGGGCGAAGAAGCCTTCCTCGTGACCATGAGTGCGCAACTGGCGGGCGTTATCGCGCATGCCGAAGCGACTGGTTCGATTCGCGGTCTGGGTCGCCAGGGCAAGGGCATTCAGGAAGCCAAGTTCGTGGGTGTCGCCGGTTCGCCAGGGGCGGCAGTCGGTGTGGCGGTGGTCATGCTGCCGCCTGCCGATCTGGAAGTGGTGCCGGACAAGACCGTGACCGATATCGCCGCCGAGCTGGCGTTATTCCAGAACGCGCTGGAAGGTGTGCGCAATGACATGCGCACCCTGTCAGCCAAACTCGCTACCCAGTTGCGCCCCGAAGAGCGGGCGCTGTTCGACGTCTACCTGATGATGCTCGATGATGCCTCGCTGGGCAGCGAAGTGACCGATGTCATCAAGACCGGCCAATGGGCGCAGGGAGCCTTGCGCTCGGTGGTCAGCGAGCACGTCAAACGTTTCGAACTGATGGACGATGCCTACCTGCGCGAGCGGGCTTCGGACGTCAAGGACCTGGGCCGACGTTTGCTGGCTTATCTTCAGGAGGCGCGGCAGCAGGCACTGGTCTATCCCGACAACACGATCCTGGTCAGCGAAGAGCTGACCCCGGCCATGCTGGGCGAGGTGCCGGAAGGCAAGCTGGTCGGTCTGGTGTCGGTTCAGGGTTCCGGCAACTCCCACGTTGCGATCCTGGCGCGGGCGATGGGTATTCCCACGGTCATGGGGCTGGTGGACTTCCCTTACTCCAAGGTCGACGGCATCGATCTGGTGGTCGACGGTTATCACGGCGAAGTCTTCACCAACCCCAGCGAAATCATGCGCAAGCAGTTCGGCAAGGTGGTGGAGGAGGAACGTCAGCTCTCGCAAGGCCTGGATGCCCTGCGTGAACTGCCCTGCGTGACCCTGGACGGCCATCGCATGCCGCTGTGGGTCAATACCGGCCTGCTGGCCGATGTCGCTCGCGCCCAGCAGCGCGGTGCCGAAGGGGTGGGGCTGTACCGTACCGAAGTGCCGTTCATGATCAACCAGCGTTTCCCGAGTGAAAAGGAACAGCTGGCTATTTATCGTGAGCAACTGGCCGCTTTCCATCCGCTGCCAGTGACCATGCGCAGCCTGGACATCGGCGGCGACAAGTCGCTGTCCTACTTCCCGATCAAGGAAGACAACCCGTTTCTCGGCTGGCGCGGTATTCGCGTCACCCTCGATCACCCGGAAATCTTCCTGGTCCAGACCCGCGCCATGCTCAAGGCCAGCGAGGGCCTGAACAACCTGCGCATTCTGTTGCCGATGATCTCCAGCACCCACGAAGTGGAAGAAGCGCTGCACTTGATCCACCGGGCGTGGGGCGAGGTGCGCGACGAAGGCACCGACGTGCCGATGCCGCCGGTGGGCGTGATGATCGAAGTGCCTGCGGCGGTCTACCAGACCCGCGATCTGGCACGTCAGGTGGATTTCCTTTCGGTGGGTTCCAACGACCTGACCCAATACCTGCTGGCGGTCGACCGCAACAACCCGCGTGTGGCCGACCTTTATGACTACCTGCACCCGGCTGTGCTCCAGGCCCTGCAAAGCGTGGTGCGTGATGCACATGCCGAGGGCAAGCCGGTGAGCATCTGCGGCGAGATGGCCGGTGACCCGGCTGCCGCCGTGCTGTTGATGGCAATGGGCTTTGACAGTTTGTCGATGAACGCCACCAACCTGCCGAAAGTGAAGTGGATGCTGCGCCAGATCAACCTCAGCAAGGCGAAGGAACTGCTTGCGCAGTTGATGACCAACGACAACCCGCAAGTCATCAGCAGCTCCCTGCAACTGGCGCTGAAAAATCTCGGCCTGTCGCGGATGATCAACCCGAGCTCGGTCAAGGGGCACTAAGCGCCACGATAGTTACAGAACTATCGTTCCTTACGCTCCAGCGTAGGAATGCCGTGGGTGACGCTCCGCGTCACAAATCTGCGCCGCACCGCAAGCTCAAGACCGGACGCAGAGCGTCCAGAAAGGCGCTACCACGCGGAGCGTGGGAGCGATAACCGTACGACGGGATACTTATCGTTCCTTACGCTCCAGCGTAGGAATGCCGTGGGTGACGCTCCGCGTCACAGATCTGCGCCGCACCGCACGCTCAATACCGGACGCAGAGCGTCCAGAACGGCATGCCGACGCGGAGCGTCGCACGATAGTTGAAAGTCAGACACATCAGGTGCACCTTTTTTTCACTTCGTTCAGCGGGCTTACATCGGTCGCCGCTAGAGCATCCTGCCGGGCTCCGGTAACATGCGCGCCTGATTCAGTCGCTCGCAAGGGCGTTCCAATTGAGGAGTCGCAATGCTGCCTTACCCGCAGATTGACCCGGTAGCTGTCGCTATCGGCCCGCTGCAAATTCACTGGTACGGGTTGATGTACCTGGTCGGCATCGGTGGCGCCTGGCTGCTCGCGTCGCGTCGTCTTAATAAATTCGACCCGACCTGGACCAAGGAAAAACTCTCCGATCTGATTTTCTGGCTGGCCATGGGCGTGATCGTCGGCGGGCGGCTGGGCTATGTGCTGTTCTACGACCTGTCGGCGTACATCGCCAACCCTCTATTGATCTTCGAGGTCTGGAAGGGCGGCATGGCCTTCCACGGCGGCTTCGTCGGCGTGATGATCGCGGCCTGGTGGTTCGGCAAGCGCAACGGCAAGAGCTTCTTCCAGTTGATGGACTTCGTCGCCCCGCTGGTGCCGATCGGCCTGGGAGCCGGGCGTATAGGCAATTTCATCAATGCCGAGCTGTGGGGCAAGCCGACCGATGTGCCGTGGGCGATGGTCTTTCCGCCGTTCAGCGACCCTGCGCAGCTGGCGCGCCACCCGTCGCAGCTGTATCAGTTCGCGCTGGAAGGCGTCGCGCTGTTCATCATCCTCAATCTGTACGCCCGCAAGCCACGCCCTACTATGGCCGTTTCCGGCATGTTCGCGCTGTTTTACGGCATTTTCCGCTTTGTGGTCGAGTTCGTCCGCGTACCTGATGCCCAGCTTGGCTATCTGGCGTGGGGTTGGGTCACCATGGGCCAGGTGCTCAGTCTGCCGATGATCATCGCCGGTCTGTTCCTGATCTGGCTGGCCTACAAGCGCGATCCGGCGGCTGCCAAGGCAGCGGTTTAATACCGAAACGCCGGGTGTCTGCACCCGGCGCGTTCAACAATGCAGGTGATTTATGAAGCAATATCTGGAACTGGTCGCTCATGTGATCAAGCACGGGACCTTGCAAGCCAACCGTACCGGCGTGAACACCATCAGCTTTCCGGGTGCGATGCTGCGTTATGACTTGCAAGAAGGTTTTCCGGCAATCACCACGCGGCGCATGGCGTTCAAATCGGCTATCGGCGAGATGGTGGGCTTTCTGCGTGGCGTAAACAACGCCGCCGAATTCCGCGAACTGGGCTGCAAGGTCTGGGATCAGAACGCCAACGAAAACGCTCAGTGGCTGAACAACCCGTTCCGCAAGGGCGAGGACGATCTGGGCGAAATCTACGGCGTGCAATGGCGCAAGTGGCCAGCGTACAAGCGAATCGATGCGGGCAATGTAGCGGCCATCGAACTGGCAATCGGCCAGGGTTATCGCCAGATTGCCGAATCGGAAGAGGACGGTCAGTCATTCGTGGTGCTGTACAAGGCCATCGACCAGATTCGCCAGTGTGTCGATACCATCATCAACGACCCAGGCAGTCGCCGCATCCTGTTCCACGGCTGGAACTGCGCACAGCTCGATGAAATGGCCCTGCCGCCCTGCCACCTGCTGTACCAGTTGCACCCGAACCCGCAGACTCGCGAAATCTCGCTGACGCTGTACATTCGCTCCAACGATCTGGGCCTCGGCACGCCGTTCAATCTGACTGAAGGTGCCGCACTGCTGAGCCTCATCGGTCGCCTGACCGGCTACACGCCGCGCTGGTTCACCTACTTCATCGGTGATGCCCATGTGTACGAGAACCACCTGGATATGCTCAACGAGCAGATGACCCGCGAGCCGTATCCGATGCCGAAACTGGTGATCTCCGACCGCGTGCCCGAGTTTGCCAAGACCGGTGTGTACCAGCCTGAATGGCTGGAGCTGATCGAGCCTTCGGATTTCACCCTGGAAGGCTACCAGCACCATCCGGCAATGACCGCGCCGATGGCGGTCTGAGCCCGTGTCTTCGCTTGCGAGCTCTTGGGCTCAGCATCATCCACAAGTACTAAAAAGCCCAGGAAACAGGTTTCTGCCCGGAGGGCGTGGGAGCTTCAGGAGGTTACGACGGCTGCGATGGGCTGCGAAGCGGCCCTGAACCTGTGTCCCCGGTTATGGCTGATGTACTGTATGTGGCGGTTTTGCTGTCGGTTCCCGACAGTTCGCGGACAAGTCCGCTCCTACTGAAACAGTAGTTTGCGGACAAGCGAAGCGGCCCTGAACCTGTGTCCCCGGTTATGGCCGATGTAATGTCTGTGGCGGTTTTGCTGTCGGTTCCCGACAGTTCGCGGACAAGTCCGCTCCTACTGAAACAGTAGTTTGCGGACAAACGAAGCGGCCCTGAACCTGTGTCCCCGGTTATGGCTGAGGTACTGTATGTGGCGGTTTTGCTGTCGGTTCCCGACAGTTCGCGGACAAGTCCGCTCCTACTGAAACAGTAGTTTGCGGACAAGCGAAGCGGCCCTGAACCTGTGTCCCCGGTTATGGCCGATGTAATGTATGTGTCGGTTTTGCTGTCGGTTCCCGACAGTTCGCGGACAAGTCCGCTCCTGCTGAAACAGTAGTTTGCGGACAAGCGAAGCGTCTCCTCTCAATCAATGTCCATGACTCCTCCCCACATGTGAAGCCTCGCCCTCTGGCGCTGCCACGGCCCCCGTCACTTCCAGCCTTTCCAGTATCGCGCAATGCTCTGTCGTGCCATCGCTGCAGCGACGGCGCAGGTCGAGCAGTTGTTCCTGGAGCGCTTGCAGGCTGGCGACGCGGGCGTTGACGTGTTCGATGTGTTCGTCGATCAGGGCGTTGACGTTTTCGCACTGGTCTTGCGGGCTGTCGCGCAGGTTCAGCAGGCTGCGGATTTCTTCGAGGGTCATGTCCAAACTGCGGCAGTTGCGGATGAACGACAGGCGCTCCATGTGCGCCTGGGTATACAGCCGGTAATTGCCGTCACTGCGCGCGGGAGCCGGCAGCAGTCCTTCGCGTTCGTAATAGCGGATGGTTTCGACCTGGGTGTCGGTCAGTTTTGCCAGTTCGCCGATTTTCATTTGGACTCATCTCGTTTGAGCGCTTGACCCTATAGTGGCTACAGGGTGTTCACTTGGCAACAAGCAGAATCCTGGAGCCATAACGAATGGGCACGACGATCAAGAATTCCCCCGCACATGACCACGACCATGACCATGACCATGCTCACGGGGAGCACGCGCACGAGCAAAAGCCCGTGGAGCAGGCCCATTCGTGCTGCTCGAGCAATGCTCAACCTGCTGCGGTGACCTTTGGCGAAGCGCCTTCATCGGGCGGTCGTCTGAGCAGCTTTCGTATCGAAGCCATGGATTGCCCGACCGAGCAGACGCTGATCCAGAACAAACTGGGCAAGCTGGCCGGTGTGCAGAAGCTGGAATTCAACCTGATCAACCGCATGTTGGGCGTCTGGCACGACCTGCCGTCCACCGACCCGATTCGTGAGGCTATCAGCTCGCTGGGCATGCAGGCCGACCCGGTCGAGGAAGGTGCAGCGTCTGCCGAACCGGCACCGGTGGTGAAGAAACATTGGTGGCCGTTGGCACTGTCCGGCGTTGCGGCGCTGGGCGCAGAAGTGGTCCATTTTGCCTCGCTCGGTCCGACCTGGGTGGTTGCCTTGCTGGCACTGGTGTCGATTTTCAGTTGCGGGCTCTCGACCTACAAGAAGGGCTGGATCGCGCTCAAGAACTTCAACCTGAACATCAATGCGCTGATGAGCATTGCAGTAACGGGCGCGATTCTTATCGGGCAGTGGCCTGAAGCCGCAATGGTGATGTTCCTGTTCACCGTGGCCGAGTTGATCGAAGCCAAGTCGCTGGACCGCGCACGCAATGCGATCAGTGGCCTGATGCAACTGACGCCAGAGCTTGCCACCGTCAAGCAGGCGGATGGCAGCTGGCAGGAAGTCGAAGCCAAAAACGTCGAACTGGAAGCTATCGTCCGGATCAAGCCAGGGGAACGTGTCGGGCTTGATGGTGAAGTGGTGTCCGGCAGCTCGACTACTGATCAGGCATCGATCACCGGTGAAAGCCTGCCAGTGGAGAAGACTGTCGGCGACAAGGTTTTCGCGGGCACCATCAACCAGGCCGGTTCGCTGGAATACCGCGTAACAGCTGCTGCAAACAACTCGACGCTGGCGCGCATCATCCATGCGGTGGAAGCGGCTCAGGGCTCGCGTGCACCGACCCAGCGCTTTGTCGACAGTTTCTCCCGTATCTATACGCCAGTAGTGTTTATCGTGGCTTTGGCAGTGGCACTCGTTGCACCGCTGTTTTTTGGCGGCGAATGGTTTGACTGGATCTACCGCGCGCTAGTGCTGTTGGTGGTGGCTTGCCCGTGTGCATTGGTGATTTCCACACCGGTGACTATCGTCAGCGGCCTTGCAGCGGCGGCGCGCAAGGGGATTTTGATCAAGGGCGGCGTCTATCTGGAGATGGGCGAGAAGCTCGATTACCTGGCTCTGGATAAAACCGGCACGCTGACTCACGGCAAACCGGTGCAGACCGACTACGTGCCGTTGAACCCTGCTGTTGCCGACAGCGCCCCGGTGATTGCCGCAAGCCTCGCCGGACGTTCAGACCACCCTGTTTCCCAGGCGATTGCCAAGGCCGCCGACGGCAGTCTGACGCTGTTTGAAGTCAGTGCGTTCGAGGCGTTAGGTGGGCGCGGAGTGAAAGGCGAGATCAACGGCCAGATGTATCACCTGGGCAATCATCGCCTGGTGGAAGAACTGGGCCTGTGTTCGCCCGAGCTGGAAGCAAAGCTCGACGCGCTGGAAATACAGGGCAAGACCGTGGTCCTGTTGCTCGACGCGTCAGGCCCGATTGCGCTGTTTGCCGTCGCCGATACGGTGAAGGAGACCAGTCGCGAAGCCATCGCTCAGTTGCATGAGCTGGGCATCAAGACTGTCATGCTGACCGGTGACAACCCGCATACGGCCAAGGCGATTGCCGATCAGGTCGGCATCGACGAAGCGCAGGGCAATCTGCTGCCTGCCGACAAGCTCAGTGCGATCGAGGCGCTTTACAGCCGCAATCACCGGGTAGGCATGGTGGGCGACGGTATCAATGATGCCCCCGCGCTTGCCCGTGCGGAGATTGGTTTTGCGATGGCTGCTGCGGGCACCGATACGGCTATCGAAACGGCAGATGTTGCCCTGATGGACGATGATCTGCGCAAGATACCGACTTTCATCGCGCTTTCACGTCGGACATCGGCAGTGTTGAAACAGAACATCGTATTGGCCATCGTGACCAAGGTACTGTTCATCGGCATCACCTTCGCGGGGCTGGCGACCATGTGGATGGCGGTGTTTGCCGACATGGGCGTGAGCTTGCTGGTGGTGTTCAACGGCTTGCGATTGCTCAAAAAATGATCAGTCTGGACCTTTGAAGAGCGGACGCGGAGCGTCCAGAGCGGCATTCCCACGCAGAGCGCGGGAACGATAATCGATGTTGCTATCGGCTATCGGCTATCGGCTATCGCTCCTACGCTCTGCGTCTGGCGTTGTCAGCCAAACCGCTCCTGCCCCCAGGCGATGAAGGTTTCCAGTAGCGGCTTGAGAACGGCGCGAGTCGGCTCGGCCAGGTCAGGGCGGTAGTGGAAGGGCACGAATTCGTCCATGTAGGTGCTTTGCGCCAGCTCCAGTTGCACCGCGTGGATGTTGTTCGCCGGGTCGCCATAGTGACGGGTGATGTGGCCGCCCTTGAAGCGTCCGTTCAACACATGGCTGTAGTCTTTGGCTTTGGCGCAGACCTGCTCCAGCCTGCTGGCCAGCTCCGGGTCGCAGCTGGCGCCGTTGAAGGTGCCGAGGTTGAAGTCCGGCAGACGACCGTCGAACAAATGCGGAATATGGCCACGAATCGAATGGGCGTCGAACAGCAGCGCGTAGCCGAATTCGTCACGCAGCCGTCGCAGCTCCTGCTCCAGCGTCTGGTGGTAGGGCATCCAGATGTGCTCCAGATACCGCGCCCGCTCCTCGGCGCTGGGCGTCTGGCCGTCCTTGAACAGTGGCACGCCATCGAACAGGATCGACGGAAACAGTCCAGTGGTCGCGCCAACGTACATCGGCTTGTCGTCCGATGGCCGATTCAGATCAATGACAAAACGCGAATACTCGGCGGCCAGGGTACTTGCACCCAGTTCTGCCGCGAAGTCGTACAGGCGCGGGATGTGCCAGTCGGTGTCCGGCAGGCTCAGCGCCTCGTCCACCAGAGCAGCCTCAACCACTGGCGTCAGTTTCAGGCCGGCATGCGGCATGCTGATCAGCAGCGGGATGCGGCCACGGTTGAATGTCAGAACGTTATCCACAGGACTCTCCTTCAGATCGATGATTCGACGCCGTGGCGCACGATGCGTTTATCCAGATCGCCGCCCAGCCAGTAGGCCAGATCAGCCGGACGTTCGATGTTCCAGGCGACGAAATCCGCGACCTTGCCGACCTCCAGCGAGCCGTGAGTTGCGCTCATGCCCAGTGCCCTGGCGGCATTGAACGTGACCCCCGCCAGCGCTTCTTCGGGGGTCATGCGAAACAGCGTGCAGGCCATATTCAGCATCAGGCGCAATGACAGACCCGGCGAGGTGCCAGGGTTGAGGTCGGTGGAAATCGCAATCGGCACGCCGTGCTTGCGCAGCGCGTCCATCGGCGGCAGTTGTGTTTCACGCAGGAAGTAGAACGCTCCCGGCAGCAGCACCGCGACAGTTCCTGCAGCGGCCATGGCGATGGCGTCGTCTTCAGTCATGAATTCCAGATGATCCGCCGACAATGCCTTGTAGCGCGCTGCCAGGCTCGACCCACCCAATGACGAAAGCTGCTCGGCATGCAGTTTGACCGGCAGCGCCAACTGCCCGGCCGTGATAAACACCTGCTCGACCTGCGCAGGTGAGAACGCCAGGTATTCACAAAACGCGTCCACCGCATCGACCAGTCCTTCGGCAGCCAGCGCCGGAAGCATGTCGTTGCAAATGTGCTTGATGTAATCATCAGCGCGATCGGCGTACTCCGGTGGCAGAGCGTGTGCGGCGAGGCAGGTAGCGCGTACGGTGACAGGCTGGGTGTTGCCCAGACGGCGGATGACACGCAGGATCTTGCGCTCGTGTTCCAGGTCCAGCCCGTAGCCTGATTTCATCTCGACGGTAGTGACGCCGTCCTTGAGCAGATGGCGCAGACGGCGCTCGGCACTGGCGTACAGCTCGTCTTCACTGGCTGCGCGGGTGGCGCGCACTGTGCTGGCGATGCCGCCGCCCGCCGCCGCAATGTCCGCATAGCTGACACCCTGTAGACGCTGTTCGAACTCGCCACTGCGGTTGCCGCCGAATACCGTGTGCGTGTGGCAGTCGATCAGGCCGGGCGTGACCCACGCACCACCCAGGTCGATGCAGTTGTCATGTTCAGGCTCGATCAGTTCAGCCTGAGGCCCGATCCACTCGATGAGCGCTCCGGAGGTCACGATGGCGGCATCCTCGATGATCGAGTATTTGCCGTGCGCCATGCTTGCGATGTGACAGTGCTTCCAGAGCGTTTTCATTCCGAGCCTCGTTGATCAATGAGTGGTGTTGAGCGCCTTGGGTTTGACCCAGCCATAGGCAATAAGCAGCAGCCCGATCCAGATTGCGCCGACGATCAGGGCTGCACGGTTGTCCGGGAAATAACCCAGCACGCCGAAGATGAACAGCATGAAGGCGATGGCGGCAGCAGGCCCGTAAGGCCAGAACGGCACTGCGAATTTCAGTTGTGCGGCCTCTTCGCGGCTCATCGAGCGGCGCATTGCGACCTGGGTGAGCAGAATCATCAGCCAGACCCAGACGGTCGCGAAGGTTGCCAGCGAAGCGATCAGCAGGAACACGTCCTTGGGTATCAGGTAGTTGAGCAGCACGCCGCCCAGCAGCGCCACGCCCATCACCAGCACCGTCATCCACGGCACGCCATGACGCGACAGGCGGGCAAAACTCGCCGGTGCCTGACCGTCACGGGCCAGGCCGTACATCATGCGGCCCGCGCCGAAAATGTCGCTGTTGATGGCTGACACGGCAGCGGAAATCACCACAATATTGAGAATGGTCGCGGCCGATGCGATGCCCAGATTGTCGAAGATCTGCACGAACGGACTGCCCTGGGTGCCGATCTGCGGCCATGGGTAGATGCACATCAGCACAAACAGCGTCAGCACGTAGAACAGCAGAATGCGCAGTGGTACAGCATTGATCGCCTGCGGTAGGCTGCGTTGCGGGTCTTTTGCCTCGCCTGCGGTGATGCCGATGATTTCGATACCGCCAAAGGCAAACATCACCACCGCAAACGAAGCGATCAGCCCGGTGACGCCGTTGGGCATGAAACCGCCGTGCGCCCACAGGTTGCTGATGCCGATTTCGGTGCCGCTGGTCGAGCTGCCGATGCCGAAGATCATGATGCCGAAGCCTGCGACGATCATGGCCACGATGGCGCTGACCTTGAGGATGGACAGCCAGAATTCGGTTTCACCAAAGACTTTCACGTTGCACAGGTTAAGCGCGCCGATCAGGAACACGATGCCCAGCACCCAGATCCAGCGCGGCACTTCCGGAAACCAGAAGCCCATGTAAATGCCGAATGCGGTCACGTCGGCCAGGCAGACAATGATCATCTCGAACGCGTAGGTCCAGCCCAGCACGAAACCGGCCAGCGGCCCCATGTAGCGTGTGGCGTAGTGGCTGAACGAACCGGACACCGGGTCGTGAACGGCCATTTCGCCCAGCGCACGCATCACCATGTACACCGCCGCGCCGCCGATCAGGTACGCCAGCAGCACGGCGGGACCGGCCTGTTGAATCGCCGAGGCCGAGCCGTAGAACAACCCTGTGCCGATGGCAGAGCCCAGAGCCATGAAGCGGATATGGCGGGCGGATAGCCCGCGTTTCAAACCATCTTGTGACGTCATTTCAGGTCCATTTCATTACAGGTATGGCAAAAGCCGCGAGAACGCCTGCATCCGGCTTCCCGCAGCGATGACCAAAGCGAGCCCTGCCAGGCTCGCGGTGCATCACAGACTCGGTAGCAGACGTGCAGGAACCAGCGGGTTCAGGCAAGTGGAGGACAACAGCTGACTGGCAGCTTCGATGTCCGGCGCAAAAAAACGGTCCTTTTCATAGAACGGGACCTTGCTGCGCAGCAGGCTGCGGGCTTGCTCCAGCTTCGGAGAGGTTTTCAGACCCTCGCGCAAGTCCAGACCCTGGCAGGCAGCCAACCATTCTACGGCAAGAATCCCGCGAACGTTTTCTGCCATTTCCCATAAACGCTTGCCAGCGGCCGGGGCCATCGACACATGGTCTTCCTGATTGGCCGATGTCGGCAGGCTGTCGACGCTGTGAGGATGGGCCAGCGCCTTGTTTTCACTGGCCAGCGCGGCGGCCGTGACCTGCGCGATCATAAACCCGGAATTGACGCCGCCGTTGGCCACCAGAAACGGCGGCAATTGCGACATGTGCTTGTCCATCATCAGCGAAATGCGTCGTTCGCTCAGCGAGCCAATCTCGGCGATGGCCAACGCCAGATTGTCCGCCGCCATGGCAACCGGCTCGGCGTGGAAATTGCCACCGGATATGACGTCGTTCTCGGCGGCGAACACCAGCGGGTTATCGGACACGGCGTTGGATTCGATTTCCAGCACCTCGGCGGCCTGCCGCAACTGGGTCAGGCACGCGCCCATGACTTGCGGCTGGCAGCGCAGCGAGTAAGGGTCCTGAACCTTGTCGCAGTTGCGGTGCGACTCGGACACGGCGCTGCTTTCGCCCAACAGGTCGCGGTAGCAGGCTGCGGCGTCGATCTGCCCGCGCTGGCCGCGCGCTGCATGAATTCGCGCATCGAACGGCGAGCGTGAGCCAAGCACCGCTTCAACCGTCAGCGAGCCGCAGGTCAGGGCAGCGGCGAACAGATCCTCGCCCTCGAACAGGCCACGCAACGCGTAAGCGGTGGACACCTGCGTACCGTTGAGCAGCGCCAGCCCTTCCTTGGCGGCCAGGGTCAGCGGTTGCAGCCCCGCCACAGCCAACGCGTCGACCGCATTCAGCCATTCGCCCTTGTAGCGCGCCTTGCCTTCGCCCAGCAGCACCAGCGACATGTGCGCCAGCGGAGCGAGGTCGCCGGAAGCTCCGACCGATCCCTTCAGCGGAATATGCGGATAAACCTCGGCGTTGATCAGCGCAATCAGTGCATCGATCACCACCCGCCGGATACCCGAAAAACCACGGCTCAGGCTGTTGACCTTGAGCACCATGATCAACCGCACCAGATCATCGCTGATCGGCTCGCCGACACCGGCCGCATGCGAAAGCACCAGCGAGCGTTGCAGGTTTTCCAGGTCTTCGCTGGCAATCCGCGTCGAGGCCAGCAGGCCGAAGCCGGTGTTGATCCCGTAGGCAGTGCGGTTCTCGGCCAGAATGCGCTCGACGCAGGCGACACTGTCGTCGATCTGCTGATCTGCGCTGCTGTCCAGCGTCAACCTGACCGGCTGCCGATGAATGGCCCGCAAATGGGCGAGGGTCAGTTGGCCGGGGATCAGGTTCAGTGCGTTGGCAGATAAGGTGGTCACGATGCAGCTACTCCTTGATTGATGTCGGCAACGGCGCGTGGCCGTCCGCCGCTTTTATTGGTCTGCTGCGTAATCGCGGCAGTGCTGGAAAACCCTTTCCAGCGATGTTTCTTCTTTGAGCAGAGCGGCGCTGCTGGCGATGTCAGGAGCCAGCCAGCGGTCTTCGTCGTAAGCCGGGATACGCTCGCGGAGCAATCGCCACGCGGCACCTGTGCCCACGCCAAAACCCTGTGTCTTGAGAAATTCGAATGCCTGCGCCGCAAGCAAATACTCGATGGCCAGAATCTGCGTGGTATTGCCCAGCACCTTGTGCAGCTTGAGCGCGGCGCTGGTGCCCAGGCTCAGGTGATCTTCCTGCAGGCCGGAAGTCACGTAGTTGTCGACCACCGCCGGTTGCGCCATCTGGCGGTTTTCCGCACACAGCGAAGCGGCAACGTACTGGACAATCATCATTCCCGAGTTGACGCCCGGCTGGCTGACCAGAAACGCCGGCAGGCCGCTGACCATCGGGTTGATCAGGCGGTCGAGGCGTCGTTCGGCAATCGAGCCCAGTTCAGCCATCGCCATGCACAGCAGGTCTGCCGCCATCGCCACCGACTGCCCATGCGGATTGGCTTGAGACACCACGCGGTAAGCGTCTGGCGTGCCGAGCAGCAGCGGGTTGTCGGTGACCGAGTTGAGCTCGGTCTCGATCTGGCGGATTGCGTGGGCCAATTGATCGCGGGTTGCGCCATGCACCTGGGGAATCGAGCGAATGCTCAACGCGTCCTGGGTACGAATGCCCTGGCTGCTGGCAATCACTTCGCTGCCCGCCAGCACGCTGCGCAGGTTTTTGCCCACTTGCTGCATGCACGGATGCGGCTTGAGGGCGAGAATCTGTTCATCGAACGCATCCAGCTGGCCGCGCAGGGCTTCGAAGGTCATCGCGCCGATCACATCGGCCCATCGGGACAGACGCTTGGCATCGGCGATGGCCAGGCAGCCCAGGCCGGTCATGCACGGCGTACCGTTGACCAGACACAATCCGTCCTTGGCACCCAGCGTCACCGGGCGCAGGCCTTCTTCGTCCAGCGCTTGCTGCGCCGTGACGATCTGCCCGCGATAGCTGACCTGACCGACACCCAGCAACGCGATACCGACGTGCGCCATGTGCGTCAGATAACCCACCGAGCCCTGCGATGGCACTTGCGGTGTGATGCCCCGGTTGAGCAGCGCCAGCAGTGCTTCGACCACTTGCCGATGAATGCCGGATTTGCCCTGGCTGTAGTTGAGGATCGCCGCACAGATGATTGCGCGGGTCTGCTCGTCGGCCAGTGGCGCACCCACGCCACAGGCATGGCTGAGCAGCGTATTGCGCGACAGACGGCTGAGCTGTTCGTCGGGCAGTGACACATTGCACAGCGCGCCGAGCCCGGTGTTCACGCCATAGGCGCGCTCGCCGCTGGCGACGATGCGCTGCACGATGGCCTGAGCATTGTCGATCCGTGCCCAGGCGGCCTCCGACAGCACCAGTTGCGCGCCATGCCGGGCTATGGCGACCACGTCCTGCCAGCCCGCAGGGGCTTCACCCATGACGATCTGTTCTGCTCGCGACATCTGCAACGGTCCTTAAAGGG
>NZ_LJPW01000128.1 GCF_001400735.1 Pseudomonas caricapapayae
ACCAAAGTAAGCAAAGTCCCAGCTCCGTTTCCGGCCCGACTTCGTCTTGGCACTGATCCCTCACTTACATCGTAATTGGCGTTGTCAGTGCCATCGTGATCGAAAAACACGTATGCCGGCCTCCTGCAGGCGCAACATGACATTATGCTGCAGCGAAGACTTACAACGCAGTGCGCCAGGAACGACATGCCAGCCGAACATTGGCATCAGCGTCAGACGCTACCCACCCTTGCGGCGCTGTTGCCACGCCGCCGCAAGGCCGCTGAGGCAGATGATTGCAATACCTGCCTGCGCGGTCGGCGGCGGCATATGGTCGAACACCACGAAGCCCAGCAATCCGGCGAATACGATCTGGCAATAACTGAAAGGCGCAAGCATCGCCGGAGCGGCGAAGCGGAAGGCCTGGGTCAGCAGCAAATGCGCAGACATCCCGCACGCACCGAGCGCCAGCAGAAACGGCAAGTGCTTGAGCGCAGGCATTTCCCAGAAAAACGGCACCAGCGCACTCATCAACAGAGTATTGAACAGCCCTGCAAAAAAGTTGCTGGTGGTGGGACTGTCGAACGGGCTGACCAGCCGTGTCAGGAGTTGATACAGCGCAAAACACAAGGCTGACGACAGCGGCAGCAGGATCGCTGGCGTAAACAGCTCGCCACCCGGATGAATGATGATCATCACTCCGATAAACCCGACAACCACTGCAACCCACTGCCCACGCGTTACACGCTCGTGCAGCAGCGGCACCGACAACGCCGTGACCAGCAACGGCGCAAGAAAGTTGACCGCCGTCGCCTCCGCCTGCGGTATGAACATCAGGCTGCTGGTAAACAGCAGGCTGGTACCCAACAGCGCCAGCGCACGCAATGCCTGCAGACCGGGACGCTTGGTGCGCAGCACGCGCAGCCCCGCCGACGGCATGAAGATGCAGGCCATGAGCAACGTGTGCACCAGATAGCGCGCCCAGACCACCAGAATGATCGGATAGAAGCCGGACAGGTACTTGGACAGTGTGTCGTGACTGGCGAACAGAAAGGTCGCCAGAAGGATGAAGCCAATACCCTTGAGGGGCTGGTTGACGCCGGACGACGGCGTGCTGGCAGTGCTCATCGCGCTTCCTTGTTGAAGTGTCGGCAGCCGGACGCTGTGGCCGAAAGCGCCACAGCCCGCTACCCATGTTTACCAATCAGAGAGCATCGCACACGCGTTTGCAATGTCCCGCACAAAATGTTCGAACCAGTTCATTAACGTTCGATAATCGCCCTAAACAGCTGTTTCGCAATTGCAGGCCGTGCCTCGGCATTTCACTATCGCAGCCAGCTACACGACTCAATAACTACAAAAAAGGTCTGTTCCATGCGCGCCAATTCCTCCTGCAAACTCCTTTGCGGTCTGTCTGCGGCCATTGCCGCACACTTGACACCCATCAGCGGCAACGCTGCCGGATTCGTCGACGACGCCAAGGTCAATCTGAACCTACGCAACTTCTACATCAACCGCAACTTCGTCGACCCGGGCAACGCGCAGAACTACGCCGAGGAGTGGACGCAGAACTTCATCCTCGATGCCCGCTCCGGTTTCACCCAAGGCACCGTTGGCTTTGGCGTGGATGCGTTGGGTCTCTACTCACTCAAGCTAGACGGAGGCAAAGGTACGGGCGGCACACAGTTGTTGCCGATCCACAGCGATGGACGCCCTGCCGATGACTTCGGTCGACTGGCCGTGGCGGGCAAGGCGCGTTTTTCGAAGACCGAATTGAAGATCGGCGAGTGGATGCCGGTGCTGCCTATCCTGCGCTCCGATGACGGTCGATCACTGCCGCAAACCTTTCAGGGCGGACAGATCACCTCCAAAGAAATCGACGGGCTGACCCTCTACGGCGGCCAGTTCCGCGGCAACAGTCCACGCAACGACGCCAGCATGGAAGACATGTCCCTGAACGGCCGCACGGCGTTCACCTCCGACCGTTTCAACTTTGGTGGCGGCGAATATGTTTTCAACGAAAAGCGTACCCAGATCGGGGTCTGGTACGCCGAGCTTGAAGACATCTACCACCAGCAATACCTCAACCTGTTGCACAGCCAGCCGCTGGGCAACTGGACGCTGGGGGCCAACCTTGGCTACTTCCAGGGCAAGGATGACGGTCAGTCGCTGGCGGGTGATCTGGACAACAAGACCTGGTCAGCGATGCTCTCGGCACGGTACGGCGGCAACACTTTTTACCTGGGCTTGCAGAAGGTCAGCGGTGACAGCGCCTGGATGCGCGTCAACGGCACCAGCGGCGGTACGCTGGCCAACGACAGTTATAACTCCAGCTTCGACAACGCGAGGGAGAAATCCTGGCAGTTGCGCCATGACTACGACTTCGCAGCTCTGGGCGTACCCGGCCTGACCCTGATGAACCGCTACATCAGCGGTGACAATGTACACACTGGCGCAATCACCGATGGCGAAGAGTGGGCACGGGAAACCGAACTGGCCTATGTATTCCAGAGTGGCGCGTTCAAAAGCCTGTCACTCAAGTGGCGTAACTCCACCATGCGCCGTGACTACAACACCAACCAGTTCGATGAGAATCGCCTGATCGTCAGCTACCCGCTGTCGTTGCTCTGATTCAAAAAAACACCGCCGGGCTCGTATGGAGTGACGGCGGTGTCTTTCGCAAAAAGATTGTTTCAGCGCTCGCTCAATGACTCCACGCCCATCTCATCCCACACCGCTTCGGCCAGGTGAAACGTCGCGTTGGCTGCCGGAATACCGCAGTAGATAGCGCTCTGCATCAAGACTTCCTTGATCTCATCACGGGTCACGCCGTTGTTTTTTGCGGCTTTCAAGTGCAGGCGCAATTCGCCCTCGCGGTTCATGCCGATCAACATCGCGATAGTGATCAGGCTGCGGGTATGGCGCGGCAACCCCGGGCGTGTCCAGATATCGCCCCAGGCGTGGCGGGTGATCATTTCCTGAAATTCTTCATTGAACGGCGTCAGTTTGCTCAGGCTGTTATCGACATGCGCGTCGCCCAGCACCGCACGGCGCACGTGCATGCCGGCTTCGTAACGTTCGTCTTCGGTCATCGGGAAATCCTTGTGTGTTCGGCCACGGCGCGCTCAACCCACTGTCGAGCCTGACCAAGGTAATGGGCCGGATCAAGCAGGCGATCCAGCTCGTCGGAAGAAAATTGCTCACAGACCTGCGGGTTTTCGCCGAGCACGTGTCGCAAATGCGCCCCCTGCTCGACCGCACGACGGCAACATTGCTCTACGAGATGATGAGCAGCGTCACGCCCGATACGCTGGGCCAGCGCAATGCTCACAGATTCGGCCAGCACCAGGCCTTTGGTGGATTGCAGATTGAGCCCCATGCGCTCGGCATCTACCTCCAGCCCGGGTATCACCTGCAACGCCTGTTGCAGCGAGCCCGACACCAGGCAGCACAACTCCGGCAGGGTCTCCCACTCGGCGTGCCAGAGGCCCAGACTGCGTTCGTGCTCCTGGGGCATGGCCGCAAACATCGTAGCGACCAGCCCTGGTGCACGGGTGGCCGCGCTGATCATGACTGCGGCACCCACCGGGTTGCGTTTGTGCGGCATGGTCGAAGATCCGCCCTTGCCGGGTGCCGAAGGCTCAAAGACCTCGCCTACCTCAGTCTGCATCAGCAGGCTGACGTCACGCCCCAGTTTACCGAGACTGCCAGCAATCATGCCCAGTAGGCTGGCAAACTCCACCAGCCGGTCACGCTGGGTGTGCCAGGGTTGCTCGGGCAATTGCAGGTTCAATTCGCCCGCCAACGCTTCCGCCACCGAAAACGCCTGATCGCCGAGCGCTGCCAGGCTGCCGGAAGCACCACCGAACTGCAGGCACAGCAGGCGCGGCTGGATCTCGTGCAAACGCTGTCGATGGCGGGTGACAGCGCCCAGCCAGCCAGCAATTTTCATCCCCAGCGTGACCGGCGTGGCCTGCTGCAGCCAGGTGCGTCCCGCCAGCGGCGTGGTGGCATGGCGTTGCGCCTGTACTGCAAGCGCATCGGCCAGCCGGGTCAGATCGTGCTCCAGCAAAACGATCGCTCGACGCAATTGCAGGATCAGCCCGCTGTCCATCACATCCTGACTGGTCGCGCCCATGTGCACATATCGCTCGGCTTCGGCACTGCGCGTGGCAATCTGCCTGCCCAGCGCCTTGACCAGCGGAATAGCCGAATTGCCAGCACTGCCGATGGCGATCGCCAGCTCGCCGAAATCGAACAACCGGGCATGACAGCTGCGTTCGATGTCGGCCACTACGTCAGGCGGGATCAGCCCCACTCGTGCCTGCGCCCGCGCCAGCGCGGCTTCGAAATCGAGCATGCCTTGTACCCGGCCCTCATCCGAAAATATTTCACGCATCCCGGTTTGCGTGAAGTAGGTATCGAAAAGTTGATTGCTCGCTCTGTTCACATCACCGCTCCAGATTGAAAGGTTTCAGGTGGCGTCCGAATGACTGACCCAGCCCTTGATCAGGATCGCTATCGCGGCCAGGGCGGCCGGAACCACCAGTGCCGTCAGCACCTGCTCGAAACTCCAGCCCAGCCCCAGCAGCGTGGCACCGGCCCAGGCACCGAGAATGGCACCGAAACGGCCGATCCCGAGCATCCATGACACTCCCGTGGCGCGCCCCTGAGTGGGGTAGAAACGCGCGGCCAGCGATGGCATTGCCGACTGCGCGCCGTTGATACACATGCCGGCCAGCAGCACCAGGGTAGCCAGCAAGGCGACATTACCCAGACTTTGCCCGACCAGCCAGGCGAACACACCCGCCAGCGCGTAGGCCAGGCCAATCACCTTGTGCGGGTTGTAACGATCCATTGCCCAACCGACGCCCACGGCACTCAGTACTCCGCCGAACTGGAACAACGCGCCAATGAACGCCGACTGCTCCATGCTCGCACCGCTGTCGCGCATCAGGGTCGGCAGCCAACTGGTCAACAGGTAGACGATGACCAGCCCCATGAAATACGTGAGCCACAGCAACAACGTACCCGCGCTGTAGGTGCCGGAGAAAATCACTTTCAGTACATTGCGGCTACTGACCGTTTTCTGTTCGGGCACACTGAAATCGGTGATGCCGGCCAACGCCTTCGGCGCAATCGGCTCCAGCACTTTGCGAACCCGCTCTGCACCGCGATTACGTACCACAAGAAACCGCGCCGATTCCGGCAGCCAGACCATCAGCACCAGCGCCAGTATCAACGGCAGGATACCGCCCAGCATCAGCAGGCTGTGCCAACCCATGCTGGGAATCAGTTTGGCCGACACGAAACCACCACAGGCCATGCCCAGATTGAACCCGCAAAACATGCTCGTCACCAGCAGCGACTTGAGCCGTTCGGGTGTGTATTCCGACAACAACGTGGTGGCATTGGGCATCGCTGCGCCAAGCCCCAGCCCGGTCAGCAGGCGCAGAACCAGCAGTTGATCGATGTTGCTGCTGTAGGCAGACGCCAGGCTGAAAAGACCGAACAGCAGCACCGCGACAACCAGCACCACTTTGCGCCCGAAACGGTCGGCCAGCGGGCCGGAACCCAGCGCGCCGAATACCATGCCGATCAGCGCAGCGCTCATCACCGGCCCCAGGCTGGCCCGATCGATACCCCAATCCTGACTGAGCGCCGGTGCAATGAACCCCATTGCGGCGGTATCAAGGCCGTCGAGAAAAACGATCAGAAAACACAGGGCGACCACTCGCCACTGATACCCGGACAACGGTTGCGCATTGATGAAAGCCTGAACATCGAGCGTGCCCGCCGCGGGCCTGCCGGCTGAAAGCGTCATGGAGGTGTCCTTCTATTTTTTTGGTCTTATTTTTATAGGGTCGCCTGCCGATGCAGGCACCGTGAAACGCACGCACATCATTCAGAAATCGAAAAACACCGTCTCCCCCTCGCCCTGCACACGGATGTCGAAACGATAGGCCGTTTGACCTTCATGCGTGCAGCGGCGTGCAATCAGTGTTTCACGACGGGGTGGCTGCTCAATCAGATTGAGCACCGGGTCCTGCGCATTGGCCTGCGCTTCGTCGTCGAAATACAACCGCGTCTGCAGATGTATGTTGATGCCACGGGCAAACAGCGAAACGTTGACGTGTGCAGCCATCGGCACGCCAGCTGCATTGCGCACCGTGCCAGGCTTGATGGTCTTCAGAATCCATTGGCCGTCGTCGGTGGTAGCCGTACGACCGAAACCGTTGAACGGCCGCTCAGGGTCGAACTCGCAGTGATACGCGCCCTGATGGTCGGCTTGCCAGAATTCCAGATACGCATCACGGATCAAATGACCGTTGCCGTCGAAAACATTGCCGACCAGCACGATGTGCTCACCCGGCGCATCGGGTCTGGCCATCTCGTTCCAGATTTCCAGCTCGCGGGTCGGATTGCCGGCCACCTGTGGTGCGAGACCGATATGCACATAAGGGCCAGCGGTTTGCGAAGGGGTTTCCTGCAGTAATTGAACGGGCATGTCGGGCCTCCTCAGCAGTTTTCGAAATGAGTCTTGCGCTGGCCGCGCAACACGATATCAAAGCGATAGGCCAGACAATCCATCGGATTGCCCATTCCCAGATCGAGCCTGGCAATCAGACTCTGCACCGCGTCCGGGTTGGCAATGGCCTTGACGATCGGGCAGATCGGAATCAACGGATCGCCTTCGAAATACAGCTGAGTGATCAGGCGCGTGGCAATCGACGGCCCACTGATCGACACATGAATGTGCGCCGGACGCCAATCGTTGGGGCCGTTGCGCCACGGGTAAGGGCCAGGCTTGACAGTGCGAAAGCTGTAATTGCCTTCGCTGTCGGTCAACGCACGTCCGACACCGCCGAAATTGGGATCGATGGGTGCCAGATAGGCATCGCGCTTGTGGCGATAACGCCCACCGGCGTTGGCCTGCCAGATCTCTACCAGCGTATGCGGAATCGGCTTTCCGTACTGATCACAGACCCGCCCGGCCAGCAGGATACGCTCACCGATAGGCAGCCCACCGTTGTTGAAATTGAGCAGCAGGTCGTTATCGTGCTGGCCGAATTTCAAATGAGAGAAATCCGGGCCTGTGGTTTCGGAAATGGATTGCGGGATACTGACCAGAGCCTGGCGCGGCGAGCGCAGGATAGAGGTCTTGTAATCAGGTGTCAGCGCTTTGGGGTGCCAGTTTCGGTCACGGATGACGAAGCGGCTATTGTCCGCAGCAGACATGGCATTCTCCTTTTTCTTATAAGTTAGCGCGCAGGCGTCGATCACTTGCGCTACAGGCTGCGGCGAAGTGTCGCGCGATTCATACTTACAGAGAAATGAAATAAAACCCGCCATCCATAACCGAATGGTTATGGATACTGCTCTTTGCGATACGCCTCTCCGACGCCTCGTAACTCATCCACACACCATTGCGCTGCGCGCGTCAGCGGCAAGGCCGGATTACTGCACAGGCCCACAGAACCACCCGGCTCGCGAATTCCCATGTCCAGCTCTACCAGCGTGCCACCCTGCAACTCCAGCGACACGGCATCCAGCGGGGCGATCCAGATCGCGTCGCTGCACTGTACATAGCGACGGCTCAACGTAAGCGAAAGTGTTTCAAGGCGCTGACGCGGCATGCGGATACCGCACTGCACGAACAGGCTGTCGGCAAACTTGCGGATAGTCGTACCGGCAAGCGGCAGTACCAGCGGGAACTGCCCCAGACTTTCCGGCTTGAGCGGCGCGGCCAGTAACGGATGATCGCTACGTACCACCAGGGTCATCGACTCGTTGTACAGATGTTCGAACGTCAGCCCCTGAATCTGCGGACTGTCAGTCATGCGCCCGACCACCAGGTCCAGCTCCCCTACCCTCAGTTGCGACAGCAAGTAAGCACTGGGGCCGGTCATCACGCTGACGATCAACGCCGGGTGCCGTTCGTGCAGGCGATGGACGACCTCCGGAACCAGAAGGCTTTCGGCCGTGGACAGCACGCCCAGCCTTGCCGTCACGGTTTCGTGCTCCCCGGAGCGCAAGCTGCTTACGCCCTCGCGCAGGGCCTGAACGCTGGGCCCGGCGAAGCGCATGAACGCCACGCCAGCCTCGGTAAGCGCCGCGCCGCTCTTGCTACGCACGAACAAGGTGGTCGCCAGCAGGCTTTCCAGTTCCTTGAGACTTTTTGACAATGCAGGCTGACTGATCGCCAGGACGTCGGACGCACGCGCCAGACTGCCCTGCCGGGCCACCTCGAGAAAGCAGACCAGATGGCGAAATTTGATGCGGGTATCGATATTCAATACGTGTCGGATCCGGGGAATAAAAAGAAACGCAGCTCAACGACTGAGAAAGGATGCCACTTGAGGGGCGTCGAAAGGCCAATCCAGTTCATCGCCGGTGTCGACCCGGCGCAGCACCGGAACGCGCAACTCGTAACGCTCGAACAGTTGCTCATCCTCGCAGATCTCCACCAGCTCGACCAGCAGGCCATGTTCGATCGCAAACGGCAACAAAACGGATTCGGCAACCTCACAAAGAGGGCATCCCAGGGTGCTGAACAGCTGACATTCGGGTGGCATGAAAATGATCCTCGGCCAATCTGCAACCGAAAATTATTTTAGGCGCACCCAGTGATCACGTCGACACCCGGAAATGCGTCTTGCTGAACGCGTTGGCGCGGTCCAGCACCGGCTTTTCGAAACAACGGTAACCGACCCAGCCGTAGCACACCGCTGCCGTCATCATCAGCAGTGCGAAGAACAGGTTGTCCAGGTAGCTTTCGGGCCAGGCACCCACCAGGCTCCAGACCCGCCCGATCACGCCCAGTACCAGCAGATGAGACAGATAAATTGTGTAGGACATATCGCCTACAGAGACCAGAAACCTCGGCACGACCAGCTGTCGACGACGCTCGAGTAAGGCGAGGGTCAGTACCAGCATGCCAAACGTCCCCCCGACGGCGAGCATGCGCAACAAGCCCTGACTGTCGTACAACCGGTAGTAGCCGATAAGCGGCACGGCCAGCAGCAGTGCGATCCCTAGCGAAACCAGGACGGCAGCCGTCGGCACGCGTGCACTGTGACGACCATAAAAGAACAAGGCCAGCGCTGCGCCGAGAATGAATTCAAGGGCGTAGGGGTGCAGAATAATCTTCAGTGCGGGGGAATAGTCCTGCCAGTCGGCCACCGCGTTGAATACGGTAATGATCAACGCCCATCCGCCGAGCAAAAGCGGCAGGCTGCGCTCGTGAAATACCAGAAAACCGGAAAACACGACGTAGAACCAGAGCTCGAACAGCAGCGACCAGGCGACCATCACCAGCAGCACTTTATCGTTGGGCAACAGCAGGAAAGACATGATCAGACTGGACGACCCGTGCCCGCTGTTGACCATGCCGGGCTGCACCAGATAGACCGCCAGCGTGATGAAAAAATACAGCCAGTACGTAGGGTAGATCCGCGACACCCGATTGAACAGAAAGCGCCGGGCCTCGCCTGCGCTCTGAAACCGGCCACGGCTGACAATCACCATCACGAAGCCACTGATGACGAAAAACAGATCGACACCCAACTGGAAGAAATCGAGCAGTGGCGGCAACAGAATGTCACCACCGGAAAACTTGCTCTCTACCGACATCATGTGAAACAAGACCACACCAAGGACAGCTACGCCCCTGAGCCCTTGCAGGGAATACAGCCGCTCCATGCCTCTCTCCATTCAGCTCACCTGTCGCGCACCACGCATGCAGTCACGCGTGTGGAGCATAGCCAATGGCCAGAAATACGGAACCCCAATCTTCAACAGGTTGCGGTTTTTCCTGACCGATACTTTTGGAGTAAGGTGCAGCGGCACCGCCCAGCCCGATCGAACGATAGGGCAATCGAAGTGAACCTTCAGGAATCACCGGTACTCGAAACATCCATATGCCACCCAAACGGAGAAAATCATGGCCCGCCAAACCGCACAGAATGCTCAGGAAATCCTGAGAGCCGACTTCCAGGTACTGGTTGCCGACACTGAGAAACTGCTCGCGCATACCGCGTCTCTGGCAGGTGATCAGGCCGATGAACTGCGTGCCCAGATTCGCGAAAGCCTGCTGCGTGCCAAGGAAACGCTGAAGACCACTGAAGACTCGCTGCGCGAACGTGGTGAGGCCGCTGTGATCGCTACCGAAGATTACGTTCAGAACAACCCCTGGCAGTCAGTCGGTATCGCCGCAGGTGTCGGCTTTCTGATCGGCCTGCTGGCTACAAGGCGCTAACATCATGACTCTGGGAACGGAATCAGCACCGCCCGAGGGAACTCCGGGCTCTTCACCGCGGCGTCTCGGCGCTGCATTCCTTGGCCTGCTGCACACTCACGTCGAGCTGTTCGGTATCGAACTGCAGGAGCAAAAGGCACGAACGGTCAGTCTGCTGCTGTTCGCGGGTCTGGCGCTGGTTTTCGGCCTGTTGCTGCTTACCGGTCTGTCGGCCTTGCTGTTGATCGTCTTGTGGGACAGCTACCGTCTGGCAGGTATCGTAGGCCTGTGCACGTTCTACCTGCTCGCCGCCATCTTCTGCGGATTGCGCTTGAAGGCAGCCATTTTCGACGAGTCTTCACCGTTCCACGCAACCCTCGAAGAGCTGGCCAACGACCGTGAGCGATTGATGCCATGAGTGAACCCAAGTCGCACCAGAGCAATACACGTCGAGAACTGCGCAAGGCACTGATCCGCCTGCGCATGGAGATGCATCGCCAGGAGATCCGCCACGAATCGACGCAACTGCTGCAGCCGTTGCAACGCTTCCGCGGAATCCGCCACGACTGGAAAAGCGCACTCGGCTTTCGCCACGCGCCACTCTGGGGAGTGGGTTCGGTTGCCCTGCTGGGCTTTCTGAGCGGCAAACGCGCCAAGACCGGCCGTACCAGCTTGCTGGGTCGTCTGTTGAAGCTGGGCATCACGTTAACGCCATTGATCAAAGTCGCCATGCAGAGTCGTGCCATTCAGAATCGCAATCGCCGACTCTGATTGGGTCAGGCTGTTCGTGTGAATCATGCCTTTGACAAATGCCTGCCCCGGCCTGCCGGTGCAGGCATTTATTTTTTCCGCGGGACTGTTTTCATCTGTCGACGCTTCAGGCCTTGCGACAGACGTGTCGAACCGGGAAGCTACGGCCACTATTACTGACGGAGTGAACGCCTTGGATTGGCAAACCCTGCTTAACCGCGAACGACTTGGCAAAACACTGCACAGCCCCGAAGAACTGGGACGCAGTCCGTTTCACAAAGACCATGACCGAATCATTTTTTCCGGTGCCTTTCGCCGTCTGGGACGCAAGACCCAGGTCCATCCGGTGTCCAGCAACGATCATATCCATACTCGCCTTACCCACTCTCTGGAAGTCAGCTGCGTCGGCCGTTCACTGGGCATGCGTGTTGGTGAAACCCTGCGCTCTGCCCTGCCCGACTGGTGCGATCCAAGCGACCTGGGGATGGTGATTCAGTCCGCCTGCCTGGCGCATGACATCGGCAACCCTCCGTTCGGCCACTCGGGCGAAGATGCGATTCGCAACTGGTTCAATCAAGCCGCCGGACGTGGCTGGCTCGACGCGATGAGCGAAACCGAGCGCAACGACTTTCTCAACTTCGAGGGCAATGCCCAGGGATTTCGGGTGCTGACGCAGCTGGAATACCATCAGTTCGATGGCGGCACTCGCCTGACCTACGCCACGCTGGGCACCTACCTCAAATACCCGTGGACCGCTCGCCACGCAGACTCGCTGGGCTATAAAAAGCATAAGTTCGGCTGTTATCAGAGCGAGCTGCCGATCCTCGAGCAAATCGCCGGCAAGCTGGGTTTGCCACAGCTTGAAGAGCAGCGCTGGGCGCGCCATCCACTGGTCTACCTGATGGAAGCCGCCGATGACATCTGTTACGCGCTGATCGATCTGGAGGACGGTCTGGAGATGGACCTGCTGGAGTATGCGGAAGTGGGGTCGCTCTTGCTTGGGCTGGTCGGCGATGACCTTCCGGAAACCTATCGGCAGCTGGGCCCGGGCGATTCACGACGGCGCAAGCTGGCCATTCTGCGAGGCAAGGCCATCGAGCACCTGACCAACGCAGCCGCCAGAGCATTCGTCGAGCAACAGGATGCACTGCTGGCCGGTACGCTTTCGGGGGATCTGGTCGAGCATATGCATGGGCCAGCCAAACGTTGTGTGCTGAATGCCAAGGACATGGCTCGCAAGAAAATCTTTCAGGACAAGCGCAAGACGCTGCATGAAATTGGTGCCTATACCACACTGGAAATCCTCCTCAACGCTTTCTGCGGTGCGGCGGTTGAACAGTTCGGTGGCAGAACGCCTTCCTTCAAGCACCGACGCATCCTCGACCTGCTGGGCAACAGCGCGCCAGATCCCAAGGCACCGTTGCATGCCTCCTTCCTGCGCATGATCGACTTCATTGCCGGGATGACTGATAGTTACGCCAGTGAAATGGCCCGGGAAATGACCGGCCGTTCCGGACAGATCTGACCCTGATCGACCAGTGTTGTACCTGAGCGCAGGCAGGTACAACACTGGTCAGAGGTGATTACCTCGTAAAACTCAGACACGCCCTACATGCATGTCAGACGAGTCCTATCGCAGCTTTTCTTGCATCCCTCAATAATTGCAGCCACTTCAACTGCCACCCCGGCGCATCCATCCATCCGCTTGCGAAACCGACGAGTCCGCACGCTGCCTGCGGGGTTTGAACGCCTCGCCAGGGCCTTTCCGGAAACCACATGTCCACACACAGCCTGCGCATCCTCTTGGTGGAGGATCATCCGTTCCAATTGATCGCCACTCAGGTGCTGCTCAACAATCAGGGCTACTTCCTCCTGACTCCCGCCCTTACGGCCGCAGAAGCCATGGCCGCCATGCAGCGCAGCCCCGAGCCCTACGGGCTTTTGCTATGCGACCAGTGTCTGCCGGACATGTCAGGCCTGGACCTGATCGACGAGGCAGCCCGTCAAGGCTTGCTGCGCCAAGCCATACTTCTCAGCGGTTTGCCCGACGTACAGCTTGAAACCCTGAAGCAGCTCGCCAGTGAGCGAGATCTGCCCTTGCTCGGCTGCCTGAGCAAGCCCCTGCATGGCCCCGACCTCATCCAACTGCTGACTCACAGCGCTGACTGACGTCGGAAGGCCTGTCTACACGGTTTTAGAAACGCACGGCAACTATGAATATGCCCGTTGATGGAAAGACCGAGGCGATTGTGAATTTACAGTCGGACACGTAGGAAATCATCAACGCACACGACTGATGATTCCAGGAAGTAATAAACAACCCGTGCATCAATAACCAAACACACGCCGACATAAGCGTTAACGTTTAAACACGTTTGTGTTCAACGTAGGTTTTTACGTACTCCGATACGCTAATTATTGTAGGACTTTTCCTATATACGCCTGCCGAGCAAGTCTCTTTATGTGCCTGCCCGAACATCTGAGCTAAGGTGCGCGCTTTCTTCACCGCTTGTTATGGAATGGAATATGAACTCAGTTTTTATCATCGACGACCATCCGGTTATTCGGATGGCAGTCAAAATGCTTCTGGAAAACGAAAATTATGTAGTGGTGGGCGAAACCGATAATGGCGTCGACGCCATGCAAATGGTTCGCGAATGCATGCCTGACCTTATCATCCTCGACATCAGCATTCCCAAGCTCGACGGCCTTGAGGTGCTGGCCCGTTTCAACACCATGGGGCTGACCTCCAAGATCCTGGTGCTGACCTCGCAAACCCCCAACCTGTTTGCCATTCGCTGCATGCAATCCGGCGCTTCCGGTTATGTTTGCAAGCAGGAAGACCTGAGTGAACTGCTCAGTTCGGTGAAAGCGGTATTATCCGGCTACAATTACTTTCCCAGTCAGGCATTGACGTGTGCCGTTCGTGAAGACGGACAGACGAACGAGCTGGAACTGTTCAAGTTGGTCAATGATCGCGAACTGATGGTGTTGCAATTATTTGCGCAAGGCCGCTCCAACAAGGAAATAGCCAAGGGCATGTTTCTCAGCAACAAGACCGTCAGCACTTACAAAACACGACTTATGCAAAAACTGAAAACCAGAACCTTGGTAGAACTTATCGAGATGGCAAAACGCAACGCGCTAGTGTGAGAAACCGGATGCCCAAGCGCTTCAGACAATTATTAATACTGGCCACAGGCCTGTGCATGGGCTGGGGTGTTCAGTCCGGTATCCATGCGGCCGAACAATACACCCTGCTCGGTCGTTCGAGCCCTGCACACATGGATGTGAAGCTGGACGGCAGCCAATGGCAGTGGGTACGCGGTCAACGCGAACTTATTCTGGGCACCTCGAACCCCGATTATCCGCCCTTCGACATCACGATCTCGGGCAACGATTATGAAGGTATCACTGCCGATTACGCGGGCATCATTTCGGACGCACTGGACTTGCCGATCAGGGTCCAGCGCTTTGAAAACCGCGAGGCTGCGATCAAGGCCCTGGTCGCAGGCCAGGTCGACCTGCTGGGCACTGCCAACGGTTTCGAAGCGGTCGATCGCAATATCAGGTTGTCACAGCCCTACTCGGTGGACCAGCCCGTGCTGGTGACCCGGGTAGGTGAAACCCGCCCCCTGGACGATGGCTTGAAAGGCATGCGCCTGAGCATGGTCTATCACTACCTGCCGCCTGCAGAGGTCGAGGCAACGTACCCCGGTGCAACGCTCAAGACCTATCCCTCATTTCAGAACGCCATCAATGCTGTGGCCTTCAATCAGGCCGATGTCTTTCTGGGCGATACGATTTCCACCCAGTACATCATCAACAAGGGTTATCTGAACAATGTGCAGATGTCGAACTTCGGCAAGCACGAGCCCAATGGCTTCAGCTTCGCTGTCAGTAATGGAAATACACAACTGCTGGGGGTCATCAACCAGACGCTGAAAGCGATCCCCGTCGATGAGCGCATCAATATTTCCAGACGCTGGAGCACGGGCAGCGATCTGATGCTGACTGACCAGAAGCTGCAACTGACGCAACGCGAGGAACGCTGGATCGCTCAGCACCCTACCGTACGCGTGGTGGTCAACGAAGCCTACGCTCCGCTGACGTTCTTCGATGCCAAGGGCAATTTTCGCGGCATAACCGCTGACCTGCTTGAACTGGTACGCCTGCGTACCGGGCTCAGGTTCGACGTCAAACGCTCGCCCAGCCTGACCGACATGCTGAGCCAGGTCGGCGAAGGCCGGGCGGACATGATCGGCGCGCTGGTGTCCAGCGATGAGCGCGAGGACCGCTTGAGCTTCACCCGGCCCTATATCGACAACTCGTTTGTGCTGGTCACCCGCAAGGATCAAGGCTCGCCCAGCTACCTGGAACAGATGGACGGCAAGCGCCTGGCAATTACCCAGGGCAGTCCGATGCTGGACTGGCTGCGCCGCAAATACCCGAGAGTCGTGCCACTGGAAATCGACAACCCGTTCCAGGCGCTGGACATGCTGTCGCTGGGCAGAACGGAAGGCGCAGTCATCTCGCTGCTCAGCGCAGACTACTTTCTGTCTTCCGGCATCTTTGAAGAGCGCCTGCAGATGACCGCCACCATTGGTGAGGATCCGGCACTGATCTCAATGGCAACCTCACGCAACGCCATCGAGCTGAGCTCTATTCTAGACAAAGCGCTATCGAGCATTGCCCCGCAGGATCTGGCAGCGATCAATAATCGGTGGCGAGTGTACACCCCTTCAAGTGCCAACTGGCATGACTACGAGCGTCTGATCTATCAGATTCTGATCGGTGCAGGCCTCTTGCTGCTCGGCCTGCTGGCCTGGAATGCCTGGATGCGGCGGCAGATCCGTCAACGCGAGGCAGCGGAGCGGGCCTTGGGCGATCAGTTCGAATTCATGCGGGCGCTGGTCGAAGGTACGCCTCATCCAATTTACGTGCGGGATCGCGAAGGCACGCTGCGCATGTGCAATGACAGCTACCTCAGAGTCTTCTCAGCACAACGCGAAGACATCATCGGCAAGAGTGCCACCGAAGGGGTACTGGGCAATGCCTTCGAAGCGCGGGAATACGCTGCCGACTATCAACGCGTCATGGCCAGCAATACCGCACTGATCCTTGACCGTCCGCTGCACATTGGCGACCGGCAATTGACCATCTACCACTGGATCCTGCCCTTTCGGGACTCGCTGGGCGAGGTACAGGGCATCATTGGCGGCTGGATCGATATCAGCGAGCGACGCCAGCTCATTGAAGACCTGCAGGCCGCCAAGGAACAGGCTGACGCCGCCAGTCGGGCCAAAAGCACGTTTCTTGCCACCATGAGCCATGAAATCCGCACGCCCATGAATGCGGTGATCGGAATGCTCGAACTGGCGCTCAAACGTGCCGATCATGGCGAGCTGGACCGTTCTGCCATCGAAGTCGCCTACAGTTCGGCCAACGATCTGCTGGACCTGATCGGCGACATTCTCGATATCGCGCGCATCGAATCGGGAAGGCTGTCGCTGAATCCGGAGCGCGCCAACCTGCGTCAACTGGTGGAGTCGGTACTCAGGGTATTCGACGGCCTGGCCCGCCAGAAGGACCTCGATCTGGTGTTGGAGCTGGACAGCAGGATCAACGCCGATGTACTGATCGACCCGCTGCGTTTCAAGCAGATACTGTCCAACCTGGTGAGCAACGCGATCAAGTTCACCCCGATGGGGCGCATCAGGATCGGCCTGCAGGCCGCCGAGAGTCCGGACCCGCAAATGCTGCACCTGCACATTACCGTTCAGGACAGCGGCATCGGGATCAGCAGCGAGGACCAGCAGCGCTTGTTCGAACCCTTCGCCCAGGCTGACAACAGCGGACAGATGGCGCGCACCGGTGCCGGTCTGGGGCTGGTGATCTGCCGCAGTCTGTGCATGATGATGGGCGGCGACCTCTCGCTCGACAGCACGCCAGGCCACGGCACACGGATCAGCATGAATCTGGTGCTGACCACACTTGAGCCGCTGACCGGACAGCCCGTTGCTGCGCCACCGGCCGCCGTGGCTCATCGGACGCTCAGGATCCTGATCGTCGACGACCATCCTGCCAACCGGCTGCTACTCTGCCAGCAGCTCGGCTTTCTCGGCCATCACTGCGAAATGGCCGAAAACGGCGCACAAGGGCTTGAGCGCTGGAAGACCGACACATTTGACCTGGTGGTCGCCGATTGGAATGCCCCAATGAACCCCAAATATCCTATTTAAATCAAATAGTTATATAGAAAAGAGCTATATTTTTAACCGCGCTTTCCCACCTTTACTATCCCAATGAAATCAGATGTTTATGGTTGCGTTTTGGAGAAGATTTAAAAGGAAAGCACATGCAACTATCCCTCTCCCGGCGTTCTGCCGACGAACACCACTCCCCAAATCCTAATCACTCAACTACTGTATATACATACAGCAATTGAGAATCACCCCCATGAACGAGAGCGATAGCTCAGACGCCTTGGCCGAATGGCACAAAAGGCTCAACGACAGGAGGCAATGGACGAACCCTGCAATCACATACCGGTTTCTGGCGCGCATGGCCGAAGACATGCAGGCTGGCGGGCTGGTCGATCCATTGGAGCGCTTTGAGCTCTTCGAACTGGCCAGCGCTGCCTTCTGCCACTTCACCGAGGAAGGCAACCATGAATGGAGGCACCAGGCGTCTGACTATCTGGCCTACAACGAGGGCGGCATTGTGGTTGGCAGCCTGCTGAACTCACGATACGTGCTTCATGAGGCCGATCAGTCGCCCTATCACGCCGCCCACTTCGCTTTTCTCGATGAGAAAAACGATCTCATTATGAGGAACTACAAGAAATACGGCGTGCTCGAGGGTCGCTACATCTATACCGAAACCGGCCAGACGCTGACACTGGTTGAGCAATCGAGGCAGATCAACGGTGTGAGCTACCAACGCCTGAGCGATGAGGATCAATATCGAGCGCTCGTCGACGCCTCAGCGGTAGCCCTCGACCAAGGCGACTTCAAGGCCTACGTTTCGCTATGGGAGCGTCATAGCTACTCGATATTTATCAGATGTCTTCACTGCCTGGATGGATTTGCAGTGCGTGACGATTGCACGCACTGCGACGGACGAGGCTTTATCGAAGACCCGCAGTGCCCGAACAAGCGGCCTCATGGCTACGGCCCTGCTTGATTGGTGTTGTTGAATAGCTCATCGGCAAAGCGGTTACACGCCATCCCGGCTATTCGGGACTGGCCATAAGCCTTTGCCAGCTCTCTTGCTCGCGCGTCAGCCCTGCCGAGCAGGTAACCATCGCGGCACGGACGGCTGCCCTGCCTCATTTGCAACTTTTGCTCGCCATTTGAGCCCATGCCATCGATCCGTAGTTGCCAAGTCACCTTCACTTCCGAGGTTATTCTCAGGTAGAACACCATCCAACGTGCGTTTAATGCACCATTTATAATGACGCGAGGTGACCCATCGCGTACATTCAAGGTCACACCAAGGGACGTGTGACAGATTTCTGAGTTGCGCCTGAACCGCATCGATCCAGACCTTGCGAAGGAATGCCCTGATGCATATTGCGATAGACAAAGCACCTATGATTTCAAGATCTACTCCCCTAAAACTCTTCAAGTCGCGGCCTATCGTGCCGCTTGAGGAGATTTGCGCCTATGAATCCTTGTGGCTGAATCAAGGGGCTTGGTTTGCCAATTTAGCCAACCTCTTCAGAGACAATCCCGGCGCGATCCCATCCGATTTGGTAGATGAAAGAAATGCCGAGGTCGCTCATGAAAGGCTCATGAGCGAGATAGGGAGTGATCAATTAGCCAAAACCGGGATACGAGTCCATGGGGCAGGTGAGTACCCTCAGAAGCTGAGGGACGCGGACCATCCGGTTCAGTTGCTTTATTACCAGGGCAACTGGGAGTTGGTGGACACCCCCGCCGTCGCAATTGTTGGCACTCGCTCTCCGTCCGATGAAGGTGCGTTTAACGCAGGCTTGATTGCGCACAAGCTAGTGAAGCACGGGTACACAATCGTATCTGGGTTGGCAAAAGGAATTGACACGGCTGCGCACACTGCCGCCCTGCAGGCAGGGGGCAATACAATTGCCGTAATTGGTACCCCTCTGAACGAGTACTACCCCAAAGAAAACCGTGAGCTCCAGGACTTAATTGCTCATGAGCACCTCGTAATATCCCAGGTACCATTTCTCCGGTATCGCGATCAAAACTTTAAAACGAACAGGCTTTTCTTCCCTGCTCGAAACGTGACCATGTCTGCACTGACTAGCGCGACCATTATTGTTGAAGCTGGCAACACCTCCGGCACGCTGGTGCAGGCTCGAGCTGCTCTTGCGCAGAAGCGAAAGCTTTTCATTCTGGATAGCTGCTTTAGACGGGACGATTTAACTTGGCCTTCACGATTTGAAAAGCTTGGCGCGATCAGGGTCAAAAACGTAACTGATATCATTGGAATGCTCACGGATGACAAGACTGACCAGGCTGGACAACGATGAACGCTATCATCTCGCCGATGACGATCATTGCTATCACTACGGAGAGTACACATCCGGGGGTGGCTTCAAAGCAGGCACTACAAATCAACAAATTTGGAATCTTAAGAGCAAGCCCACCTCAACAGACAAGGTTCTCTACTACAAATCAAAGGCCATTGACTATTGGGCGACCATGATTCTTGGATCGCTTGACTTGGCTGCTGCAGCCTCTAATACCACCTTTGTTCCCATGCCTTGCTCCAAACCAGTTGGTCATCCCGACTACGATGACAGAATGTTGAAAATCCTACAGAAGCTTCTGGCCAAGTATCCGAGCTTGGACATTCGACCGGTGCTCATTCAAACCGAACTGAGGGAAAGCCAGCATGAGGGACTTCGCAAATCCCCTGATGAGCTATTAGAGACGCTTGGGCTAGATCCCGCGTTTCTATCTGTCCCTCTGAAATCACGGGTGGTGATTCTGGACGATGTCATTACTCTTGGCGCGTCATACACCGCAGCTAAAAGAGTTCTTCAGAAAGTGCCAGACGTACAACACGTGATCGGAATCTTCTTGGCAAAGACCGTGTGGGTGCCCAGTGAACTCGACGAGCTACTAAACTCTTTGTAGAGAATCCCGGCAACCTCTATCCCCCGCCATCGCTTCTCTTTTGCTTGGATTTTATGCGTGCCTGCGCACCCATTTTCAAGCCGACTTTAGCGCTACCGGTGAGTGGGAATTAAACTTTTCGGATACCGAACTGAGAAACCTTCACCACTGAGTTCTGCAACACGCCTGCTGCCAGGTACAGGCCCATGCGCGAGGTGATTACGGTTTCACTCAGGTCAATCGTGCCGCGCTGCGTTTCCAATGCTCCGGAAAAGCTGGCCGGCATGGTGAACGGCTCTTGGTACTTGTCCATCGACCGATAGTAAAACGTGGACGACGCGCCGTTGACCGTCCTGGTGATGGTCAACTCAGCCTCCCAGGCCAGAATGCCGCGCGACGAACCCGTGATTTCCACCGCCGACACCATTTCGATAACGTCGCCGGCCGCCAGGTTGGTCTGTACCACGTTGGCCGTGGGTTGCATGTAGATGTAGCCGCCCGCCGCCATGTTGCCACGCAGCTCGATGCACTGAGCCTCACCATAGGCGGCAGGCTCCTTGTACCACCGCGTGGTGATCCCGGTCAGGCCTGAGCCAACGGCCTTGTAGCCGTCCGCCAGAACCGAGCCGGCCACGGCGTTCACGCCAGCCGGGAGTGTGCCGCCAGTGCCCGCCATCAGCGGGTTGGCATTGAGGCAGCCGAACGGGCGAATGGCCGAGTAAATGTCGCCAGCATCCGTAGGCAGCGGGATGCCGGGGAATTCGAAGTTGGCGGTGATGATCGGCACCACCCGCAAACTGATGAACTCGGCACCCAGGAGATTCGGGTGCAGGCCTTCAACGGTCATTGCCTCTATGAAGCCGTCCCAGATATTCACGACCGGCACGAACTGGCTGACGTAGCTCAACACCCAGTCTTTGTAAGCGATCGCATCCGCCAGCGCCTGCCCGGTCAGCGCCCTGCTTCCGAAGCGCGGCGTGCCGGTGCCGACGATCAGGTACTTGCCGGGCGTGTTCATGAACGCCGTGACGATCTTCATCACGTTGGCTTTCGTGTCGGCCAGGCTCATACCTGCCGTGGTGCTGTCGTTGGTGCGGGACAACAACAGCCACAGATCGGCCGTCGACGACGCAATGCAGGCCGGTAACCGGGCGAGAAACTGCCCGGTGTGGTCGCCTACCTTGCCTTGATTGTCGACGTAGCTCGGGAACAGGCCGGTGCGCGCCGCGATCCAGGCCGCGTAGCCATACGCCTCAGTACCGAAGGCCGTCGCCGCTATGGTGTGGCAGTTTCCCGAGAAGCTGTCGCCGAGCAGCCCCATGCCTCGGCGGATCAGTTGGCGACGCTGGGTTGGGTTAATCAGCAGGCTCATGCGTACACCTCAAATGCCGCGCCACCGGTTGGCACATAGCGGATTGTCGCTGGCGGAATGCTCAGCTGATAGCCGCCGTCTTTCCAGAACGTGTCGGTATTGATCCAGCTATCACCGGCCTGAATCTGGACTGACACCGATCCGCCGTTCGCCTTCACGGCCAGCGTCACTTTCATGGTGCGGTCATAGGTTTCTTGTTTCGTCACTGTCTGCAAAGCATTCCCCAGCGGCCTATGGCCTGAAATGGATTGGTTGAGGGGTGTCTGTGTTTACGCCAGCACCTTCAATGCCCGGGCGTACAGCTCTTGCCGATCAGCCAGGCCATTGGTGCCACCGTTGATGCGTCGGGTGATGGTCAAGAAGTCGCCCTTGTCGGCCAGCGTATTGAGCGCGGCCCGGTGCCAGAACCACGCCGCCGACATTGCAGCGTGCTGCGGCAGCTCGAGCAATTCGGGATGGTTGATCAGGTCCAGCCCCAGCGCCTCGGCGCACTCGGCGTAGTTCGCCCGCCCGGTGATCTGGATCAGGCCGCGCCCACGGTATTTGGAGCCATCGCCCGGCACGGTATTGCCCAGGTCTTTGCGCCCCTCGTACCCCAACTGCTGCGTAGTCGGCCCCCAAATCTCGCGGACGTAACGCAGTTGACCGGACTCATGACCGACCTGGGCGATGAAGGCCGCGATGCGTAGCGGCGTCACGATCTGGTACTTGCTCATCGCTGTGTTGAGGACGGGTGCAAAAACGCCGGCTTTCTGGCCGGCGCTCGGGAGGATCTGCAGCAGTTGCTGAGATTTAATGGGCATGCGTGTTTATCTCCGGTCTAAAATAAGAAAAAGGCAAGCTAAAATGTTCATGCATACTTCAGATATTCTGGAAAATATCGAACCAATTATTTTTGTATTTCGTGGATGCTTGGCTAAAATCAGACCCACACCACCCAACTAGTTAATTTCTTTAGCAGTCAACACCACAACTGGGGCCACACAAATGATAAAATCCTCACTAGGCGAATATACCGTACACTTGGAAGGAAATGAAAATGGCTATACAAAAAGGATATCTCTAGGCGATACAGCAGTAGGATTCAAATTAATAAACACCAATCTATCTAGGCATCTTTGCGCACTACAATCAATGTGCCATGAACTTAAAGAACTATACGAAGACCTAACTTATACATGGACAAAATGGATGAATTCAGAACTGGGGGCTCATCCCTACGTAAATGCTTACGACCGAACAAATCCATTACACATACTTTTACGTAACGTTTATATTTCTGCACTAGTAAGTTACTCCAAATGTTTTACCAGCTCTGATTCCGGGAGAAAGTTTAGACTGCAAGACAAGCAAATAAAAAAACATTACTCAAAAGAAGAATTTTCTGTTCACCGAAACATATTAAGATTACGAAACGACTGGGTTGCGCATGGAGGCACGAGTGAAAACGAAGATGCCCATACTCTATTAATACAGAACCCACACAACAATCAGACCTTGTTGAGCGTGAGTGTAAACATTAAGCACCTTCCGGATTCAAAATCATTAGAAAAGATAAAAGATGCGACACTTAAGCTACTCACAATATGTACAGCCCTCAGAAATGAAAAGTTCGAGGAGCTATTAAAAGCAATTAACACCCATTCACCCGTCACCAACAACGCATTACAATACGAGCTACGCGTAAACGCTAATACTGAGGCCGTCGCAGAACAGTAAACTAATGCAATGTAGTTCGAAAAAATTGACTTTTGGGATCAGGATACGGTCGGCGTCGATTGTTTCGACGCCTTTACTGCTAGCAGTTCGGCGCGTAGCTCCTTTACAGCGCCCATCAGGTCAGTGATCAACGCCATTGGATCGAGCTGTTGAATGCGAGCGTCGCCGTTTTCGTCGACGCCGTCCTTCTCCCCGGTGACGGCAAGCGGGTTAACTTCCTGGGCTTCGTGGGCGATCAGGCCTTGATAGACTCTGCCGTCGCCTCGAAACACGTCGCCAAACACTTTGCGCTCATAGGTAACAAGGCGATATGCGTCAATCCTGTCCAAATAGGACGGGACCTTTAGATCCTTGATGAGCTTCTTGATCCGGTAGTCGGATGTAAAAAGCGTCATTGTCCCGACATAGGTATTGTCGATATACACATCGACGTTATTGCCAGTCCAGTTGAAATTATAAACGGTTGTTCCTCGACTTCCGCCGAAGCCAGTACGGCACCACGTACCGGACGAAGCAAACCGCCCGATAAGCCCCAGCGTTCCAGAGACATCGTTCATGAGACGGACATCGTAATCCGTCGCGGTCTTGTTGTAGTGGAAGTCGATATAAGGCGTTGCGCCTGAAAGTTCTATTGAGCCAAATGAAACGGAATTTTCAGGCCCCATGCCAAGGCCCGCCCGAGCAGTTGCCTGCGTGTTACCACCTGTGCCGCCAGAGGCCACCGCAATGGGCGCGGCAGTCACGCTCAACTGAGGTACCGAGAGTACCCCGCCGTAGCTGTACGACATACTGGGGCCGGTCTCAGTGTTCCCGGCATTCACAGATCGCCAAGTGAACCCGCCAGCACCGCCACCGCGGTTTACAATAAAGTGGCCCTCACCCTGCGAACCCGAGTTCCAGCCCAGGTATAGACCTTGATTGTTGTAAAGCGCGCTTGCCTGCTGCACGCCAACCTCGGACAGCAGTGCCCTGCCGTCAGTGCGACCTGTGCCGCCTTTAGCTATCGGCAAAGTATCGAAGTTGCCCGTAGTACCGAGCGCTGCCAGTTTACCGCCCCACAACTGATTCACCGAGTTGAACGAATCCGTCAGCGCCTTGGGGTAGCCCTGAACCGGCTCAATGGAATAAGCAGCACCGCTGACAGTCGCGCCCGCGTAGGCCGGGAGAATCGCGAGCACGGTTTCGCTGACGATGTTGGCGACCTCGTAACGCCTACCGTCAGGCCCGTTGAACGCATCGCCGACCCGCGAGGTAGATGCGAAGGTGGTACCTGTACCGGTGACAGTTGTGGAATTTTGGGTGACGGCAACTGTGCCGTTTCTCGACCAAGGCATGGGGCTTCCTTAAAATTCAGTTGTAAGGGAACGGCAGGTTCGCTGTCGGTACGACGAGCGCCTGCGGGTATCGATCCAGGGGAAGATTGGCCAGGGAGCCGGGTATGCTGTACTGGTTGCTGGACAAGTCGATACTCGACGTAGCGCCAGCTGGTGCGAAGATGAAGCTGATACCGTCTGTGCGGCCATAAGCCCCTTCCGAGAAGCCGATGACTTTGGCGTTTACGCCCGTCAGTGATCCATCGATAAAGCCCGAAGCGCCACGAGACCAAGGCAGGCAAGCCGCATATTCGATCCCTTGACCAATCGGTACATCAACGACGAAGTGGCTCTGGAAATCGACAGAGGCTGTCTGGGCCCGAATCGCCTGCCAGCTCCCTCCGGCATAGGGCTGAGCGCGGCGTCCCCATGCATCCGCCGCGCCTGGCGCTGGAGCCTGAACAGCCGCAACAACGTTTAACGGTGGCTGCAGGGAATTGAAGGTACAGACGGCCTGATCAGTGAAGGTCTTCAGGTATGGCGATCCGGCGATGTTGTCTGCCATCAGATCGAACACGTAGGCTTTGGTCGCCGTACTTGCCGCACTGAAGTGGAACGTCATGGTCGCCCCACTGATCGAGGTTCCCTGCAGGCAGCCTTTACCGACCAGAAAGACAATGGGCGATCGAGGATTATTCACAGTGATAGTGAACATCTGATCGCCCGCACGCGTACTGTCTATGTAGCTGCCGCCCTGATCAGGATCGTTCGTAACCGATCTCAGCACTCGCCGCTGCCATACTTCGCCAGCGGCCAAGTAAGCGCTTTTGACAAGTCCATAACAGATGCGGGAAGTATCAAAGAGCAGCTCACCGGTATCTTTATTTACAACCAATGAAGGCATCAGTAATACCCATAGTAGATTCGACAATTTGCCGAGAAGTACCCCCAGCCGTTTGTGTTGTAGGAGTAAGCCCAGGACAGCGAAGTACCTGATAGCGTGACACCCGGCTTCTTGCCTTTTTCCCGCTGTAGGTCAACTAGCGGGACGACAATAAAGTAGGCGCTCTTACCGGCCGGCGGCGCTGGAATGGTCACCGCCCCATTAACGCTATTGGTATCAACGCTGCCCATGGTCTGACTGAGCTTCATGGTCATATCAACCAGCACTCGCCCATCAGGTGTCTTAATTGTTATTCCAGTCATGTCAAAGACTCAGGTCGATGCCGACAACACCGTTGGCGTGATACATCTTGATGGATGAGTTGCTGATGGTGGACCTGCGTCCATCCGTCATGCTGCCGTTGAGTTGCCATGGCCCGGTCTTTGGAAGAGCCCAGCCGCTAGTGTTTGCCACGTAGTCAGAAGACTGAAGGTTTCCAACTTTCAGCCAGCTGATTGAGCCGTCCTCGATAAACGCCGAACGGATGAATGTCTGTCCTCCAGTAATGCCGAACAACGACTGCGGCGATTGTGAGCTGGTATTCATCACCAAGAACGTATCGGCCCTCACCACGAACTGCGAGGTGGTGCCAGCCGCCCCGCTCTCGAGTCCCAGCCCGAACCCGGCCGCGTACGGGATGTTGTTCTGTGTGAGCTCCATCCTCACCGACCAGATCCCGGCCAGCTTGTTGTTGGTGGTGGCCAGCGCGCTGGTTGTCTGTTGAATCGCAACGGTCGCGTCGTTTGCCTTGGCCTGCGCAGTCTCAATCCGAGTAGACAGAGCACCGTCAGCGTTAGACCTCGTGGTTGCTTCGGACTGAATGGCCGCCTGAACCGTTGCTTGGTTTGCGGTGACCGTCGCCGTCAGGTTCGTGATCTGCTGAGCGGCTGCCTCCCTGTCGGTGGCCTGTGCAGTTTCTACGATGCTAATTTTCGCATCGTTGTTTGCCACTTTTGCATCCAACAGCGTGGTGCGCTGCGCCTGAGCAAAATCATTTTCGGTTCGCGCCCTGACTTCCTGCGCGTAATTCGCTGTTTCGTCCCACGCCTTTAAGGCTGCGGCCATTTCGCCCTCTACGCCGTCATCCCGCGACGCAGCTTGCACCGCATTCAGCTGAGTGGCGGTAGCGGTGGTCTTGCCGTCAACCGTAGCGATGTTGGCTGTATTCTTGGAGACCTGATCAGCCTGGGCGTTGGCCGAGCGGATCGACTGGCCGGCGTTCACCCAGTACGCAGGGTTGGGCGGGCCATTGGAACCGTTGGCCGCCGCAGGCACTGCCGCAATGGCCGTCCAGAGGTTGTCACCTACGTGCACGGTGTTGTCCCGTACGTAGGCATCGGTGGGCACATAGACCAGCGCGTCGGTTATTTCCCCGATCTCGGCCTTCAACTCTTTCATGCGCTGGTTAACCGAGCCAGGCCCGTCACCGTCGATTAGATCGATACGGCCTAAAAAATGCTCGCCGAACTGGCTTTCGGTCAGTTGCTTGTCCAGCAGGTCAAGAACAGGGTTGGCATCGCTGCTTGTCTGCCCCATGACGCCGATACCGGCCGGATACCACGGCCCCACATTACCGGTCCGATCCACCAGCCGCGCCCAGAAAAAGAACGTCACACCCGCCTTCAAGTGCTGCATGACGTGTTCCGACTGAGGGTAGGCCAGATCGCTGAGCTTCGTGGCCTTGGCCAGGTCGGTAGTCGGCCCGTACCAGATTTCGGTTCGCTGCGTATCCTCCACACCTGCCGGAAAGGTCCAGTTCAGTTTGATGCCGAAGATCATCGACGCTGCAGTCAGCGACGTAACGGCAGGTGGCAAGCTGGTCTTGCCCTGCAAGTTCGTCAGCAGCGACGTGGCCGGCAAGGACGAGACGTTCAAGGCGCTGACAGCGCGCACCCTGGCCATGTACTGACCGGAGTAGATACCCGGCACATCCACCGACTGCTCGCCAGTGCGCGGCACCTTGACCCACTCGCGCGAGCCCCAGCGCCATTCCACGTCGTATGCAACCGCGCCTGGCGCAGCGTCCCAGCTGATGGTCATATTGGTAATCGCGATGCCCTGCTCGATCACAACGTGCTGTGTCACGAACACTGCGCCCGGCGCAGCCTGCACGCCCACCGGAATGCCGCTGATTGGACGGATGTCCACCACAGCGCCAAAGTCGATGGCGTCAAACTTGCTCGGCTCGTGCTGGATGCACTCGAGCTGATACTGGTGCCATTCCGGACGCGTGATGTTGCGCACCAGAAACTGCATCGTTTTCAGATCGTCGTATTCCAGAATCCAGCCGCATTCCGCTTCCGGCACTTCACTGAAGCTGGCAGCCAAGGTGACACGTCGGCCACTGAGCGAGCTGATCACCCGTGCTTCGGTCTTGCCGCTCGGCAGGTTCACCCGCAGCTTGGCACCGGTCGACAGATCAATGTCACGGTCAACGGTAATGACCCGCCCCGCCACCGCGCTGATACGCCCGCCGTTCGCACGACCTGCCAGCATGGGGTCAGCCACGGCGATAACCTGTCCGGTTTTGGGAATACCGCCGTCAAGGCCAACACGGAACGTTGCACCCCTTGTCTGTGTCTGCTCGGTGATTAGGGCGTACTGGCCTGCACGCTGAGCCTGGCCGAGCGAGGTGCAGCCGTAGGCATCTACGGACAGTTCGTTGACTGACCCGCTTTCGGCCAGCGCCAACTCGTCGAAGACCGGCTCTTTGTCCGTCGCAAAACTCTGGTCGGGGTTGTCCCACGTCACCATTGCCAGGTTGTGGCGGTCGCGCGCCCGGGTGCCCGAATACTGGATTTCACCATTGTTCAGGATCTGCGACGGGTTGTAGGTGTAGACCGGGTCGCCTGGCATGTCGGCGTTGAACGTGATCTGACTGCCATCCCAGGTGCTCATGCCGTGGAAAATGGCCGACAAGTCCTGCAACACGGCGTAGGCATCCGCCTGCTTTTGCAGGTAGATGTTGCAGGTCAAACGCGGGTGCATGCCGCCTTTCCCGTCCGGCACCATCTGGTCGCAATACTGCGCAATGCGGTACAGATTCCAGCGGTCCACCATCGTGGCATCGATCCGGTGACCGAGGCCGTAATAATGGTTCAGAGCCAGGTCATAGCACACCCAGGCCGGGTTGTTGGTGTAAGCCTCTTTGAACGTGCCGTCCCAAATCCCGTTGCTGGTGCCTGCGCCAGACGTGGCATAGGTCCGGGTCTCCGGGTTGTAATTCGTCGGCACGCGCACAATGCGCCCACGCATCAGCACAGCTATCTTGGCGATATCACCGCCGAACTGCTGGGCGTCATATTCAACGCAGCCCACGGCGGTTAGCGGGAATTCCTGGTCGCTATCCACGACCTCGGCCACGGCGTCGACAAACATGCCGTCCTGAATCAGTGAGCTGTTGGCCTCGGGCGTGATCCGACGCACGCGCAAGGTCCAGCGACTGCCCGCAGGCAAGTTGAGCCGGTGACTGCGCTCGTACTTGGTGACGTTCTTGCGATCAACCAAGTCCGCGAGAACCTGCATGAACGGCCCGCCGTCGGTGGCCAGGTCAATGGCGTATTCGATGCGCACGCCGTTGATGTTGCCGCTCTGGTCCTGAGACTGCAGCTGTGGCCAGCTGAGACGCACACGCAGGGCGTCCAGCACCGGATTATTGACTGTGCGCAGGTAAGGCGTGGTGCTGAGCAACTGCTGGTTTACGTCGACTTCGTTGCTGGACTCGGCTATGCCCTCAAGGCGCTGCTGGTTCAGCTCGCCATTGCGGAACTGCCACTTCACGCCCGGAAAGTTGACAGTGCCGTCCTCGGCCACCAGTGGTGTGCCGTCGAGCTTTACCGAGCGCAGGCCGTTCACCGGTCCAACGATCGGCCCCCAGCTCCACAGGTAAACGATGCGCGCGGTAGCAATCGAAGCTGTGCTGTTTAGCGCAATCGTCGGCTGCTTCTGTGTTGCCTCGCCGCCCTTGCTCCCGCGAATGCTTCGCGCTGCTACCGCACTTCCCATACCGCCCCCAGAAAAAAGAAAACCCGCCGAAGCGGGTCTGGTGTTACCTGATGATCAAACCTGATCTTGTGTGTAGATGCCGCCAGACTCGACGGCCCCGCCGATCTCTCGTTCGCCGTAGAGCACGGGGTATGGGTTGCCCTGGGCAACAGTGGTAACAGCCCCGCCGAACCCGTAGCTGGGGCTGTTGCCGTCATCGTTGTTGTTGCCGGTGCTCGCGGTGGTTGTCGGTGACAGCATCTGCACCACACCGCCCAAACCCACTGCTCCACCCGCCGCCAGCAATCCCATTCCCAATGTGGTAGTAGTGCCGCCGGAGAAGAGACCACCCACGACGAGCGCCACACCCAGCACCACCTGGAACAGCCCAGCCTGCTTGCTGCCTTGGATCAGCGGCACGATGCGGATATCGGTGTTATCGCTGCCCTGCATATCGAACTCGCCTTCCACCGCGTTGCGCTTGCCACAGAAGACACTGAACACCAGGCCACGCTCTTCGCCGGTACGCAGGAACTTCTCGAAGCCTGGCTTCATCGCACACAGGGCATTCACGGCATCGCGCACGCTGTGTACGTCGATGCGGTACTCCCGGCCGAAATGCTTGCGCAGAACGCCGTAGAGCACGATGGTGCGCATGGTCATGGGGTGTATTCCTTGTGGCGCAGGATCAGTTTCACGCGGTTGGCCATCGACCAGCCGTAGACCTCACGGGCAGCCAGGCGACCGGGCATGTGGTGATAGATGAACGGACCAGACCCGCCCAGTGCCGGCGCGTCCTCGCTGTGCAGGCTGGCATCGGCCCCGAGGTAGATCGCGGCGTGGTTCGGGAAGTGACAAGGCCTGCCAACGGTAGGGACCTGGAACACCAGCAGGTCGCCGCGCTGGGGCTGTTCGACCCGGACGAAGCCGCAGGCCTCGTAGTTATCTTCGTAATGGCTGGGGCTGTCCGGATCTTCCCACCACAGTTCCTTGCGCTCAAAGTTCGGCAGCGGCAGTGAGGCCTCGCGGGCGTACCAGTCGCGGCAGGCCGCCCAGCAATCGAGCAGGCCATGCGAGAAGTCCCGGCCCAGCAAGGGGGCCTGGAAGCCGCTCGGTTTGAACCATTGAATGTCACCGCCAGGCCAGCTCACAATCGCCCAAGGCAATTCATGCAGCTCACAGCTGACCAGATCGGTCATGCTTGGCGTTGCGGCTCGGTCGGGGTGGCTGTGCACGATGGCCAGCACCTCGCCCCTATCTTCTGCCGCCGCAGCGTCGTGCTTGTCGATCAGGAAGTGCTGCAGCGGGTTGGTGGCCACATTGCCGCACGGCACGTATTCACGCCCGGTCTCGGTCTTGACCAGCAGCCCGCAGGCCTCGGCCGGGTGTGACTGCTCGGCGTGCACCCGCATGGCGTCCTGAAGCTTTTGATTGATTCGCATGGTTATCCCTTGGCGATCAGGCTTGCGCCCATTGAGCCGCCGAACCGGCGGGTATTGCCGCGCAACTTGCAGCTGCTCCACCAGCCCCCGCAGCGGTCAAGCGCAGGGTTGTCGGTGGGTTCGTTCTTCTTGTCGAAATACGCGGTGCCTGTGTAGGCGCAGGCCTCCTGCCGGTACTGGCCGCGCATCGCCCAGCGGCACAGCTTGGTGATCTGCTGGGACGGCAGCTGCTGACCTTCCATGTCGATGGGGCTGGAAAGCTCGAAGCCGACCGCCGAAAAGTTCTCTTCGGTCTTCTGCTCGATCCTCCAAAGGCTGGTGCGGCACTGATCTGCAGCATCCGGGTTACCGCCGTCGAAGTTCGCGGCATCCAGGAAGTGCTTGAAGGTTTCGATCACCTTGAAATCCGCGCCAGCGAGGTCCTTGAATTGAAGGCAAAGCGCTGACACTGCTCGCGGAATACCCGATAGCTCGTTGGCCAGCCTGAGCTTGGGTGTGGCTGGGCGGCCATCACCACGGATATCTAAACCGGTGACCTCTATCTGGATAGGCGAATACAGCTGGCCCTGCCAGATGATGTCGCCCTCATGCTCATGCCCGTGGAAGCGCCAGAGCGTGGCTCCCAGCCTCGTCGCATCCAGTTCGTACAGGCGAATCTGGTTGCCGGGCTCCAGCTTCTGGATGTCCGCGCTGTAAATCATGGTGGTTACCTACGAAAAACCCCGCACTTGGCGGGGTCAGGGTTTGGAGGTTTGCTTGAAGTTGGCGGAGATAGAGTGCAGGCCGCCACCGAGAGAATTTGGCTTGTATCCCTTAGCCTTGTAAAAGCCCTGAACCCCACCAGGTGGTGTCCATATGAACGACTTGTACCCTTCATGACGGTCCAGAAAGTCACGTACCTGTTGCAGCTTCTGACCTGGGCCATACCTTCCAGTTACTGTTACGTCCCAAGCCTCAGTTCGGTTGTTTATTCCCACTCCACCAGATTGGGAGTAACCGTCCCCGAAGTCGTTCTCCCAAGTGCGTTGAGACACATCACCAGACGCGCCGACCTGCACATCGAAATCGAATGTTTCAGCCATTACGCGCGCCTCCAAAGACGTCCGCCTTGGCGCATCTCTCTGTCCAGAAACTGCCCGAGCTGCGCCTCAAGTGCCGAAGATATCGCCGAACCCTGTTTGGCCGCGTCCGCGTTAGTCATGCCGGGCTGAGCCTGGACATTCACTGGCGCGTTGATGGTGAAAGACGGCGCACCGCCAGTACCACTCCCGGCCTTATCAGCCAGGTACTTCGTCAGGTCGCGGTTTTGGTTCGGGTTGAGCACGCGCTCACCGCCATCGAGCAGCCAGGTGCCTTCCTTTGGGATGTTGTCCATACCGTTGTGAGCCATACCGGCGAGCGCTGATGACGATACGGCTGCAACCATTGGTGCAGTTGCAGCAGCAGCGGCGATTGCAGCGGCCGGTGCAGCCGCAGGTCCGATCAGTGGAATGCCGGCGGTCGATGCGTAGGCGTTCAGCGCTGCCTGTGCCGAGGCTGCTTGCGCGTTGGCGATCAACCCGGCGGCCGCCGCCGATTGGCCGCTTTTACCAACGAGCAGTTGAATGCCCTGATAGATGAGCCACTGCGCTGCCATATCAGCCAGAGCATTGATCATCGACTTCGCCATGTTTCCGGCGAAGTCGGCTATGGCGTCAGAAGCGTCCGCCGCGCCAGTAACAACATCAGAGAAAACATTACCCAGGCCGCCGGTCAAATCATCCAGGCTACCAGACACGAAATCGGCCGCGATGGCGGAGTAGTTTTCTGCCGCATCAACGTAGTTCTGCCAGGCATCGCTCACGCCCGCCATCCAGTTGGACTGGGCCTCGTCAATCCGATTGTAATAATCCTGCTGGATGACCATTCGTTCGGCCAGCGCCTCGGAGAGCATGCCAGTCTCTTTGGCGTACTGCTCTGCGCTGATATCACCAGTGTTGCGTTGCTCCTGAAGGCCCTTCGCTTTGCGAGCGTAGTCCTCTTGAATGGCCATATCCTGTTTCAGGCGGTCCCGCGCCTTGTCGCCCATTCCTGCGCCAGCAAGCTCCATATCGAAGCCCGCACCAATGGAAGCGTTTTCATCCTTGAGTGCGGCAAGGAAGCTTGCCGCCTTGGCCTCTTCCTCGTTGGCAACCTTGAGTTTTTGGAGTGCGTCCAGCTCCGATGCCAGGCCCTCAAGGCGCTTTTGCTGAACAGCGTTGATCCCGACCAGCTTGCCCGATGCGACCTCGAAGCGAATCTTGTCTACTTCCGTGGCGTTTTTCTGTGCGTCCGTGCTGGTGTTGATCAGCGCAATCTGGCGTTGCAGGTCGGTCTCGGAGCTTTTGACAGTGTCGCTCAATTTCTTGGCAGCTGATTCAGCGTCCTTTGCAGCCTGCTTGGCCGCGTCCAAAGCTTTACGATCTACATCGCTGCCTTTGCCACCCTCATTACTAAAACCGGTGCCGCCGAACAGCCGCTGGTACTCAGCGGCCGCTGCGCGGGCGTCAGTAATGTATTGCTGGATCGTGTCGCCAGCCAAGGGCGTTTCCAGGCTTTCCTTGATACCCGCCGCGGCCTCGGCAGCCACACCGAAGTTTATCTTGGCTTCGGCGGCCATATCCTTTGAGTTTTGCGCAAACTTTTTTGAGGCATCACCAAAGCTGAGCTGGGAAAGAGCAGCTTGCCCGGACGAATCAAGCTTTTGAATGTACCCTACAGCAGTAGAAAACATACCAACCAATGTGTTGGCGATGATTTTTGAGACCCTCACCACTCCATCACCGGCGCTGACAATAAAGGCAGTGGCGGTTACAAGCTTATCGCTCATTTCCCCTACTACTTTGGTAACACCACCACCCGCCTTAATACTGTCATTAAGATCCCTGGTCATTTGCTGAACCACAGGCATAAAATCGTCGGCGATCTTGTTTTTTGTGCCCTGCAAGTTTTGCATGAGCCCCACAAGCTCGCTCGAAAACTGTTTCGATACGGCTATAGTTTGAACGCTGAGAATAGCGCCGGCGGACTCCGCAGCTTCGCCCAGTTGCTTAAACTCTTTCCCGCCGTTGCGCAATAAGGGAACGAGTGCGCTAGCCTCGTCGGCAATGCCTTCCATATAGAAAGTCATTTCAGCCTGGGAGACGTTCGCCTTTTCAAGGCTTGATACATACAGCTGGAGCGCTTCTGCGCTATTGAGTTTCTTAAAGCTCTCGGCGGTCACGCCGACCTTCGGCGCAATGACTTCAAAGAAGTCTTTCAGCTCGCCGCCGCCGGTGTTGAAGAAGTCGCCCAGCTTGTCGTTGGTATCCTTGAAGATGTCCGCGAGCTTTTCCTGCTCTACGCCGACTGTTTTCGCGCCCGCTGCGTACTTCTGGAACTCAGTTGTACCGAGGCCAGCGAGGGCTGCAAGGTTTGATACTTCCTTTGAACTGCTGGCTGTATATGCGACGAGGCCGGTCAGGACTGCGGGCACGCCAGCAATGGCGACGCCTACACCCTTGGCCAGATTTTCAAAAGACTTGGCGATTTCTGCATTGCGTTTCCTTGCCTCCTGGCTTGCTCTGTCTAGCGGCCCGGTGAACGATCCAATCCTGGCCACCAAATCCAGCGTCAGCGTGCCCAGTGACTTGCTCATTCAGCTTTTCTCCAGACGAAAAAAAGCCCGCACGTGCGGGCTTTTGAGATTTTTAGGTTATCCGTGATTCCACCAAGCAGCCGCCCTGGCCCACAGGTATGTAACAAGCCCGCCTAAAAAGATGAAAGCGCCAGTAAGCGGCTTTTCACCAAAGAAAGCGATTACTCCAACGCAACAGCAGAGCCCGCCAATCAGCATGAACCCTTTGTAACGTTTACTCGTCTGCTCCGTAACAACTGGCCGCATAGCCTGATCCTCCATTTCAAAGAAAGAACTGTATCAATGTCATACCCAGCTTTCCATAGCCTGCTCGAGACTGATGGGTTGCTCAGCCTCATGCGGCATGAAGTCGAACATCTTGTACGGACCGTCCTTGTAGTTCACGTTGGCATACAACATGGCGAGCAATGCCGATCCACGCTCAACCCGCATGCCGATGTTCAGAGAGCCACGTAGCGCCCGGTACTTCAGCCAGGACCTGAACTCGATCAGGCTGAGGGTTTCCTTCGCTTCGGCGATGGTGCGCCCGCCGATGCCGGCGAGGACGAGCTCGTGCCAGAACTCTTCGTCGTCGGAGAGGGCTTCGTCTTTCCCAGGTTGTTGACCTCGGCAATGACTTTCATCAGCGCCATCGTCAGGTTGCCGTCCAGCGCGCCGCGCTCGGGATCAGCGTCACCGGTGATGTCATCTACTGTGAAGACAGGCTTGCCCTCTTCGTTGCAGATGCTGGCGGCGATCCGGGCGGCATGAACCTCAAGCCTGCCTGCTGCGGAAAGCACATCGTTGATCGCCGTTTGGAACCCCAGCGGCCTGACGTACACCGTGGCGACAATCTCTTCATCACCCTGCTGCCATTTGATTTCTTTTTCGACCGGGCGACCGGTAAACGCACCGACGCCCCGCAAGCTTTCAAGACTAAGCTTCATGACAACTCCTTAGGCGGCCTTGGCTTTACGAACCCAGACGGAACCGCCGGAGCGCTGGATAGTTGCAGCGGTGGTCACCACCGTGTTCGCCGCGAAGTCGAAAGGGAAATCTGACACATACCCGTCGTACAGATACCAGGTCCGTGTGGACGGCAGCACGAAGTCATCGCCCTTTGCGTTGAGCGTCGGAGCGATACCCGCTCCGTCAGCCCAGCCAACCGCCCATGCGATGCTTTCAATGCTGTCGTCTTCCGAAAGCTGGTGAAGTCGCACGTGCGAAGCGTTGTTCGGGTCGGCATTCACAGTGAGTGACGCTTGGCCCGGAGTGCGTAGGCCGCGCATGTAACGACGAGCCTTGTCGCTTAGACACGTCACCTCGATTTGGTCAGACGGGTTACCGCCGGGACTGAACGCCGTAGCGCATTCAACTTCGAGAATTTCAAATTTGGTCTTATCAGCTGCGGTGGGCACAAGCGCAAAGATCTGAGTGCCCTGGGTAAGAATCGCCATGATGTTCTCCAAATGACGGACATAAAAAAGCCCGCACATGGCGGGCCGGATGAATGAGTTTCGGCTATCTGGGCACAAGCCAGTCGATATCGAAGCTCGACCGGTACAGCTTTGTTTCGGTGTCTTTGCTCTCGCCGCCCCAGCGCGTCACGTTGGCTTGCAGCTCGATGGCAGTGCTGATGGCCGTAGTCACGGCGCGGGCCGAGGCTGCCGTGGCGCCGTAGACGTCGACCTGCAGCGTGTAGCCGTCGAGGTCCGGACGGCCAGCGAGGTAGTTTTCCGGGCTGCCGGTGACCAGCTGCCAGACGGCGTAGGGCTTGGCGACACCCTCGGGCGCTTCCCCGAATGGGTACAGCCTTGTCGGAGACGCACCCAGAAGCGCAGTCACACCAGCATCAGCAGCGCACACGGCGAATATCGGGGCTGAGTTCACGCTGTCGTTCCTTTCTTGGCCGCGCGGCGGATGGCACGGTCTATTGCTTTTTCGTATTCCGTGATGAACGTGTTCGTGGCGAGGCTGATGTTGTCTGCCAGCGCGTTACGCATGAATGGCTTTGCTGCCGAGTGCGACGTGCCGAACTCGACAAATGCCCAATAACGGGTATCACCGCCAGGGTATCCGGAGTCCTCCCCTTTCGGCTTCGATTTCGGAATCCGGGCGCCGCCGAGCACACCTACCCGGAATCCAAGGTTGCCACTGGTCTTAAAAAGTCTCCCGTTCCATCGAAGCGCAATGTTCTTGTAGATAGCGGCGGCTGTTTTCGGATCATCGATCCGATTGGCGTTTTGCTTCGCGGCATCCGCTACAACTTGAGCTGCCTTTCGAAGTGCTGAGCGCCCGCCCTTGCGCTTCATGTCCTGAGTGATCGATTCGAGTTTTCCAACGAGAGAGTCAATACCCTCCAGTTGGAAATCCACTGAGTCAGCCATCGTTGACCCCCTTGGCCACCAAGATGGTGAGATAGTCCAAACCTGAATCGGGATCGGGCAAAGCCGGGCCTTTGATGTCGTAGGTATCACCCCGGTACAGGATCCGCATCGTCGGCAGCACACCGGCTCGGTAGCGGATCACCATCCGCGCGGTGGCCTCTGACTGACTGGCCTGGGCAGCAATGAAATCCCTGGCGCTCAACGGCTCGACCGCTGCGGGCACTTTGTCCCATACCGTTTGCCAGCTCTCAAGCTCTTCACCGGTTTTAGGGTCCTGCAGTTGGCCCAACGCTTGGAACGTGATGCGATGTCGAAGTCGGCCGGCACGCATTACACGCCCATCCCGATGCGGTATGGCATCAGCAGCGACTTGGAGGCCAGCGGCAGCTCCGAGGCAATCGTGCCGATTACCACTTCCTCGCGGTTGGCGAAGAGGTTGCCCAGCTTGAGCAGGCATGCTGCCTGTATGGCCTTGTTGATCACGACGCCGAAGTCGTCCATATCTATCTGCTCAAAGCTTTCAGACAATGACTGGCGAGCGCGCTCGCGAAGACGGCAGCGAATGTCGGAGTTTTCTGGGTCGTCGGCCAGCTCCAGCGCAGCCCGGTATGCAGCTCTCGCGGCTTGAGTTCGCTGAATGGTGTCAGCCTTCGCCCTATCCACATCAGCCTGATCGGCATAGAAGCGGCGCTGCAAAAACTGCATAACAGCTTCCTCAGCCGCGCCCAGAAGTTCCTCCACGAGCGGCTGATCCTCGGATTCTGCGTGCAGGTGATGCATAGCCGTTTCTATACTGATAACAGGCATGTATCACTCCTGAGGCGGTTGGTTCTGCTCGGTTTGTGGAGGCGAATTCTCGTCCTGAACCGGCGGTCCTTCGCCAGGAACATCAGGTTCAGGATTGCCAGCGGGATCCGGTGTGGTGGAGGTCATAAGTTTGGCCAACTCGCTTTCGGCTTCTTCTTTCTTGCCGATAAAGTCACCGACCTGAGCGCCCTCAGCGTCGACGATAATCCAGCGCTGCCCCTTCTTGGCAATCGTCAGCGCCGAGCGATCACTGAAATTGTTGGTCAGCGCTGCGCCAGCCTCGCTTACGATCTTGCAAAGCTTGAGTTGCTCCAGTTCCTTGGCCAGCCATACAGGCGCGGCATAAGGCTCGTTGTCGGTGTCACGGATGGTGCCGCGGTCCTCGTAAGCCCGCAGCGGCTTGATCAATACATCTGACATGTCTCACCTCGGTGGGCCGGGGGTGCCGGCCGCTTTAGGGGTTGGGGCAGCTTAAGCCGCAGCGGCCGCAGCCGTGAGCTTGCCAGTGACGAAGGCTTCGGTACGGTAGATGGCAAACGCCAAGCGCTCTTCAGCGCGAAGCGTGACCATGTTGTTCTCGAAGTCCTTGTCGTTCTCCGTGGAAATCAATACTTCAACTTCCATCCGGTCGAAGATCTGCGCGCCGAGTTTGAAGGCCCCCACCAGGAAGTCGTTTTGCTTCATCGCTTGGGTTGCGACTACAGGGCGATTCCACAGACGAGCCGCAGTGCCTTCCTGCGGTTGACCGATCAGATAGCGACCCTGGCTGTCTTTGATCAACTCGATCAGAGCCCAGTCAGTTGGGTTGAGCACGATGCCATCCGAAGGGAACTCTGCCAGCTCGGCTTGCAGAAGGGCCAGGCGAAGCCGATCGATGCGCTGCTCGCCGGTTACGGTCCAGCCAGCTGGAGACGCGTATTGGTTTGCAACCGGAACGAGACCTTGCAGATTTGCACCGGCACCGCTGCCGTACAGCAACTGCGACTCTTCAGTGAGCAGCAAGCCATAGCGAGCGCGCGCATCGATGTAGCTCTGCAAAGCCTTCGCGTCATCCAGAATCTGACGCGACGCTTTGAACAGGTGGGCGATAGTACGAACCGACGCCGTCACCAAGGCAGTCGTGATTTCGGAATACGGCTTTGCAGAGCCCTCCGCTACGGTCGCGGCATTATTTGTAAAGCCTGTCTCGCGGACGTACTCAAGCGAGCCAGCTTCGGTCTGGCCGGGGGCAACCAGATCGCGAATGGTGGCCCGACGCATGCCCGGCAGCGCGACAGTGTCCAGGCGCTCCGTGGCCGCCAAGCCACCGGCGGATGTGGTGGTGATAGCGGCGCGAGGCACGGAAACTCGACGGGAGCCACGGAACGACGAATTGACGCCTTCCATGTGTTCGCTGGTAACAACCAACTCGCCAGCGGACTTCGGAGTCTCGGTACGCTGTGTGTCGCGATTGGCATTGACAAGCTTTTGCTCGGCTTCCAGCACGCGAGCCTGCAGTTCGCCCTGCTTCATCAGCAACTCGTCAACCTTGGCCGACGTTTCTTTGCTCAGGCCCTCATGGCGATCGACATTCTTCTGCGCCTGCTCGGCATGTGCCTTGAGCTGATCACCGATGTCCTTGAGGTTGGCCTGGGTCTGCTTGTACTGGGTTTCGATGTCATCCTCACCGATTTTCCCCATCTGAGCATTCCAGCCGCGATAGTGAGAGGTTCCACGCTTTACGAGCGCAGTGGAGATACCCACCAGCAGAAGAGAACCCATAACTGCTTCGGGCGTGGCACCGAAGGTCAGCGGGATCAAGGCAGCGATGGACAACACAGCCATCAAGAATGCCGGGGACAGACGAAATTTCATCATTGTGTGAAGCCTCATGCGGGAAAGGAAAAGTTGAGTTTCGGTAGGGGTGCCAGGTCCATCTCGACAGCGCGGGGCTTATCGGACGGGGCAGCGTTTTGCGTACCCCCGCCAGCAGCGCGCGGCGTACTGGACTTGAAATTGGCGAAGAGTTCGCGGCGTTCGCTGCGGGCCATTCCGGCTTTTGCCAAAGCGATATCCATAGCCTTCAGCGCGTTACTCTGCTGGGCCTGCTCGTCTTCACGCTCGGTGATTTCGTCAGAAGAGAGAACGGCCGTTGCAAAACCGAGCTCAACTGCTCGGCGGCCGCGTATGAACGTCTCGTCATCCATCATCTCGGCAATGTCAGCAACGGCCTGGCCGCTGCCTTCCGCGTAAAGGTCGGCCATCGCAGCGTCGAACTCTTCCATCGTGTTCGCGACATCGCGCAAGTCATGGCGGTTTCCGACTGCAAGCGTCCAGCAGTTGTGGATCATGAGAAACCCGCTGCTCGCCACTTCCCGCTTTGCGCCGGCCATGTAAATCACCGATGCAGCCGATGCGGCCAAGCCCAGAACCTTGGTGGTGATCGCCTGGCTGTGCTCTCGGAGCCGGTTGTAGATGGCCAGGCCTTCGAACATGTCGCCACCTGGCGAATTGATGTAAACGGTGACTGGCTTGTCGCCGATTGAGCGAAGGGCCGCGTCGATGCGCGAGACGGTAACGCCTTCCCCATACCAGTCCTGGCCAATAACGCCGTAGATGGTGATGGTATCGCTGGTGGACTCCACGGCCGCTTTGATGGCGGGATTCCATTTATCGAGCGCGCGCGGGCTCAGCTCGCAGTTAAAACTGCCAGCCTTGGATTTTGGTTGCATGATTTATTCCTTCGAATTTGCCGGCTGATCCAGCCAGTTCTGCAGAGCTGCCCTTGCGGCTTGCCCGTCATCGCCCTGACCCAGTTTGTCGATCGGCGAAAGGTTTGTTTGCACAGTTAGCACACCGGCATTTCCGCCCATTTTGGGCAGGTTTTCCTTCATGCGGCATTCGTCGCGCGTGTAAATGCCGTTTTGCACCATCCCCGAATACAGCGTCGCGCGGGCGGCGCTGTCAGCACGCAGCAGGCCTTCGATGGAGAACTCCGAGTAGATCTGGCGGCGCTGGGCTGGCGTGAGCAGGTTACGGTTGATGCCCTCCTCGATCCGGCGCATGTAGCTGCGCAGTGTGAAAGTCAGGAAGCGCAGCAGCTTCTGCTCCAGGCCCGTGCCCCAGTTCGACGCCTTGTCGCTGTAGCCCACCATGGTCGGATCGACCATGTAGAAGCGGCAGATCTCCTCGGCGCTGTACTCGCGAGACTCCAGCAGCTGGGCGTCGACCGGGTTGATGCCGATGACCTTGGCGCTGACGCCCTCCTCCAGCACCGGCGACTTGCCGGCGTTCATGGCGCCGCTGATGCGCTGGACGTAGTCCCGGAAATCATCACGCTGCTTCGGCGAGAGGGTCTTGTTCACCTCGAAGGCGACCGTCTGGTGCATGCCGTTCTTGAAGGTGGAGCCGGCCACGTCTTCTGCCGACATCGCCGCGCCGAAGACGTCGGCGCCGTAGGCGATAGGCGACAGGCCGATCTGACCGTCCAGCGAGAACGCCGGGATGTGCATCATGTCGCTGCCCGCGATGTCGCGCAGCTGACCGTTCTTCTCGCGGTACCGGTAGAGGATTTCGCCATTGTCGGCGACGTCCAGGTCCATGCGGTTGGGCAGCAGAAACTCCAGTGCCACAATCCGGCCGCCGATGCGGACGATCTCGACGAAGGCATTGCCTCGCAGCAGCATCGAGGCGACCACCGCCTCCCAGAACTGCACGGCGGTCATTCGGCTGTTGGGGTTGGTGTTGATGATCCAGTGCAGATCGTCGTCGCTGGCCACCTTGCGGCCGCCGTCGGCCTGGCGCATGTACAGGCCCAAGGGCAGCGTGGCGATCGTCTCGGAGATCAGCCGGACGCAGGACCAGCAGGCCGCCAAGCGCATCGCCTTGTTAACGGTGATGGTCTTGCCGGTAGCGGACGTGCTGCCGACCGTTTGGGCCCAGATCCCGCCGGCGCCACCGGATAACGACCGACCGACCCAGTCAATGATCGACGTCTGCGGCGCAGACACCGCGCGGCTCAGTACGGACAGGAAGGACTTAGCCACTGGTCAGCCCTCTTCGGATGAATGCCGCCGCGACGAAGCATGACGAAGCGGCGGCAAGAAGCGCCCAGCCCACGCCAAGCAGTACGTATACGCCCGCCACTGCAAGGGCAAAGCCCAGCAACGCAGTCAGCAGGTACATGATTGATGCTGTATTCATTCGAATATTGGGTCCCGGATTGAATCCATGAATCGGTCCACGCCGCCATCGCCGACAATGACTTGCATCATCGCCCGCCCGACCGACATGATTAGTGCCACAGCGCCATCGATCTTGTTGTCATCGCCCTGTTTGATGGGCCGCACTACGTCGTCGTTACCGGGCATGTTTTTGCCGATCACGTTGCCGATACACCAGGTCATGATGGGATTGCCGTCATGGTGGAACCTTCCAGCGGTGATAGCCGCTTCCAGCTCTTTCATGGCGTCGGACATGTTGGTGTAGTTCTGGGTGATGGTGATCGGGTTGAAACCTTCGTCGTCGAGGTCATGGCTCAATCCAGTAGCACCATGCGGGTCAATGGGCGATTCACGCAGCGGTGCGTGTTGATTCGCCTCTTTGGTGTCTTCAAGAATTTCGTGGTAATCGATCTCGGCACCATCGGTAACCTCGAGGTGTTTCGAGTTCAGCCAGGCCTGGAAGCGTTCGGACATGCGCTTGTTGTCGCTGTCATAAGCGGTGTCGTATGGCACCCAAAACCTGGGAGCCACGCTGTAGTAATGAATCTTTCCGTCGATCACCCGCCAAAACAGGCGCGCCCTCGAGTTCATGTCCAGCTTTCGCGCAAGGTCGAATCCAGCGATCCACTCTTGCCCCTCGAATTGATCGAGCGATAGCGAGGTGTCCTCGCAGGATTTCCAGTCCTCCATGTTGAAAAAGCCGGACTTGGCGCTCACCCAAAGGTTCAGATGCTTGGTCTTGAACGTGTTGGTGAAACGTGCAGACCGAATCGCTCGAGCCTGCTGGCTTTCCAGATATTCCTGGAACACTGATACCCCGTGGTTGGGGTTGGCCTTGGCCAACATCTTGGGGTCGGTCCAGTCGTCGCCCTCATCAAGCGTCCAGATCCAGCCGAACAACTCGTCGTCTGGAACCGTGCCAGCCAGCATCTCGATCACCTGGCGGCGCTTGTCGTAACAAGGCCCTTCGATGTCCGCGCCGGCCGTGGTGATGATGAACATCAGCGGCTGACGCCGCGCCCCCATGCCGGTAAGCATGGTGTCGTACTGAGCCGAGGTTGGGTGCTCGTGGTATTCATCGACGATGGCGCAGCTGGGCGAAGCACCGTCGCCGGGGTTGCCGATCAGCGGTTCGAACCGGCTGAAGTCGGACGGGATGTTCATGTTCGAGGCGTTGACCTCAATGCCTGCAGCCTGGATAAGCATTGGCGATTTCGCCACCATCAGCTTTGCCGGTCTGAAAACCTCCCACGCCTGCTTCTCGGTGGTAGCGCCTGAATAGACTTCGGCACCGAACTCATCGTCGGCAACGAACATGCCTATGCCCACACCACCCGCTACAACGGACTTGCCGTTCTTGCGTGGCACCTCCCAGTAGCTTTCGCGGAACCTGCGGTGCCCGCCCTTCTTCTTGACCCATCCAAACGTGACGGCCAAGCCGAAGAGCTGCCATCCTTCAAGCGTGATCAACTGGCGCTTGAACGCCCATTCACCCTTGGTATGCGGCAATAGCTGGATCAGCTTGAGTTTTTTCTCAGCCTTGGCCGGATCGAACTTGAATCTGAACCCGCGCTTGCGGCTGGCCGCCAGATCGTCGAAGTGACGTTGAACGGCCTGATGAATGTAACGGCAGGCTGGCACTTTCCCACGCAACAGGGACCTTCCCCAAACCATCGCCTTATCGACGTTGGGGTGGGTGGACTTGGCCATTTAAGATCTCAGTAGTTGGGCGAATTCGTTGGTTTCTTTTTCCTTGTTGCCGCCGATAAGGCGTGTCCTGCTGGCCGGGTCCAGACCCAGCATCGAACCGAACGTCACCATTTGCCGCATCGTTTCGTTCGCGGCGGTCAGCGCCGGGTTTTTCATCGGCCCGCAGGTGGCACCAGTAACCACGATGCCGTGGGCCTGGACTGACTCCTGCGCCATCCGCCAGTTGTCGTATGCAACGCAGAACGCTTCGACGTTGTGTAAATCAGTTATCGCGACCACGTTTTCGCGCAGAAGCTCGGGAACAATCATCTTCCACATCTGCGAAGCGCGGTCGCTGAGCCATTCGGGCGGATCAACATTTGTGATCTTCGAAAAAGCGGGCTCGGCCTTATTCAGCGCGCGTTTGCCGGGATTTCCGGCTAGTGCTTTCTTGGCGGTCGGCTTGGGTTTGCGACCACGGCCGGCGACCGTGGCGGTACCTCCCATCGCGCAACTCCAGAATTTTTAATTTCGCGGGTGTAAAAAAACGACTGAGGGCGCGGTCTAGAAGCCAAAGGCACCAGACTTTTGACCCTCCCCCACCGCACCAGACTGGTGCGAGCACCATATCAGTGCATTTTCGTGAAACCTGACGAGAATCGTTCTCGTTTCGGTCAGCGCGGCCGGTCAGCCTTGGCGTTCCCCCAGCCGCCATCCTCTGCTGCCGTTTTCCTGCTGTGACAGGAATGGCACAGGCCTTGCCAATTGGATCTAACCCAGAAGGCCTCCTTGTCACCACCATGAGGCACGATGTGATCAAGGTCAGTGGCCACTACCACCAATCCTTGGCGTTCGCACTCAGCGCACAGCGGATGCTTGGCAAGGTAGGACTTACGGGCCTGCTGCCACTTGTAGCTGTAGCCGCGCTGGCTGCTGGTCTCGCGTTGCTTCTCACGCTGCTTTACTTCGAACTGCTTGCCCGCATCCTTATGGGCGTCACAGTACCGAGGGTTACGGGTCAGTGTGTTGCAGCCCTGGGCATTGCACGGCTTCTGCGGCCTCAACGGCATGGTGTGCCGTCCAGGTAGGTGCGGGGCTGAGTATCGGGGTCTTCCGGCTCTTCTTCACTCAGTGCGTCGATCAGCAGCGTCTGTTGCTCTGCCATCCGCTGTAGCAGCTGGGTCTGCTTCACCTGCTCGGCCAGTATCTGGCTTAGCAAAGAGTTGCTGTGCTCGTTCATATGCCACCTTGCTCCACTTCTTGAACCATTCTCGGCGCGCATCACATCCACTACAGGACATCAGTTCACCCGCTCTACAGTTACCGTGCCTTTCAATCGGCGCGTTACCAAGGCACCAGATGCCCGATTCATCTTGTAGGGATATGGGATGAACACAGCGATACCCATCCGCGTATCGCACCAAGCAACCCGATTTATTTCATTACCGTTGACGTAGACACGTCTCGCACCACGGCCATCGTTACAGCTGTGGAAGCTATCTGGAGTGGACATATCAGACCTCGACTCACTTGCTCTGGCTGCGTTTGATCTGTGCGTCGACCTGATCGGCGCACGTGTCCAGCAGGTTTACTGCTCGGTCCTTCAAGGCCCAGAGGTCACCGTTCAGCGCCAAGTCTTCGTCGCTATCGCTGACCCGTTCGCACGGCACCATTACCGGGGCTTCCAGGCTTACCGCTGATGTCTTTACCACCACTGGGCGCGGGCTTGCCGCGCAGGCCGTCAGGCAAAGGCTGATCAGCCCACTTACGAACAGCCGGGCTCTTACGCTTGAGGTCTTCAAAGTCTTTCCTCGCTTGTCGGGCCTTGTCTTCACTGGCCTTGAGGCGCTGCTGTAGATCGGCCGTGTAGTTGGCATTGCGCTTGGCCTCGGCCTGGAGCGTGGTGATTGTCTTCTGGCTTTCGGTGTTGGCGTCGGTGGCATCCTTGGCAGTCTTCATCTGCAGCGTCACCTGCCCTTCCAGCGCGAGGACGCGGTACTGCTGGATACCGACCAGCAGCAGGCCCACCAAACTGATGATGATTGCAGCGGCGAGAGCCTTCATACGGAATCCACCTTGCGGCCAATGAACCGGGTCACCAGCTCGCGAATGGCTGTTACGCCGAGAAAACCGATGGTGCCACCGGCAGCGACTGAAAGGCTAGGCGGCCAGGCCATCCACTCGATCAGGCTGGACGCAACGAGGCTCAACGCACCGCAGATCAACGCTTCAAAGAAAATCCGGCGCTTGCTGGTTTCCTTGGCGTCGTAGAGGACTCGCAGTAGAGAGACGATGATGGCCATGATCGCGCCCTGCCATAGTGGATTCGATAAGGCCATCCAGAGCTTGGCCCAGGTGTCTGGCTTGTCGGGCATAGTGCGCATCCGGTCTTGGCCCTTTCGGGATCTATAAACGAAAAAGGCCCGCCGATATGGCGAGCCTTTGAAATGGTTCAGAAAGCAAAACCCAGCACTTGGCTGGGCTTAATCATCAGGGGTGCCGCGCTGGAACAGCTGAACACCGTGCCATCAGAACAGGTGTTTATCAGGCCTGAAAGAACTTTTTACGCCGCTTCGCAAATATCGCCCAGCGCACCGTCAATCCATGCCACACCTTGACGGATGATTTCGCGTGCTGACCGCTCCGACATCTTGTTAGCCTCGGCAATGCGGACCATCGTCCACTTGGAGCCGAAGTACCACCAGATGAAATCGCCCATCTGCTGGTTGCGCGTGATCAACCTTGCGATCGTCGAGTCCACCAGCATTGCCGTATCGTCGGTGATCACATAAGTCGTTTCACTCGGCTCTGAGCAACACTGGCTCATCAGGGCCGCCAGTGGGGAGACATAGCTCGGCACGCCCATGCCAGACTTCCGCCAGGAGCCCCAGTTTTCCAGCAGGTATTCGGTATCGCCCAGCGGCTTGTCTACATATGTACGTTTTTTCACGGTCAATCCCCTGTCCAATTTGATCCACCGGCACCGCGGCGGTTGTTCTGGTTATAAATCGCGGCAGGTCCAGTCACCTGGTCCGGGCGCTTCAATTGTTCGATCTGCCGGTCAGCGGCCTGCAGGCGCATGCTCAGCTGCGTCACCAGCACTTCCAGCGGCAGCGCATCACCGGTCTCGGAGGCGACCCAGCCCGAGGCGTTGCACTGGACGCATGCCATTTCGTAGTAAATACCCTTGACCACTGCGCGACCTCGGCAGGCCGGGCACTGGGCCAACTCAAGCTGGGCGGCTCGGAACGCAGGGCCGTGACTCTTCTTCATCCTTCACCAACCAGCCAGTCAGCAGCGCGGTCGATATTGAACGTGACTTTGTCGCTGTCGATATCGAAACGGTGACCGCCATCCATTACGACCGTCAGCCGGGTGAAGTCGTCGAAGTTTTGCTTCATCACCATGAAGACTTTTGAGCGGTCGAACTCGCGACGGAAGGCCGACGGCGAGGGCGTTCCTATATCGGTTTTCTGAAGCGCATAGGCAAAAGCCAAGGCGCTGTCGTGCGAAATCATCATTTTTAAACCTCGCCTATGGTTGATTCTTGAATAGGGTCGCAGCCCTTGTGTTCCGTGGTCTGTAGCCCGTTACCAGAATCTCCCGTTCTAAAGCGGGTCAATGTCTGAATGCGGTTCAGGCCCTTTGAATCTAGATGCGCGTGCCACTTCTCAAGGGCATCACGCTTGCGGCTCATCACGTCCGACTGGATGTACACCTTCACGTTGTGGCCCATCGCGTGGTTGATCAGCAGCTCACCGATCAGGTGGTCAATGCCAATATCGGCCCAGCCCGTGCGCGCGACCTTGCGCAGGTCGTGGCTCGTCCACTCACCCAGGCCCAGCCTTCTGAACACAGCGCTGGCCTGCCCTTCGCTGAGTGCCTTGCCGCTCCGGGATGGAAACAGGAACTGTCCTCTGTACCCGCCGGCCAACTGAATGTCCCTGTAGCTGATCAGCAGCTTGCATACCTGTTCGGTCAGGGGCAGGTGATGCTCAACGCAGGTCTTGGTGTTCTCGGCAGGAATGAACCATTCGCGCTCCGCCAGGCTGATGTGTGCCCAGCGCGCTTGCCGCGTCTCGCCGATGCGCGTGCCGTGGCAAAGCATCATCAGCGCCAGCAGGCCATCGACTGGTTCGTACTCGAGCACGGTCAGCAGGCGTGCGATCAGTTCCTGCAGCTGGGTGCCGCGCAGCCGGGAAGGCTTGATGCCGACCTTGGCTTTCGAGAAGTCGCTGAACCTGATCTCCTTCATCGGGTTGGCCGCGATCAAACGGAGTTTGTAGGCCTGCCGAAATGCCAGGGCCAGTAGCTGGAACGCCGACCGCACATAGTCAATGCCGATGGTTTCCTGCGCTGGCCACATGAACTGATCGTCCAGGGTGGCCTTGTCGATGCTTGTCAGCGGCACGGCGCCGAGGCGCGGCTTGAGATGGCACTTGATCAGCGACGCGCCGGTCTTCTTGCGCTTCTCGGAAAGGCTGCGGTCGCGCGACATGCGGTCGGCGTACCAGTCCAGCAGCTCGCCAGTCGTGACCCACTTAGACAGGTTCGATCCGGCACCGGCATCGAGCCGCAAGCGGATGGCAGGCAATGCCGCGACGACCTGCTTGGCCGACAGATCGGGAAAGCTGCCGACGAGGTTCCATTTGCCCTTGCTGACCAAGTACCACGACGCCCGCGCACGGTCCCGGGTGAAGCGCAGGTACAGGCCACGGTTCTCCACGTCGCGCAGGTCACGCTCGGTGCCAGCGGCTTGGCGCTTGATTTCTGCATCGGTGATGCGCACGGCGGCCGTCATGCTGGATGCGCCTCCTTGCGTTTCTGCTGCTCTTTGACAGAGTAGTCACGCAGTGGCATGAGGTGGATTTGATCAACCAGCGCCCAACCACTCAAGCCGAAGCACGATACGAGGCCAGCGCCGATTACAACCCAAGCGGCATGAACATCACCGTTCTGAATAACCATGCCGTGGTGGGGCTCTCGCCATGCGCTGATTTGCTCTTGAGCCAAAAACTCCACCAACTCGCATACCTTGCCTACGTTGTCCGGAGTCATGTGCGTCCCGACGATCAGCGCCAGGTCGCCCGGCTTGAATTGATTGCTCATGCTGGAGCCTCAACGTAGTCAGAAATTCGAACGCGTACAGCGCCACCCTCGATGGTTTCGGCACTGATCTGCAGCTGGGTGACGAACCTGCTGTCGTCGATGCCCAGCGCCTGGGCAACGCCGTCTCGTCCAGACTTAAACGCCGCGATGCAGTTGTCATCGTCACGCCGGCGCCGATCCGGCGGTATGAACTCGAGCGCAAGCAATGCGCGGCCCTCGGGCACTGGCAATGCAGCCTGAAGGCAAAGGAGGTAACAGGCGTTCCGATAGGCCTTTGCGGCTCGGCTTTTGGTAGCCCAGTGCGTCCTGGCGTTGGGACTTAGGACCTTTGGTGGCCAGGGCAACATTAGATCGGTGCTCATAGCGGCCGCCCTGTGACCACGTCGACGACTTCGAAAGTGCTCGGCCACATCCATGCGCCGTAACGCTTGGCCATAGCCAAATCAACGAACAAGGCCAATGCATGGTCAGGCGTCGAGCTGAGGTCAACCTTGAACGAGCAGCAGAACACTGCGTATCGGTAGGTCTCAATTTCTGGAAGAGCCAAGCGTCTACTGGTCATCAGAACCGATCCTTGTTGCTATAACGATCTGCAAGGCTTGCGACCTTTGCTGGTCTCGGTTGCTCTACCCAGCCCGCAGCAAGCTGTTCAAAGCGACTGTATTGGCCGAGGAATGCGGCTCGCACGGTGCCCGTTTCGATATCCCGTCCCTTGCCGATAATTATCTCGGCGATGCCTTTGGCTTCGCTGTGTTCGTGATAGACCTCATCGCGATACACGAACAAAATAATGTCGGCGTCCTGCTCAATCGCCCCGGACTCACGCAGGTCAGAAGAAAGAGGCCGCTTGTTCGGGCGCTCTTCGCACTTACGCGAAAGCTGACTCAGCAGGATTACAGGCACACCCAGTTCCCTAGCCATCAGCTTGGCGCTGCGCGTCATGTGGCTTACTTCCTGCTCGCGGCTGAATGTCCGAGAATCCGACTCCATCAGCTGCAGGTAATCGATGACGATTAGATCCAGGCCGCGTTGGCGCTTGTGACGGCGCGCAGCGGACCGTATCCGGTTGATCGTCATCGAGGCTCGGTCTGAGATGTACAGGTCGGCGTGCTTGATCTTGGCAGCTGCACCCATCAGTTCGGCACCGTGTGTATGCGGTGCTTTTCCGCTCTTGATCAGTTGCAGTGGCACCTTCCCCTCGGAGGCCATTAGGCGATCCATCAGGCCGTTCTGGTTCATCTCAAGACTGAACACCATCACGCTCTTTTTCTCGCGGATGCAGGCATGGGACGCGATGTTCATCGCAAGGGTTGTCTTGCCCATTGCAGGCCGGCCAGCAATCACGATCAACTGTTCTGGCTTGAGCCCTTGCAGCTTTTCGTCGAGGTCTGCGATACCGGTCGACAGTCCGTCGATACCCTCTCCGCGATCCGCCCGCGCCTGCAACACCTCGATGTAATCATCCAAGATGTCCTGGGCTTTGATGACTTCCGCCGTGGCAGTCTTGCCGTCGATGGCCAGAGCCTCGGTCTGAATGGCTGCGACCTTGTCGGGGGTGGGCTGATCGCTGTAGGCGATATCGTTGATGCGAGAACCCAACTGAATCATGGCGCGATCTAGGCTGCGCTCCCGAACTGTGGCTGCATACGAGGACGCATTAGCAACGCTGGGCGTGTTTCTTGCAATTTCTGAGGCATACGCAAGAGCGCTGACACCATCAGCCAACTCGTGGAGAAACACACCCACCGTCACGCAGTCAACAGGCTTGTTATCGCCATGCAGAGCTAGGATTCCGCGATAGATCGCGGCGTTATCCTCGAAATAAAAATCATCGACCGCCAGGTCTGCGCTGAGAACGTCGATCAGTTCCTGACGCAAAAGCATCGCACCCAGCACGCTGTGTTCTGCCTCAAGGCTGTAGGGATCACGCACTGTAATTCCCCTCGACGACCTTCACGAAGTTGCTCGGCGCGATCAACCAGTCGAAGCTGGCCCGGAACGGTACAGAGCCGTTCTTGCC
>NZ_LJPW01000152.1 GCF_001400735.1 Pseudomonas caricapapayae
TGCCCGTCATGACGGGCACCGAGCAGATCTTCCAGCACACGCGCAATGCCCTCGCGCTCCGGCGTGTCGCCATACACGAAGTTCTCCAGCACATTGAGACTGTCGCGGTTGGCCAGCACCAGACAATCCGAGGCGGCACCATCACGCCCCGCCCGGCCGATTTCCTGGCTGTAGTTTTCAATCGACTTGGGCAGGTCGAAATGTACGACGTTACGGATGTCGCTCTTGTCGATACCCATTCCGAACGCGATGGTTGCCACGATGCAGTTCAGACTGCCGCCCATGAAACGTTTCTGGATCGACTCGCGCTGATCGTTGGGCAGGCCGGCATGGTAAGCACTGGCGGGCAGGCCATTCTGTTCCAGGTGCGACGCAATGTGTTCGGCTGTCTTTTGCAGGGTCACGTAAACGATGGTCGGCTGCCCGCGACGCTCGTTGAGCCACTCCACCAGCTGGCGTCGTTTGTCACGTCCACTGACCGGCTTGACCCACAGCTGCAGGTTGGCGCGGTAGAAGCCGGTGGTAATGACATCCTCGGGGGCGATGGCGAATTTGTTCTGCATGTCTGTGATGACGTGCGGGGTCGCCGTGGCGGTCAAGAGCAATGCCTGGGGAATGTTGAATTCGCGCTGGTAGTCCGGCAGCTTCAGGTAGTCGGGGCGGAAGTTATGCCCCCATTCCGAGATGCAGTGCGCTTCGTCGACCACCAGCAATGAAATCGGCACTTGGGCGATGAAATTGCGGAAACGCTCGTTCTTGAGACGCTCGACTGAGATCATCAGGATCTTCAGCTCTCCGGAGCGCGCTCGCGCCATGACGTCGGCCACATCATCGCGGCTCTGCGCAGAATCAATGCTTGCTGCCGAAATGCCGTGGCGATGCAGGAAGGCGAGCTGGTCCTGAATCAACGCCAACAAGGGTGAAACCACCAGCGTTAAATTGGGCAGCAGCAGCGCAGGTAATTGGTAACATAGCGACTTGCCTGAGCCGGTAGGGAAAATCGCCGCAGCCGAACGGCCTGCCAGCACGGCACTGATTGCGGCCTCCTGACCTGGACGGAACTGCGTGTAACCAAAAACCTGCTCAAGACGCTGGTGCATGTGTTGCCCATCCATCAGTCAAATAAAACGGCGCCAACCTTAACGTGATGCATCAAAGGCATACAGCACCGATGCGTTACAGAAACACAGCGCATAGCCGATAGAATTGAAATTTGCTGCCTGCTGTATCAGCAGCGCGCGGCGATTACTCCGTAACGCTTGATCTGGAGCAGGAATGGATTCCACACAACAACCCGAAGACGACGGAATTATCCGCATTCAGCGCCTCGTGCCGGGCCAGGTCGACGTCGTTCTGGGCGCACATCCAGGCCGTAAACGTAACGCTCGACCGGACAAGTCGCGCCCCTACGGGCTATGGCTGGCAGGCCTGATCGTTGCCGGTTGCCTGGCCGGGCTGGTCGCTTCGCACGTGCGAGGCCCAAAAGCGATTCCGGTGCCCGTCGTCGAGCAGCCTGTGCCTGAAGCTGAAACACAGACGACATCAGCCGAAGGCGAACCCGCAACGGTCGAAACGACTTCGCCAGCACCCTCGACCCGAAGCCCTGGGCTCTTGCCTGTCTCCGCAACACAGGAACAGCCTGTTAACGTGCAGCCGCTGGATAACTGCATGAAGAATGGCAACGTCATCGACGAGAGCGTATTGAACTGCCGATTCGGCCAGATCCCTCGCCCTGCTCAGGCAGAGCCTGCTACAGGCATGGTGTCTGCAGACTACCTGGCCGACTTCAAGAACAACGCTGCGCGCAATGCAGCCCGTGCTTCCCGACCCTACAGTGTGGCGACGGCGTCCATCCGTGAATGGGACGGCAGAAACCGCTACCGCGCGCAGTGGCGGGTTTACGGCAACACGATCGACGGCGACAGCGTCTGCGAGAATTTCGCGATTCGCTCAGTCGAACGGCGCGAATGCCGCAAGGCCGCGCAGGTCAACTTCAGGGAAGAATGCCGGGAATGGACCAAACGCGCGGCGCGAAATCGCGACGAGGGCAGTAAAAATGCCGAACAGCGCTACTGTGAAGTGGCAGCGACGTTCTCACCTTAAAAAGCACTCGAAACCGCTCTGGCACGGTATTCTCGCCGCCATAAACCTGTGTTCGGCGGGTCTCTGCACGGCTGATAATCAGCAAAATCCCTGACACGTATAGCCAAAGGCTTACACGCGATGAGGAACATTGGCTATTTTGCACTCTTCATCAGCGCCGTAATATTGGATCCAACAACTGGTGAACAAGGAGTTCGCCAGGATCAGGGACGATCGACCATCGCCGGGAAGGCAGCCGACAGGGAGTTGGAATGGTCTTGGTACAAACCCGCTTCGGCGGGTTTTTTATTGCCTGCGATTTTTGCTGTCAGTCGCCCCGCCGGATTCGAGAATTTTCCTGACGCCAGAATCCCCTCCCCCCACCACGCCGTTTGAACCTGAGCCCTGGCGGTATAGCGAAAGGCTTACACGCAGTGGAGGAACTTGGCTATTTCCGCCCTGACTCGCCCTCCGTAAGATTGGATCCATCAAGTGGCGAACAGGGAGTTCACTAGGATCAAGGATGATCGACCATCGCCTCGGAGGCGTCCGACAGGAAGTCGGGATGGTCTTGGAAAAACCCGCTTCGGCGGGTTTTTTATTGGCTGTCGAAAAAGCCACGAGCAGTTATCGATAGGGTTCCTTCCCACTGCCCAACCTCCTGTGGCGACAGACGCTCTTACGCCTGGAGGTATTTTCTTCTGCCTCGTTTTACTGTCCTTCCATTGCCCACCTGAACCCTCGCAGTGCCATCATCCGCCGTTCATGAAATATCCGACTCTAAGCAAGTATCGCGAACTTATCGTCTTTGACACTTGAGAATCGGGTGAATCAGTTCATCCTTCTAAGCTTAATTTGCACCCCTGATCGGATCCAAATAACGCCCTAAAGCCCTTTAAAATCAATACTTACAGCTATATTAAGGGTGCAATGCAACCCAATGATGGCTCATAGTCATCATTGCTTAGTGTAACGAAACCGAGAAAATATCCACCGTCTGTAGGAACTTTCCTACTAAAAATAGTGCCATAGACCACACTGCTGGCTAGACGACATCCATATGCCAGCACTAAATCCTCCCTCATTATTGTGGCGGTGTGTCATGCAGTGACACACAGGGCAGGACCACTTCGTGAGTAGGTGTGCAGTCGAGAAACTCGCAGCTCTTCCCCGCCCCGGTCTGATCCGGGAAGCGGTCGTGAAGGGTTCAAGGACGATGTACCGATGACTCAGACGTTCGATATAGAAGCATTGATCAAGCTGCGCAAGCAGACGCGCGCTATTTCCGACGCGCTCAAGGTGCAGGCATCTGACTACCTGTCGACCCTCGCGTTGCTGATACGCCCGCAGACATTCTTCGGTGAATACCTGCAGGGCGCGCAACGCAGCAGCGGCCGCGAGACCCAGCACCACTTCAAGGAGCTCAAGGAGCTCTACGACCGCATTGCATCGGCAGAGCCGTTCAAGCTGGTCAATGAACTGGAAGTGCCGCTGAACCTGATCAGTACAACGCCCGAGCTGTTCCCGCTCGAATACGACATGGTGTTGTCACAAAGCGGGCAGACCATTCGCATCACCAGTCCGGTGCGCTGGGTGGTGGGCTTCAACTCGTTCGATCTGGCGCAGTTTCGCAAGGTCATCAAAGACCCGAATCGCAGCAGCGCAGAGCTGTACCGCTACGTTGTGCATTATCTGGTCCTGTTCTACTGCCTCAGCAAATCGCCGGGCATGAGCCGCCTGTTCGAAGGGTTGCGCTTCCCGGTCAGCTTCGAGCGTTTGAAAGACTTCGGCGATCTGCCGTTCTGTGTGATCAGCTCGCCTGTTCGCTCCGAATTGCCGGATGAGTCGGTCATTCGCAACAGCACACAGATTGCAGGCAATACCAGCTTCGAAGAATTGGTCGGACACGAAAATATTCTGGAAATGAACGATGAAATCCGTCAGCGTCTTTTGCTGACGATTGAAGGACTCTAATCGCGCCCGGCCTGCCGCAGGCCCGGTACGCAAACGACTTGCAGCGAGTTGCTCGCACAGGAGATGACGATGGCGAAGAAGGAAAGTACCCAGCACAAACTTGACCGCGTTCGCGCGCCTCGGGTCCATATCACCTACGACGTGGAAATTGGTGATGCTCAGGAAAAGAAAGAGCTGCCATTCGTTGTGGGTGTCATGGGCGATTTCTCCGGCAATCCGCTGGAGCCGCTGCCCAAACTCAAGGATCGCAAGTTCATCTTCATCGACCGCGACAACTTCAATGGCGTTCTCAAAGGCATCAAGCCGCGCCTGGCGTACCGCGTCGACAATACCCTGGCGAAAAACGGCACCCAACTCGGTGTCGAGCTGAACTTCAATGCGCTGGAAGACTTCGAGCCGCAGAACGTCGTGCGTCAGGTAGAGCCGCTGCGCAAGTTGCTGGAAGTGCGCAACAAGCTGGCTGACCTGCGTAACAAGATGGGCGGCAACGACAAGCTTGAAGAGCTGCTGATGGACGTGCTGCAGAACACTGAAAAGCTGAAAACCCTGGGCAAGGAATTCGGCCGTGAAGCCGCTGTTCCTGCCACCGACAGCAAAGAGTAAGGAGGAGCCTGACGATGACCGATAAGCAACCCGTGACTCAGCAGGACAGCACGACGGTTGAAGTTGAAAACTTCGCCCCGCAATCCTCCCTGCTCGACAGCATCATTTCCGAAAGCCGCGTTGCGCGCTCCGAAACCGAGCGCACCCGTACCCGCGATCTGATCGGCGAGCTGGTGGCTCAGGTGCTGGAAGGCGAGATGACGCCCAGCAAGGACCTGATCGCCGTACTCGACGCGCGCATCGCCGAGATCGATTCGATGCTTTCCGAGCAGATGAACGAAATCATGCACGCCCGTGAGTTCCAGCAGCTGGAAGCGTCCTGGCGCGGCCTGAAGTACCAGGTTGACCAGACCGAGACCAGCACCACGCTGAAGATCCACCTGCTCAACGCGTCGAAAAAAGACCTCGTGCGTGACCTCAAGGCCTCGTCCGAATTCGACCAGAGCGCACTGTTCAAGAAGATCTACGAAGAAGAGTACGGCACCTTCGGTGGTGCGCCGTTCGGCATGTTGCTGGGTGACTACGAGTTCAACCGCAGCCCGGAAGACATGTACCTGCTGGAAGAGATCTCGCACGTTGCGGCTGCGGCCCACGCGCCATTCATTTCCGCTGCTTCGGCTGAACTGTTCGGCTGGGACTCGTTCACCGACATGGCCGGGCCTCGCGATCTGGCCAAGATTTTCGACACCGTCGAATACGCCAAGTGGAAGTCGTTCCGTGCCTCTGAAGACTCCCGCTACGTCGGCCTGACCCTGCCGCACGTACTGGGCCGCCTGCCGTATGGCCCGGATACCACACCCGTCGAAGAATTCAACTTCGTCGAAAGCGTCGATGGCCGCGACCACAACAAATACCTGTGGATGAACGCTGCCTACGCACTGGGCACTCGCGTGACCGATGCATTCTCCCGCTACGGCTGGTGCGTGGCGATCCGTGGTGTCGAAGGTGGTGGTCTGGTCGAAGGCCTGCCCACTCATACGTTCAAGACCGATGACGGTGAAATCGCGCTCAAATGCCCGACTGAAATCGCTATCACCGACCGTCGCGAAAAGGAGCTGTCAGACCTGGGGTTCATTCCTCTGGTGCACTGTAAAGGCACCGACTACGCCGCGTTCTTCGGCACCCAGTCGACCCAGAAGCAGAAGCAGTACAACACCGACATTGCCAACGCCAACGCACGCCTGTCGGCGCAACTGCAATACATCTTCGCGACCTCGCGTATCGCTCACTACATGAAAGCGATCATGCGCGACAAGATCGGCAGTTTTGCATCCCGCAAGGACGTCGAGTCGTTCCTCAACGAATGGCTGTCAGACTATGTTCTGCTTGATGACACCGCGAGCCAGGAAGCCAAAGCCAAGTTTCCTCTTCGAGAAGCAAGCGTAGAGGTTGTTGAAGTGCCAGGTAAACCAGGTGCTTATAAAGCGGTTGCGTTCCTGCGCCCACACTATCAGTTGGATGAGCTGACAGCATCCCTCCGCCTCGTGGCAGAGCTGCCACAGTCGACGCGCAGTTAACCTACTTCATCAGCCAGGGAGGCATCGTTGAATGAGTCGTTCTCCTCAATTAGTACCTACGCTACTTGATCGCCTGCTTGATGACGCTCCTCATCAAGCAAGCGAGGCGGTTTCCAAACGCCTCTGCTCGTTGGGCGAATACAAGACCAGCCTGATTAGAGATCTCGAGACACTGGTTAATACACGTCAGTGCCTCGTCGCATCGAAACTCGATGACTATCCGGAGTTGGCGGGAACGATTCTCGAATATGGCATGCCCGACTTTACCAGCAAAGGCGTGCTCGACCCTGAAGACCGACGCCTCATACAGGCTCAACTGGAGCGTGCTATCACGGTCGGTGACCCACGTTTTCGCGCTGTAAAAGTGCAACTGCTTAACCAACAGATTGGCCACCGCATGCTTACTTTTCGGGTTGACGCAGTGCTGCATCTTCAGGATGCAACGCGTCAGGTTTCTTTCGACGCGGTGTTGCAAGTCAATACCCAGGAATACAAAGTGCAGAACCTCAATTGATTCTCGACGATCTGCTGCCTTATTACGAAAAGGAGCTCTCGCACCTGCGCTTTCTCGGGCAGGAGTTTGCACGTGAGTACCCGAAAATTGCGTCGCGGTTACTCATCGAAGGTGATAACTGCGAGGACCCCCATGCCGAGCGCTTGATTGAGGGCTTCTCATTTCTGGCGGCTCGCATACACAAAAAGCTTGATGACGAATTTCCCGAAATTGTCGAAGCCTTTCTTGAAGTGCTTTACCCACACTACCTACGTCCGACGCCAGCCTTGTCCATCGCAGAATTCAGTAGCGGTACAACCTCTACGCTGACGGCTTGCTACACCATCGAACGGCATACGGAGATAAGTTCCAAGACCGTAGAGGGCGTGGCTTGTAAGTTCAGAACCTGCTACCCGGTCGACCTGTGGCCTATCGCAGTGCGCGATGCATCGTTTGTAGAACTGGAGCGTTCTGCTTTCAATGGACACAGTGCAGATCTGGTGGCCTGCCTGAAAATTGGCCTGACCGCCACCACCCATCTCCACTTCGGGCAACTGGATATTGAGTCCCTGCGCTTTTTCCTCGACGGCGAAAGCACGCTGATGCTGCAATTGTACGAACTGCTATTCAACAATTTGTCGAAGGCCACTGTAAGTTTTACAGAACAGGGAAAACGTCGGGAAATCGGTTTGCCACGGGGTGCGTTGAAAGCGGTTGGTTTTGAGCGCGATGAAGGCCTGGTGGATTACTCGGAACGCTCGTTTCTCGGGTACAGACTGCTGCACGACTACTTCACGTTTCCGGACAAATTCATGTTCGTCGATATTGGAGGACTCAAGAGAAGCCTGGCTGATCGAGACCTCAAGGATATCGAGATCAACTTCTATTTTGACCATTACGAAATGGGCGATCGGCTTGCGCGGCTTGCACAAAATCTGGGGCGTAATAATTTCAAACTTGGATGCACTCCGATCATCAACCTGTTCAAACAACAGGCCGAGCCGGTCAAGCTCACTCATACACGGCACGAATACGCCGTTACCCCCGATGTCAGGCTGCAGGGACATGCAGAAGTAGTCTCCATCGACCGAGTGCAGCGAGTCAAAAAAATAGCCGGGGCTGACACGGTCAGCGAATGCAACCCGTTTTTCGAGCCCAGAGGCGACCTGGGGCCAGACGCCTGCTACTGGATCGGCCGGCGGCGCCCCTCCCGGCACAGCAAGCAGGGCGGCACAGAAATGGTTATACGAGTCGTGGACCGCGAGCTCGACCTCATCGACGCAGGCAGTGATTCGTTGAGCATATCCCTGACTTGCAGTAACCGGGACTTACCGCAACTGCTCAGTTATGGAGGCAGCCAGAGCGACTTCATATTTGAAAATGATGGTGTGGTCGACGGTATCCGGCTACTGCGCAAACCTACAGTGACAGCGCGCGTGCCTCTGGGCGACGGATTGATCTGGCGGCTGATTTCTCACTTGTCCCTGAATCACATGTCGCTGGTGTCACAGGGCAAGGAAGTGCTTCAGGAAATGCTGAGCCTCTACAACTATCGACGCGGACTGGCGGTTAGAAAGCAGATCAGCGGAATCCTATCGATCAAGAGTGAGGCTGTTGTCGTACGTATCGGCCACCCCCGTCCCAACTTCGTGCGTGGGGTAGGTATCACTCTGGAACTGGACGAAAGCCAATACATCGGCAGCGGCGTATTCCTGTTCGGCAAAGTCCTTGACCACTTTTTCGGACAGTACTGCACCGTCAACAGTTTTACCCAACTTACCCTTCGTACCCGCCAGCGGGAAAAGAGAATTGTGCAATGGCCACCCAGAACGGGCGATCAACCTCTGGTCTGATCGATCAGGCACGCGCAGAGCCTTACCGGTTTGAGTTTTTTCAACTGGTCAGGTTGTTGCGTCTGCATTACAGCAGAGCAGGACGTATTGATCCCGAAGCGCGCCCGCATGAGGACCCGCTGCGTTTTCGCACGCAGCTGTCGCTGAACTTTCCCGTGAGCGAAGTCAGCGATCTCAAATTCGAGCGCCTCGATGATTCGACTGCAACTGAACAGGCATTGACCGAAGTGCAGGTAACGTTCATGGGATTGATAGGGCCGTCAGGGGTACTTCCCCGTCCCTACACTGAAATACTCATGAACCGGCATATCCAGCAGAGGGACGATGGCGCCCATGCGTTTCTGGATGTGTTCTCTCATCGCATGATCGCTCTCTTCTATCAGTCATGGCAGAAATACAAGTTTCACATCGAACATGAGCGCAAGGGTTCATCGGATTTCGAGCGCTATATGCTCAATCTGGTGGGTTTCGGCAAGCAAAGTCAGAAGCGAAAATTTGGCGCGAGCGGCTCACCTGTTCGACAGGAGTTATTCACCTACTTCTCGGGCTTGTTCACCCAGCGGCCTCGTAATCCGCACAACCTGGAAGTGATGTTGAGCTTCTACTTCGGGCAACCCTTTTCACTGCGCGCCTTTGCCGGACGCTGGTTGAAACTTGAGCCGGAGCAGTGCTCGCAACTGGGGCGTGCCAATGCATCTCTCGGTGAAAGCGCGGTGGCTGGCAATCGCGTATGGGACTACCAATCCTGCGTACGTATCGACATTGGTCCCTTGGACCTCGCTGAATATCAGCGTTTTCAACCAGGTAATGACGACTATAGAAAACTGGTTGATGTGGTGCGCTTCTATCTCGGTCCTACCCTTGATTTTGAACTTGCTCCGCAGCTCAAACCTGAGGCGATTCCGCTGGCGCGTCTAGGCCGAAACACAAACACAGCGCTGGGCTGGCTTGGCTGGCTGAAACGGCCTGGCGAAAAAGTAAATCCGTCACGTTGCGCTGTTTTCCGTATTCCTTTTGATGGGGTCGCCCTGTGAACCTTAAGTCACTCTTTGCCAAGCTCAATGACACCTGCCGCAACGCAACCGAAAGCGCCGCTGCGCTGTGCCTTGCGGAACGTCACTACGAAGTCGATATCGAGCATGTATTGCTACAGCTTCTTGAAGGCGACGATAACGATCTTCTGCCGATCTTGCGCCATTACGATGTAGTGATAGAGCGTCTGCAGTCACAGTTGGCGAGCGCCATGAGTGACTTCAAGACAGGGAATACTCGCACCCCCGCGTTATCCCCGCACATAACCCAACTGATCGAGCGAGCCTGGGTATTGGCTTCTATCGAATATGGCCAAAGCCTTATCCGAAGCGGCTTTTTGCTACAGGCCTTGCTCGACGACAAGGAACTGCGTCGGGTCATAGCCGCGTCAGCTCCTGAATTGGAAAAGATCAATGTCGACGATTTGAAAGCCAATCTCGAGGACTTCATTTCAGCCAGCAGCGAGTCACAGCAAAGCGCTTCTTTGCCAGCCGGAAACGATACTCAACGACCGGCAACCAAGGGCAACGGCAAGACTCCTGCCCTGGATCAATACACCGTGGACCTGACCCGCAGCGCGCGGGAAGGACGTATTGATCCGGTACTGGGACGCGAATTCGAAGTGCGCCAAATGGTCGATATTCTCACCCGTCGACGGCAGAACAACCCGATTTTGACGGGAGAAGCCGGTGTCGGTAAAACCGCGGTAGTTGAAGGCTTGGCATTACGTATTGCTCTGGGCGATGTGCCAACGCCACTCAAGGATGTCGCTATTCATACGCTCGATCTGGGCCTGCTGCAGGCAGGAGCCGGGATCAAGGGCGAGTTCGAGAACCGTCTCAAATCAGTGATCGAAGAAACAAAGCGCAGCGTACATCCAATCATTCTTTTCATTGATGAAGCCCATACGCTGATTGGCTCAGGTGGCCAGGCAGGACAGAACGATGCGGCCAACCTCCTCAAGCCAGCCTTGGCACGCGGCGAACTGCGAACTATCGCCGCCACTACGTGGGCTGAGTACAAAAAATACTTCGAAAAGGATGCCGCCCTTGCACGCCGCTTTCAGGTCGTAAAAGTAGAGGAGCCGGAAGAAGATCAGGCAATCTACATGTTGCGTGGCCTCCTGGAAAAAATGCAGGAACACCATCGGGTAGCGGTCATGGACGAAGCGCTCGTCATGGCTGTCCGCCTGTCCAATCGCTATATCACAGGCAGGCAATTGCCGGATAAGGCCGTCAGCGTACTGGATACCGCCTGCGCGCGTGTCGCGCTGGGACAGACAACACAGCCCGGAATGCTCGAAGATTGCCGGCGCATGATTGACAACCTGCGCACTGAAATATCTCTGCTGGAAAAGGAACAGATCAAAGGCAGCGACCATCAGCGCCGACTTGCTCAACTCAGTGCAGAACTGACCGACGCCGAGAAACGCGAACAGGAACTGGTCACACAGTGGCAACGCGAATTGGAACTGGTCAAACAGTTGCACGAACTTAGCGAACAGACCACAGGGCAGGACCACCGCGCCGAGCTGGCCGACCTTCGGGCCGAGCTTGCAAAAGTTCAAGGTGAGCAGCCTCTGGTGCATGCGCTGGTAGACGGTGCCACCATTGGTGAAGTGATCTCCGGCTGGACAGGTATCCCGCTGGGCAAAATGCTGCGCGACGAGATTGATACCGTCCAGCGCTTACCTGCACTGCTGGCCGAACGCGTTCTTGGTCAGGACCATGCTCTGCATGAAATAGGCAAACGCATCAAGATTTCACGTGCGCGCATGGAAGACCCCAATAAGCCAATCGGCGTATTTCTGTTGCTTGGCCCAAGCGGTGTTGGCAAGACGGAAACCGCACTGGCATTGGCCGATACGCTGTACGGCGGCGAACGCAATGTCATCACGATCAATATGTCCGAGTATCAGGAAGCCCATACTGTCTCCAGCCTCAAGGGTTCACCTCCGGGCTATGTCGGATACGGCGAAGGCGGCGTACTGACCGAAGCTGTGCGTCGCAAACCTTACAGCGTCGTATTACTGGATGAAGTCGAAAAGGCCCATCCGGACGTGCTCGAACTGTTTTTCCAGGTATTCGACAAAGGCGTACTGGATGACGGCGAAGGACGCGAAATCAACTTCCGTAACACGGTGATCATCCTCACGTCCAATGTCGGCACCGAACACATCATGCAAACGTGTCTCGGGGTCAGCGAGCTACCCGCCCCCGCCCAGATCGTCGAAGACCTGCGCGACCAGCTCAACAACGTATTCAAACCTGCATTTCTCGGGCGCTTGAGTATTGTTCCGTATTACCCGGTACAGGACGCCGTGCTCGAACGCATTGTCGGTCTGAAGCTCGCGCGTATCCGTGAGCGTTTCGAACGAAATCATCAAGCCTCTTTGGAATTCAGCCCGGAACTGGTGCCCACGATTGCTGCGCGCTGCACAGAAGTCGACAGCGGGGCCCGGAACATCGACAACATTCTGTCCGGCACATTGATGCCTGAATTGGCAGAGCATGTGTTGGCGCGGATGGCAGAAGACAAACCCGTCAATAGCATGAGCATCGGCCTTGATGAGGCCGGAGGCTTTTCGTACACCGTGGCATAGACGACAACCGAAATCCGGATGAGATTCAGCGTCGCCCGAATTGCCGGGCGTCGATAGGAAGTGTTTCAGGAGCAGCAAAATGGGCAGGTATTTGGGTGTTTTGATTATGTTGCTAGGGCTGACCGCTTGCGGCATCACTGACCGTGTAAGCAAGCGAGTCGATGACACATGGGCAGGCGACATGCTGTTCAGCAGCGATGAAAAAATTGTTCTGACCGTGGACGGCGGCAACCAGTTGAACCCCAATACCTCCGGCATGCCTTTGTCCGTCGTGACCAGGGTTTATCAGTTGACCTCGCTGGACAAGTTCAACAGCGCGGACTCCAACATGCTGCTGGAGCACCCCGAACAGACACTCGGCAACACCGTGCTCGATACCCGCGAACTCGTGGTTTTGCCCGGGATGGGTCAGGTCCAGACCTGGCCACTGGCCAAGGAAGCACGGTACATCGCAGTAGCGGCCTTCTTTCGTGATGACAGCGGCGGCCGCTGGAAAATGGCATTCAATGCCGACGCGTTTCGCAAGGACGGGATTCTGTTTTCATCCGAGGGCGGCCGCGTGCTTCTGGACGTGAACCGCATCAGTGCCGAGCGTGGACAAGATGTGCTGCAGATGCCTGAAGAACAAATCATCGCGCCATTGCAGCCAGCCCAGCCAGAGCATACGGAGCCTGGGCTTATGGAGCGCATGCAGTCAAAGGCCGTCGAATCTGCCGAAGACGCTGCCAACAATTCTATTAAGAAGTCGCTGAGCAATACATTTGATTCAGCTCTGGAAGGTGCTAAATGAGTAAAAAGAGCCGTGTAATGTGGTCAGAAGGCATGTTCCTTCTGCCACAGCACTTCCAGTATCAGGATGAGTTCCACCAGAACCAGCTGGCTCAGGCGACGCTTCGCTCGTCGCCATTTCATTGGGGCGTGCAGCTTCTGGAAGTGGATGAGCAAGCCTTGGTCAACGGAGTGCTGCAACTCAAGCGGCTACAGATGGTTTTCCCGGACGGCTCGCTTTTTGACGCCCCGCAGCACGACCCTCTGCCTGCTGCGCGCGATTTGAAAGATGTGCAGCACGGTTCGGAGCTGAAGGTGTACGCGGCGTTGAAACTGGCCGAACCGTACAGCGCCAATTACCTTGACGAAGGTGAAGAGCGCAAAGGCGCGCGTCGATACCGTAAAGCATTTGATATGTTGCCTGATATCAATGAAGGCGAGCTGGAAAACGAAATTACCAGTCTGCGACTTAATGTTGTGCTGCTGATCGATGGTGATTCACTCGATGGCTACAGCTATTGCCCGCTAACCCTGCTACAGCGCAACAACATTAACGGATTTAGCCTGGACACTCAGTTCATTCATCCTGCCCTGCACATCGGGTCGCATGAAACGTTGCTGAAAATTGCCCAGCGCTTGCTCGCACTTTTGCAGAGCAAGAGCGAAACACTGTCTGGCCGCCGCCGGGAAAGAGCTGACCAGATCGCTGAATTCGGGTCGAGCGATGTCAGCCTGTTCTGGCTGCTTTATACCGTCAATCGCGCGTATCCGGGTCTTGCTCACCTGCTTCAGCATCCGAGGCTGCACCCAGAGCAACTGTATCGCTTTCTGGCTGAGCTGGCGGGCAGTCTGCTGACTTTTTCCCTGAGTGCGCAGCTCAATGACATCCCTGCCTACGATCATCATGATCCCGCCACTTCGATGATAAAGCTCGACAGGCTGGTTCGCGAACTGCTCAACAGTGTTGTGCCCAACCAATATATTCCGATCAGCCTGGAACAGACTCGTACGTCCTATTTTGTGGGCCGCCTGAACGATCCACGCTTGAGTGAGGCTGACTTTTACATTGCGGTTCACGCAGACATGCCGGGGGCTCAGGTTCTTGAACTGGTACCACGTGCATTCAAGGTCGGCTCGCCGGAAGACATTGAAGTCGTGGTCAATACGGCAATGCCAGGAGCGGCGCTCAGCCACTGCGTGCGAACCCCAAATGCCATTCCCGTTCGTCTGGACAACCAATACTTCTCGATCGAACCCCATGGCCGGGTCTACGAACGCATGATGAAAGCTAACGCCATCGCGTTCTATGTACCCAGCGCATTTAAAAATCTCAAGCTTGAACTGATGGCGGTGCTCAAATGAATGATGCCGTGATGCAAGGCGGCGTTACTGCCCCAGCGCAAACACTGACACTCAAGGATATGGTCAAGGACTTCATGACCATGGCGCTGATGATTCGTCGCGGAAGCAAGGTGCGCGACGTCTCAAGGCTGCGTGCCAGCGTCGACGAATTCTTTCCCGCGCTTGAGCGGGATGCGCGTCGTGCCAACTACAGCGTCGAACAAGTCAGGGATGCGCAATACGCGCTTTGTGCGTTTCTGGATGAAAGCGTCTTGAATGCCGGGCAGAGTGAAATACGCAATCAGATTGAAGTTAATCCACTGCAATTTCAGTATTTTGGTGTCCATTTGGCGGGTCAGGGTTTCTTCGAGAAACTCGAGGCATTACGTACCGACGTGAAGCGCAACCTTGATGTCCTTGAGGTTTATCACCTGTGCCTGGCACTGGGCTTTGAAGGCAAGTATAGCCTCGAGAAGAAAGATCAACTTCGTTATATCGCCAATACCCTGGGTCAGGACATCGCTCGCTACCGAACCCCGCGCAAGGCGCTTTCTCCTGATTGGGCACTGCCTGATCAAGTGTCTCAGATGTTTCGCTATGAAGTCCCCTTATGGCTCTACCTGGTACTCATCGCACTGATATGCGGTGCCGTTTATCTGACCCTGGACTGGCTTCTGGGCAAAGAGGTGGCAGCACTGGCCGAACAGGTCCGTCAGCTGTTCGGCGTTTAATTCAGTTACGGATCCGGTCAGGAAGACATGAAAGCATTATTGCGTTGTTTGAAAAATTTCTGGTTTGCACTGGCACTCCTGTGGACCGTCGGTTTGCTCGCTTGCTGGCTGGCACTACCGCGCTGGAATTTCACGCGGGAAAACGTTTACGTGGCCATGGCGCTGATCAGCGCCTTCTGTCTGCTGCTTATTGTGCTGCGTCAGTACCGCAGAATTCGCGCCGAACAAAACATCGAAAGCCTTGTGCAACTGGAGGTAGACAGGTCGCTAGGGGCCGAGGGCGAGTTTCGTGATCAACACGTACTGCGCGAGCGCCTCAAACATGCGATATCGATGCTGCGCTCATCGCGCTCTGCGGGCGGCGGCGGAGCATCTGCGCTTTCTGACCTGCCATGGTATCTGGTCATCGGCATGTCAGCTTCGGGCAAGACCTCGCTACTGACACGTTCAGGTCTGTCAGCGACCATTGCCGGAGCTCAGGCGAGCGGCATGGACAGCGGGACTCAGCACTGCGACTGGTATTTCAGTCCTGACGCAGTCTTGATTGATACTGCGGGCCGCTACTTGCGCGATGACCAGTCAGCCAGCGAGTTCGCCTCGTTCCTCAAGCTACTGCGCAAGCAACGCGCCAAACCCGCCGTCAACGGGTTGATTCTGGTGGTGAGCCTGCCAGAGATTGTCTCTGCCACCTTGGCCGAACGTGAAGCCCTGGCTGCTCGTCTGGTTTCTCGTATCGATGAATACAGCGAGTGTCTGGGCGTCAACCCTCCGCTTTATCTGATGCTCAGCAAGACAGATCTGCTGCCAGGCTTCAACCAGGCCTTCGACGGTATGGACACTGCACAACGCCAGCAGCCTCTGGGTATGACGTTCGCCTTGTCGGATGTGCGCGCCAAAGGCCTGCGAGCTGTCATGGAAACCAAATTTGCCCATTTGCTGGAGAGCGTGCGACATCACGTGGACACCCAGCTCATTATCGGGGGCAAAACCGCCAGCGCCGAGCTGCTGCAATTCCCCAATTACTTTGCCGAACTGTCGACCGTTATCTCTGGTTTTCTTGACCAGTTTGAGCGCTCAGCGCAAGGGCATACGCCTCCCATCGTGCGAGGTGTCTATTTTACCAGCGCCCTGCAGACAGATGAGCAGTTGCCACCGGTCTATGAGGACGCGCTTGGAGATTACTACGCGCTTGAGCCCAAAGAGCATCCGGTACACGGCGATACATGTAGAAAGATAGGCGACAAGAGCTACTTCATTACTGAGACATTTCGTCAGGTAGTGTTCCCGGATCGCAACCTGAGCCTTTACTACTCGCGCCTGGGCCGCACACGATCTTTGACACCTGCATTGATCGCGATAGCGGCTTTGGCAGGTATAGGCCTGATAGCGTGGGAGACGGTTTCTTATAACAAAAACCGTGAAATGCTGACGGGCATCGCAAACGAATTGAAACAGCTTGAGACTGCACCCGACCGGTCAGACAGGTTGCGCTCAGGGCAGGCAATGGAAACATTGCGTGTTTACCTGAGCGAGTTCGAAGGATACGACAATCACGGCGTACCCTTCGCGTTGGGCGCTGGCCTGTACAGCGGCGATGATCTGCTGACCCCACTACGTGAGGCGTACCTGCAGCAGCTACGTACCCAAGCGCTGGAGCCAATAGGCAAGTACTTGCAAGTACAACTGCGCGAGCTGAATCAGTTTGCCCAGACGGTGGATAGAAGCCCGCTGGCACCGACTGATAAACGCCGCTCGACCAAATCCCCGATAAAAGCACCAGCAAAAAACCCGAGTCTCAGCGCATTGAAAGCGACGGTCGGCCTTCCGCGTAACAGCGCAGATCTGACCGGCCAGCTACGCTCGGGCGTCAACGAGGCAGGTGAGGCTGGGCGTCGCAGAACGCTGGATGCTCTTCGCGATAACGCCAAGTCCGAATCAACTACGGATCTTGCCGAAGACACCGCACTGACTGCCGGGTTGTCACTGTCGGAAGACAGCCTCAGCCGGCTGACAGAGCAACAAGTATCTTCAGTGATCAAGGCCTACAGCGCACTTAAGCTGTACCTGATTCTGTCGCGCCCGGATGAACACCGCGATGCCGAATTCGTTGCTGATGAACTTCCTCAAGTCTGGGCACTGGCGGCGCAGGCCGAGGGTCAGGAAATCAGTCCGGCACTGATTGAAGCCAATACCGCGATGTATGTGCGCTACCTGCAACAAGGCACCGCGCCAGCGCTGCGACGTAATGAGCAACTGGTCAACGAAACACGGCAGAGCCTGCGCTCCTTCATGATTGCCAGCTCTCTGGTTGATCGTGAGTATCTGCGCCTTCAACTGGAGTCGAGCCGTCAGTTCCCGTCGCTTACGCTATCGGACATGGTGCCCGCAGCCGGACGTGATCAGTTATTTTCGGCGGAAGCAGTACCTGCCATTTACACCCGACAAGGTTGGGAAGAGTTTCTGCAGCCCGAACTGATCAAGTTGCTGTCAGGCAATCTACGCAACGACAGTGACTGGGTACTCGATAGCGAAGGCAGCAACGGCATGGTTCAGAAAGCCAACTTCGTGCGCGAGCTGATGGCTCGCTACAAAGCCGACTACGCAGATGCCTGGTTCAGGATGCTCAGAGGCGTAGGTGTGCGTCATTTCACCGACATGGCCAATGCTACCGAGCGTTTGTCAGTACTTAGCGATGTGCAGAACTCCCCCGTCAAGAGTCTGTTGCACGCGGTGAACCAAAACACGTCGTGGGACTTGCCCAAAGTCAACTCTGCGGCGTCTCCGAACAAAGCGGACGACGGGTTCTGGAGCGGCATCAAAGGCACCTTCAGTACCCAGAGCGAGCAAGCCGAAAGCCTGGTAGTGACATTGCCACGTGTTGACGATGGGAGTCTGGCAAAACGCTTCGAACCCGTCGCACGCCTGTTCGCAACGCAAAATGCAGAAGGCGCGGACAGCACGGTGATGGATCGATATCTGGCAGCGTTACGCAAGCTCAAAGTGCGTTTGACCAATATTCAGCGATCGCAGGATGTCGGCAAGAACAGCAAGCTATTGATCAGCGAAACACTGGAAGGACAGCCGTCTGAAGTTACACAGGTACGCAACTACATCGAGACCAGTGTCGATACCAGCGAAGGAGGCCTGTCGAACTCCTTGCAACGCCTGTTCAACTCGCCACTGCAATATGCTTGGGAAACACTTCGCGACCCGGCTGGCCAACAGATCGCAAAAGCATGGTCGCAGGATGTCGCCCGCCCCTGGAAACAGGTTATGGCTTACCGGTACCCCATTGTGGCTGGCAGTGAAAACGAGGCATCCGTCAAGGACTTGCAGCGTTTCGTCGATCCTGAAACAGGTCTGCTGCCCGCGTTCAAACGCAACGAAATCGGCAACCTCGCCGGCGGCGAAGGATTGGGCATGGGTACAGGCGGTAACGCCGCGCCTTTGGTCAATACACGCATGATCGACAGTATCGACAAGGCCAGCTCGGTAGGACAGGTCATCGCCAGTTTGTCTGATCGGGAAAACGGCTTCGAAATCATGTTGGAGCCATCGGCTCGTTACACGGACATCATTTTCACGCTCGACGGGCAGGAACAGCATTATCGAAACGGTCGTACCAGTTGGAACCGGTTCTCCTGGCCGGGTACCTCCAACGCACCGGGCGCACGTCTGGACGTTGTGACGCTGGAAGGTCAACGCATCACTGTTTTCGACTACCCAGGCCGCTGGGGCCTGCTGAAAATGAACGACAGTGCTCGGGTCACTGATCTGGATACGGTTCAGCAGCGTTTCAGCTGGCAGTCGGCCGCAGGGCCGGTAAGCCTGGTCGTTCGTAACTATGGCGGCGTCAAAATGACTGATCTGGCACAGGTCAAATCATTAAGCGTGCTTAACGATCCTGGGCAGAAAAACTGATTATGGCAAGCCATCGCAGAGGGGGCACAGGCTGATGATCGGATGTTTTGGCAAAGTGCCCGCGAGTGCCGACTTCGTCAGTTTGAACGGAGCCATGCCTGAGGTATGTGAGTTCGATCTGTGGCTACAAAACAGTCTGGGGCGCATGCAGACGCGTGAGGATTGGCGGGAATTGTTTGATGAGTTGCCCGTATGTTTTTTCTCATACCGCAGTCGCAATGGACAGTGGCTGCTGGGCGGATTCATAAGCTCGCGGGACGCCAGCGGCAGACGTTATCCATTTATGGTGTTTCAAAGCATAAAGGTGGATACCAGCGACCCGTTCATCAATCCGCACACGTTGTGCGAGTTGTTCGCGGGGCAGATAAAACCGCTTCTCATGCAGGCCGCACAGGGAACGGACATAGAACAGATTTTTGCTCGACTCAGAACCATGCGTCTGTGGACCGCCAAGGACCTGGATCTCTATCGACGTGTGCATGACAAGTTTCTGATGGACTTTAACCTGCGTGATGTGTCGCGGCCGCTGCGACACAGCTATCCGGAGTTCGGTACTCAGTCGGGGCTGGCCAGCCTTTACAAACTGCGCAAGGCCATGAGGGACAGTGAGCCACCCGCGATAAGCCTGCCTCTGCCGGCGGAGAGCGGTCTGAAGCGGCCGATGGCTGACTTGTGGTGCACATTGCTGTCACGTCTGCGCGGCAAAACGGGCATGCCGGATGTCAGCGTGCTGGTAGACAGCTTTATGCGTCCGGGGCTGCTGTGCTTTCCGTCGCGTGGAAACAGTGAAATGTATCGGATGTTGACCGGTATCGCTGCACCCGAGGACCGCTACAACCTACTGGATCCTTTACCGGAGCCCGCGTCTGCCGACTCGCTTGTGTTGCCTGCCGATCACCTTGCATTGAACGACTTTATTGAGCGCTTTATAAACGCTCGGGATGAACAGTATTGATGAACAGGCTCAAATATTACTTTCTCAAGTACCAGCCATATGTTCTGGGGATTGCGTTCTTCCTGGCCATCTTCCTGGTGTGGTCGATCGGTGTAGCGATGGGATTTTCGTCCCTTCATAGCCTGCTGGCAGGGATAGGTGTGTTTCTGTTGCTATCGGCTGGTTATGTCCTTTTTATGGGACGAAGCCACGCACCGCGCCACGATCTTGAAGCGCTGCTACGTGATGACGCCGATCAGGCCGTATTGAATTCCAGCCCTCAGGATCGCGAGGAAGTCAGTCTGCTACGCGAGCGCCTGCTGCAAAGCATCGAGCGCCTGCAGGGCAATTCAGAGAAGAAAGCATCCAGTAAAGACGCACTCTATTCCTTGCCTTGGTACTTGGTAATCGGCCAGCCTGCGTCCGGCAAAAGCACCATGCTGTATCAGTCAGGATTGAATTTTCCTTATGCGGAGCGCGAAGGCGCACGCGTCGCAGGACTAGGCGGTACTCGCAACTGTGACTGGTTTTTCAGTTCTGAAGCAGTGTTACTGGACACTGCTGGCCGCTATATGGATAACCAGGAAGAGGCTGGCAAATGGCGTGCGTTTTTAAGCCTGCTTCGGCAACACCGGCAACGCCGCCCGCTTAACGGCCTGATCGTCGCCGTGAGTGTAGAGGACGTTCTGAAGTCAACGCCCGACAGCCTCGAGCGTCTTGCCAAGCGCCTGCGTGAACGCATTCAGGAAGCGCATGATCTGCTTGAGCTGCGCCTGCCTATCTATCTGGTGTTCACCAAAAGCGACCTGATACCAGGCTTCACTCACTTCTATCGCCAGCTCGATAACCAGACTCGTGGCGAAGTAATGGGCAAGACGTTTGCTCACGAAGGTTTCAGGCAGTCCGATTGGGGCAAGCGCTTCACCGCAGCAATGGGCGAATTGGTAGACCATTGGCAGCAAATTGCCGATCAGCAATTGGTGCAACAGGACATTCAGCTGACCAGACAGGACCCGGCGGCGTATCGCTTCCCTCTGGAACTGACAGCGCTCAAACCATTGCTTGAGACTTTCGTTACCGACTTGCTCAGAGCGAACCCCTATCAGAGTGCCGAGCTGCTCCGCGGCTTCTATTTCACCAGTGCACTCGACGCTGATAAAGCTGCGCAGGGATTGTATGCAAAGCATGTCACCGAGCGCTTTGCACTGGCTGACTCGTCGACCGAACTGCCGGTAACCGGGCAGACGCAGCCGATGTTTATCAACAGCCTTTTTCAGAAGGTCATTATCCCTGATCAACATCTTGTGGCGCTGTACACCAGCAATCGCAGCGAAACCCGGCGCAAAGGTATATGGATCGGCACAGCCGCATTGGCAGGCTTGCTGCTTTGTGTAGGCTGGGGCATTTCGTACAGCAATAATAAAGCAGCCATTCAGGCAATTTCCGGCGGGCTGGCCGCAGCACAGCAAAAAGACGAACACACCAGCGGCCAATACACCCAATGGCAGACGCTGGATCAACTGCGGCAGACTTCAGCAGATCTTTATACTCGTCACCACGGTGGCGGCGTACCGCTGAGCATGCGTTTGGGGCTGTACAAGGGTTATGACGTGGAGCCCTATGTACGTCAGCGCTATTTCGCACGTCTTGAAAGCGTGATGCTCAAACCGACGGCCGATAACCTGACCCGCTCGTTGTACCTGTTGAGCAGTATCAAGATATACCAGCGCAACGCGCCGACGCTTACAACCGTGACGGGAATCGACAGCGTCGAGCCGCGCGCGCTCCCTGTGGATAACCGCGCACAGTCAGTTGCGACCTTTGGCAAGACCACGCTGGATACCTACTTGATGCTGTCCAAGGGGCAACGTGAGCAAGCCGATCCTGCGGTTTTAAAGGCTCGCATTCCTGATTATTGGTACCCGGCGATCTACAAGCAGGTTCAACGCGACACAAACGTGTCAGCTCAAGCTGCTGGCGAGGTCGACGACTATCAGTTTGCCGGGCGTCAGATTGCGTTCTATAGCGATCAGATCCGTGAACTTGACGTACCACGCATTCTCAACAATGCATTCTTGATCTCCAGCTCGCGCAATTACATAAATAGCCTGCTCTCACAGTCGTTGCGCGCTATCGAAACCATCACGCTGGAGTCCGATACCCTGTTTGCGTTTGGTCGCGCGGACTTTCAAAGTCTTGAGCTTGCCGGGCAACGCCAGTTGAGCGCCATCGCCGGGAAACTGCTGAACACACCGAACGTGGGCAAGATCGTGATCACGGGCCACGCTGACCAGATTGGCGATGCGCAGAGCAACCTGCAGGTATCCAGACAGCGCGCGCAAACCATCAAAACCTACCTGGTAGGTAAAGGCTTGCCGAGCGAACTGGTCGACGCGGTCGGCGAAGGCAGCAATAAACCACTGGTGCATTGCGATATGCAGATGCCGCGCGCCGAGCTTATCCACTGCCTCGAGCCTAACAGACGAGTCGAAATAGAGGTGCGAGCGCTTAACTGAGCCGCCCCCCCGAGGTAAAACGATCGCCATGTGTGTGCCTGCTTCGGCACGCATGGCTTTAGAACGGCCCAGCCATTATGTGGCAGGGTCAAACACAGGGCGATCCAACTTGTGGATCAATGAAAGCCCTTTTAAGGAGAAATGAAAAATGGCATTTGACGCATTCCTCAAAATTGACGGCATCCCGGGCGAAAGTCTGGATGACAAGTTCAAGGACTGGATCGAAATCCTGAGCTACACGCACGGCGCTACACAGGCGACTTCGGCAACTGCCAGTTCGTCTGGAGGCGCATCTTCCGAGCGCGTTAACCTGAGCGACTTCACGGTTATCAAGTATGTCGACAAGGCTTCTCCCAAAGCCTTCGAGTCATGCTGCAAAGGCCAGCACATCAAGGAAGTTGTCCTCAACCTTAACCGTGCCGGCGGCGACAAGCTGACCTACATGACCATCACACTGGAAGAAGTGGTCATCTCTTCTGTCACCTTCCTGGGCAACATGCCTGTGGCTGGCGAAACCAAGGCGGAGAGCGATCTGCCATTGGAAGAGATCAAGTTCAACTTCTCCCGCATCAAGATCGCCTACACCCAGCAGAAGCGTTCCGATGGCGCAGGCGGCGGTAAAGTTGCAGGCGGCTGGGACCGCTCGTTGAACAAGGTCTACTCCTGAGTAGGGCCTCGGGCGACTGAAGTTGTTCGGCCGCTCAATCGAGGGTCCCGCGCCTGCAAGGGCGCGGTGGCCTTCTCTTTTCACCTTTGAATGCAGAGCCGTCCATGTCTGACATCCTCGAAGACCTTTCGCTGGCCACATTGCGTACACCCATTCAGGGTGGCGCGGGCGAAGACCTGAGTTTTTCCAGCCTGTTCGATCAGATCAAGGAGGCACGCCGCGCCGATGTCGACTATCTGACTCAGGGTGACTGGCAAACCGATCTGAAACAGGCCGACTGGGAACAGGTTGTGCAACTGGCCAGCGCCGGGATTGCAGAACAGAGCAAAGACTTGATGCTGGTCGCATGGCTAGGTGAAGGTCTGGCGCACAAATATCATTTCCGCGGTATCCGTTTCGCGCTGGCAGTGGCTCAAGCCATGCTCGAAGATTTCTGGGACACCCTGTTCCCTTCTCTGGAAGACGGCACCGAAGAGCGTTCTGCTCGCTTGGGGTGGTTGAATACAACCTTGGCCGAAGTGGTCCGTACGTTACCGATTACCCAAGGACAGGGCTACAGCCTGTTCAAATATGATGAATCTCGACAAGTTGAAAACCTGGCTCGACAGAACTCGTCGGCAATGAATCAGGCCCTCGAAGAAGGCAAGATCAACGCTGAATTGTTCCAGCGCTCGGTAGTACTCACCGACACAGATCACCTGAACCGCAAATACGCGGAAATGAGTGAATGCCTGGTTGCATGCAAACAGCTGCAATCAACCATCGATAGCGTCTTCGAACGCGATATGCCCAGTTTTCTCGCCCTCAACGATGTACTCACTCACGCTCGACAGCTTGTGGAGCGACTGCTCAAGGACCGCGGTGTCGAACTCGTGGCACCGGCAAGCCAGACAAAAGAAGACGTTACAGACGAGCCCGTCAACGAACGACCAGCGGCACGCAACGACAGTCCTGCAGCCAACGCTCCGATGCGCACCGTGCCACTGACCCGTGACGAAGCGTTTGCATTATTGCAAGGCGTGGCACAGTTCTTCAAACAGACAGAACCACACAGTCCGGTGCCCTACCTGGTAGAGCGTGCAATCAAGTGGGGAAATATGCCGCTGGAAAGCTGGCTGAGCGATGTGATCAAGGATGGTAGCGTCGTCGATGGAATCCGCGATGTTCTGGGCACCCTGCAACAGCGCGACTAAAGGCTGTGATAGCCACCAAAAGGAGTTTCAACATGCGTCCGATCATTTTGCTGAACGACCCGACCGACAAGGCCGGGGTCGTTGTCGAAGGATCTCCGACCACTCTGGTCAATGGTCGACTTGTGGCCAGGGTCGGCGACAAAGTCATGTGCCCGCATGGGGTCTGTGCAATCGCGACAGGCGACACGTCAACGTTGGTAGATGGCCGGCCGGTTGCCCGCCACGGCGACAAGACTGCGTGTGGCTCCAGTCTGATCGCCACCAACAGTGACTGTGGCATATTTTAAGGACGACAGCATGTTGAAGCCCTATGGCCAAGGTCATCGCTCTTTATGGGATGTCATTGGCGAGCGACGCGAACAGGAACAACGTCAGGCAACTCCGACACGTCCGCCGGCAGACTATGACCTCACGCGCGTCAAAATAGACAACGCCTGGCTATGGCTGCCGAACCTCGAACCTGCTCAAGCTGCTTCAGGGACATGGCTCGGAGCCGTTAATGGCGATTTTGAGCACGACCCCAGATTGGTCAGTCCATCGGGCCACCGTTATAACCTGCGCCGAATTAGTCTGCCCCAGCACAAACCGGAAATCGATACGTTGCCCCGAGCGCTTCAACTGCTTGAGGCCATGCTCGCACAATGGGACGATTTCACAGCCAACATCGACTGGGAAAACACAAAGGTCATCCTGTTTGCGCCGACGGACGTCTCCCCATCAGCCTGGGAGAACAAAGTCGTAGAAATCTGGCCGTTTGATTACCTGCCTGGAGAGGGTTTCGACAGTCCGTCGTTAGACTTCGATGAATGGTTGCCTTGGGCGCTTCAAAACAATACGGACGCGTCGGGCCTGCTATGCGTCAGCATAGACACCTGGGCGACAAAAGACCGGGCTGGCGCTCTGTCCAACGACGTCATGGTCGGTGAAAGCATTGCAATATTGAACCTGCAGCGCGTGGACCATGCCAACCCTGACGAAGAAAATACCTGGCAACTCTATCCGGCAATGACCCGCGAACACTCTCCACGTGCCTTGCAGCCAAGGCAAAGTAGCGCCGATCTGCAACACCTCGCAGAAGCCCTTTGCGAACAGGGTGGTGTTAAATCGAACGACATCCAGGCACTCATCATCGACGGTCATTTTCACGACAGGCGTCTCGAGCAGCTTTCTCATTACGTCAGTACCCACCTGCCACACGTTGTAGTGTCGGAGCACGTTGCCGGCCAGGCGTCATTGGCAGGCGAGCGAGGAAAGAGTGCGCGTCAGCTGAGTTCGCTGGCGCTTGCTTTTCACGCCGCCAAAGCACAAGACGGATCAGTTCTGGCATTCGACAGGTACGCGTCCACTCAAACACAAGCCTGGTTAGTGAGTAGGGGCACGGCGACGGCGCAGGCCGACGATGAGACCGCCGACCCGCTTAGAATCGAACAAGATGGACAGAGTAAAGACTCATGAAAGAAGACTTTGGACTCAATTCAAAACCCTGCTCCGTCAATGACCTGAATCCAGGTTGTGTTGAAATGTGGACACTTGGCCAACAAGTGGCTGTCAGGCGCTTGTGCGTAAAGACCCGCGCTGAATACAAGCAACCAGCCAGATACGAACTGCTCAAGGACTTCAGTACACGGGCTGCGCGAATCGCAGGCAATTACGCACGTATTTACCTGGAGCAAGAGCACAACGGCCAGCCCGAACAAAAAGGACGGTTTTACTGGACAGGACTAGCGGCGTTTGCAAGCAAACAGGTCATGTGTGCACTGGATTACTCCAGCAACACAAAGATGCGCTATTTGCCGCCCGCCGTACCGCCCTTGGAGATCACCAAGATATTTTTGGGCAAGGGAAACTTCTGGTTGTTCCAGGATATCTTTGTCTGGCATTGGTTTTATATCAATTACCCACAGCAATTCAATGAGTGCATAAAAACCCGGGACTTTAGTACGTATGATCCGCGATTCAAACAAAGCTTTGCACAATTGCCATGGATTGATGATGCACTGCCAAGGATAAATAACCTGAAGGTGACTGATTATCTGGTAAGCGGCTTCAAGTTGATATCGGCTATAGAGAAGGAGCCGGCAGGTACACTGCGTGAAAAATACAAATTTCAGTCCCTCCTGGCAATTGCCAAACATGAACAACTGATGATATTGCAACCGTTGATATACGAGGATAAAAGCTTCAGGGCACTGTTGTACATGCAAACGTGGGTCGAGGGGTACAGAGGTGTTCCGCGCCGACTGGCGTCCCTGAATGTTGAATGCGATACAGGCGACCCGGAGCAGGATGTCATCATGTCCGATGGCGAGCTGTACGACGCCGAGGACAGAATGATCTTTATTACAACAATTGCCTCTACGTATCATCGGAGAATGCAGAGAAAAAATATCGAGATGGAAAAGGCAATTATGACGATAGGGACGTGGAATGAACGCACTTAAATATATGATAGCAGTTTTCATACTACTGACCGGTTGTGAGGCTTCGGATATGAATACAAAAAATCGTGAGATCGAACTCTCTCTTGGAGGATCAATTGATACTGTCCTGGCTTCAACATCTGTAAAACTGCGAAAAGACTGCGATGATACGATGTGTCTCTACCAATTTATAGTGCCGTCAAAATCCTCTGAACTGATCACTGTCAAGGTACGCTCAGCATCCACCCTATTAGCGATTGAGAACGTTAGTTCGACCACTGTCGTCACCAATACCCTAAGGATTATTACAGATATAGACGTGTATGTAGCAGGAGTGTCAACCCATGCGAAACATGAAGACGCAATGGCGTATTTTTATCAACAAGTACAGCATCTAAACGCCGCAGGATGGCAGCGTTACATTTTTCCTAATGAAGCGAGAATACCCGGTACAGAAGCCAGCAAGTTTACCAACTTAAATGAAGTGCTAGGTAAAAATGTCGGTACAGGCCCCTGGATGGACCCGAACCTCAAGCTTTCCAAGCAGATCTGGGTCTCGATGCGCATGTTCGATCCGTGGAGATTTTACAACGGCAATGAATACCTTGACTTGATGGTACAACGCGAAAACAGCGAAGACGACCCGCAGAACCGTGGCTCTTACTTATTCACATGGATGTTCAAATCAGAAAGTGAGTTCTACGCCGAATTCGTGAGAGCCGAAGACCGTGAACGCTGGAGAGAGCTCCTGCCTGCTGAATTAACCCGAATGGGGAAAGAGCGCCAAAAGACAGAGGCGCAGCTGAAAAAAATGGGCATCAAGATCGATGAAAACTATAAAGATGCCAAACCTCCCGTAGAAGCGGGTTAAACCGAAGATACGTCGCAAACCGATTCAAGCAGTAAAGGAGCTACACCATGGATCTGACATTCGGTACCGCCCTCAGCCAGAGCGGACGCTTGCTGCAACTCACCACGCCGCTGGGCGAGCATCAGCTTCAGGCCCTGCGCGTACACGGGGTCGAGCGCATCGGCCGTGTGCCCCGCTACACTCTCGACGTGGTGGTGCAGGACACCGAATACGATCCTGAAAAACTCATCGGCCAACCCGTCAGCCTGGCCATCCTCTGCGATGACGGTTCTCCCGCGCAGCGTCATGGCCTGGTCGAGAGCGTGCGCTACTTGGGCAATGACGGTGGTCTGCATGACTGGCAACTGGTCTTCGCGCCTTGGTTCAGCCTGCTCGAGTACCGGCTCGACTGCCGCATCTGGCAGGACAAGAATCTGCCGGCGATTCTTGAAGCCGTTTTCTCGATGTACGAACAGGCCAAGGGCAATTACCGCCTGGACCTGCGTCGTGAATACGCACCGCTGTCCTACGTCACTCAGTTCAACGAGAGCGACGCCAACTTCGTGCAGCGTTGGTGCGAGCAGGAAGGTCTTTTCTGGTACGTCGAACACACTGCGGACAAGCATTGCATCGTCTTCACTGACACCGTCGACACCCTGCCCGCGTTGGCACCCCAGAGCGTTCGCTTTCACACTCAGAACGCCACCGAGAAACAGGACGGCATTACCCAGTGGAGCAGTGGCTCGCAGTTGCTCAGCGGCAAGCTGCATTGGCGCAGTGTCGATTACCTGGCCCACGGCCAGCCCCGCGAAACCGTGATGCCGGCCTTGCAGGCCGCTTCCGCCCCGCAGGCGCTGGAGCGTTACGAGTATCAGGGCCAGTACGGCTGGCAGAAGCAGGACCGCGGCGAATGGCTGAGCCGCGTACAGATCGAGCAGCGTGAGTCGCAGGCTCGTCGTGTGCAAGGTCAAAGCGGCGTGCGGCAGATGGAAGCCGGGCGCTGGTTTGAACTGACCCAGCATCCGCTGTATGCGCGTAAACCGGCTGAAGAGCGTCAGTTCCTGCTGATCGAAGTCGAGATGTTCGCCGAGAGCAACCTGCCACTGGCCAAGGAGAGACGCGAAGTGCCGGGCAGTCTGGCAGCGCTGTTCAGGTCGGTGCGCCCTGAGCAGTCGGGGTTGCCGGGCGTGGCAGCAGTGGCCGATGCATTGGGTGTGGGCAGTCATGGCTTCTTCCTAAACCGTTTCGAAGGCCAACTGCACAGCGTGCCGTTCCGCAGTCCCGCCGAGCACTCCAAACCTAAAAGCCTCGGCCAACAGACCGCCGTAGTTGTCACGCCCAGTGGCCATGAAGTGTTTACCGACACCCTCAACCGAATCTGTGTGCGCTTCCACTGGGACCGCCTTTCCCAGGACGGTGAACTGGGCTCCTGCTGGCTGCGCATGATGCAACCGAGCAGCGGCCCGGACTGGGGCAGTGTGCATGTGCCCCGTGCCGGTGAAGAGGTGGTCATCACTTTTCTGGACAACGACATCGACCGACCGCTGGTCATGGGCCAGGTCTACGGCGGCCATAAACCCGCCTGGCACTCCAGCGGGTTGATGGCCGGTTACAAGAGCAAGGAAGTCGGCGGCGGCGGTTTCAACCAGTGGGTGATGGACGATTCAACGGGCCAGGTCCGCACCCAGATCCACAGCAGCCACGGGCATACCCAGCTCAACCTCGGTTATTTGATCGACCAGCGCGGCAACAATCGCGGCGGCCTGCGCGGTACAGGTTTCGAGTTACGCACCGATGCTTACGGTGCCCTGCGCGCCCAGCAGGGTCTTTACCTCAGCACCTGGAAACGCAGCGGTGCCCAGGGCGCACAGATCGATGCCAGCGAAGCGCAGCAGCAACTGAAAAACAGCGAGCAACGCGTCAAGACCCTGTCCGATACCGCCCAACAGCACAACGCCCTGCCGATGCAGGAAGGCCTGGACAGCCTCACCCAGCTCAACAGCGATGCCGACGTGACCTACGGCAGCGACGACGGCGCCCCGAGCCAGGGCCCCGGCGAACAACAACGCAACGGCGGTGATACTGCCTGGGCAATCCGCAGCGGTGGACGCGGCAAAACACCGGGTTACCAGCAACCGCTGCTGATCGCCTCCTCGCCCGCCGACATCGCCACCGCCACCCCAAAAAGCACCCACCTGCACAGCGGCAAGCACCTGACCCTGAGCACCGGTGAAGACGTGAGCATCGCCAGCGGCAAATCCCTGCTCGCAAGCGTGGCGCAAAGCATCAGCTTGTTTGCGCAGAATGCCGGGGCCAAGCTGTTTGCAGCCAAGGGCAAGATCGAGCTGCAGGCGCAGAGTGATGCGATGGAATTGACCGCGCAGCAGGGCATGAAAATCACCTCTCTTGCACAGTTAGTGGAAATGTCTGCACAGAAGGAAATTTTGCTCACCAGTGGCGGCGCTTATATCAGGATCATACGCGGCAATATCGAGGTGCATGCGCCAGGCACAATAGACATCAAAGGTGCCAAAAAGACCCTCAGCGGTCCCGCAAGCATGGACTACGCAAATAAGCAGCTTCCCATCGCAGTACCCGCAGGGCTGTATGACGAGCAAAATCGCCTCATGACCAGCCACGGTGTACCGCTTGAGGATGTCGCGGTCGAGGTTGATATTCCTGACGAAGGCAAGAAAATATTTTTTACCGACCAGGACGGTAATATTCCACGGATTTTTAGCGACAAGCCTGGTAATGGCAAGATTACGCTGGTGCCTGATGAGTTGATCGTGCCCGCGGGGGCGGACAAATACTCTCCGAGTAAAAAATCATGAAGAATGACTTTAAATTTAACACTCAGGCTTGCTCGATCAACGATCTGAACCCGAAGTGTAGACAATTATGGTCAATCGGTCAGCAAGTTGCCGTAAGGCGGTTGAGCGTACAGACACGCGCACCTTACCAGCAGCCACCCCGATACCAGCTGATAAGCGACTTCAGCACGCGCGCTGCGCGTATCGCAGGTAATTACGCTCGAATCTATCTTGAGCTTGAGCCCAAGGGAAAACCTGAGTTAAAAGGGCGATTCTACTGGACCGGATTGGCAGCATTCGCCAGCAAGCAGGTCATGTGTGCGCTGGACTATACGACCCATACTAAGATGAGAGCGGTTCCGTTAATGGACTTATCGCTGGACTTGTCAAAGCAATTTTTGGGCATGGGGAATTTTTGGCTTTTTCAGGATATTTTTGTTTGGCATTGGTTTTATATAAACTACCCCGAGCAGTTCTTTGAATGCATAGGCAGTCGAAGCATTGGAGACTGCGAAGATAACTTTCAAGCCAGTTTTAAAAAACTCCCCTGGTTTAGTGCTGCCGTACCAAAAATCAATAATCTCAAAGTCACCCCCTACCTCAGACAGGGCTTTGAATTCATAAAGAAAACTGAAAGCATGACGACGGTATCAGACCGACGGGCGCTTCAGTATCAATCTTTAATCGCTATCGCCAACCACGAGCAAGTCAAGATTTTACAACCACTTATTTATGAAGACGTCGTTTTTCGAAGGTTACTGGACGCCCAGGCCGTGGTCGAGGGCAACTGGGGGGTACCACGCCGCCTGGCTGCATTAAGTACCGCATGTGAAACAAACACCAAAGCGCTGGACAACGTCATGACCAAGGGGGAACTTTATGACAAAATTGACCGAATGGTCTTTATTACTGAAATTGCCAACAGCTATCACGAGAAAATGTTTTCTTCAGCGTCCTATATGAACTCGGCAATCAGTACTATTTCCACCTGGAACGAGCGAACATGAGATTTATTTTATTCCTCACATTTCTTTTACTCTCTGGATGCTGGGATAACATGCAAAAAAACAACGCTGTGCAATTGTGGCTTGGAGATACTATCGAGACCACCAAGAAAAATCTAGGATCAGATCTTTTCAGTGACTGTGACTCTGAGCTGTGCTGGTATCGGTATCGACAACCCGTACGTAGCGGAAAATTTCTGACCATGATGTTAGGTGGAGAAACATCCAGATTTGAAATTCAGCGAGTCTTTGCTTTTTCAGTACCGATCTATACTCAAGACGACAACAAAATCGAGCTGATCAGTCTGAATCCTTTTGAAGTACCCGAGGACTCATTACACACTGAAGCGGAATCAAAATTTTATGAGCTGTTGACGTCACTCCAAAATGCGGGTTGGAAACGGTATATACGTCTCGGTGAACCACGAATTTCCGGAACAGAACTAAGCAAGCTTAGCACGGTGAATGAAGTACTCGGTAAGCCTGTTATGACAGGCCCCTGGAGTGATCCGTCAATACGACTACCCGAAGAGCTGTGGCGGTCAATGCCCATCTTTAGTGATTGGTCATTTTACCGTGGTAATGAATACCTTACAGTCAGTGTTCAACGGGAAGACAGTGAAAAAGAACCCTCTAAAACCGGGACCTATCTTTTTACGCTCACTTTCAAATCCGAAAAAAGATTTTTTTCAGAGTACTTTGATTCATCTGATCGCGATCGCATGAAAGAGCTTTTACCCGACCTACTGAAAAAGCTGGCATCGCAACGTGCGATCGCGGAAAGCCGTTTGAAGGAAATGGGAGTCACCATTGACGAACGTTACCAGAATCCCACGATCAGTATCCTGGAAGCACAGCATTGAACCTGATGCGCTTGGCAAGATGGTTGAGGCACGTCCAGTCGTGGGGATGGGGCAGCCGTGGCAGTCGATAATCTGACAGCAACCTGCCCGGAAAAACGAGCGGCTTTATGAAGTGGCTGTCTATCGGACTGACCAGATGAAGAATTGTGGCGATTTAGCGCCCAGGTTATGCGGTTGCGTAGTACACCATCCGAAAACTCCATACACTCTGCATCCTGATCAGAAAAACACCAGAACACAGAATTTCCCGGAAGAAAGACGTCACCCCAATGGAACATCAGGAGCAGTACCATGAGCACAGCAGATCAGACGCGCAGCACTGACACCTACAGCGCCAAGTGGCAGGAGCGCTTCAATTTCTTCGAGACGTATGGTGCGCCGAACGACCCGCGGTTCAAGGCTGGCCTCAAATCACTTCCTGGCTTCAGGAAGAAAATGCGGATCAATTTCAACGTCATCGCGTATTTCTTTGGCCCCATTTATTTCTTCGTGCTGGGCCTGTGGAAAAAAGGCATTGCGTTGATTGGCATAATGCTCGCGACCAACGCCTTGATCCTTCTGGTATGCACGCTTTTGGGAACCGAGGTTCCTTACGCGCTTGGGGGAGGTCTTAATGTGGCCTACGCCCTGATGTATGCGTTGACCGTCAACTACTCCTACTACCTCAAAGAAGTAAAAGGCGAGGAAGGCTGGAACCCGTTCAAAGGCATGCGTCTCTAACCCGAAAAGGTTACCGATGACACCGTCCCCTTTGCCGAGCATGAGGGTTCACAATCCATCGACCCATGCCATGTTCAGCCGGCGTTATAGTGAATCAGTCATTCAGGTAATTGCCACATGGATGCGAAGCCAGGACTCCAATGACAGCGCCCTCTTCCCACGCAGCCCTGCTGCCACTGAAAATTATTGCGACTGGCGTAGCGGTGCCCGCAAATCGAGTGGAGTCGTCTGCGCTGGACACGTTATTGAACAAGCCTGCGGGTTATGTCGAAAAGCGCTCTGGCGTACATTGCCGTTTTCACGCAACACTCGATGTCAGCCAAGCCGAACTGGCAGCGCAAGCATTTCAGGATGCGTTGAGAAGGGAGCAGATCCCGACGGGTTCGATTGACCTGTTGATCTCGGCCTCGGCAGTACCCATGCAGGCCTTACCCTGCACGGCAGCATTGATTCTCAAGGCGGCCCATCTGCCACCGGGTACGCCGGGCTTTGATATCAACAGCAGTTGCGTCGGCTTCATTACGGCGCTATAGGTCGCTGCCGGCTTGCTCAATGCCGGGATCTACAAGCGCATCGCGATCGTCTCGGCAGATCTCGTTTCACGTGGTATCGACTGGGATGACGAAGAAAGCTCTCTGATCCTCGGCGACGGAGCAGCCTGCGCCATTGTCGAACGCGGTGACGGCAGCAGCGGCATTCTGAGCAGCCTCTCCGAGACTTACCCGGAAGGTAGCGACCTGTGCGAGATTCAAGCAGGCGGCACACGCCGTAATCCGCGTACCGGCATGACTGACAAAGACTTTCTGTTCCACATGAAGGGCAAGCAGCTGTTTCGTCAGGCTGCCGCGTTGATCGAGGGCTATCTCGCACGATTACTCGAAAGCAGCGGTTTGACCCTGGCCGATATCGTCACCGTCGTACCTCACCAAGCCAGCCATCTTTCGCTTGAGCACATGCGAAAACGTCTGGGAGTACCTTCTGAAGTGCTGGTAGATATTTATCGTTATCATGGCAATCAGGTATCGGCCTCGATTCCAACAGCGCTGCATACTGCCTTTACTACCGGCCGCTTCACGCCAGGCAAGCCGGTAATGCTGATAGGCACCGCTGCAGGTTTGACACTGGCGGGCATGGTGCTGCTGCCATGAAGGTTCTGCTGACCGGCGCCACCAGTGGCCTTGGACGCAATGCAGCTGATTGGCTGTTGAACGCTGGCCATAAGGTGCATGCAATCGGACGTGACCCAACAGTGGGAGGTCTGCTGCGAAATCAGGGAGCCGAATTCACGACAATGGACCTGACCAAGGCTACCGCGAAGGAATGCGAGCGAATGATGCTCGGCTGCGACGTCGTCTGGCACTGCGCCGCGAAGTCTTCTCCCTGGGGCAGCAAGGTCGAGTTTGATGAGGCCAACGTTGTAGCAACACAGAAGCTGGCCGAGGCAGCCGGACATTGCGGCGTCTCGCGATTCGTGCATATTTCCACGCCCGCCATTTACTTCGACTTTCAGAATCATGAGTGTATTGACGAGCAATACCGTGCCCGACGATTCGCCAATCACTACGCCAGCAGCAAGTACCAGGCAGAGCAATCCATACAGGCGCTAGTACCACTTTATCCACAGACCACTTTCATCATTCTGCGGCCCCGTGGTCTGTTTGGCCCGTATGACCGGGTGATTCTGCCCCGGATTCTGGGCCAGATAGAGCGCGACCGGGGCGTGCTGCGTTTGCCGGGTGGTGGCCAGGCAGTGCTGGACCTTACGTTTGTACTGAACGTTGTGCACGCCATGGACCTGGCGAGCCATAACAATTCCTTGTCTTCCGGCGCCGCCTACAACGTCACCAATCATCAGCCCATGCGACTGGTGGATACCCTGCAGTTGTTACTGCACGATCAACTCGGCCTTCGTTATCGTGTTCAGCCCATGCCCTATAGGTTGCTTCACACACTGGCGATTGCACTTGAGCTGCTGGCCTCTGTAACGCGTAAGGAGCCCGTGCTGACCCGCTACAGTGTGGCAGCTGTGAACTTCGATATGACCCTGAGCCAGACGCGAGCCATTGAAGAACTGGGCTACCGACCTCGGTATACGATGGAAGAAAGTATTCAGCTCACGGGGCAATGGCTTAAGTCTCAAGCGGTGAAGCGCCATGGCTAGCATCACCACTTTCGAAGTGGGTTACTGCACGCATATCGGTTGTATGGCGTTGCAGGGTGCCGGCCTGCGGGTCTGCAAATTTCCGTCCAGGGCGTATCTGCTGGAGGTCGGCGATCGCCGCTGGTTATGGGATACCGGCTACGCCAACCATTTTCAGGAGCATACCCGGTCGGGAGTGTTCCGCATCTATAGCCAGGTTACCCCGGTATACCTGGATGCGGGTGAAACGCTGCTGGATCAGTTGCGTAATGCAGGTTACGCAGCCAACGATATTCAGGCGCTGATCATTTCCCACTTTCATGCCGATCACATCGCCGGCCTACGGGACTTCAGTCATCTCGACTTTATCTGCTCGGGCGAAGGCTGGCAGAAAACCCGCTCATTACGTGGCATCGCCGCGCTCAAGCGCGCCTTCGTACCTGGACTGATTCCGGAAGGTTTCGAGGCAGCATTGCAGTTCGTCGAGGGCTTTGAGCGGGTGAGCCTGACTGAGCAACTGGCACCGTTTACACATGGCTACGAACTACCGGGCAGTGACGGGCAGATTGTTCTGGTGCCGCTACCAGGTCATGCCGCCGGACACCTGGGTGCATTTATTCTCACCGAAGATGGCTGGACACTGCTGGCCAGTGATTCCGCATGGTCGCCGCTGAGCTATCAAGAATTGCGCGGGCCTTCCGTGCTTGCCAACGTGCTGATGGACGACAGCAAGGCCTACTACCAGACGCTGAACCGTCTGAACCTTTTGTGGACAGCAGGCCATGTGGATATTCGTTTGTGCCACGAGGGGGATTTATGATCCCGGTGATGACGCTCTGGCATTATTGGCGAGCGCGTCGCCTGCGCTTTTCCAGTCGCCAGGCACTGGAGCATTTTCAGAGCAGGCAACTGAAACGCTTTGCCCATAGGGTGCTGGCCAAAAGTCCTTATTTTCGGGCTTACAGCGCTCTGCCATTCAACGAATGGCCGCTGATGGACAAAGCGCTGATGATGACGCAGTTCGACCAGATGAACACCGCAGGTCTGCAACGTGATCAGTTGCTGGCCTGCGCAAGGCGCGGCGAAGCCGAGCGCGACTTCACGCCACGCATCGGCCGTTTTAGCGTCGGGCTGTCCTCGGGCACGTCAGGGCAGCGCGGCGTTTTCGTCGTGAGCCCGCAGGAACAGCAGATCTGGGCGGGCGGGATGCTTGCCAAGATGCTCCCAGACGGTATTTTCGCGGGTGAGCGAGTGGCGCTCTTTTTACGTGCGGACAATAACCTGTACCACAGCGTCGACAATCGCTGGCTGAGCCTGGCCTTTTATGACCTGTTCGCGCCGTTCACTGAGCAGTTGTCTCGCTTACAAGCACAGGCGCCGACCATTATCGTTGCGCCAGCACAGGTGCTGCGCGCCCTGGCCCTGGCCGTTCTGGGCGGGCAGATCCAACTCGACGTGAAGAAAGTGATCTCCGTCGCCGAAGTTCTGGATGCGCAGGATCGCCAGTTGCTGAACACGGTGTTCCGCGAGGTCGGCGAGGTCTATCAGGCAACCGAAGGTTTTCTGGCGGCCACGTGCTCGCATGGCACACTGCATTTGAACGAAGAGTTCGTGCATATCGAGCCCCAGTGGCTTGATGAGCAGCGCTTCACGCCGTTGATCACCGACTTCACTCGCAGTACCCAACCTATCGTACGCTACCGGCTGGATGATGTACTGGTCAGGCAATCCGAGCCCTGCCCGTGTGGTCAGCATTCGATGGCGATTTCCCGAATCGAGGGTCGCCGCGACGATCAGCTTTCGCTGCCTGACCAGCACGGTGAGATGCAGATTATCTTTGCCGACCTGTGCAGTCGGGCAATTGCCAATGCACTGCCACTGACCAGTGACTACCGCTTGATTCAGCTTTTGAAAACCCGGTTGCAGCTGATTGCAGACTGTACGCAAACCGAACTGGAGCACAGCCGTAGACAACTTGTCGCCCTGTTCACACAACAGGGTATTGCCACTGACAAACTTGAATGGCAACTGACAGTGCAGAACGTGATGCCGAACTTCGATCGAAAACGACGCCGTATTGTCCGGCAGGCAAAAGCATGAACAACCCAATGATGTTTCGGTTGTGGCACATGCTGCTTGGCTGGGGTTCGGTCGGTCTGATCTATACGCTGACCGACCATTTGCAGAGCACCGGCCAGGTCATGACACCCTCGCCGCTCGACCGAATGATCGCATTCACGCCCCACGCAATCTGGTTGTACCTGTCGTTCTTCGTGGTTGTTCCACTGGACTATCTGATGACCCCACTTGATCGAGTGCGCTGGCTGTCTCGCGCTATGCGTCTTACCGCACTGGGCGCCGGAACGGTCTATCTGCTGTGGCCGACAACGATGGTGTACCCGGTCGATGAGGGCACAACGTTAAGCTCCACACTGCTGGCAGCACTGACTTATGTGGACTCGACCCAGAATTGCCTGCCATCCCTGCACATGGCCCTGATGGTGCTGGCAGTCTGGGGGATCAGTGCAGCAAGGCGTAGCGCGCGTACTGCAGTGTTTATCTTGTGGGTGGCCGCCATTGCCTATTCAATCCTGCAATTGCGCCGTCACCTGTTCATCGACGTGGTCAGTGGCGCCGTGCTCGCATTGGTGGCGGGCATGCTGGTCGATGCGCTTGGCCGAAGCAGGCCAGTCGCACTTAAAGGGAATATGCAATGAGCGATCTGGCCATTCCGATCATCATCATGCTGCTGGCCGTAACAGGCGAGGCCGTCATTCTGCAGTGGGTGCAGCGCAAGCCGGTTGACTGGCATGACGTGGTGTTCAATCTGAATTCCGGCCACCTCATGCTGTGGCTGTTCCGTGGCCTGGAAGTAATCTGTTACGGACTTGCCGCCACGTACTTGAGCCTTGGCCTGCTGGATACATGGCCTCCCCTATTGGTCTGGGCGTTCGCATTGCTGGCCTGGGATTTCTGCTTCTACTGGTTGCACCGTCTGCATCACCACATTGGCGTTCTCTGGGTCGTGCATGTGGTGCATCATCAGGGCGAGTACTTCAATCTGTCCCTGGGCGTGCGTAATTCGTGGTATTCGTCACTCACGTCGATTCCGTTCTTCATTCCTCTGGCCGTGCTGGGAGTACCGCTGCATGTGTTTGTCGCAGTGTCGATCCTGCATTACTCGATGCAGTTCTTTAACCATAATGCGCTGACACCCAGGCTAGGCGTGCTGGAGAAGATTTTCGTTACTCCGACCCATCATCGCGTGCATCACGTCAAAGACCGGGCCTACTCGGACAAGAACTTCGGCGGTACTTTCATTTTCTGGGACAAGCTGTTCGGCACATTTTCCAGGCTGCCCGATGTGCCTTACACGTTTGGAATCGGAGGGCCTCGCTCTTCCGCGAATCCGTTCTGGGCCAGCAACGTGCCTTTTCTGCGTTACCTGCGACTGTCGATAAAATCGAACGAACCGACCCGCTCGCGCGTTTCGGGTTTGAGCATTTTCAGCGGCGCGTTGCTGCTCTTCGCGCTGGTGGTGGGCTATATCTATCAATACGGCTATGGCTACAGCGACATCACCTTGCCGCAGGTCGTCCTGTTCGTTTTTCTCGTGGTGGGCTCGGTGGCGCTGGGAGGAATGACCGAAGCGAGGACCTGGAGTGTTCCCGTCTGGCTGATAGTCAGCATGGGGCTGGCGTTACTTTTTCTGGGTTATTACCGCTGGTCGCAGGTTTACTGGCAATTGCCGATGGTCGCCCTCGCCTTGCACGGCGTATGGGTGGCCCTGTCCTCTAGTGGCTACAACATTTCAGCCGCAAATCCGGTGGAAAAACATCATGGCTGAGCCACTTGCCCCTTTGTCATTTCCTGCCGATGGCGAACAGGCATTTCATCATGCCCTCAAGCAGGCGGCCCACGCCTACCTGGCAGACGACCATCGCTACGCAAGCATTCGGCAAAAGGTGACGGCATTGCTCCTTACCCTGCTGTGCGGCGGTTTTTATGCATCGAGCCTTATGCAACACACTGTGTGGGCATTCATAGGCTGCTATTTCATGTTTGTCCTGACAGGCATGCTACTCAACGTAATGGTGTTTCACGATGCCACCCACAATGCTTTTTTCCGGGCGGCCTGGGCAAACCGACTGGTGGGGAGGTTGATGACCTTGCCGCTCGGGATTGATCCGGATTATTGGCGGATCAGGCATGTGCAGTTTCATCATGCCTATGCCAACGTTGAACATTACGATCTGGACACCGAGGAAAATGGCGTCCTGCGACAGTCGCCTTTCCAGGGCTGGCGGAAGCACATGCGCTATCAACATCTTTACTGGCCCTTGGTCGCAGCGCTGTCGCTGCCCTACATCTCATGGATATTCGACTGGTCGGACCGCCTTGGGAAGACACCGCTCAAAGCCAAAAACATTCTTCCAGGAAACAGAGGCTGGGCAGTATTTCTGGCCAGCAAGGCATGCCATCTGCTGCTGGTACTGGTAGTACCGCTGGTGATATTCGAGGGTAGCTGGACCACGGTGCTGATCGCGTACTTTGTCAGCCAGATGCTTGCCTCTCTCTGGGTGGTATTTCTGCTGCCCGGTACGCACTGGGCAGAAGCAGAGTTCTATCAGCCATCAGGCAGCCCGTTGATGCCACACGGCTGGTATCGACATAACTTCTCGACAACCTGTGACTGGCAAACCTCTCCACGCTGGCTGCACCATGTCGTGGGCGGGCTGAACTTTCATCTGACTCATCACCTGTTCCCTGGCTGGAGTCATCGACACTATCCGGCGCTGGCAAACATCATCGCTGACCTGGCCCCCCGCCACGGCATGCACTATCGCTGCATCGACTACCGTGAGTTGCTTCGGCAGCAGCGAAAGTTCTTGCGCAGCATGGGCCGGGACACGCAGGTGACGAACATCACCTGACGGACTCAGAGCCAGAAGCTTTGTGACTTCTGGCATGACCGCATTGATATTGTTTGTCTGCTTTTCCCGTTGCTGGGCCTTTTATCGCTCAACAGCGAGCGCGGTCGCGAATTGCGCATGCAATGGAGGATTATTCGATCCGAACGCAAGGAGGTCCGTCAGGAGATGCGGCGGCGCAGGGATCTCGAGGTGCATCGTGAAAGCCTGCGCAACAGAAAGGCACTGCGCAAATAGCCCAGGCTCAACGAGGACTTTCTCGCGCACAACAAAAAACCCGCCGAAGCGGGTTTTTCCAAGACCATCCCGACTCCCTGTCGGCTGCCTCCGAGGCGATGGTCGATCATCCTTGATCCTGGTGAACTCCTGTTCACCACTTGATGGATCCAATCTTACGGAGAACGGACCAAGTCGGAAATGGCCAAATCCCTCCATCGCGTGTAAGTGTTTGGCTATACCTTGTCGACGCGGATCTGATTGCATGCCTGCCCTTTCACCAGCTTCAACTCTCCATCCACATACCGCACTTCCCTCCCCACCCACGCCATATCAACATTCGGCAGCACCGCCGAAGGCTTGCGCAGTTCGCGCAGCAACGTAGACCCGTGGGAAAGACGCCCGCCCATTCGCGCAATCACTGCTCGGGCGTTCTGGTAGTGCGCGTGGCGTCCGGGGTCGAGGGTGTCTTCCAGCAGGATGTCCTTGCCCAGAATGCCTTGGACCTGACCCGGATAGATCATAAAGCCTGTCGCCTGCTCGGTGCCTTCACGGCCGTCCTGCCAGAAGCTGCCTGCACGGCTGCGAATGTCCGGATGGGGTGCAAACCAGTACGCTCTGTCTGCAATCGGCATGGCGTGGTGCAGGCGGAAAAACAGGCGCATCAGGTTATCGCGATACCACTCGCGCACTTGCAGGTAGTAGCCGCGCATGCCTGGCAGGCCCGTGCGATGGGCGATGCGAATGAAAACCGGCCAGGTCGGAAAGGCCTGCAAGGGCAGATCAGTGAACGCCGGGCGCGGCGTAGCAGGATCGGTTTCCCAGGGCAGTCGGTGCGGGCAGTCTTCAAGGTCGTCGTAAGCCGTCGGCGGGCGGCCTAGCAGGTCTCCGCCGCTGCTGGCCAGCGAGGTAGCGATGCACAGGTTGCCTTGTACGACGAACACGTAGAAACGTGTGAACCAGTCAGCCAATTGCTGGCCGTCGGCACCTTGGGCCTTCAGGGCATGCAGTTCTCGGTCAAAGCGGTGCAGGTGTTTTTCCAGGGTCAACAAGTGGCCGCGCGCGACACGCTGCATGCGCAGAAACACGGGTAATGAGCGCACCAGACGCTGTGGTCGCCACGGCAGATGCGGGGTCGCACCGCCGACCTCATCGGCGTAATGACTGGACGCAATGCCCCAGTCAGCCAGACGTGCAAGAAACAGGTCGTTGTTGATGTAGGACGCCGCGCCGAACAACGCGGTAAATGGCTCATTGTCCTGCAGTACACGTGAATCCCAGCGCGCCATGATGGCCGGGATGCTGCCTGCGGCACGCCGCTGTGCATACTCGACCAGCCGGCTGGGCTGTGGCGGCAGGATCTCGGCAATATTGGCGGCGGTCAGGTGTCGGCGCCAGCCGTAGTCACTGATCGGGCGGTACTGCAGCAGCCACAGCTGACGGCCATCCCAGGCCCATTCGACATCGCCCGGCACGTAGTGGAATACGCGCAGAACGCCCTGCAGGAAATCCCAGAGCAGCTCCTCAGTCAAACCGCGGGATGGCTTGAAGTTGCCGCTGCTCCAGGCCGCGCCAAGGCGGGAAATGATCGCTCGATCCGGGCTTGCCTGACCGTCGGCCAGCAACTCCAGATGGCCTTGCACCCATTCCAGCTCGACTGACAGGTGACGCACGAAAGCGATCCCGGAAAGCACCGGCGTGATGAAGCGCTGTACCACCACCTCTTCGACGCCAGCGTTGTGCAGTTCTGCGACGCGCGCGGGGACATTGTGGCTGGGCTCACGAAGAAAAGTGGTGCTCAGACCGGCATTGGCCGCATCGGCCTGGTCCTCACCGAAGCTGGACGAGCGCACCGCCCAGATAGCTTCAGGCTGACTGGCCAGAAACGCGGACAACGTCGAGTCAGCGCCCTGCACCAGAGACAGTGCATCGGGCACCGGTTGCCCGGCAATGGTTGCCAGACGCAGGCGGCCACCTTTGGTGTGTGCAACAAAGCCGCGCTCGCCCGACTCCAGCCATTGTGCGAACTCGGCGGGCGAGTCGATCCAAGGGTAATGACCCCATCCGGGTTTCAGGCTGATGGTCAGGTCGGCACGCGCCAGAATGGCAGACCACGCTGCTGCCTGCTCGATGCCCAACACCTTGTCCTGATCGCCCCAGACCAGCTCTATCGGGTCTTGCACCCACTCCAGCAGCGGCAGCGCGGTGTCGGCACGCAACAGGTCCCAATACGGCACGAAAGCACGGCAGCGGGCATAACCTTCGCCCATGCGCTGATAGTGCGCCGCAGGCCAGGCTTGTCTGGAAAACTTGTGCGCAAACAGCGTGGGTTTGTTGGCCAGCAGCCAGTGAATGGTTTTGCGAATCGGCAGCGGCGACATCAGTGCCGGCAGGCGCCGCTGCCACAGAAAAGCCCCAACCGGTGCCAGCAATACGCTTCTGCAGAAATGCCCCGGCTGACGCTGCAAGGCATGCATGACCAGCAATGCATTGACGCCCACGGCGACGATTGCGCTGCCTCGAACCGTCGCCGCCAGCAAAGCATCAGCATAGGCCGCAATGTCTTCGCAGGGTGGTTGGGGATTGCTGCCGAAGCCTGGCAGCTCCAGCGGCACGACCTGATAGCGCTGAAAATGCGGCAGCGCGTCGTCCCACCATTCGGCACTGCTGCCGTTGCCCGCCAGCAGATACAGCAGCGGCAAGTCAGACATGACGAGGCTCCTTCGACGCGTGCACAGCCAAAGTACGGCGATCATGGCGATACAGCCAGATCAGCGGCGGCAACAACGCCAGTAGCGCCGCCAGATCGAGCCAGACGTGCGACCAGACGCCTCCGCGCACGGAAATAAGGATGTCCTGAGGTGCCCAAAGCAGCAGGCCCGCAATCAGCCAACCCCAGGGCATGGCGCTTTTCAGACGATTGCCTAAATGCACAAGCGCGAGCATATACACCGAATACGTTTGCAAGGTGGCACCAAACAGCGCCATCCACCAGACCTGTTGCGCACGCGCAGCAGCGGGAACCGCCTCGGTCCAGAACGCCTGTTCGAGGCTGGTCAAGTAGCCGTCGAGCAACCCGGAAAAGCCGGCCCAGGTGAACACCAGACTGCCCAGCACATGCGCGGCTGCGACGGCATACAGCCACATCACCAGCGTACGGCGCAGTGTGTCAGAAGAAAACGGCATTGCAGGTCCTTGGGTCATCCTGGTGAGGTGGCGAGTGTAGCGATTTCTCGAAAGGCTTAATACGAGCATAACCAAACTGCTCAGACCTCCCACTGTTGAACAACTGTTATTAATGCCAGTAGACAGCTTTTCTACCGCGGCCTAATTTCATCCTTCAGTAGTCAGTGAAAAAACGCGATCAAGGAGATGATCATCATGGAAGATGTAATGACACGTGTAAAAGAATTGGTGGGCAAGCATTTGAAAGCAGCGCAAGAAGATGTAAAACCGACATCTGACATAACCAAGGATTTCGCGGCTAGCAGTTTAGAATTTGTCGAGCTCAGCCTGGCTCTAGAAGAAGAATTCGAAATCAATATACCGGATGAAGAAATTAAAAAATTCAAAACGGTACAAAACATAGTTGACTACATCTCAAAAAACAATAAATAGACACGATGTAGGCTAACAGCCACAACACCTGCTGAGCCCCCAAACGCCAGTTGCAGGCCTTTTGCCTCCAGTCAAAACTACCAGTAGCGGTCCTTCCGCATTTGCGCGCAATGTACGGCTCCGCACGGCAGTCCATCTGTCGCGCGAGCTCTGTATTCAGGAGTTGCGTTCATGGATGCGTTGAATGTCATCAATGTGGGCACTGACAGAGTCAGTTCGTTGTTCAACGTTGTTCTGCAGTACGGGGCGACCGTTGTTCTGAGGTTGGTGATTGCAGCGTTGCTGTGGATCGTGGGTCGCTGGCTGATCGGTGTGCTGGTCAGGATGGCGCAACGCTCACTGACCCGGCAGCGGTTTGATCCGACGGTGCTGCGCTATGTCGGCTCGTTCATCACGGTGACGCTGAACATCATTCTGGTGATCGCCATTCTGAGTTATTGCGGCATCGAGACCACCAGCTTTGCGGCACTGCTGGCGGCCGTGGCGCTGGCGATCGGCATGGCGTGGTCGGGCTTGCTGGCCAATCTGGCGGCAGGTGGTTTCATCATCGTGCTGCGGCCCTTCAAAGTCGGCGATATGATTTCAGCGGCGGGTGTGACCGGGACCGTGGTCGAAATCGGCTTGTTCGTCACGTCGATCAATACTCCGGAAAATGTGTTGAATCTGGTGGGCAACAACAAGATTTTCTCGGACACCATCGTCAATTTTTCCAGCAATGATTTCCGCAGCGTCGAGCTGACCGCCGTATTGCCCGGCACCGCCGATGAGCAGACGATCATCCCGCGCCTCAGGGATCAGATAGCCCGCCTTCCCAATGTATTGAGCAGCCCTGCGGTGGATGTGCATCTGGCCTCTACGACGGCCGACTCCATCACCCTGTCGGTACGGCCCTATTGCCACAATGATCACTATGATTCGGTGCATCTCCAGACGCTTGCCCTCATCAGAGCGTTGATGCTGCATATATCCTGAGCGGCACGCATAGGTAAAATTCATCGCCCGTCGGCTAACCCCAACCCGTCAGCAGCCGATTAAAAGAGATCGGTCCATATTCTGCGTGGCCTCTGCCTTTTATCTTACGGATTCAACCATGAGCTTTTTATCTCGTCTTCGGACCAGCACTTCGCGGGCCGGGGGCGTACTCAGTGTCATTACGTCCGCCCGGGAATTGAACGACAAGCTGTCTGCACTGAGCTTTGATCCGGTTTACCTGACTGGTTTCGTTTCACCGCACGTCGACTTCGATCAAGTGGCCCGATCTGTCGCCGCACGCTTTCCCAACGCAAAAATCAGCCTGTGCACGACTTCCGGCGAGCTGTGCTCCAGCAACGATTCGCTGTACTGCGCGGCGGGCAATCAGTGGGACCGGATTGTACTGGCGCTGTTTGACTCGAGCGTAATCAAGAGCGCGGAAGTGGTGCACATTCCGCTGCACAGCGAAGATATTCGCGGCGCGGGCAAGCGACTGTCGATGCGTGAGCGCATTGCGCGCCTGACGGACTCGATCAAGCGCGCTCAGGTCAGCACGCCAATCGATCATCGGGATACGCTGGCCTACGTCACGTTCGACGGGCTGTCGGCTTCAGAGTCGTTTTTCATGGAAGCCCTCTACGAATCAGGCCGTTTCCCGTGCCTGTTCGTGGGCGGTTCTGCAGGTGGCAAGGGCGACTTCAAGAAGACCCTGATTCACGACGGCAAGCGCAGTTATGAGAACCATGCTCAGGTGGTGTTTCTCAAAAGTGCGAAGAACGTGCGCTTCGGTGTGTTCAAGAGCCAGAACTTTGAGGCAACACCGCTGAGCCTGAGTGTTCTGACCGCCTCGCTGGAAGAGCGTTACATCAGCCAGGTGGTCAATTCCAGAGGCGAAATCGCCACAATGGTTGCGGCACTGTGTGAGGCGCTCAAGTGTGAGCGGCATGAGCTGGAAGGCAAGCTGGCACAGTATTCGTTCGCTATCCGCGTGGGCGAAGAATTGTTCGTACGCTCCATTGCACGTATCGATTACGAAAGCGAACGGGTGCATCTGTTCTGTGACGTGGCACCCGGCGAAGAGCTGGTCATGGTCAAGCGGACCTCGATGATAGACACCACGCGCAAGGACTTTGCACGCTTTCTGCAGGGCAAGTCCGGCAAGCCGCTGCTTGGCCTGTTGAGCGACTGCATCCTGCGTCGCCTGAACAACGGCAGTGAATTGGGCCGCATGAACGATGTGTTTGGCGAAACGCCGGTGGTGGGCTTCTCGACCTTTGGCGAGATTCTGGGCCTGAATCTCAACCAGACCCTCACTGCCGTGTTCTTTTTCAAAGTGCCGGAAGGCCAGCCGTTCCGTGACGATTACATCGACAACTTCATTGCCTACTACGGCGAGTTCAAGGCGTTCTTTCTGCGTCGGCAGATCAAGAAGCTGGCCGGTCTGAGCCATGTGGTAGTCAAGCAGATCGATCAGTTCAAACAGCGTAACTTTGTTCAGACCATTGACCCGAGCGGTCTGGACGAGCAGATCCGCCCGGTGTTCGGCGGCCTGAGCGACCTGGGTGATGTTCTGGTCAAAGCTCACCAGGATCAGGAAGAAATTGCCGCTCAGCTGCGCCACTACTCCGGCGAGCTGCACGTTTCGATGGATGAGTTATCCCAGACCATCACGCAGCAGGAAACCGTCATCGACAAGGCTGGCAATACCGTCAAAAGCCTGGTCAGCCAGGCCGACGATGTGGTGCTTGGCTCACGGGAACTGGCCAAATCCAGCCTGCGCATTCAGTCAGTCGTGCAGATGATCCAGCAAATCGCCGGGCAGACCAACCTGCTGGCGCTGAATGCTGCCATCGAGGCGGCACGGGCAGGTGAAATGGGCCGTGGCTTTGCAGTGGTCGCCGATGAAGTGCGTCAACTGGCGCAGAAAACCTCGCAAAACGCGAATGACATCGGTACGGATATCGAGCGTCTGGCCGAGGAGATTCGCAAGGTGGCGCAGCACATCGAAGAGCAATCCCTGGAAGTCGGAACGCTCACGGGGCTGCTGTCGGAGCTGGAAGGGTCCAGTGACATGACCGCGGGCACTTCGCAACGTACCCGGCTGCTGGCCGATACCCTGCGCGGGCTGACTCAGTAGCAGAGCCTGGTGTCGGGTCGGCACTCTGCCCGTCCCGACACCCGCGTTGCCGACGCTTACTGGTTGCCCAGCACGCCGACCCTGCCCATGACGTTGCTCATGAACTGCTGCACGGTCATTTTCTGGCCGTTGAAGTCGACCATCTGGTTGGCATAACGCAGATCGGAGACGATGTTGTCGCCGTCGACCTTGGCCAGTTGCATCATCTCAGCCATCGCGCTGGCCATGTCAGCTGCGGCCTTGGCCTGCTCTGCAATGACCTTGAGGTCGGTCTGACCTTCACGAATGGCCTGCTGGGTAGCGAGGTCGCGGATCATCGGCCTGGACAGGACGACCTTGGCGTTGACTTCGCCCAGGCTCTTCAAGAGCAGCGCATCGGAAGGCTGATCAAGCGGGCCTGGATCGGCCAGGTCCACGGCGATACGCATGTGGCTTTCGCCGTTGCTGGTCTTGAGCGAGAGTTTTTCCAGCTCGATGTGCGGCTTGGCAATCAGCAGCTTCTTCATCTGCGTGTTCATCAGCTCTTGATCAGCCGTGCTCAGTTCCAGACGGAACGGACGCTTCTCCAGCGCAGCCTCCTGCTGCTGCGGCAGAATCTTCTCCTGATACAACTGATACAGCGCCTGAGTGGCCACTACGTCGAAGTTGGCGATCTTGAAGCCCATATGCCCTGAACCTACGTCCTTGCCCGCGTAGGAAATCATGTCGGCATCGTAGTTGATCTGGGCCGCCAGGTTACCGGCATCTTCCTGCGCCAGGTTGGTGTTGGTGAAATCCTTGATCTGTACCGGCGGCTTACCCACCACCTGAAAACCCGCGTTCTGGATTTTCATGTTGGTGTGGCCCAGATAGAAACCGGACTTGCCTTTAGTGCCGCCGGTGTCGAAAGTCATGCCTTTGACGTCGATGCTCACCGGGCCGTCAGGCGATGCGACATTGAGTTGCAGGTTATCCATGTTGCCCGCAAGGCTGAATTTTTCCGCGTCGGCGGACGACTCGGCGTTCAGGTCGAGCCCTGAAAACCTGAACGTGCCGTCCACGTCGGTCATTTCCAGCGGGGCCATCTGCAGTGTGCCTTTGGTGGCGCGGTCATAGCCGATACTGGCCTGTCCTTTGAGCGGCGGTACGTCCTTGCTCATGGCGAACCACTTCTCGGCGCTGGGGCTCTTCTCCATCTGGAAATTGCTCAGGGCCATGACCGGTATCAGGTTCAGGGTCTTCAGACGCGACAACGGAATGGGGCCGTGTTCGATCTGATCGACAAACAGAAACTGACCGCCCTGGGTGCTATCGGACAGGTTCTGGATGTCGACTCGATAATGCGCCGTGCTGCTGAAGAAATGCTTTTCCAGCGAGAGCATTTCCAGTTTGACGCTGGTGTCGGTGCCTTTGAACGACTTCGCGAGTTCCTGATTGGCCTTGCTGATCGAATCGTTCAGCGCACCTTCCAGCTGATTGCCGGTGTACCAGGCACCTGCCGTAACCAATGCGCCCGCTACGACGATGACGCCAATCGCTATACCTGCTGATTTATTCATAGTGACCTGAAGATATCCGTTCTGATGATGGAAAAGTCGTACCGGGACCGGCAGCACAGCTTGAAAACCGCGAAAGATTATCAGAAACACAGGGTAGCCACGGTATTCAAGGAAACGTTAGGCTGGAACGAATTTGAGAACGGGACGTGATCACATGAGCGAACAGCACAACCAACGAGGCCCGATAAAGGCCGTTATTTTCGACATGGATGGCCTGTTGCTGGACACCGAGGGGGTTTACACCGAGGTCACCCACTTGATTGCCAGCCGCCACGGTCGCACCTTCGACTGGTCCATCAAACAGCACACCATTGGCCGCGGCGCCCGGGACTTCTCGGATTACGTGATCAAGGCGCTTGAACTGCCGATGTCGATAGACGAGTTTCTCGAAATTCGTGAGCCCATGCTCGACGAGCGTTTTCCCAAAGCGCCTGCAATGCCCGGAGCCGAGGCGCTGGTCCGCCATCTGGCCGCCCACAATATTCCCATCGCCGTGGGCACCAGCTCTTCAGTGCATTACTTCGAAGCCAAGACGACCCTGCACCGCGCATGGTTCGAGCTGTTCGATACCGTCGTGACGGCCGATGACCCGGAAGTCGGCGCAGCCAAACCGGCACCGGATATCTTTCTGGTCGCTGCTCGCCGTCTTGGCGTATCACCGAGTGATTGCCTGGTCTTCGAAGACTCGCCGTTCGGTGTGACAGCCGCCAAGGCTGCAGGCATGTACGCGGTGGCTGTGCCGGACTCACACATGCCGGTCGAGCAGTACGAGCATGCGGACCTGCTGCTTGCCTCGCTGGCCGACTTCCCGCTCAAGGCGTGGGGGTTGCCTGAACTCGTCTGAATGACATGGAGATGTTGAGCATGAATTATCGAACCCTCGGCCAGTCCGGCCTCAAGGTTTCCACACTGACACTCGGCTCAATGATGTTCGGCGAACAGACGGGTGCCGAAGAGTCCCTGCGTATTATCGACAAGGCCAGGGATCAGGGCATCAATTTCATCGACACGGCGGATGTCTACAACGCCGGCCGCTCGGAAGAAATCGTCGGTCGCGCCATCGCCGCACAACGCAGTGACTGGGTGTTGGCCACCAAAGTTGCCATCGGACCCGTCGATGGCGTGCCCAACCGGGCCGGCCTGAATCGCAAGCACCTCTTCAATGCCATCGAGAACAGCCTGCGACGCCTGGACACCGACTATGTGGATATCTATTACCTGCACAAGGAAGATCAGGACACGCCGCTGGAAGTAACGGTCTCGGCCATTGGCGACCTGATCCGGCAGGGCAAGATCCGCTACTGGGGCGTGTCTAACTTCCGCGGCTGGCGTATTGCCGAAATCGTCAACGTCGCGCAGCGCCTGGGCGTGGACAAGCCGGTCATCAGCCAGCCGCTGTACAACATCGTCAACCGTCAGGCCGAGGTCGAGCAGATCACGGCAGCGGCGTATCACGGTCTGGGCGTGGTGCCCTTCAGCCCGCTCGCACGTGGGGTGCTCAGCGGTAAATACGCGCCAGACATCGCCCCCGACAGTGAAAGCCGTGCAGGGCGTCAGGACAAGCGGCTGCTGGAAACCGAATGGCGCGTGGAATCACTGCGTATCGCACAGCGAATTCAGGAGTACGTGCAGGACAAGGGGGTCGGCATTGTCGAATTCGCCATTGCCTGGGTGCTCAACAATCGGGCCGTGACGTCGGCAATCGTTGGCCCGCGGACCGAGCAGCAGTGGGACGGCTACACCAAGGCGCTGGAGGTCGATATCACCGCTGAGGACGAAACATTCATCGACTCTCTGGTGACGCCCGGGCACGCGTCGACGCCCGGTTTCAATGACGTTCAGCACTTCGTGTCAGGCCGCCTGATTCGCTGAGGCGATCTGCCTGCGGCCTTATGCCGCGAACGCTGTTTTGACGCGCTCTGAAACGCCCGTTTCAGAGCGTCACGTCATAAAAGCATAACGTGAAATTCCTGTTATCTATGAATGCTCGACCGGTAAGCCGAGCCGATGAGCGCTAAGATAGGCGGGTATTTACTGGAGCTCGCGGGGCTGGTACGTAATCCGGTGCACGCTGCAACACATCACGATGCTTCTATTTTCGCGACTTACTGGCAAGTCTTGGCTAGTCTGTCGGCAATCCAGCGATTTAATTGGACCTTGTCCAGCCAGGTTGATGAAGAAGTAGGCCGATGCGCAAATCAGATAGAGAAGCCTTTCTGGGCGCCGTACTGGGCAATGAGCAGCCTCCGGCGCACCTTGCCAGAACCGTAATTGAAGAAAAACTGCGAAATGCCATTATCGATGGCAGCCTTCCGAGTGGCACAGCCTTGCGCCAACAGGAGTTGGCAACCCTGTTCGGCGTCAGCCGGATGCCTGTGCGCGAAGCACTGCGCCAGCTCGAGGCACAGTCGCTGTTGCGTGTCGAAACACACAAGGGCGCAGTCGTCGCGCCGTTGATAACCGAGGACGCGGTGGACGCTTATGCCTTGCGGATCTTGTTGGAGTCCGAGGCGTTGCGTCTGTCCATCCCGTTGCTGGACGCGGACGATCTGGCGGCGGCGGCGGGCTATATCGAGCAGCTTGAAGTCGAGACGGACTTCGGCCAGATCGGTAGACTCAATCGCATGTTCCATTTGTCGCTGTATGCAAAGACCCATAACAAGCGCCTGATGCGCCTCGTTGAAGAAGGCCTGAACGAAGAGGAGCGCTTCTTGCGTTTCAACCTGTCGGCCATGGGGCTGGGCAAGCTGTCTCAGGATGACCACTGGCAGCTGCTGCGGCTTGCCGAACAGAAAGCGGTCGAGCCGTGTGTCGAAGCGCTGCAGTACCACCTCAATCGCGGTGTTCAGGCCGTCACTCAATATCTGAACAGCAAGAAAACCAGCGACGCGAAACAACCCCGCGCAACAAAGAAAAACCCCGCCTGAATCATTGAGGCGGCTTATCCGCAGGGCGATCACAACGCCTGCAGATTGGCCGCTCGTGCTCCCCGCCTATCTGCCTGGAACACCGTCAGGCTTTCCCCTGGCGTGATGTTTTTATCGCTGTTTTCCTGATTCTGCCGGTTGGCCTGACACTGGAATAAGGCAAACTCGGCCGTGGCCTGAGGAAACCTGCCGGAGGGTGTTCCCTGGCTGCGGCTGAACTGCCCGCGCGGGATCGGGGGGCAGTTCTCTGTTCATCTGAACTCAATGGATAAGGAGTTGTTGAACGGGGCACACAGACATTGGAAGTCATTTCCAACTTCGCCCATTAAAAGTCCAGCAGTCTGATTGTTCAGCAGAACGGCAACGCCGAGCGAGGCATTCGCTCATTATTAATTATTCTGACTTAATCAGTCGGACGGGTTGCCTGCGCCCCTGTAAAACATATTCCTCATGTTTTACATGACAACTTACGCACCCGCAAAACAGCAACTTTAATATTATAAAAAAATGATTGCGTACCGTATTAAATTTGTTTTAAGTTTTCTTCGCCGTCTGTGTCATTGACCGCAAGCCTGGCTCGACACTGTCCTTACAAGGGCTGCTGTCGGAAAAAACAAAACGGCGACCGGCTGTTTAATTGAAATAACCGACGTGTGCGTGACGAATGAGCGTCGCCACGCTCAGGCGCTTGCTCGCCCCGCCGTCAGGTACTTCATAACGTTCATTCTGCACTGACGGCAACTTATAACGTGAATAACTGCACGACTACTTATCACTATCCTGAGCACAAGGACATCATCATCATGCATTGTGAGAAAACGTTGCTTGAACACAAGAAAGCTGAACTTGGCCGTCACCCGATCTTTGCAGAAATCACCACACTGGACGTCCTGCGACGTTTTATGGAAACCCATGTATTTGCCGTCTGGGATTTCATGTCCCTGACCAAACGCCTGCAACAGGAACTGACCTGCACGCAATTACCGTGGCTGCCACCCAAGGATGCTTCCGCTGCCCGGCTGATCAATGAAATCGTGCTGGGGGAAGAGTCCGATGACCGATTGGACACCGGTCATTACAGCCATTTCGAACTGTACCTGGATGCCATGCGCGAGATAGGCGCAAGCACATTACAGATCGAGCGTTTCATCGAACTGCAGAATCAGGGCCTGCATTACACGACCGCGCTGCAAAGGGTCAACGCAGGCCAGGCCGCTTCGGCATTTGTGACCCACACCCTCGACACCGCCCTTCATGCACCGGCACACAGCGTTGCCGCCGCCTTCCTGCATGGTCGAGAGAGCGTTATCCCGCTGATGTTCCAGAACATCCTCGATGACTGGGGCATAACCGTCGACCAGGCACCCACCTTTCGCTACTACCTGGAGCGCCACATCGAAGTGGACTCCGAGGACCACGGCCCGGCGGCCGAGCAGCTGCTGGCCCGCCTCGTTGCTGGCGACACGCAGCGCGAGCGAGAGGTTTATCAGGCGGCCATCGCCGCAGTGGAAAGCAGAATTCGGCTGTGGGACACGCTGCGCATGAGTATGCGAACGCCGCTGATGCAGGCCAGTGCGTAGACCCGTTCGCAACATCCTGAAGCCTTTACAAGGAAGCCATCATGAAAGCAGAAGACTACATGTCGTTCATCGATGCGTGGGAAGGTCGCGCAACCATTCGCACTCGCCCACGCAGGATCGTCGAGAACGATGAAAAACTGATCTACCCGGTCAGCCGTCAGCCGCTGGTGCTCAGCGATACGTTTACCCGCGAATGCGCGCATTTACGCAACTACGCGTTGGTCCAAAGCCTCTACAAGTTCATCAACGATGTGGTGATCTTTGAAACCGAGATCGTCGACAAGACCGCGCGCAGTATCGCCAAGGACAACTTCACGATTCGCTTCCCGTTTGCCTGCCGCTATGACGCCATGACAGTGGTGGTCGACGAGGACTATCACGCGCTGGTGGCGATGGATTTCATGCAACAGACCATCGCTCTGACCGGCATCGAGCCTATCCGGCTGCCTGACGAAATCGAACTCAGCCGAGCCATACCCGCCGCGCTGGCACTGGCTCCCGAGCATCTGCGCAGCGCGGTCGAACTGATCTGCGTGGCGATCGCGGAGAACACCGTCACCAATGACGTAGCGGCGTTCGCCAGGGACGACTCGGTCAAGCAATCGGTGAAGGGACTGATGGCTGACCATTTGCTGGACGAGGGACGTCACTCGGGATTCTGGGCGCGGCTGGTACGAATTTACTGGCACACCGCGACCGATCAGGATCGGGAGTCCATCGCCCGGATCATGCCGGTATTCATCGCTCAGTATTTGACCAACGACATCCAGAACGGCTTCGATTTCACCCTGATCGAGCACTTGCAGGTGCCGGATGCCGTCAAGCAGGCGCTCAAGGACGAGACCAGGGCCGTGAGCTTTCCCGTCAACCGCCACCACCCATTGGTCGCCAATATCGTGCGCTTCTTCAAGAGCAGCTCGATGCTGGACGATCCCTGTGTGCAACGTGCACTGGCGGACTACCTGCCGGCGCAAGGAACGCTGCAATGAAGCGCCTGGAGATTGTACTCATCGGTCACAGCCTGACCCTGAGTGAACTGAATGCCGAGCTGCAAGCTCACGGGCATGGCGTACGACACCTGAATGAGCAAAAGGCGCTGCAGATGTTGACGGTGCCTGACCCGTGCGTCTTGATCGACGACGGCAGCCTGGATTTGGGCGAGGTACGGCTTGAGCCGTCTGACCAGCGCACAGATCTGAGCCTGCGGGTCGGCTTCAGCACGGCGCTGGAACACGGACTGCCTCGCCTGGAGCTGCTGTGCTGGCACGGCACGGCCGACGCTCGACGCTTGATTGCTCATGAATGGCTGACGGCCGAGGCATCAGGCAACGGCCGCGTACTGCGGGATCTTGCTGTCGCAGGCATGGTGGATCTGGCGGCGTTGCAGGTCAGTCGGTTGTCCAGAGACGATGAGTATTTCAACAGTCTGCCTGCCATAACCCACGCCTATAGCGACCGACTGAATGGCTTGCAGGCGGTTGATCACTTGCTCTTCGAGCACCACCTCAATCAAACGGAACAATCGCATCTGCTGACACTGGCTGAAACGCCGATCACTGACCGGCTGGAGCAGGCACTGCTGAAGTTTGCCGAACGCCCGGCACTGTCGGTTCGCAACCAGACGCTCAGCTATAGATCACTGCACGCGCACAGCATCGCCATTCAACGTCTGCTGCTGCCGCTGCTGGCGCAGGCAAAAGCTGACACCCCGCCCGTGATCGGCATTTGCCTGCACAAGTCACCCGAGCTGTATGCGGGCATTCTGGCGATTCTGCGCTGCGGCGCGATTTATCTGCCGCTTGATCCAGGCCAGCCTGTGCAGCGTCAACAGTACATTCTGGAAAACTCCGGGGCGATGCTGTTGCTTCACGATGGCTTGCACCCGCTGGCCGCTGCAGAGTTTCCAGCGCTGGATATCGCTGCCGTGCGCCTGGAAGATGTGGGTTCACCGCGGATAGGCGTCAGCACCGATCCTGATGCGCCCTGCATGGCGCTTTATACGTCGGGCACTACCGGGCAACCAAAAGGTGTACTGCTCAGCCAACGCAACCTAAGCCACTTCACGGCCTGGTACGCCGAGTATGTAAACCTGAGCGAACACAGCCGGGTGCTGCAATTCTCTACGCTGAGTTTTGATTCGTCGATCATCGACATCTTCCCCACCTGGCTCAGTGGTGCCGAGCTGGTGGTGCCCGATGAGGACCAGCGGCGTGATCCATTGCAACTGGTCGGCGTGCTGCAACAAGGCATCACCCACGCGTTTCTGCCACCGGCACTGCTGAGTATTCTGCCGCTGGATCAGCCGCTGGGGCTTGAGCATATAACGACCGGCGGAGATGTCTGCGAGCCGCACGTGATTGCGCAGCTCGCCGGAAAATGCCACTTCCACAACCTGTATGGTCCTACCGAAGCCACGGTGCTGGTCACGGCCTGCGAGTTCGGACCTTCCAGCAGCAATCGGCACCTGGGAAGACCGATTGCCAACAGCCAGGCCTGGATTCTCGATGAGCACTTGCAGCCGGTGGCGGAGCACACGCAGGGTGAGCTGTACATCGCAGGTCCTGGCGTTTGCCTGGGCTATGTCAACAATCCCGAACTTACCGCCGAGCGCTATGTGTGGCTGATCAAACCGGACGGGCAGCCACTGCGGGCCTATCGCACCGGAGATATCGCCAGGTGGACGGCTGACGGCATCGTATTGAGCGGGCGCCGTGATAATCAGGTGAAGATTCGCGGCTTTCGCGTTGAGCCGGAAGAGATCGAGCATTGCCTGCGCGACAGCGGGCTGTATCGACAGGTCGCCGTAGTGATCGACAGGCAGCGGCGAATTCTGGCGTTTCTCGCCCAACCTTGTCTGGAGCATGACGAACAGGCATTAAGGGTCCATGTGCAAGGCCTGCTGCCTGACTACATGCATCCTGCTGTCTATACGAAGTTGCTCGATATGCCGTTTGCCAGTAATGGCAAGGTCGATCGCAAGGCGCTTCTGGAAATACCGCTGAGCTTCAGCGGGCAGCGCACGTGTCGTCTGCCCCAGAGCGAGATCGAGCAAGCACTGCTGGTGCTATGGGCCGAACTGTTGGAGCTGCCTGCGGAAGACATCTCGACTGACGAAAGCTTTTTCAATCTTGGCGGTCATTCGATCCTGCTGTCGCGCCTGTTGCTGGGGGTTCGTGAACGGTTTGGGCGCAGCATCCCGATCAACCGTTTTATCGAAGCGCCTACCGTACTGACACTGGCTGGCCTGATCGACAGCACAGGCACCTCGGCCGGCACCATCAGCGCTCAGGCAGCGCGGGATGCAAACCCCGACATTCAACTGTCGACACTGCCGGTCAGCAGGCTGGGCGACGTTCATAAGGTGATTGTTACCGGTGCCAATGGTTTTCTCGGTGTACACATCGTTGAGGCGCTGCTGAACTGGGGGGCGACAGAGATCGCCTGCCTGGTTCGTGAAACTCCGGGACAAAGCGCGCAGCAACGTTTCGAATATGCACTGCGGGAAAACCGTCTGGATCATCTGGATCTGAGCCGCGTGACGGTCTATCCCGCCGACGTGACGAAGCCCAGGCTGGGTCTCGGCGAAGCGGTGTACGAACGGCTGGACAGCGAGTTCGGTGCGCTGGTGCATAACGCGGCCAATGTGAATCATGTTCAGGACTATGAAACCCTTGTTACAGACAATGTTGCTCCCGTCTTTGAATGCCTGAAGTTGTGTGAGGGGCGCAGTAAAAAGGTCTTCAACTTCGTTTCGACCCTGTCGGCCTGCAGCGCTATCGATGCCGCAGGCAACGTGCTCGAACAACCCGCTGCGGCTACTGCGCCGATCTATATCAAGAATGGCTACAACCTTTCCAAGTGGGTGGCGGAGCGCGTTCTGCAATGTGCCCGGGACCAGGGTGTCTGGGTGAACATTTATCGCCCCGGCAATATCGCGTTCAACAGCCTCACCGGCGTCTGCCAGCCACAAAAAAATCGCCTGATGCTGATGCTCAAAGGCTCTTTGCAATTGGGTCAGGTGCCGGAGTTTTCAATCAACTTCGACCTGATGCCGGTGGACTTTCTAGCGCGCTTTATCGGCTTCCATGCCAGCCGTTATCAGCCAGATCACGCTGTGTTCAACCTGCATAACCCCGAGCCCTTGAGCTGGAGCAACTACGTGGAAGCCTTCCGCGAGGCAGGCCGCCAGTTCGAACTGGTGAGCGTGGAGCAATGGCAAGCCCAACTCAGCCGTGTCGACAGCCATAACGCCTTGTTTGGGGTGCTGGGTTTCTATCTCGACGGATTCGAGGAAGACATCGGCGACATATCGATGATCGAGTACCAGAACACCCTGACCGGCATCCGCCGTATGGGCGAGCAATACCCACAGAAAAGCCCGGCGTTGCTGCGCAAGGGCTGCGATTACCTGAAAGAAATCGGCTTTATCTGAGCCAATACCTTACTGATGTAACTGGAGAAAGACATGAGCACATTTCACAGCTATCTGAAGCCTGACACACTTATAAAGAACCCAGTATCGTGCCGAGTGGTTTCGACCGTGCAAGTCCCTGGTGATGCCGCTAGCGTGTGGGCTGTCGCAGGGAATTTCGGTGGTTTCCAGGCGTTTATACCGGCGTTGGAAAGTACCGAAGTCACCGGCAGTGGGCCGGGTTCAGTTCGCAAGAAGCTCTTCAAGGATGGCAACGTGGCCATCGAACAGTTGAACTCTCGGGATGATCAAGCGCTGTATATGACCTGGTCACTGATTCACACCAGTTTGCCGGTAAGCAACCTATGGGCGGCAATGATTGTAGAGCCTGGCGGTGAGGATACGTGTATGGCCAGCTGGACCATTATTGCCGACCCTGTTCCGGGAGGGCCTGAAGGGGATGACTTTGAGGAGTTTCTTCAGGGGTTTGCTGACGGCGCGATGAATAACGTGCGTAGCCTGTTCGGCTGATTCATCTTCCATCGCAGCAGCCCGTTCGGAGCGAATGCCTGAGCGGGCTTTTTATTTGTTAGCCCACAACGACAAAACCCCTCATCGCGTAAGCGATGAGGGGTTTCGGAATTCAATCTTGACGATGACCTACTCTCACATGGGGAAACCCCACACTACCATCGGCGATACATCGTTTCACTGCTGAGTTCGGGATGGGATCAGGTGGTTCCAATGCTCTATGGTCGTCAAGAAATTCTGTTGCCGATCCGTTAGCAGGTAACGTTCCAGCGAATTTTGGTGACTTCTACTTAAACAAAAACCCTCAACGCG